>CAZMEZ010000022.1:6120-30223 GCA_964565425.1 uncultured Planctomycetia bacterium | reverse complement strand
TTGACCGAGAACCTGATGCCGAAGTGGGAATACGGTGTCGCGCCGTTCAGGTGCGCAGTGAAAAAGACGGTAGAAAAGAACGGGCTTTTGAAATACGGGGCGAGGAAATATTCCGACAGGGTGGACCTCATTGACGGTAAGGTCCCGGATATGACCGTTCACATGTCCGCCGAGGTGGCGCCTTTCTACTATTGGACCGGGAAACCCTATGCCGGGGAGGGGCTTACCCTGAACGATTGGGATGTGCAATTTCTCGTTATGGGTATTGACCCGGGAGATTACGGCGGCATCCCTACCGTTTCCAACGGGGGATTCGAAAGATACGGCCTTAAAAGCGTTCTAATGCTCTGGCCGTTTGTTCTGATCATCCTCGGCGCGGTCTCGCTTAAGAAGAAGCATCCGAGATTCTATCTTGCCGATCCGCTTTGCTGGACGTTGATACTTACGGGTCTTTTTTTCGCTTTATGTAATTTCCCTTATAAACAGGTAAAATATGACCAATACGGAGGAAGGGCAGAGATAGGTCCGTACCAGGAGGTCATCGATTATGTTAATGAAAAAGGCGGCATGACGTTCTGGTCGGCTCCGGAAGCCGAAACCTATACCATCATCGGCCCGGTGAAGGTCGTTAGTCCCGCGGCTGAGGAACACATGAGGAAAGCGTGGGGATACACCGGCTTCTGCTGTTTTTATGAAGGATACAGGAGGATAGGCGGCCCGGGCGGGGTTTGGGACGAGCTTCTCGGCGAATATTGCCGCGGCGAAAGGAAAAAACCCGTATGGACGATAGGGGAGATGTCATATCACAGCGCCGAAGCGTCCGGCGGGAAGGACATAGACGAAGTGCAAACGGTTTTCTTTGTCCCTTCCAACACCGGTAAAAACCTGCTTGAAGCGATGAGGTCGGGAAAGATGTACGCCGTCAGGAGGACGAAAGAATATACGTTAAAGCTTGATTCGTTCACCGCAAAATATGATAATGAAGAAGCCGGCATGGGAGGGGAACTTAAGGCCCCCGGTCCCGTTACGATAACCTTCGAAGCCGGGTGGGAAGGGAAATGCGGCGACAGGGTCACGGCTTCGCTCATAAGGTCCGGTGAGGTTATCAAGGAGTTCGCTATAGATAGTAGCGGGGTTTATGAATACAAGGACAAGCTGTACGAACCGGGGAAGAAGTTGTATTACCGGCTGGATATACGGGGGAAGTATCCGAGCATGCTGTTCAGCAATCCGGTATTCGTGAAGTTTACGGAAAGCGAAGGGTCGCAAGTCACAAGTCACAAGTCACAGGAAGAGTAGAGTGAAAATAGCCATACATCAGCCACAGTATCTGCCATGGATGGGTTACTTCGACAAGATGGACCGGTGCGACGTATTCGTTCTCCTGGACGACGTCCAGTATAAAAAGAACGAATGGCAGAACAGGAACAAGATACGCAACGCCGAAGGGTGGCAGTGGATAACGGTGCCGGTCCTTTATGAGTTCGGCCAGACTATAAAGGAAACCAGGATAGACAGGCGCCAGAACTGGCGTGAAAAACACCTGAAGAGCATCGAACTGAACTATTCGCGGGCGCCGCATTTTGAGGAGCATCACGCGTTCTTCAGGCAGAGTTTCGGGGAACAGTGGGAATTCCTTGCGGACCTTAACGCGCATTTTATAGAATATTTCAAGAAGGCGCTCGGCGTAGGGACGAAGCTGGTCAGGAGTTCGGACCTTGGCGTTAAGACGAGCGGCACGGAAAGGCTCGTTGACCTATGCAGGCAGCTGGGAGGCGACGTTTATCTTTCGGGCGCCGGCGGGGAGGACTACCTGGATAAGGAACTGTTCGTCAAGAGCGGGATAACCCTTGAATTCCAGGAATACGAACACCCGAGGTACCGTCAGCTCTATGACGGGTTTCACCCGAACATGTCCGTGGTAGACCTGTTGTTCTGTCACGGGGATGAAAGTCTTGGTATAATAAGGAGCGGGAGGAAAGCGTAATAAGTGATACGTGATAAGTGATAGGTGATGGGTCGAAGGATAAAGGTTAAAGGATGAAGGTTGAAGTGCCCGATAAATCGGGCAGCTACGGAATTCGAACGACGAACGACGGACGACGAAATAAAAGAAGGGAGCATACATGAACATTCTGGCGATCGGCGCTCATCCTGACGATATAGAATACGGGTGCGGGGGCACGCTTCTCAAGATGGCCGCGCAAAAGAAATCGAGCATATTTTTCTTCGTGGCCACGCACGGGGAGTTCGGAGGAGAGACCGAGGTGAGGATAAAAGAACAGGAAAAAGCCGCGGCGATGCTCGGCGTAAAAGAGATATACTGGGGCGGGTTCATGGATACTAAACTTACGGTGGACAGGGAGCTTATCGGCAAGATAGAAGGGGCCATCAAAGAATGCGATCCCCAGGTGATACTGGTCAATTATCCCGACGACACGCATCAGGACCACAGGTACCTTGCCGAAAGCACCGTGGTAGCTTCCAGGTACCGCAGGAAGGTCCTGTTCTACGAAGATTACACTTCCAGTAATTACGAACCGCATCTTTTCGTCGATATAGGCGATGTCCTCGAGGATAAGGTAAAGCTCCTCAAATGCCACAGATCCCAGGTCGAAAGGGAATACCCGACCAGCCTCGACATGGTCGAGAGCACGAGAGCCGTCGCTAACTTTCGCGGGTTCCAGGCGAAGGTGAAGTACGCGGAAGGGTTCGGGGCGCTCAGGTACTTGTTGGATTCGGTTTAAGGATAAAGGTTAAAGGATGAAGGTTAAATAAAATGATTACGAAGATTCGCAGTTTAACGATATCTTTTAGATCGCGAAAATCTGATCTCTGTAATCAACGTAATCAATGATTAACGAAAAACGAACAACGAACGACGAGTAACAAGGCTAAAGGCGAGAGGCTAGAGGCTAGAGGCGAAAGAAAGGCGTTGATTACGAAGATTAAGACGCAGACGATGATCTTAGATTACGAAGATCTGATCCCCGTAATCTATTTAAATCTTCGTAATCAAATTATATAGTACGCGTTATCTGTGATCATCTGTTTTAAATCTGTGATAATCTGTGTTTTAACGAACAACGAACGACGAACGACGAGTAACGAGGCTAAAGGCGAGAGGCTAGAGGCGAAAGAAAGGCGTTGATTACGAAGATTTGTAATATGGACAACGATCTTAGATTACGAAGATCTGATCCCCGTAATCTTATTTAATCTCTGTAATCAACGTAATCAATGATTAACGAAAAGCGAACGACGATCGACGGACGACGAACAGAAGGGTAATATATGGGTAACATAATTCCACATTCAAGGCCGACGCTCGGAGAAGAGGAAGTAAAGGCCGTTTCCGAGGTCATACGTTCGGGGTATATATCGCAGGGTGCGAAAGTAAAAGAGTTCGAGGAGGAACTCGCCCGTTTTGTGGGGGTCAAAGGGGCCGTTGCGGTGAATTCCGGTTCTTCCGCGCTCCATCTCGGGCTTCTTGCCATGGGTATAGGGGCCGGCGACGCGGTCCTTTTTCCTTCCTTTGTGTGCAGCGCGCTCCTGAACGCGGTGTACCAGGCCGGGGCGAGCCCGGAGCTTTGTGATATAGAACCGGAGAGCTTTAACATCTCGGCCGAGACCATAAAGAATTCGGGCGCGGAAGACGCGAGAGCCGTTATCGTGCCGCACATGTTCGGCAGCCCCGCCGACCTTGAAAAGATCGAGGAGGCGGGAATTCCCGTAGTAGAGGATTGCGCGCATTCCGTCGGGGCCGTGTACGGCGAACGCCGCGCGGGGAGCGTCGGCCGGTTCAGCATACTGTCCTTTTACGCCTGCAAGATGCTGGCCTGCGGAGAGGGCGGGGCGATTCTTTCGGATGACAGGGAGATCCTTCAGATAGCGCGGGACAGGCGTGATTACGACGAGAAGGAACATTATAAACTCCGCTATAATTACAAGATGACGGATATGCAGGCGGCGATGGGGCTCGCGCAGATGAAGAGACTTCCCGATATGATAGCGCGGAGAAAAGAAATAGCCGCGGGATATGATAAGGCTTTTGGGGGAACAGGGCTCGCGCTTCCCAAAGGAGAGTTCGATCACGTTTATTACCGTTACGTGGTTAAGACGGAAAAGGATGTCACGGGGCTTATCCAGCGCATCAAAGATAAAGGCGTTACGGCCGCACGCCCGGTCTATAAACCGCTCCACAGGTATCTTGAGCTGAGGTCCGGTTTCAAGAATACCGACAGGGCCTATTCAACGGTTTTGTCGATCCCTATTTATCCTTCAATGACGAAAGATGAGCAAAAAAAGGTCATCGAGGCCGTAAAGAGCTGCCTCGATTGAACCGGGAGAACGGCCCATTTATGATTTTTCCAGGCGAACGAACGCGAACGGCCCTCTTATACATAATACTTTTGTGCATTTTTCTTGTTCTGGCTCTTCCTAAGACGGGGCAACCCGTCACCGATGACGAGGTCTATGAGATATCGAACGCGGAGAGGATCCGCGAGCACAGGCCCATCCAGCTGTTTGTCCCGCCGGCATACGACATCCTGCTTTCTTCATGTATCAGGATCTTCGGGAGCGATCCCTGGGTTTTCAGGCTGCCCGGGCTGATAAGTTCCGCGTTAACGCTGGCGATGGTGCTTGCGATAGGGGGGATGCTTTTCCCCGGGAAGGAAAAGGCCGCGACCGCGATAGCGGGTCTCTTATTGGCGGTCAATCCCGCTTTTATCCAGGGGTCCTTATTGGCGCATATCGATAATACGGTCCTGGTGCCGTTCATATTGCTATGGCTATATTGTCTTTTGAGATATTGCGGAAGCGGAGGCTCTGGGGCCCTCCTTGCGGCTTCCGTATTCTGGGTGTGCGCTCTTTTGATGAAATTCAGCACGCCGCTTATTCTCGCTCCCGCGACGCTCGTATTCATTTACAGGTTCGCGAGGGATCGTTTTCCGCGATATATTTCGGCAATGATAGTCTCTTTTTTTGTCTTTCTGGCGGCATGGTGGCTGCTGGCCCACAGCATGGGGCTATCGCTCTACGCGCCTTTCACGCATGGGGCACAGAGGATAGGCATGTACGCTTCCGTTTTGGGCCTTAAGGTATGGGCATCCAACCTCGCGGTGCTTGCGGTATGGTTTTCGCCTTATCTTCTTCTGGGCGTCTGTCTTTCAGTCTACGGGGGAATAGCTTTCCTGAGAGAAAGGCGCCGGGAAATAGATCTTTTCTTTCTATGCATGGCGGCTATTTCCGTCTATTTGTTCGTTTCGGTTTTTAACCACGGTTTCCCAAAATACATGATACCCGGCCTGGCGTTTTTTATCCTTGTGCTCGTGAACCGGGTCCTGGATGGAGGCGAGATCGACAAGCTGTTCACGCCCCGGATTTTATTGTTCGGGACGGCGACGTTCGTGTATTTTCTTGTTTTTGTTAAGGACCCTGTCCATATATTGAGGTACGATCTGCGGAAGGCCCTGGCTGTCGGAACGGGGATGGATGCGGTCGCGAGGGATATGGTTATCCAGGCTTGTTTGTATGTCGTGCCGCTTGTGGCGTGTTTTTTCTGGGTATATCTCTCGAAAAGACGCACCGGGGTGAGCCCCTGCGGCGGCAAGTTCCTTATCATCGTTCTTGTCCTTGCCCAGACCCTTTCCCTCAGCGTAAAACAGGCCTTGGCGGAGTACCAGACAAATTACAGTTACGGGCAGGAGGGAGCTAAAAAGTTATACGGCTATTTGCGCGCGGAAGCGCGGGAAGAGGACCGCGTCATAGCCACGAAGGAGGTCCTGTTCCGCCTGGGAAGGAAAGGGCAGTATCTCTCGAAGGATGTATGGTCCGATAAAGACAGGTTCCTGGTCCTTCTGAAGGATAGGAAGAGCGCATTTCTTGTAGTAAGCGTGCCGGCGCAAAACGTCGCTTTTTACAGAAATATTCTCGCTTCAAGGGAAGTGGCTTCCCTTTTGGAAAAAGACTTCGTCCGCAAAGGCATCGGCACTTACACGGTTTACGAGAGGAAGAGATGAACGCGGTACGGCCCGGAATTGCCGGGCAATTCAGACTGGGCTTATCAAGGTTCCGTCAGATCGCCGGCGATAAAGGCGTGAAATGGACCCTGGGGTATTTCTTGAGATACGCGGGAAGTTTTACGGTAAACACCGTGCTGGAGGCGGGAAGCCGTTTGGCGGAAATATTCCCCGGCGTTATCCCGGGGAACAATCCGACTCCGACGACCATCAGTTACGGGGAATTCCGGAAATTGAAGAAAGAAGACCCTTATTATGCCGGCAGGTGGAATTACATGCGAAAGGTCTTGGATATAGTGGAAAGGGAATCCCCGGAAAAGGTCCTGGAGCTTGGTCCGAGGAAGGCGCCGCTGGTCAAAGGTTCGGATACCATGGATATGCGGTTCCACGGCTGCGAAATAACATATACGCACGACGCGAGAACCCTGCCGTGGCCCGTTGAAGACAAAAAATACGACATGTTCATCGCCCTGCAGGTCTGGGAACACCTGGAAGGGAAGCAGGCGGAGGCATTCAGGGAAGTCATGAGGACCTCAAGGTCGGCGGTCATGAGCTTTCCCTATAAGCGCTATTTCCCCGGCGATTGCCATCACGATATCGACGAGAAGGTCATTTCCGAATGGACCCTGCACAGGCGGCCGGAAAAGATAATAAGGACCGGGCCGGTCATAGTGTATTTCTTCAGGTTTTAAGCGCCAGCCCGGTTAATCTCCTTTACCGATACAGGGTTTCATATTACAATAAAAATAATACAGACGGATGTTCCGTGACCCGTAAACCGTGAACCGTGAACCGCATGAAGGACCTTTCCAAAATAACACTTGATGCCAGGAACAAGAAACTCGTCTTCCGCGGCGATTGCAACGAAGTCCGGGAACTTTGTGAAGCGATCTGCTGCAGGACCTATGACGTTACGGTTACCGGAGAGGAACGCGCCTCCGGCCGGTATAGCGTCAGGGAAGTCTGTTCCGTGACAAACACCGAGTGCTTGAACAAAGATGTAAGCTGCGTGAACAGGAGGTATTTTCTGGAAAAGAAGAAGGACGGTTCCTGCGTTTATCTTGACGGGGAGAACAAGTGTTCCATCCATCCCGACAGGCCCACCTCCTGCAGGGATTTCCATTGCAGGGAGGGGTGGCAGATATCTTTCGCCTACGCTCCTAACACCGAGGATTATCATAAGTGGAGGGATAAAGTCTCAAAAGGGTTCATGATGGAGACCCTTAAAGAGGATATGATATTTACCCCGAACCCTTTGGTGGGGCTGAAAACCGTTTTTTACGCTAAAGATAAAGGGGAGATAACCTTCGTCAGGGATATGCGGGATAAATGCGGCCTGGTGCCCGTGAAATGCGATCTTTCGGGATTTCCCTTAGGGGACAGGGAATTGCTCCATATTACAGGTCTTTTTGACGGAAAAAACACACTCAAGGATGTACGGAGCCGTTTTAACGCCGTCATGGGACAGGAACTTTCGCAAAAGGATCTTTACAGGTTTGTCTGGCTGCTCTATTGCCACAAAGTGATCATTTTCAGGAACGATATCGGAGTGTTCCGGGGATAACATGGCGTCCTTTCCTTTTACTGTTGATCTTGCGATAACCGGCAGGTGCAATCTCAGGTGCAAGCACTGCTACACTTCCGATACCTGGGCCCTGGATGACGAGCTGTCGTTCGAAGAGATCCTCGGCATCCTCGATCAGATGGTCAAAGAAAAAATATTCGAGGTCAATCTTTACGGGGGAGAGCCTTTCTGCTACCCGAGGATACACGATCTCCTGGAAGCGGCCAACGATTATCCCGTACGGTTCACCGTTCTTACCAACGGGACTTTGATAGACGACGCGGCGGCAAAACGTCTTAAGAAGATCAAATTCTTTGAAACGGTCCAGGTAAGCATAGACGGATCCCGTCCCGAAGTACACGACTGGCAGCGGGGCGGGGGTTCTTTTGAAAAGGCCATGAAGGGCGTAAGACATCTTATCGATAACAGCGTTCCCGTTAAACTCAAGGCGGTCATCAACGCGCGCAATTATACGGATATCGAGGATATGATAAAACTTGCAAAGGGCCTCGGCATGGGCGGGATGGATTTCGGTGACGCGGTGGAATGCGGGAGAGCCGCGGTATTTGCGGGCGATATGAAATTCGAAGGCAAGGTCTACCGGCGCATAATGGAAGATCTTTTTCATTTCAGGGAAAAGTATCCCGGCTTTGTCATAGGAGGGACCCTGGGACAGAAGATGGAGATGCTGGAAGATTTTTACCGGAAAGGTCCGGGAAAAGGGGAAAGAGGCACTTTTTCCACGTGCCCGGCGGGGCAGACCATGCTTTCCATCCGTTCGGACGGGAAGGTCGTCCCCTGTTCTTCGTTCTGGACCCTTGTTTGCGGGGATGCGCGGAAAAACACTTTAAAGGATATCTGGGATAACTCGGATGTGCTTAACGCGATAAGGGGACTGGCGGATGAACCGCTTATCGCGAACAATCCTTTATGCGCGAATTGCGATTACCTGTCTTATTGCAACGGCGGTTGCCGGGCAAGCGCGTATTATTCTTCGGGGAAGGACCTGAAGGGCGTTGACAGGACCAATTGTCTTGTCTTTTCGGGACTGCATGGCTTCAGGCCGGACAGAGATACTGTTTTAAGTGGGAAAGGAATAATAACGCTAAATGGCTAAGATCCAGGATAATATACCGCAGCTTACCAGTCTGTATATCAACCCCACCCAATACTGCAATTTGCGTTGCAGACATTGCTGGGTCTCGCCTCCGTACGCGGAAAACCGTTCCGGTGCGGACGGTGAGATGACAATGAAAGAAACGATCGGAGTCGTGAGGGAAGCGATGGAACTGGGGCTGACTTCGGTAAAGATCACGGGCGGTGAACCGCTTTTGCGGGAGGACCTGGAAGACCTGTTGATATTCTGTTTAAGAAATAATATTAAGACATGGATCGAGACCAACGGCACTCTTGTGGATACAAAGAGCGCGAAGATGTTTAAAGGCGCGGGGTTGGATTTTATATCGGTCAGTCTCGACAGCCCGTTCGCGGAAAAACACGACGTTTTCAGGGGCAGGAAAGGCGCGTTCGATTCGGCCACACGAGGGATACGGAACCTAGTGAGCGAAGGGTTCACGCCGCAGGTCATAATGACACTTTACCGCGAGAACGTGGATGACTTTACCCGGTTCCTGGATCTCATGGGGGAACTCGGGGTAAGCGATGTAAAGGTCAATATAATATCATGCATAGGCAGGGGACGCGATATGAAACGGCTGGGGATGGCTCCTTCGGTGGAAGAAGTGCTCAGGTTCAGTGAAAACCTTAATATGGTAAAAGTTTCTTTCAAAGGATACGTGTTCCTGGACCTGCCGGCAGCTTTCAAGAGCCTCGAGGATGTAAAAAAACGCAATTTCGGAAGGTGCGCCGTAAAAAACATACTCGGACTTTTGTCGGACGGGAGGATATCACTTTGCGGTGTAGGGTACATGGACGAGAAACTTATTTTCGGTAGTGTCAGGGGAAACCCCGGGGCCTTAAAGGATATATGGATTAACAGCCCCGATTTAAAAAGGATCAGGGAGGATATACCCGCGAAACTGGAGGGGGTATGCGGTATATGTGTTTTTAAGAATATCTGCACGGGTAGCTGCCGGGCTGAAGCGTATTATGAAGGCGGCGACCTTGTGACCGCCCCGAGCAGGTTCTGCCAGACGGCCTATGAAAAAGGCCTTTTCCCGACGACAAGACTGGTACCCGAACCTTTAAGGACGTGAGATGAGGAGATATCTGCTGAAGACCATGGGAACGTCGGTAGGGGTCAATCTGTGGAACTTTGACAGTTTGCCGCCTTCTTACGGACTTAAACCGGCATCCGACAGTCTCAACGCGGATATTGAAATAAGTTTTTGCAGGGGGATAAGGAGCGAGTCGTTACAACGGATATCCGGGGACGGTTTCTCTAAGACCGTAAAAGAGACTGAAGAAGGACGATATTTTGAAATATATGATTTTCGCGGGACCAGGACGTTCTGTTTCTTTGAAAATGATAAGATGTTGAACTATGTGCTCGACAGCGTGATCAGCAGTTCCCTGCACGCTTTCCAGGACTCTCTCGGAATGATCTTTCTCCATGCGGCTTCGGTAGTGATAGGTGAAAGGGCGTATCTTTTCGTGGCCCCGAGCGGCGGGGGAAAAAGCACGATATCCGCGATGGCGACGGGAAAAGGGTACCGTATCTTGGGGGATGATTTCTGCTGCGTCAAGAAGAGAGAGGGCAAGTATTATGTCAGGGTCTTTCCATCCTCGGCGGCATTCAGCGACGAAAATAACCTGCGGGAAGTGGAAGCGGTGTTTTTCCTTAGAAAGTCTTCGGAGAACAGGCTAAGCGAATTGCCTGTCATGGAAGCTATCCGCATGGCCATGCCGGAGGCGACGAACATGTATTACGATTATGCCCGGCCGGGAGGAAGGGACATTTACAGGAGCCATGTGTTCGGGTTTTTAAGTTCGATGTTCGATAGCGTTCGTTTCGGGGTGTTGGAATTCAACAAGGATGGGGAAGTCTTTTCATGTCTGGCCGTGTCTTGAACCATAGGCAGCTATCAGGAGCGATGCTTTCCCTTTGCGGGGACGTCAGGACCATACTATCCTATTCGGCGGCGATCCTGAAAAAGTACCGTAAACCACTGGCGATCGTTTCCGTCTTTAAGGCATTGAGTTTTCCGATGGGGCTTGCTCTAATATATGTTACGAAGGCCGCGCTTGACAGGGGCATTATGTCCGCGGATCTCAGGTTTTTCCTGGTGTTCACGGTTCTCGGGACCGTCATTTTCATGGTCGAGCGCAGTCTGGATTATTTTTCGGGCAGGTCACTGCAAAGGACCAAAGCAGGTTTTTCGGCCGACGTTAATTATGACCTGGCCGGGCGGCTTTTCGGCCTGGATTACCTGAAGATAAAGGAGTTGAGCACGGCGGAGAACGCTTTTATCCTGAACTATGATTACCGCAATATCGAGAACCTTGTCTTCAGTGAGATCCCCTCGCTGATATCGGTCCTCAAGGTGCCCGTGCTTCTCGCTTTCACTTTGGGGATATCAGCGCCTCTTGCCGCGCTGGTGATCTTTGCCGTCCCCTTTACGGCGTGGCACGCGCTTTGGGCCGCGCGCGGACGCAGGCAATACAGGATGAGAGAGTTCGGCCATCTAAGAAGGCATACTTCGCGTTTTCATGACATACTTCTCAACGTAAAACTGGTTAAAAGCCTTGCCGGG
The DNA here is from genome assembly GCA_964565425.1 of uncultured Planctomycetia bacterium. Taxonomy (GTDB): domain Bacteria; phylum Omnitrophota; class Gorgyraeia; order Tantalellales; family Tantalellaceae; genus CAZMEZ01. The sequence continues at coordinate 18,923 of CAZMEZ010000022.1, read as the reverse complement.
GAAGATTGGGCCTTGCGAGAGGTCGATTCCCTGTATCGCCGTAGAATGAAAAGCGCCCTGGCCTCGTCGCTTTTTTTTCTGAAAACCAGATTTTTCGGAGATCTCCTGTCCAGGTTCAGCATGCTGGTTTTTGGGCTTCTGGGCGGATTTTTGATAATAAGCGGACGTCTGAGCATAGGTTCGTTCAGCGCCGTTTCCATGCTAGCTTACCTCATCGTATCCGAACTTCAACATGCCGGTTCGGTTTTTGAAGAACTGAACGCTGAAAGAATGTCGCTGAAGAGATGCGCCGCCTTCATTAACGAGATATCCGTATCTCCCGCGGGCAATGGTTCTGAAGGCCTGGAAGAAAATGATCTCGAAAAAGATATCGAATTCGCGGGGGTGTCGTTCGGATACACGAAGGATAAAAGACTTTTCGACGGGTTATCCCTCATGGTGTCTTCCCGCAAGTGGACGCTGATCAAAGGGCCTTCCGGTTCCGGCAAAACGACGTTGTTGGGTCTCTTGCTGGGCCTTTTTCCGCCGGAGAAGGGGGCCGTGCTGTTGGGTGGCAAGGATCTGGGGCGCGCGGGCAGGAAAAATTTCTTGGATAAAGTATCCGTTGTTCACCAGGAACCGTATCTTTTTAACGATACCCTGGCCGATAATATACTCCTGGGAAGGGGAAGAGATATACGTAAAGCTGAAAAGGCCATACTTTGTTCCAGGGTCGATGAAGTTGCCGATGGCCTTTTAATGGGATATAATACCCGTATAGGTGAGGCAGGTTCTTCTCTCTCGGGCGGGCAAAGACAGAGGGTCGCGATAGCCCGGGCCCTGGCGAGAGAACCGAAGATCCTGATCCTTGATGAAGCCACCTCATTTCTGGATAGCGGTATGGAGGGGGAGATATTCGCGGATATCAGGGGCCTTTATCCGGAGCTTACGGTGATCTTTGTCACTCACAGGGATACCGCCGTCAATTACGCTGATGAAATAATGATCCTGGAGAACGGCAGGATCTCGGGCCCCGAAAGTGTTAAATACGAACAGAAAGGATGATCATGAAAACGTCTTGTCCCGTAAAAAATCCTGATGTAATTATCCGCGAAGATGAAAAAGAAGCGCTTCTTTTTCATCCCGCGAACGGGAACATGGTATGCATCAACGGGACAGGCATGCTGGTATGGGGGCTTTCCGACGGTTCGAACACGGTCGGCGATATGATCGCGAAGATGACCGAGATATATGAAGTGACGGAGGATACGGCCGAGAAGGATTGCCTGTCGTATTTAAAAGAGCTCGAGGATTCAGGTTTCGTAGGTTACAAAGTTTAGGGGGGGGGTTATGATGGAAAAAAAGAAACAAAAATACGAACCGCCGCTTGCTTATGATCTTACGTCTGCCGTGAGGGATGAGGTCCAGGCCCAGGCGTGTAAGTCCGGGGGCACTCCGACGGAGGCGACATGCAAGAGCGGTAACCTCGCTACGGCGAAATGCAGCACGGGCATTGTCTCGGGCGCGCAATGCAGGTCAGGCGGCACGGCTGTTTATACGTGCAAATCCGGGTCGGTTCCTAATACCGGATTGTGATCGCCCTGCGGAAACCGGTTCTCCTGCCATTCATGCAGAACATCGTAAAAGGACAAAGCATGTATCCCTCGATCCGTTCCCTGGACGTGTGTATCTCCGGGAAGATTGAGCCGCACCGTATAAGAACGGGCGACGTGCTTACATATGACAAAGACGGTATTGCCGTCGTCCACAGGGCGCTGGGTGTTGACAGGGGCAAAGGGTGCGTCCTGATGAAAGGTGACAATATACCTTTCAGGCATGCCGAAAATGTGCCTTTCAAGGCCGTGCGAGGTAAGGTATGCTCGGTTAAGAGAGACAGTAAGATCATCGATCTGGAGAGATTCCCTCGAAAATTTACCGGCGCGCTTCTCGCTTTTTTGTCCCGGCATGATCTTACTCCTTCATTGTTCAAAAGCAGGCTCATAGATCCCTTGCTCTTATCTTTTTCGGGGAGCTCGGTATACGTGTCTTTTAGAAAGATGTTTTACGGGAACATCTCCTATGCTCATTTTCGGATGGGGAAATGCTGCCGCCTTTACGCTATCGTGGGCAACGCGAAAACCGCGGACGCTTTCATCAAACCGGAAGAGGGAGGGAAGGTCCTTTTGAGCTCTTATATCCGGCGCAGGGACAGGAACCGTCTTTTCGCGGAGAAGTTCCTCAGGAAGATCATGGACGTCGCCGACAGGGAATACCCCGGATGGAATGAAATCCACGTAACGGATAAGATCCTTAAAGATCTGGTCGGTACAGCCGAAGGTTTTGACCGGATCCGTTTCAAATAAAGATCTCACAATGACACAGAGCAGCCTTTATCCAGCCCTGGATCTTGACCACGCAACATTAAGCAGGGAAGAAGAGCCCCTTCTTTTATGTTCCCGGGTCGAAATGCCTGAAAACCTGAAGGAGCGGTTCGCGGCTTTGATGGTTGAAGGCGCTGTCGACTGGGATCGTTTTCTTGAAGCGGCGGACCTCCACATGGTCAAACCCCTGGCGTACAGGCATTTGCAGCTTTTCAGCGAATGCGTCCCTGAAGAGGTAAAGAAAGAGCTCCGGGACGAAGCAGCCCGGAACTTTGCTCAGAACATACGGGCGCTTGAGGAGATAAAGCGTTTGGCAGAGCTTTTTTCGGAAAATTCCCTGGAAGTCCTTTTTACTAAGGGCGCTTCTTTTCTTCTGGACATGTATCGCGACGATCCGGGGCTAAGGCCGCTCTCGGACATCGATGTTCTCGTAAGAGAAGAGGATTTCGCCGAGGTGGACAGTGTTTTGAGGGAAAAGGGGTTCCGGCCGCGTGAAGAGAACGAAGGTTTAGAGCGCTACAGGACGCAAGTATTGTATTCTTTTGAAGGTAAGGTCTTTCTGGACGTGCACAGGGGTTTTGTAGGCAGGAAACTCCACGATGATATGCTGAACGTCGACGAAGAGAGGATATGGAAGAGCAAAAGGAAATTGTCCCTGCGGGGATATGATGTATACACCCTTGACCTCGTCCACACCTTGTTGTATCAATGTATACATCTGGCCATGCACCATGGCTTTTCGGGCGTGAGGTGGTATGTCGACGTGCTCGAGTTCCTGAATAAATACGGGGACGAACTGGATTGGGACGAGGTTATGGGGCTTGCGCGGGATTACAGGGTTCGGAGGCCGGTTTATTACGCGCTGCGGTTCGCGCGCGATATGCTGTCCGCGCCCGTCCCGGAGAACGTGTTGAATGATATGGGGAAGATCGAGCGAAAAGTTGATCGATTGGTCTTCAGGAAGATCAGGAAGAACAACGCCGGGACGGATTATCTCGCGGAGCTCTTCATGTTCGACAGTATGCGGGACACGGTCAATTTCATTTTCCTGAGCGTATTTAAATACCCATTCCTCATTAAACATTTTACCGCGGTTTCGCGAAAAATGTTCAAGCAGGCATTCGGCCGCGAAAAGCCGGAGCAAGTCACGAAGATCGGACAGGATACCCGTGGATAAATTAAAAGCAAGAAAAATATGGTGGGCAGCGTGTCTATTATATGTTACGGCCATTTATGCCACACTTGGCGTTGCGCCGAAGCTATGGGAAATTATCGACGGTATTGCCGACGGAAAGGGGATCCTGGTCCTGTATGCGTTAGGTGTAGCTTCGGTTTCAGCCGTATTTTTGTATCTTGTTTTCGTTAAAAAGGAAACAGGACCGGCAAGCTACTTTTTGTTCGCGGTTTTTGTTTGTATCTTCTTTATATTAAATAAGTTAGCAAAATTTCCTGCCGAAAAGATACACCTTCTTGAATATACTGGCCTTAGCGTTGTTGTGTATAACGCGCTAAAGATAGACATTAACCGTTATGAGATAAAGCTTTACATCACAGGCATTGCCGTATGTCTTGCCGTCGGGTTCGTGGATGAGCTGATACAATTTTTCCTTCCGGCGAGGGTATTCGACTGGAGGGATATAGCCCTGAATTTTACAAGCAGCATAACTGCTTTTATGATAATAAGATTTAACATTTTGAGGTTTACCCCGTTAGAATTTAAAAAATTCTAACGGGGTTTACAAACATATCGGTATGATGTTAAAATATATCCGCCTTTTAGGACGTAAGTATAATTTATGGAGATACGGGAGATGGAGAAGAAGACAATACTTGCCATAGACGATGACGAGAATTTCCTGAGCACCCTTAAGGACATACTCGAAGGGGAGGGCTATAGCGTAAAAACGCTTTCGGACCCGACTAAAACCGAGCATTATGTGGAAAAATACCGGCCGGACCTGATGATAATCGATGTATTCATGCCTGAGAGGTCCGGGTTCAACCTGGTAGAGGATTTCCGGGACAAGGGCCTTTATGGAGATGTCCCGAAGATCTTTCTTACATGCCTTGATGATGACGTGGAAAGGATGACGGCAAGGGCATGCGGCGTATGTTGTTACCTGACCAAACCGTTCCAGCCCGAAGAGCTTATCCGGCGCGTGAACAGCACTGTAAAGATAAAACAATAGGAAGAGGACATGCAGCAGCGCGGAAGGATAGTCATAGCGGACGACAATAAGGAGATGTGCGAGCTGGTCGTCGATATACTCGGCGACAAGGGATACGAAGTGGATTCCGTGTATAACGGGTATGAGCTCTTGTCGTATCTGGAAACCAGCAACCCCTCCGTTATCATACTTGACCTCATGATGCCGGAAAAGGACGGACTTTCCATACTCAACACGCTGAAGCAGGTTTCGCCGTATGCCCGGATAATCATATATACCGGATATCAGGAGTACGAGAACAGCGTTTATGCGCGGACAGCCGACAGGTTCCTTGTAAAAGGCGGAAGCCTCGAGGACCTTGTGGAAGCTGTCGGCGATCTGGCATAGAACGTTCTGAAAACCGTAGCTACGAGCCGCAGGTTGCAAATCGGATAAGAAGACTTGAACCCTGCGGCTTTTTAATGAGGCCATAATTTATGCGACCGCAGGGAGCATAAATTATCCGGCCGGATTAATCCTCCCCTGATTTCAAGCCCCGCGGGCTTGAAATCATTGCAGGGGGATAATAATGGCCATGCTTGAATTCAAAGTAGAACACAGGGACGCCGATTCCCGCGCCAGATGCGGGAAAATGGTGACCGCCCACGGGGAGGTCCTAACTCCCGTTTTCATGCCCGTCGCCACGCAGGCGACCGTAAAAACATTATCCAACCAGGAACTGGTGGATTGCGGCGTGGAGATGGTAATCTCGAACGCCTATCATCTTTATCTGCGCCCGGGCAGGGACGTGATAGGGAAAGCCGGCGGCCTGCACTCTTTCATGGGATGGGAAAAGGCCATTACTACCGATAGCGGCGGTTTTCAGGTCTTCAGTCTCGCGGAACTCCGCAAGATAAGGGAGGAAGGCGTAGAGTTCCGGTCCCATATCGACGGCTCGCTCCATTTTTTCACCCCCGAGAACGTCATGGACCTGCAGATGGAGCTCGGCAGCGATATCATGATGCCGCTTGATGAATGTGTCCACTATCCCGCGACAAGGGATTACGTGGAAGATTCGGTCGGCCTGACGCTGAAGTGGGCCGACAGGTCAAAGAAAAGGTTCATTGAAAAGGAGGGGAAGGCTTCTCTATTCGGCATAGTCCAGGGGAGCACTTACCGGGATCTCAGGAAACGTTGCGTCGAGGAGCTCGTGTCCATGGACATGGACGGGTACGCGTTAGGCGGTATCGGGGTGGGGGAACCGGTGGAGCTTATAAATGAGATGACCGCTTATACCGCTTCCATGCTTCCGGAGGATAAAGCGCGCTACCTGATGGGCGTTGGCACGCCCCCTGACATGCTTGAAGCCATTTCAGCCGGGATCGACATGTTCGATTGTGTTGTGCCGACGCGTAACGGCAGGAACGGACAGGCGCTCACATTCTCAGGCGAACTGCAGCTCCGGAACGCGCCTTTCAAGGAGGATTTCGGCCCTATAGACCCGGAATGTGACTGCCCGGCGTGCCGTGGTTACACAAGGGGGTATATCCGGCACCTGTTCAACACGGACGAGATACTGGCACTCAGGCTCATATCCCTGCATAATGTGCATTTTTACGTGAAGCTGATAAAACTGGCCCGTAAAGCTATCCGGGAAGGCAGGTTTTCCGGGTTTAAAGAAGCCTTCGTGAAGAAATACGAATCTTAAAAACGGAGTTGTCTTTTAAGCGATTATTAGTATAATTAATACTATTGCTCATCGTAATCCCCAACAAACCAAATTAAAGGAGCCATTATGTTAACTTTAGCTTTTGCGCAGGACGCGGCCGCTCAGGCGCCCCAGGCACACCAAAGTCCGCTGATAAGCCTGATGCCGATATTCCTTATATTCATAGTTTTTTATTTTCTGCTCATACGCCCGCAGAAAAAGACCCAGCAGGAACACGCCAAGATGCTCGAGAACCTGCAGAAGAACGACGAAGTGGTCACGTCCGGGGGGATGCACGGCACGATCGTGAACCTCCAGGACGACGTCGTGACCCTGAGGGTCGATGAGAATACGAGGATAAAGGTTCAGAAGAGCTCGGTATCGAGGCTCAAGAAGCCTAAGACGGCGTAGTAGGCGTGGACTGATTACTTTTATTTGATCCCCGCTTCCGCGGGGATGACGTATAAGAAAGGATACGAAAATATGTGGAAGAGCATGAAATGGAAGAGTGTTCTGGTCATAGCCATTGCCGCGGCGGCGATATGGTTCTCCTATCCGCCGCTTGACATCCATGACGAAAAGGGCAACGTTGTCCAGGAGGGTAAGATAAACCTCGGTCTCGATCTTCAGGGCGGCATGCACATGGTCCTGGAGGTAGACACTTCCAAGCTCACTGCTAATGAGGCCAAGGACGCGCCGCAGCGCGCCCTCGAGGTTATCCGGAACCGTATAGACCAGTTCGGCGTTCTGGAGCCGGCGATACAGCTGCAGGGCAGGAACCGTATCCTCGTTCAGCTCCCCGGTATAACCGACCGGGAAAGGGCTAAGGAGATAATCGGGCGGACCGCGCACCTTGAATTCAGGCTTGTTTCGGACGACCCCGAGCTTTTGAAGAAGGCGATGGACGGTGAGCCGGTAGAAGGATATGAGGTCAAAGAGCACATGATGCGGGACGGCAAGTCGGAACAGCTTCTTGTCGGGGCCGACGCGGAACTTACCGGCGACATGCTCGTGGACGCCACCACGGAGTTCAGTCAGGAAGGGTTCGGCCAGCCGTATGTCTCGCTGGAATTCAACGACAAAGGAGCCGGCATATTCGCCGATGTCACCGCGAGGAATGTCGGCAGGAGACTGGCGGTCGTGCTTGACGGCGAGGTGCAGACGGCTCCCGTCATACGCGAGAAGATACCTTCCGGCAGGGCCCAGATAACAGGGAATTTTTCAGTCCAGGAAGCCAAGGATATAGCCCTGGTACTGCGGGCCGGTGCTCTTCCCGCCCCGGTCCAGATCATAGAAGAACGGAGTGTCGGACCGGCTCTCGGAAAGGATTCCGTACAAAAAGGTATACACGCGATCATCATCGGAGGCATATGTGTCCTCAGCTTCATGGCGATATACTATCTGCTGGCGGGTCTTATCGCGGACCTCGCGCTCGCGCTCAACATCCTGATCATAACGGGCGCGTTGTCGTATTTCGGCGCGACGCTGACGCTGCCCGGCATAGCCGGTCTTGTCCTTACGATCGGTATGGCGGTTGACGCGAACGTTCTTATATTCGAAAGGATACGGGAGGAATCCCGTTTGGGTAAATCCCTCAGGGCGGCCATTCACGCGGGTTATGACAAGGCGTTCTGGACGATCCTGGACGCGAACGTTACCACTCTGATAACCGCGCTTATCCTTTTTCAGTTCGGCACCGGTCCGGTAAGGGGTTTTGCCACGACCCTGAGCATCGGTATCATTGCCAGCATGTTCACGGCCCTGGTAGTGACGCGCCTTATTTTTGACGTGATCACGGGAAGCAATCCGAAGATGGATAAACTTCCCATGTTGCAGTTCTTCAAACAGCCCAATATACCGTTCATAAAGGTACGGAAGATAGCGTACCTCGTGTCTATCCTGGTCATCGCGGTCGGGTTGACGTTCTTCGCGAAGCGCGGGGTCAAGAATTTCGGCGTGGATTTTACGGGCGGAACCCTGCAGCAGTTCAGGTTCAACGAGATCGTTCCCGTGGGGGAGATAAGGGATGTCCTTTTCGAGGTCGGTCTGGGCGAATCCGCCATACAGCAGCTGGGGGACGGCAGGGAAGTGATCGTGAGGTCTTTCGGCGGCAAGACGGACGCGATCATCAACGGTCTCCGGGAACGGTTCGGGGCCGGCTCCTTCGAGGTGATGAGGGTGGAGACGGTAGGGCCCGCCGTGGGAGCCGATCTGCGCAGAGCGGCCGTCAAAGCTCTCATATTCGCCTTGATAGGGATCTGTTTGTACATATCTTTCCGGTTCGAGTTCCGGTTCGCGATAACCGCGATAATAGCGCTGGCGCATGATGTAATGGTCTCTCTGGGCATGATCGCCCTTACGGGCAGGGAAATATCCCTGCCCGTGATAGCGGCGCTTTTGACCATAGTCGGTTATTCCATAAACGACACCATCGTTCTTTTCGACCGTATACGCGAGGACCGGAAATTCATGCGTAAAGCGACCCAGGAAGAGATAATAAATCTCAGTATAAACCAGACCCTTTCACGTACCGTGCTTACGTCTCTGACGACGCTCGCAGTGGTCGTCGCTCTCTTCATATTCGGAGGTACGGTCATCAACGACTTCTCGTTCGTGCTCATGGTCGGCGTGCTGGTAGGCACCTATTCGTCGATCTTCATAGCCAGCCCTCTCTTGATAGACTGGCCCACGAGAAGAACGGTCAAAAGGTAAATGAGGAACGGTCAAGATAACGGCTACAAAGCCGGCCAAAGAAGTGCCTGGTTGGGCATCTTCAGCAATATCTTTCTTTTCACGCTGAAACTCTTCGCCGGTATCGTCGGCAGGTCCCACGCGATGATAGCCGACGCGTTCCATACCGCGAGCGACGCGTTTACCAGCGTGGGGGTCCTGATCGGGTTCAAGATAGCCGAGAAGCCGGCGGACGCGCATCATCCTCTGGGGCATGGGCGGGCGGAATCCATAGTGGCGAAGCTTGTCTCCATCGTCCTTATCCTGGTGGGGGTGCGTATTGCTTATGGTTCAGCCAGGGTATTGATCTCGGGTTCCATGGTCGAGCCGGGTATGATCGCCCTCGTGGTGGCGGTAGTATCCATAGTGATCAAGGAGATAACTTACCGTTATGTCATCGCCACGGGGAAGAGGATAAACAGCACTTCCCTTAAGGTGGACGCCTGGCATCACCGGAGTGACGCGCTGTCGTCCGTGGCCGCGCTTATCGGCATTACCGCCGCGCGTTTCGGCAAGACCTACATGGATCCTCTGGCCGGCATAATCGTAGGGGGTTTTATAATAAAGATGGGGATAGAGTCTTTTCATGCCGCGTACGATGAACTCATGGACGCCGCTCCGCCGGTGGAATTTCGCAGGAAGATAGAAGAGATCATCCTTTCGGTCGAGGGTGTCGAGGAAGTAAAAGAAGTGACGGTAAGAAAAACGGGCATAGAATTCTTTATCGAGACGATAATAGGGGTTGACGGTAAAAAGACCGTGGAAGAAGGGCACATAGTGACCGTCAGGATAAAAAGGGAACTCTTCAGGGCCATACATGGCGTCAAGGATGTCATAGTCCACGTTGAACCCACCAGGCCCGCGGGAAAGAATACCTGAAAATGCACTGGAAAATACATAAAACCGATCCAAGATTGCAAAAAACATTGAGCGACGCGCTGGGGGTGACGCCGCTCTTCGCGCAGCTTTTAGTGAACAGGAACATAAGGACGCCCGAACAGGCGCAGGAGTTCCTGTTCGGGGGCCTTCCCTCGTGCTCGGATCCTTTTCTCATGAAGGACATGGCCCGTGGGGTCGAGAGGATAAAAAGGGCCGTCGAAAAAAAAGAAAAAATACTGATATACGGCGATTACGACGTTGACGGAGTTACGGCGACGGCTCTTCTTGCCGACGTCCTGCGCGGGATGGGAGCGGATCTCGAGACCTTCATTCCCAACCGCCTTGAAGAAGGATATGGACTGAATATCCGCGCCGTGGCCCTTGCCAGGGACAAGGGGGTCAATCTCATGATCACCGTGGATTGCGGCATCAATTCGTTCGAAGAGGTCGAGTGCGCGAATAATTACGGCATTGATGTCGTGATCACGGATCACCACGAAGTAAAGAGGGAGTTGCATCCGCCCGCGTACGCGATAATAGATCCTCACCAGCCGGATTGCTCTTATCCTTTTAAATACCTGGCGGGTGTCGGCGTCGCCTATAAACTGGCGAAGGCGCTCACTGGAGACCCGGAGGCCGTGGACAGGCATCTGGACCTGGTCGCCCTGGGGACCGTGGCGGATATCGTGCCCCAGCTCGGCGAGAACCGTGTATTGACCAAGGTGGGATTGAAGAGCCTGCGGACGACGGATAAACCCGGCCTCAGGGCTCTCATGGAAGTCGGCAGGATACAGCCCGAAAAACTGACATGCAGGCATATAGGGTTCGTGCTCGGCCCCCGCATAAATGCCATGGGCAGGGTGGGATCCGCTAACGTGGCGCTGGAGCTTCTGATGTGCAAGGATGACAAAACGGCAAAGGAACTTGCCCGGGTGCTTGACCGCGAGAACAGGAATCGCCAGAGCATCGAAAAGGACATACTCAACGAAGCGCTCGAAAAGGCGAACAGGGATGTTGACCTGGAGAGCGATAAGGTGATCGTTCTCGCGGACGAAGGATGGCATCCCGGTGTTGTGGGGATAGTGGCTTCAAGGTTGACGGAGGAATTTTCAAAACCGGCGATAATGATAGCGCTGGAAGGGGACAGGGGAAAGGGGTCCGGCCGCGGGGTGGAAGGGTTCAATCTTTTTGAGGCGATAGAGAAGGCCAGCGGCCATCTCATAGATTTCGGCGGACACGAGCAGGCCTGCGGCGTTAAGATAATGAAGGAAAATATCGCGTCTTTCAGGGAAAAGATCAACGAGGTCGCGGGAGGATGTTTTATCGACAGGGAAGACATGGCGCCGGAACTCAGGGTTGACTTACGTTTGCCCTTCTCGCACGTGGGCGTTAAGCTTATCGAAGAATTAGGCATGCTGATGCCGTACGGCCCGGGTAATTCAGAGCCGGTTTTTTCTTCCAACGGAGTGAAGGTGAAGAACGCGCCGCGCGACATCGGTAAGAACGGGTTTAAATTCCTCGTGACGTGCGGCAACCTGACCTGTCAGGCCGTGACTTTCAGGAAGAACGATATAAAGAAACCCCGCACGGGGAACATAATAAACCTCGCCTATACGCCGTCTATAAACAGCTGGGACGGCATCGATTCCATACAGCTTAATATCAGGGATCTCAAGATAGTGACGGGTGACGCGTGACGGGATATTCAGACCTCAGACAGCCCGATAAGTCGGGCAATTAAAGAAATCATAAAGTTATAACGGATGTGGATGCGGGGTGGATCAAGTGATAAGTGATACGTGATACGTAAAGGTATTAAAATTCAAAAATCAAACAGCAAAAGTCAAAAATTCATATCAAAGTGTAAAGATTAAGATAAAAATTTTGGATTTTAATGACACCTATGAAAATCCGAGGATGTCGGTCCGGGGATGTACCGGGCTCCTAAGTCCTCTTTTTCCGTAAGGTGTGATACAATGCACACATGGAAACGAGAAGACAAGCCCACTGTGTGTATCGATGTGAGTACCATGTTGTTTGGATCACGCGATATCGATATAAAGTCTTAACCGAAGGGGTTAAGAAGTACTTAGAGATCAAGCTTGATGAAGTCCGAAAACACTACCCAGAGATCGAATATGTCGAGCGGAACGTGCAAGATGATCACGTGCATATTGTGATTAGCTTTCCGCCTAAAATGAGCGTAGCTAAAGTAGTGCAGCTAATGAAAGCAAACACGGGGAACGCGTTAAAAGAAAAGTTTGACTTCATCCGTGAGAGATACTGGGGCCGTGGTGGCATGTGGTCCGTTGGGTATTTCGTCAGCACAGTGGGCCTGGATGAAGAGATGATAAAAAGATATGTTCGGCATCAGGAAAAAGAGGACTTAGGGCAAGCGAAGCTTGCACTCTGATTAAAAGCCACGGAAGTAAGTCCGTGGATGTTTACTTTATATATTTGAACTTTGCTTTTTGATTTTTGATATTTTGGTCCTGAAACTTGCAGCTTGAAACTTGTTACCCGGGGACTGTTTGATGTTTGCTGTCCGGATAGGCTGGTCTTACACGGATTTTTTAACCTTACCCGCCTTGATACACTTGGCGCAGGCTTTTATCTTTTTCTTTTTACCGTCGATAATGGCGTTGACCGTCTGTATGTTGGGGTTGAACTTGCGCAGGGTCTTGCCGGTTATCCTCTGGCCGACGCCGCCCTTACTTTTAGCCATACCCCTGCGGGATATGGTCCTGCCGCTTACGGGTTTCTTTCCGCATATATAACATTCTCTTGCCATTTTGACCTCACTTTATCCTCAAGAGATCCCTCGGCTCGGTCGCGCTATCGCTCCCTCGCCCGGGATTAATTCGGCCGGCAAACTTATGTCGCTTTCGCTCCATAAGTTTGGGCCTCATTAACATTCTCTTGCTATTTTGACCTCACTTTATCCTCAAGAGATCCCTCGGCTCGGTCGCGCTATCGCTC
>CAZMEZ010000022.1:0-6020 GCA_964565425.1 uncultured Planctomycetia bacterium | reverse complement strand
GCAAACTTATGTCGCTTTCGCTCCATAAGTTTGGGCCTCATTAACATTCTCTTGCCATTTTAAAACCTCTCTTTTATAATGCTAACGTTCATACCGCTTTACGAATAGAGGCAAAATAATATCACAATAAATATCAAGATGCAAGCAAAAAAAGCTCCCCAGGATATTCCGGTACGCTATATAAAGGGCGTAGGCCCTAAAAGATCGGATATTTTCAGAAAGATCGGTATAGAGACCGTATCGGATCTTTTCTATTACCTGCCCCGCCGCTACGAGGACAGGAGCCATGTAATCCCGGTCAAGGATATTATTCCGGGAGAGTCCCAGGCGGTCATCGGTAAGGTCCTCAGGATGAACTCTTTCCGGGCCAGGACGGGGACGCATATTTTCGAAATGACGATAGGGGACGAGAAGAACAGGCTCTTCGCCGTCTGGTACAATCTGCCTTATATCGCCAAGGTCTTCAAGGCCGGGCAATCCGTAGTGCTTTACGGAAAGGTCGAGTCGCCCAAGAGGCTCCAGATAACTCACCCCGCGTATGAAGTGCTGGACAGAGAAGACCCCAAGGGGTCGCTTGATGTGGGCCGTATAGTCCCGATCTATTCCCTGACGGCGGACCTGTCGCAACGCTACATGCGCAAGGTTGTCCATAACGCGGTGGCCGGTTATCTGGGCCAGTCCGGCGATAGCCTGCCCACGACGCTTCGCGCCAGAAAAAAACTCGTCGATTTCAAGTTCGCCATCGAGAACATACATTTTCCTCACTCGCCGGAGAACCTCGAGAGGGCCTACAGGCGGCTCGTATTCGAGGAGTTCTTTGTGCTGCAGGTGATCATGGCGATAAGGAGGATGAAGAGCCGCAAGAAGGGGATAAAGCACGATATAAGCGAAGGGCTTCTCGGTGAGTTCGAGAACTTGTTTGAATTCGAACTGACCCGCGAACAAAAAAAGTGCATAAAGGACATAGAAAAGGACATGTCCGCTGGAAGGCCTATGTACCGCCTGTTGCAGGGGGACGTCGGCAGCGGGAAAACGGCGGTCGCCATGTACGCGCTGCTCCTCGCGGCCAGGAACGGATATCAGTCCGCGGTCATGGCGCCCACGGAGATACTTGCCAGGCAGCATTACGTGACGGTCAGCAAGGCCTTCATGCCTCTGGGCGTGAACGTGCGGCTTTTGGTGAGCGGGCTGGATGCGGGGGCGAAAGAACGCGTAAAGGAAGAGCTTAAGAAGGGGGACGCCGATATAGTTATCGGCACGCACGCGCTGATACAGGAGAAAGTGGATTATCCGGACCTGGGGCTCGTGGTTATAGACGAACAGCATAAGTTCGGCGTGTCCCAGAGAAGCGTTCTGCGCCGCAAGGGGAAGGAACCGGACACTTTGGTCATGACGGCAACGCCTATTCCCAGGAGCCTGGCGCTTACCGTGTACGGCGATATGGATATATCTCTCTTGAAGGAAAAACCCGAGGAACGCGAATCCGTTACGACTTACTGGGTCGGCGATGATAAGAGAGAAGCGATCTACGATTTCATGCGCGGCGAAGCCGCAAAAAAAAGACAGGCGTTCATCGTGTATCCGAGGATCAGGGAAAGCGGGACGTCGGAATTGCGCGCGGCCGAAGAAATGTACGCGCACTTGAAGAAAGACGTGTTCGGCGATCTCCGGGTCGCCCTCGTGCACGGCCGGATGAAGACAGAGGAAAAAGACCGCGTAATGGAAGAATTCAGGCGGGGCAAATGCGACATACTTGTCACGACCACGGTGATCGAAGTGGGGGTGGATATACCGAATGTCACCGTCATGCTCGTCGAGCACGCCGAGCGTTACGGCCTGGCGCAGCTGCACCAGTTAAGGGGGCGTATCGGCCGCGGGAAACACGCGGCTTACTGCATCCTTATGGGGGAACCCAAGACGGATTCTTCCAGGGAACGTCTTTCGATGATGGTAGAGACCGACGACGGTTTCGCGATAGCGGAAAAGGATCTCGACATCCGGGGCCCCGGGGAATTCCTGGGGAAAAGGCAAAGCGGTCTTCCCGAACTCAGGTTCGGCAACATAATCCGGGATTTTGCGATAATGGAAGAAGCGAGAGAAGAAGCGTTCAGGCTGGTGGAGGAGGACCCTGCCCTTAAGGATTCCCACAACTCGGGCATAAGGGCGAGTATTCTTGAGAGGTTCGGAGGGAAAGTCCAATTATAGGCGATTAGACTCCAAGGGGAGCGCTGGAGCACCGGTCACCGGAGCACCAGCTCTTAAGGCGCCCACTTCCGTCATTGCGAGGAGCCTCGCTGCTCCGCTTTGCGAAGCAAAGCGATAGGGGCGACGAAGCAATCTCTAAGAGGGATAAGGGATAAGTAATCTTAACGCTTACCCCTTAACGCTTAACGCTAAACGATACTGGCTAACCGGTTAACGATCTTGTGACTTTGTTATCTTTGAATCGGCGCCTAAGGGCTGATGGCTGAAAGCAGACAGCTGATAGCTGGATCTGTGATGATCTGTGTTTTAACGCAATACGCACGACGCAATACGCAATACGAATACACCCACGACTGATCATGAGAATCATAGGCGGAGAATACAGGGGCAGGAAGATAAAACAGCCTGAATTCGAGACCGTAAGGCCTACGAAGGACAGGATACGCGAAGCAGTGTTCAATATTATCGCTGAAAAGGTCCCGGGTTCCAGTGTGCTCGATGTTTTTTCGGGGAGCGGCGCTTACGGGATCGAAGCTCTTTCGAGGGGGGCGGAAAAAGCTGTTCTTATCGAGAAAGATGAACGATGTTGCAGGGTGATAACGGAGAATGTCAGGGCTCTCGGCCTGGAGGACAGGGTCAGGCTGATGAAGGGGGATGCCTTTGGAGCTATAGAAGAGTTAGGGCAAAACAAAGAAAGATTTGATCTGGTCTTTTCAGACCCGCCATATAGCAAGGACATGGCCAAAAAAACCTTGAATAGTATAAATCACTATGATATAGTAATCGCCTCTGGTTTGCTTGTCATCGAACACCACAAGGGAGAAGAGCTCCCCGCGATGGAAGGGGGCGTCTTTAGGCTCAAACAGAAGGTTTATAAAGACACCGTTATATCTATTTATCAAAGAAAATGACTAGAAAAGCCATATATCCCGGCACGTTCGATCCAGTGACATACGGGCATCTTGACGTTATCAAACGGGCTTCCGCGTTGTACGATAAGGTGTTTATAGCGGTGGCGGAAAGCGGCGACAAATCTCCGCTTTTTTCCCTGGAGGAGCGCGTTACGATGATGAGGGAAGCGGTTTCGGAATATAAAAATGTAGAGGTCGAATCCTTCACCGGCCTGGTGGTCGATCACGCGGTCGGCAAGGCGGCGAAAGTGGTCGTGCGCGGCCTCAGGATGATATCGGACTTCGAATACGAATTCCAGATGGCTCTTACCAACAGGAAGCTGAGTTCGGAGGTCGAGACAGTGTTCATGATGCCCAATGAGGCATATTCCTATCTCTCCAGCAAGTTGTTAAAGGAGATAGCTTATCTTGGAGCTGATGTTTCTAAGTTCGTTCCGGCGAATGTCGAGAAAAAACTGAAGGAGAAGTTCAGGAAATGAGCAGGATACTGTCTTTAAGGGAAAAAGCCAAAAAGGAAAGACGGAAGATAGTATTGCCCGAGGGCGAGGACGCCAGGGTCGTAAAAGGCGCTTCCTTTCTTGCCGCCGAAGGCCTTGCGGACGTGTTTCTCCTGGGGAATAAAGAAGACATCGTGAAATTAGCCAAAGAGGGCTCGATCTCTCTTGAAGGGGTGGATATCGTCGACCCCGCCTCTTACGAGAAGCACGATGAGATAGTGAACACCTATTACGAATTGAGAAAGGCCAAGGGCATGACGCCTGAGGAAGCCGAAAAGACCGTGGTGGAAAACCTGGTGTTTTACGCGGCCGTAATGACAAGGCTCGGTATCGCGGACGGTTTCGTTGCCGGCGCGAGTCATACAACTTCTGACGTGGCCAGGGCCTCCATCCAGTGTTTAAAGATACTGAGAGAAATAGGCACGGTTTCAAGTTCGTTCATCATGGAAATGGAAAATTGCCCGTTCGGTGAGAACGGGCTTTTTGCGTACGGGGACTGCGGTATCATACCTTATCCGTCGGCGAAACAGCTTGTGGGCATCGCCATCGCGACGAACGATCTTTTCAAGAAACTTTTTGGGATCGAACCCCACGTAGCGCTCTTGAGCTATTCCACCAAGGGCAGCGCTAAGGGTGAGTCTATCGAGATGATACGTGAAGCTTTGGGGAGGATAAGGGAGAAACGGCCGGATATCAAAGTAGACGGCGAACTTCAGGTAGACGCCGCGCTTGTGCCGGAGATAGCCAAAATTAAATGTCCCGACAGTGAAGTGGCCGGCAGGGCAAATACGTTGATATTCCCGAATCTTGATGCCGGTAATATTTCGTATAAACTGAGCCAGCGCCTGGGTAATGCCAGGGCGGTCGGCCCCCTGATCCAGGGGATCGACAAGCCCTGCAGCGATCTTTCCCGCGGTTGCAGCTGGGGGGACGTTGTTGACACCACGGTTGTCACAGCGATAAGGGCGCAGGGATTATAGGCGTGTTATGTGTAATGTGTCATGTGTGATGTACAAGGACATGACACTTGACACATAACACATGGAACAAAAGAGTATTTAAGAAGGCATTATGCTGATACTTGTCGTAAATTGCGGATCGTCGTCAGTTAAATATGACCTCTTCGACATAGAAAAAGAAGAATCGTTGTGCAGGGGCATAGTCGAGCGCATAGGAGAAGAACATTCCGCCCTCACGCATGAATGCGCCGGCAGAGACAAGGTGCGTAACGATGTGACCTGTTCCGACCATCACAGGGCTATCGAAATAATAAAAGAAACCTTGACCGATCCGGATATAGGAGTGTTGTCCGGCGTTGGCGAGGTTGACGGCGTGGGGCACAGGGTGGTGCATGGCGGAGAGGAGTTCAGCGAAAGCACGCTGATAGACGATAAGGTCATAAAGAGCGTCGAGAAGTTCGCGGAACTCGCTCCATTGCATAATCCGCCTTCTCTGGAGGGGATAAGAAGTTGTATCAAGATATTCCGCGGTGTTCCCCAGGTCGCGGTATTCGACACGGCATTTCATCATTCGATGCCGGAACGCGCGTTCTGTTACGGCATACCCTACGAGTTTTACAGTAAGTACGGGATACGAAGATACGGATTTCACGGGACGAGCCACAGGTATGTTTCAGGGAAGGCCGCGGAGGTTTTGAAGAAACCTCTCGAAAAGCTTAATCTGATAACCGTTCATCTCGGCAACGGATGCAGTATCGCCGCGGTATCCGGGAACAGAAGTGTCGATACGTCGATGGGGTTCACGCCGCTTGAGGGGCTTCTGATGGGAACGCGTTCGGGTGATCTCGACCCCGCGGTCGTTACTTTTCTCATGCACAGGGAGAGCATGGGCGCTGACGAAGTGAACGACCTTTTGAACAAAAAAAGCGGCCTCCTTGGCGTTTCCGGCGTAAGCAACGACATGCGCGATATACTCAATGCCATCAAAGAAGGCAATAAAAGGGCTAAGCTGGCATATGATATATTCGTATATCGCATAAAGAAATACATAGGGTCTTACGCCGCTGTTCTCGGTAGCGTGGATGCCGTGGTCTTTACGGCGGGTATAGGTGAGAACGTTCCGCAGGTGCTCGAGGAGGTAAAAGAACAGCTTGGCCCGCTTCTTGGAGAAAGCGTAAAGTTCCTCACGATAGGCACGAACGAAGAATTACTGATAGCCAAGGACACGGGGAAGATAGCGGCAAAAACGATAAAAAAATAAACGCCGCCGTGAAAAGGTTTTGCTATGCGGGCGGATGACCAGAGAAGTATAATAGAGATGCCAAAAGTTAATGAGGCCATAACTTACGGAACGAAGAGAAAGCAAGTTATATGGCCGAATTAATCCTGAGGCGAAGCCGAAGGATCTCATACAGAAAATAAAAGGAGATAATAGAGATGCCAAAAGT
>CAZMEZ010000021.1:0-30616 GCA_964565425.1 uncultured Planctomycetia bacterium | reverse complement strand
GGCCCGTTGATGAACCACCGGATGAAGACATCCCTGACTTTTCCCTTTTCTGCGCCCAGTCCGGAAACGAACTCATTGTCCTGCCTTATCAACCTTTCTACGGCGGCCATCCCTTCTAGAACGTCTTTCTCGAAAGAGAACCTTTCGTATTTAAGATACTCGTCCCTGCCGTAAAAGCCTTTTTCGATCAGGGCCCTCAGCGCCGATAGCGCGAGATGTCCGATCACCCTCGACTTCGTGAACTTGATTATATGCTCTATGTCTCTCATCTTCATTTCATCGACGGTCTCGGGCGCTTCTATAGCGAGGATTATAGCGTCCACTTCCATCGATTCCATTTCCCGCACCTGCCTGAGAAGCATGTAATCGTCCACGTGATAAAGCACGAGTTCCTGCCGGAGCAGGGCGAAAAGCTCCGGGAACATGTTATCTGTGGCGGCGTGCTTCAAAAGTATCGAGATCCCGGCGCGGGAAAGCCCCATGACCGTATGTTTATGATCGACGCTCCTGGCGCGTTTTTTATCATCCAGCGGTATCGATATCACGGCGGAATTCCATCCGGATCTCGCGCTTGCCTCGGCTTCGGCATGCATGCCGTCCTGTCTGCCTTTTATCCTGATCTCGACGGAATTCCCGTCCGGATCGTAATACATCACCATCCATCCCTCGGTCTCGCCCGAAGAAGAAACTATGGCCCCGTTATAGATGACCTTGGCGCCTTCTGTGCGGTTGAATTCGAGTATGCCGGCGGGGGTCCTGTAAACGGTTTTCCCGGTATCGATGTCCTTCACGCCTTCACCAAGAAAAGAATCGCTCAATTTCGCGGCCTCGCCTATGATCTTCGTAAGGTCCGTGTCGCCGCGGTAAAGCTCTATGGTCCTGTGTTTTTCGTAATCGGGACGCACTGTCTTGTCATCGACCTTGTATCCTATGGCCCGCTCCTTTTCCGCCGGCTTGACGCGGATAACGCTCCTGTTATCGTTGATCCCGTGATTGGCCCACCTCCAGGTCTTTCCTCCGTCGATCGAATATTTAAAGGTATAATCGCCCTGGAAATACGCGGGTATGTCGCATACGAACGCGTAAGAAATGCCCCTTCCGAGGTCGTTCCTGAACACCGGTTCCATCCTGATCTCGCTCCATCTGTTGATGTTGTCGGCGGGGCCGAGCCAGACCTTCATTTTCACATCATCGGGCGCTATGCCCAGTTCCTTCATTATGTAAATACCGGCCGATACGCTGAACGGCTTCATGTCCGCGATCTCGATCCTTGTTCGGTGCGGCGAGAAGTTCCCCCACCGGATATTCCGGGGGTCGCTCCTGTCGCCGCCGTTATACACATTCATGGCCTCGTCGTGCGAAACGCAGACATGCAGTTCGTGCCTGGCGGGCGGGACGGAAAGTATATCTTTTATCCTTTTAGCCGCCGCCCTCATTCTTTCCCTGTATTCTTTCCTGTCCGCGCGGCAATCATGGTCCCTGTCCAGAAGATGTCTGTATTCGTCGTCATCGAGTATCATCTTCCTGAGCGGGTCATCGGGCACGTCGAACATGGACGCGAGCAGCCTCTCTCCTATATATACGCATCCGTCGCGGTACCCGGCGTGGCTTATGTTGGAATGGTCCGCGTCGCCGCTCCATCCCAAAGCCGCGTTATTGAGCGCCGCGCGGAAATGCACGTTGCCGCGATCGCCCGGAAGCTTGTTAGCGCCCAGCCAATCCAGCATGTTCCTTATTTGTTCCGCGGTAAATATATCCCCGGCATCCAGTTCCTCTCCGAAGACGTCCTCTTCCTGTATCTTTCCCGGGGAGTAACCGTCGATCCACCTGAGGCGGTATACCGCCAGCCGGCCGCCCCTTTCAAAGACCTCCACGATCTTACCGTCCTTTATCAGTTCTTCTATCAAAGGATCGGCGGGTCCGGCTTTTTTGCCCTTAAGATCGCGCCTTTTGCGTCCGCTCTGCCGCGGCGACCATATCCTGGTGATCCTCCCGGATCTCGAAGCTTTTGCCTGGTCCCATATGTCGATCTGCGGCACCACCGGATAGATCGGCTCGCTTTTCACCCTCTGTTGCTTAAGCACGTAATCCCTTATGCGCTTATACGTCTCGGAAGATATGTTCTCGTCGAACACGCGCCCTACGGTAACGTACACCAGGTTCTTCTTTGTGCCGAAGGTGTCACGCAAAGCGTTCCTCACATTATCCAGGACATGGTTGCCCATCCTTCCTATGAGGATTATGGCCCCGTCCCTGTTTATCGTGACCTCGTTGACGTTGAACTTGAGGACTATTTCGGAATCACCTATACTCTCCAGGACCACGCGCCGCGCCTCGTCGATCTTCGCCTGCCTGTCCTGTTTCTGAAGTTCATCTCCTCCGGTCAACGCCGTTGTATTTAGCGTAACATCTCCCATGGTCATGTGAAGTTCGCCCAGGTCGGTAAGGAAGAGCTTTTCCTCTTCCGGGACTATCTCGCGAAGGCCCTTTTGCAGTTCAGCCACGCTATCCTTTACATAAGCGCTTACGTCCGCTATGACGGCTATCCCGTCCCCCTGTTTCCATGCCCACTTGTTATCCTTGAACTCCATCTGCTGTTTTCTCATGCCTACGTCGAGATTCTCGTACGTGACAGGCGTCATCGCCAGGTGTATGACCTTGCCTTCCCGCCGGTTCAACCTGAAGGTCTCGACCCTGGGCATTCGCAGGAGCTTATTTATGCCGTAGAGCGAATATATCATGGCGAGAGCGGAAGCGGCCGGGAGTTCGTGGAACCGCAGAAGTCTTTTTGTCTGTTCCGACAGGATCTCATAGAACACGTCGGTGTACTCGTGCACGTTATCGGGGCTTGTCTTGACAACGGCCTCTTCCCGGATCTGGCCGGCGGTCATAGGCTCTTCGGAAGACCTCTTAACGGCATCTTCTATCTCTCCGGCGATGCGGCGGTACCTCACCGCGGCACCCGTGGAGACCACGCCGATCGCGATCGACAACAGGGAACTCAGCGCGAAACTGATCAGCCCGGACGGTAATACCAACATGCCCGCCATGCTGAACAGGCTCACTAAGTACGCGAAGACCGATACGGCGATCGAAGCTCTCATCCACCCGTAATAAAGGTTGGCGTTTATACCTTTGCTGTATTTCTCGAATTCGGTTATCACATCCATGCAATGCGCCTGTTTTATGTCAAAACCCTTCTGGATGAACTTGAGGAAGGCCCTGTCCTCGGTCCTTATAAGGGGATGGGCGCGCGCTTTCCTTGCCTCGTTCAGCACCTCGTTCACCGTATCGTTCTCCTCCCTGAGAAGCCTTAAAAGCGCTTCCATGACATTATGGATATCTTCTCCCGTTTCGCCTTCCTTTTTTAAATTGCCTATGGTAAAACGCAGCATCTCCGGTATCGATTCCGCGCTTTCGCCTCTCATGTGCCTGACGGTCATGTCGGAATGGTTGAGGAGGACGCTTACGAGGCGGGTTATCGCTACCAGGGTCAGCATCCTTTCCGGCGTCATCGAAAGTTCCATCCTCAGGGAGCTCTCGTCCGCTTTGAACTTCTCCGCGAACTTGCCGTATTTCCCGTAATACCCGAAAAGGGTCTCCGCGTCGAACGGTAATATTACGCGCTTATCCTCCAGGACATCCCGTCCCACCTTATTCGAATCGAGCACCGATCTCGCGATCTCCTTCTGCGCCTCATTGAGGCTGTCTATTCCCATCAGGGACGCCAGGGCGTCGCAGAAAATGAGAAATCTGTCATCATCCGAACGGGTAGACGAAGCGCGGTCCGCCAGCTTATTCGCCGCTATGGATACATGGTCGACCTCGAAATCCTCTTTTTTGCCGGGAAACTTTTTCAGAAGCGCGTTCCTTATCGTTTCACACGCGTCCGCATATTTCACCCGCGGGTTATAGCCCAGGTGATGGGCTATTATCACAAACTCCATAACATCTATATCCTCTTCGCTGACCCCGATCTTTTCGGCTATGGCCCTGGCCAGGCGTATCTCCCAATCTATATGAGGCCTTATCCCCCGCTCGGCCAGGTTACTGACGGCCCTTGTTATCTCTTGCATGCGGCTGGCCTCCGGGACCGTTTCCGGCGCGGGCTCAAGGCTCGTCCTCGGGACATAACTGGATTGCCTTTTTATTTTCTCCGTTATCTCGCTGAATAACGCGCGTGTTTTTTCGTTTTCAAGCGTTTCACGCTTGAACAGGTCGGCGACCTCCGCCGGTTTTTCCCCGAAACTCCTTCCCTTCCTCAAGGCGATCTTGCCTTCGGCGAAAACGAAGAGCGTGGTCTCTTCCCTGCCGTACAGCGCGTAATCGATCGGCATCGACGGGTGGCTCTTCCGTATCCTGTCCGTCACGTCATCGTATTCCTCTTCCGTCATTGTCGCGGACGCCGCGCCCGTGTCGCGGCTTACCTCCCATTCCGCCGCCCTGAACCCCTCAAAATGCCTTCTCATTTCCCACGCCAGGTCTATAACGTCATAATCGTTATCCCTGTTAACAAGCGTGTAGACCTCCACCATTTTGTCCCGGCAGCATTTTTTTACCCGGCTCATTGCTTTTTCCAGCCTGTCATCCTTGATCTGGACGGCGAACGTCAGCTTGTCCACCCAGGGTATTATCTTTTCTTCTATCCTGTCCCAATAGCCTTCGAACTTGTTTATCCTGCGGACCAGGTTGGGTATATGCAGAGCGGCCGTCATGCCTCTCCATCTCGCGTACTCGAGCATCTGCTGGCATATCACCCAGTTCTCGTCTTTTTCCAGGCCTTTCTTATCCGCCAGGTTCACCAGGATATTGATCCTCCTGACGCCTTTTCCGTACAGCTCATCGATCACCTTTTTAAGCCTTGCTATCCTGTCCTGCACATCGCCCTGCGCCTCTATTTCGGGGGATAGCCCCTCAAAGGGCACGAAAGTCACCCACGGCGGCAGGATACCCTTTCCTTCCGCTTCATCGAAGTTCCTTTCTATCTCTTTTTTTATCTGGCCGCATTTCGGATTCTTGCCGGAAAGCGCGACTCTCGAGAACGCGGTATACACGTTGTAGATGTCGAGCTTTTTGAAATGCTCTTCCAGGGAAAGGCTCCATATGCCGCTCATGGCGGCGGGGCCCACAAGCGAAGGAGACGTGTCTTTACCCGGCAGGTAACCGGCATACCCCGCTTTCCTCGGGAAGAAATACACCTCTACGCCGCCGCTGCCGTCCTCCACGAAAACCTTATCGGCCGCTAAACCGTTGTCCCTGATGATCTTTTCAACGTCATAGCACCTGGCGCTCATCAGGTTTATATCCTTGAGATCACCCTTTACCGTAAAAACGGATATGGGATGGCTTTCGTCCGGATATGCCTTGACCATGAATATCACGCCTTTGCCTTCCCTGTCGCTGCACATCGCCTCTTTCTCGTAGTCGCCGATGGGAAGCGTCATTCTCCGGCCGTCGAAAAGGTGAAAATGCAGATTCTTGTTCGGGTCGGCGGACATGTGGTTCGTCCACATGAGTATATCCTTCGGCGCGCTGGCGGCCATCATCTCGAACGCGTCCCGGTAATACAGTTTGCTTATTACGGACTGGTCCACTTCATCGAGCGTTTCCGCTTCGACCTGCTCCGGCAAGAGGCCGTCCTCGTCCAGACGGAAGGACCAGTTCTTAACGATCCTGACATATTCTTCGCGGCCTTTTTTCCTGCCGGATTTTTTCCGGCGGGTGGACTTTTCATAGATATCTTCGGCCCTTCTGGAGATCCACTGCTTGGTAAGCGATGTTCGCGATGTCCCGGGCTTAACCGTCCCGATCCGCCAATCCATGCCGGAGAAAAGACCCCTGCCCGCTTCTCTAATGTTGCTCAGATACGTGGAAAGGTTGTTCAGGTCGTCCTGCTTAAGGACCTTCTTCGCCTCGCTTAGCGTACCCTTTTTAAGGATCCAGGCGACCTCGTAAAGAACCGGCAGGAGCATGAACATCCCGACAGAATGCTTTTTATAGGTTTCATGGAATTTTATATATCTCTGCGACTGTATCGAAAGATGATGGAAGGCTTCGTGCAGGTATCCGTCGTTCCTCGCGATCTCTTCGGTAAACGCGTCGTCGTCCGGCAGGCCGTCCTTTTTCAACGCCGAGTACGTCGCCCTGCTGAGAAAGAGATATCTTGCCGCGGCAAGGCCCGAGTATACGCTGGCCGCGCCCGTAAGGATCGTCATGCAAAGGTCAGGAGCGGCGAAATGCCACGCAAAAGCGATATTCGCGATGACGCCGAACGCGAAAAACAGCCCCGTGACGATACCCCAGTTCCTGGAGCTCCTGGCCATGAAAGCGTGTTCCTCCCCCAGGGGAGACGGCGGTATCATGTAAGAACCGCTCATGAGCCAGCCGAGCCCTGCTTTATCCTCGAACTCTTTCTGCCGGGTCGCCACGTTGCTGGGATATCCCAGTACGACCCTGTTCCGTTCCGTGAGCATGCGATAGATCCCCTCGGGTATCCCGCCCCGGTCGCGCAACGCGATCCTGGGGACATAAGCGTAAATGTTCGCTCTGCGGGCCACGTCAAACCCTTCAAGGTATGCCTTGAGCTCTTGCTGCGACAACCGGGCGAAGAGATCCTTAAGATAACTCATCGCCGTTATCTCCGGTTCGAGCTCCGCCTGCACCGCGAGGGACATGTATCTCTTGAAGCTTTCCGTATCCTCCGGATACGCGAGGCACATCCTCCGGGCCCTTGCGTACGCAAGCGTTATCTCCCTGTTTTTGTCGAGCATGTGCGCGGCCTCGTGTATGAGCCCGTATTCGACCTCCGAGCTGCTCATCCATCTCAGTTTATTGAAATTGACCATGAAGCAAAGCGGTTCGCCTGTCGCGAAGCGATCGGGCACGAAATAGAACGCGGGCTCGTTCTCGTAAACCGGGTTATCGTCGGTGTTGAATACGAAGCCTTTGCCGGACACGAAGAATTCCCTGAGCCTGACCAGCGCTTCGTTCAGCTCTTTGTTATCCCCGGTCTTGTCTATCACTTTATTTATCGAATAGAGCACTGTCCTTTTGCGTTTCTCGGAATTCTCGGAAGTGTCGGCATAACTGGTGACCGCCCGTTCGACCGTCTTCCGGTTGTAATATTCCGCGAACCCGCCGAGATCCATCTCTTCCGCGCCGCTGGCCATGAATCCCGTTACCGGAGGTATTACCGTAAGCGTAAGCGACCCCTCGTCGAAACGCGCCTTTATGGACTCGCCGCGGGAGCCGTCCGCGAGGTCGATCACGACCTTTATGCCTTCGAGTTCTTCAACATACATCCTGAGGAATTTCTCCGCTTCGCTCTTCCCGTCAACCGACAGATCGCCCCCGCGCACGGTGACATTCCTCCACAGGTCAGGCATGAGCTCTTCGACCTTGGGCAGATACTCTTTCGATGCCACGAGCTCGGGTCCGGCATCGCTCCGGCGCAGGTTTTTCAGGATGAAAATATCTTCATAATAGACAAACGGATATCCTCTTTTCCGGGCTATGTTGTTCATCTCCTTGAGCATCTCGTATGTCTTTACCAGCACCTTCCTGACGTTGGCCGGTTTCCCGGCTATTACCACCATGAACGGCCTGCTCCTGTCGGCCGTTTGCATGACCGAAAGTATCCAGTTATGGGGAACCCTGTCGGCATATACCTTGTGCTTGTTGGGGCCTTCCAGGCCGAGCGAATCATCCCATGAATCCGCATTTATGGCGCAGACCTGCGGTTCTTCCCCGCCTCTTCCGCGGGTAAGCTTTAAAAGCTCCCTGACGTCATCCTGGAAGGAGAATATGTCGTCGAGATCGCCGTGGGTCCCGATGGTCTGTGAATCCATACGGGCCGCTATGCGTGCTTTCAGTTTTTGTATCTTCCCGATATGGGCTGTTCCGGCTTCTTTGGACATTGGGCCTGCCGGGCGTTTTTTCGAGATCTTACCAAGCCGGGATATCCGGTAAATGCCGTATATTACCGGCATCAGGATCATCATGCCCAGGAAATGACTTTTAAAGGATTCGTGGGCCATTACTCTTTCACGGTTATAGGGTGAAAGCATCACGAATGCCGGGTGGAATTTTATCGAACCGTCGGCAAGCCTCCATGCTATGTGTATATGGCCTGTTTTCTTTGCGCCGTCCGAGAGCACGTCGTCGATATTTCTTTTAAGTTCGTAAAGCGTTAAAGCTGCCATCCCGAAATACAACATTGACATTATCCCGATCCAGACATATTGTTTGGGAACGTCGAGAAGCAGCATGACCGCTAATGCGCCGACCGCGGCGGTTATCATGTAATATCCCCATTTCTCAATGCTCTCAGAGGTAAGGGCGTGTCCTTTTCCGACCGGCAGCAGAGTCTCGAAAATGCCCAGGACCAGATTCACCGCGGCGCTGAGGACCTTATACGCGAACTTAAGGATATACACGGGGGCCATCAGCATGTGCCAGCCCACTTTGAATATGCCGGTGACCACGCTTACCGCGGCCTTTACCTGCGCGTAAATGAAGTATGCGATCGCGGTTACGAGGACGGCGCCTATTATCATCGGTACGTGCAGTTCGGGATGGCTCGTAATGAACGAATGGGCCCACTGCAATTTGGGTATCGCCCAGTCCAGGCGACCCTGGTTGTAACAGATATAACCCAGCGCCGCGCCTGCCGCGCTTATCACGCCGAGCAGTTTCGTCAGGGCCCCGCCCATACCGGCGCGGCCGTACGAAGGTCGGGCCTGCGTGCGCTCCTCATACGCCCTGCGCAGACCGGAAAACCGTCCGCTGTCGATCATGCCTTTTACAAGAAGCGCCGAGAGGCCGATCATGGATAATATCGTATACGCGATGGCGGCCTGCGGCGATACCACACGGAGCGCCGCCCATCCGAGGAGCCATGCCAGTGAAACCTGAGGTATATTGAGCACCTTGATCCAGTTCTTCCTGTATTCGGCCAGGATAGCGGCTTCTTCGGCGACAGCTTTATCCCTCAACTTGCTTTCGGGTTCGATGTGCCTGTCCGCGATGGGATCCGTTACCCTTGTTACGGCACTCATGACCGCGCTTTCCATGTCCGAACCGTCTACGACCGCCTTATTGCGGACACCGGGCAATATCAGCTCCCTGCTCAATTCGATCAGGTGATCCTGAAGTATCCTGTTGGCCAGGAACGCCGCTTTTATGCGTAGCGGGTCGACTCCCTGTGGGTCAAGTCCCTTAGCCGTTATCATGCCGTAGAAACTCTCCCAGTGTTCTTTAATATCTTCGATCTTTACTATTACACTTACTATATTGGCTTCTTCATGATGTTCCGCGTCAAGGAGCCCCGGGAAAGCGCCCACAAAGACCTGACTGGATTTTTCATTAAGCAATCTCTTTATCGCCTGCTTAGTGCCTCTGTTCGTCAGTCGCACCCAGTCCCTGTAGACCGGTTCCAGAAGAGCTGTCTCCCATTTTTCAGTGAACTTCGCCAAAGTCTCTCTGGCTTCTTTTTCGGTCATACGCCCTTCACCGGTCAAGATGACGTCCAGCGCGGCTTCCGCTTCTCTGCTGAATGCTTCGGTATATTTCGCTTTTATATCGTTGCCGACATTGAATTCGTCTGTCGCGCCTATGAAATCCTCGGGCCATATGCCTGATATGACCTTGCCGAGCATGTTCGCGTGCATCCTTGAAGGGATACCCGATCTTTCGGCTATGGACTGCGCCACTTCGGCGGCGTTAACACCCATGGCGCCCATAACGTTCACGAACGTGGGCTTGTCGGTATCCTTGAGATGCGGCACATTCGGAAGGCATTCAGGATACATCTTCCTCACGGCGGCATGCAGAGCTTCACCGTCTGTCGGCTCCTCATCGGTTATCTCGACATAGGCCTTGATTATGGCCTCCCTCTCCTCGCCGTAAAGACGGCGCTGCTGTTCGATCTCTCCTGCGAATTCAACGGCAAGCTCCCTCATTTCCCTGATCCTGCCGATGATATTCAGGCGGTAATAAGCGACCCTGTCCCTGGGAATATTCACGCCCGCGTTCTCGCTGATGGCGTTTTTAAGGTCTTCGTAGGTGACAACACCGTCGAGCATGCTGACCGGCAGGTCATCTTTCTCAAAGTTATCTCTTACGGCCTGTATGGCTTCCCACGCGAAGAGCTCCACCAGACCTTCGGTAAGCTCCCTTATGATCCTTTTCCTGTGTCTTCGCTCAAGGTCGGGGTTGTCTATCATTTTCTCGATCCCAGCGAAAAGTTTATTGAGGTTTTTGCGGGCTTTGTCGAAATGCAGGTTCGGGTCCTGCGCCAGACGAACGATAAGCCGGTATTGGAACTGGTGTATGTCCTCCAGCAGCTTGCGCGTGGCATTGAGCTCACTCTGGCATTCACTAACTATCTTTTCGCTTATCTCGCGGTTTACCGCGACGGCCTCTTCTTTTTTCTCTTTGGCTTTTTCCGCTTTTGCCGCCCTGTAAACAAAGAACGGTACCGAGCCGTAATCACCGAACGCCTCTACTATCGCCTTTTCCCGGGTTTTGACGGCGGTATCCGTCACGAAGATCGCGCCCACGCGGTCCCTTACGTCAAGTTCGCCCACGAAACCCGCGCGGTCACCGCTTAAGATCATGTTATCCCAGTTATAAGCCACTCCGAGCTCGGGTATCCTTCCCAAAAGATCTTCGACCATCCCGGTGGGGCCCGTTTTTTCTCCTTCGCCCATCGCGAACAATCTGTAGGCTTTTTTCGTTTTACCCCAGTTATATGCCCTGTCGAGCGCGAGGTTCCTTCCCACGCAATCCACGACCTTGCCGATGCCTATCTTCGCCATTTCCTTCTGCATGGCCAGAAGCAGCGCCGGGGCGGTCCCGGACTCGGTGCTCCTGCCGTCGGTTATCATGTGTATATAGACTTCCTTGAAGCCGTTCCCGAGACCGGCGCCGCGGAATTCTTCCCTCTTCTTTTTGGCAAGTTTGAGCAGTTCAAGCACGTGCGCGGTCCTGCCGTGCGAACTCGCGTCGGAAAGCAATCCTATAAGATGAAGAGCGGATCCGTGTTCATTCGCATGGGCTATCGTCTCCAGTATCGCGGCGTTCTCATCAAGCGTGGTATCGCCTTTTATCGGTTCACCCTCAACGGCCCTGAGTATCCTGATATCGTCCCCGAGAACTATCCTGCCCGCGCCCAGGTTAAGGTGCCCGGCTTCCGAGTTGCCGCTGTCGCCCTTGAGCAGCCCCACGTCTTCCTGTGACGCCTTTATACGGGTATTAAGGTATTTCCGGTAGAGACCGTCAAGAACCGGGGTTTCCGCCAAGTGGATCGGATTATCTTCGGATTCCTCTCCTATGCCCCAGCCGTCCAGGACTATTACCATGACTTTCCGCTCCGGCGCGTCGCCGGGATAGTTAACAAGCAGGCTCTCTCCCGTCATCTCCTCCGGCTTCCGCATCTTCATGAGTTCCAATGCCGTGGGCGCCACATCCCCGAGCCTTCCTGTTTCGGCGATGGAAACACCGGTTAAGGAAACATCGCTGTCTTCTTTGCTTTTTTCGGCGCTCGGATCTATCACCACGAACGGGACCAGGCTGGTTGTATGCTTACCCACACCCTTGCCTTTTTTGACCGCCACCTCTCCCACGCCGTGGTCGGCGGTAACGATGACCGAATACCCGTGTTTTTCCGCGGCTTTCAGTAATTTCCCGAGGTGTTCATCCACCGCTTCGGCCGCTTTCTTCCTGATCTGTATTATCCGCTTGTTCTTCTCGAGAGAACCCGGGTCGTAATAATGTCCGATAACGTCGCAGTTGGCGAAATTCACGCCTATAAAATCATGATCTCCGGTTTCCATCCTCTCGGCTATGCCTTCGGTGAGCGCGGGCAGAGAAAGTTCGGGCCTGTCGAGATGCTCGTCCTTGGGAGGCGAATCCACGCAAAGGATCTCCTCGCCGGCGAGCGGCTCCCTCGACTGTCCCTTGAAGAAATAAGTGATGTGGTTTATCTTCTCGGTCTCGGCGGCAAGAAGGAACTTTTTCCCGGCTCCGCTCAGGACGTCCAACAGCGGGTTCGCCTGTCTCATGGGCCTGAAGGCGACCGGCAGGGGATCGAACATGTCGTGATAAAGCGTCATTATCCCGAACTTGATCTTCTCGTAAGCCTTTACGACCAGGTCCGTGAATTTCGTTCTGATGATCCCGGCTACGAAAGGAAGCGTGATCTGTATCTCTCTTTCACCGCGTTTACAGGCGAAGAACACTCCATCGCCGTCTTCTATCATGCCGGCGGGTTCGCCGTTCGCGTCCGTCAGCACTATGGCTTCCATGTCTATATCCTGTATCCCTTTTTCGTAAGCGTCTCTCAGGCCGACGGATATCTCGGAATTCCCGGAATCGGGCAGGTTCTCTATGAGTATTCTTATCCCCAGCTCGCCGGCGACCGCCGACAGGGCTCTGAGCAGCGGTTCCATTTCTTCACTCGTATGCCCGAAGAGCGCTTCCTGCCCCACGATAACGTCCCCGAAACCTATACCGGAGGCGAACCTGAGCAGAGACTCGCCTTCGGAGACGAGCCGCTCATGGTCCCTTACGATCAATGCGCCGCTCGAAAGCGTTTCTTCCATGGCCTTTTTAAGCGACGCCGCCTCCGACGCGTCTATCTCTTCCGGTTTCACGTCATCGGCATTCACGTACAGCTTGTCGCTGTCCCCCAACGTGTAGACGGATTTTATGTGCTTGCCGATAGGCGAGGATACCCTTACCTTTTCCCTGGCCAGTTTATTATCGGACATCGTCCGGAGCCTTTCGTCCGGATATTGCATTGCCTTGTCCTTGTATGGGCCCGCGGCGTAGAAAAGCACTTCCTCGATCGTCCGCGTGAAATCGCTGCTGTTGTCGACTCTTACGACACCGTGCATCCTCGCCTGCTCGTCGAAAAGGTCGTTAGCTCTTCTTATCTTGCCGAAATCCTTGAGATATCTTTCCGCGCCCCCTCGCCCGGATTCTTCTCTGCCCCTCTTGACGATCCTGTCGGAATGGCCCTGCGCGTCGGCGACAGTCACTATGATCTGCACGACGTTCGCCCTTTCGAAAAGTTCGGGATCGATAAGCCCGGGGACAAGGTGCACGCCTTCTATTACCATGCTGGCATTCTCGTCGGCGGCCCAGTGCGCGCATTCGTTAAGCGACCTTATCACGCTGGAACCGTGCTCGATAAAACCTTTTTCCGCCGGGTCCTCCTGGAAACTCGATCTTTTATCCGCCGGCGAAAGGTTGGTCTCCTTCGGGATAAGGCCCCTCTGGACCTCCCTGATGGGATCGGCCGAGAAATAATACGGCATACCCAGGTTCTTGGCGACGGACCTGGCGGAGGTGGATTTTCCGCTCGCCGTGGTTCCCCCGATGAGGACTATCGTCGGCCGCCTGAGACGTTTCAGGGGGGGTATGTTCTGGTACAGCCTCGGCAGCAGGTATCTTATGAACGCGTATACCTCTTCCCTTTTCCCCGGGGGCAGCGGACTTATTGAAGTATGGTCGTATACGGCCTTTTCCGCGTATGCCTTAGCGCTTTCCCATGCCATACGGCCGGTAAAATACCTGTAGGCGTACCGGTCGATCCTTGCCTCCCATGTCAGCACCGCATCCCTGTATTCCGGCTTCCTGGCGAAGAGATCGCCGTTGGGCATATCCTTGCCTTCTTTTATCTCCTGGAGGTTACGAAAGTTATCGACAAAGTAGGCTATCTTATCCCTGTCCCTGCCGAATTCCTTTTCTTCGAACATCCTTTCCCTCAGTATCTGCTTCAATTCCTCGAAAAAGAGCCCGCCGAGTTTTTCGGCGACATCGGCGCGCTCCCGGTAGAATCTGAGCTCCAGGACCACCGCGCGGGCC
The DNA here is from genome assembly GCA_964565425.1 of uncultured Planctomycetia bacterium. Taxonomy (GTDB): domain Bacteria; phylum Omnitrophota; class Gorgyraeia; order Tantalellales; family Tantalellaceae; genus CAZMEZ01. The sequence goes on along the minus strand of CAZMEZ010000021.1, from coordinate 16,747 downwards.
TTATCGTAATGATATCCCTTGAACTGCACCAGTCTTTCGACCAGTTTATATTCAAGCTGTCTTAATTCGGATTCGGTCTTTCTTGCCTGATAAAGTTCGCTTATATTGCTGTCTATCAGTTCCGACATTGCGGCGGGGTCTAACTGTTCCAGGGTCTCCGCGGAAGGATTTTCCATGGTCAAATACTGTTTCCTGAGCTCTGCTATTTTCTCCGACGGCGGGCTGTGTATACCGGTCCCCGACATGCTGTAGGCGCTGGACTTCAGCGTGGAATCCGGCCTGACCTGGAATATCACGATCCTGCCGTCTTTTGTCACGCCGCCTTCTATGTTTACCGGGAACCTGTAATATTTCTGGAATGCCCTCGATATCCTGGATATCCTTGCTATATGTTCATCGCTCATGGCGTTCGCGTTCCTGAGTTCCGCCGGCACTTCAACCAGTTCGATGCCCACGCCGTTCGCTGCGGGCGCCCACATCCTGTTATGCGGGGGCATTATACGTATGGTCGTGCTGCCCTGTTCGTCAGCCTTGAAAGTATGCCTGCTGACCCCTTCGCCGCCTTCGACGACGCCCCTCCCCAACCCGAGCACCGCGTCTATATTCACGACGTTCCAGTTCTTTTCCGCCGAATCGACCGAATTCGCCACAAAGGACGAATGAAGGTCCAGCACCATTTTCTGGACCAGTATCGGATGGAGGTCATTTATATCGTTTTCAGTCACCCAGAAATGCGCCAGGTGTTTGAATATATTCTCCTCTATCTGCCTGATACCCCTGACACATTCAAAGGAAAGGTATTTGCCGGCTTTCTTCGCCCCCGGTCTTATTTCATCCAAAAGATCTTCCATCTGTGATGTGGATCTCGTTATCACGACGGGTTCCTTATCCCCTTCTTTCATGGCCATGTACTTTTCTTCTATCATGCGCGAGAGGAAACCCGGTATTTTGCCCTTTTCCTTAAGCAATTTTGCCAGGGCCGCGACCTTATCTTCCTGCGCAATGTCAGCGGCAAGTATGCCCTGCATATCTTCGCGGATGAATCCATTCGCCTGTATTATGCTGTAGATCGCCAGCGAACTTATAACGAATCCGCTGGGCACCGGAGCGAACCCGTCCTGGAATATCTCTTTTATCTCAGCGGTTCCCGGATCTTCCCTGTAAGAACCTTTCGGATCGAGGATTATCACCCTCATGAACTCGGCGATCTCCGCGGCTTTGTTGCCCGCGACCTGACGGTATATGCTGCCCAACTCTTCCAGGTCTATCAGGTAGCGTTTCGACCCTTTTCTTTTCATCACATCTATGTTGGCGACGCTTACCATGCGGTCGACTTCCATCTGCAGCGTAAGCATCTCGGGACTTGAAAGATCGCACCCCAGGCACTCGGCTTTTATCAGGTCACGACGGATCCTGCTGAGGTCGCGCGCCATTTTATCCCTCATCCATCCCCTGGAAGTCCTTTCCAGGACCTTAAGCTCGTCTTCCAGTTCCTGCCGCGCTTCGACCGTAAGGTCGCCCGTCTCAAGCATTCGCGATATCTCCTCGATCCTGTAATCACTGTGATATGCCCGGAGTTCATCCAGCTTTTTCCTGCGGAGGTATTCGACTGCCCGGTTGAATCTCTTCCTGATAACGTCCGCCTCTTCCGAGAACAGGCCCTTTTGCGGGTCGTGATCCACATCCGGGATAATATCGGCTGCCAGGGCCAGCTTATCGTTCAGATTGCGTATCTCGAGCAATATATATTCGGTGTTGCTGTACAGAAGCGTGGACGAGGGGTTACTCCTTATGTTCCTTATGTCAACCTCCGCCAATACCCGGTTTATCTCCTTTTCTATCTGGTGCGATTTCTTGCCGAGCAGGAGGATTATGAATTCCTCCACTTCCCCCCTTACGTCGTCGTCGAGGCTCCTTAAAAGCGTTTCCAGGGTTTTGCTTGCCTTGCCGCTGTCGTTCACCATGTTCGTATCTATAAGTATTTCCGCTACCATTTTGGCAAGATTGGTCGTCTTGCTGTTCGCGGCATCTTTGAGTATCTGGCGCATCTTTATCAGGCGGAGATCCCGTATCTTGGTCTCGGCTCCCATGATGCGGCCGAGAGTGCGCCTGTAAAGCTGGCTGTACTGGGCCTCCATGGCGATAGGCCCGCCGGCCTCGATCTGCCGGATAACCTCGAAAAGCTCTTTTGCTTCGGCGCTGAAATCTTTGTCCCCATCATGCGTTCTGCCTATCACTACGATGAGCCCGTCGGCCCTGTCCTCCGAGGTATCTATCATTACAAGATCACCGTCTTCGAGGATAATTTCGTCTTGCCCGTAATATCTTACCGCTTTTTTCTGTCCATGCCTTTCGACCGACCCCGCCCAGGGAACGTTACATTTTACCCTGATAGCGTTACCTTCCACGCGGAGCTCTTGCGCGCCCCTCCCTATGACACTGGCAAAACCTTCCCGCCTTAACGTGATATTGGCGTGATTATTGGTGGCTCCGGAATCCGCGATAGCGCCCGCGGCTTTACTGGCCTTGGAAGTGTCCGACGGGCTTATATAACCCTTGGCCGGGACATATATCTTTGACGCCCATTCTTTTACCTCGTCCTTTTTCCCGGGCGCATCTATTGAAATTACTCCAAAGACCTTCCCAGGAGAAGCGACCTGTGTGCTCACAAAAACCCCGTCAACGCCTTTTGTCCCGAGCTGATATATAGGAAGGCGTTTCTTTATCTCTTTGTCTTCGGTCATGGCATTAAGCTCATCCAGCCTGCCCTTCAGGTCTTTTTTGCTTGCCAGCCTGAAATCGGCAAGCTCCGCGGCCAAATGGTAACCTTCGCCGGTCAAAAGTTCATGTATGACCCCGAGCCTGTTCTCGATATTCGTATCCTTGTCATTCAGTCGTATCCATTTCCTGCCTTTTACTATCGCGCCGAAAAGTATCCTGCCGATATCGCGGAACCTCAATACGTAAAAAGTGTAGTTCTCGCCCTTGAGCGGTATGGTGCACTCGTCCACCCTGAAATCGCCTATGTTGCCTTTTCTGTGGAAATTCACCTGCCCTTTACTCTCGCTATCACCCTGCAGGTATTCCGCGAGTTCCGCGGCATACATCAGGTATCCCGGCTGGACCTCGGTGTCCCTGCCGGCTTCCAGGTCCATGAGCATATTGGCGAACTCTTCTACAACGTTCACTTCCCTGTAAGTATCGTTTACCGTCAATTTCCCGCGTTCATCCCTTTTAAACCTGCCCGAGCTTTCCCCCTCTTTTCTCTCCCTGAAGAGGCGCTCCTTCACGACACGGTTGCCGAAAGCAGCGGCATCCTCGACGCTTTCAAGACCGAGCCTGTCCAGTTCATCGTTTATCGCGGGAAGTATCCACTCGCCGATCATCTTGACTTTGTGGTCGAAATCCGATCCCATGTGGAACCAGTTCTCGCTGTCGGGAATCATCCTTTTCAGTTGCAAGGGATATCCTGACCGGTTTCTTTCGAAATATCTTTCCCAGATATCCACTATCTGCGGCGCGAACCCCAGGTTGATCATGTGCCTGAAAGACCCGCCGAAGATAAGATCAAAATCGTGTAAACCGGCGAGTATGCTTACGGCCGATTCGAAACTCTTCTTGAGTTCGTCTATTGACGCGGGCGCCCCGTGGTTCTTGTCGAGGATGGCCTGCAGGGACCCGGCGCTCTTGTTGACATTCACGTAAAACCCGTACTTCGCGAAAAGTCTGGATATCAATTCCAGCCTGTGCAGGGACCCGCTGGGTACGTTGCCGTCCTCGACGCCTTCCACCCAATCCACGATTATCTGGCCTTCTCTCTGCGGAAGAGAAAAATCGGCATACAGGCTGGCATGATGGGCGCCCAGTTTGGCGATCGCCCATGCTTTCTGTCCCCTTGTGATAATTCCGACCCCCTGTTCCCTGTCTCCGGGAACGGTCTGCAGGCTCGGCTTGGAACATATCGTGTCAACGAAAAGCCCCAAAGGCCGGTTGGTTTCCCATAGCTCCGCTGAAAGGTCCGCGGACCCCACTATGCTTACGCTTCCAGTGTGACGTTCCTGCAGGGATGTTTCCCCGGCCGCATATTTTGTCTTCAATTTCAGCTCATTTTCGTCGTCGGCCCTCAGATGCCTGCGGCGGCTTATGTCGACCTTCCATACCCTGGCATCCTCGAACCTCGTAACGTCTTTTTCGCCTTTGACCTGCACGAACGAGAAAAGGTTTCCTATCAGGTAAGTGTGTATCCCGTTTATAAAGTTCTGGAGCTCATCGCCGCGCGGAAGCATTCCCCTGAATTTTTCTATCTGAAGCCGCACTTCTTCGCCCTTTTCGGGGAATATCGCGAGAAAAGCATCAACGAGGGCTTCCGTATCTTCAAGGGTGCGGGGATCGATGACCCTGTCGCCTTTTATATCCGACATTATTTTCATGTGCAGTTCGGCAAAATCGTCGAAACGGTCCAGCTTCTGTCCCAGCCCCTCCTTGTCCTCTTTATCAGGTCTTTCCTCGATCTTCTCTTTAACGTATATCCTGTAATACCGCTGCACCGAGGCGAAAATAAGCATGCTCTTGGCGTCCGATATGATATTCGCCTGAAGGGAAGCGCATTTATACATCACCTTGGTCGCATCCATGCCCTCGAGGTCCAGGTCCATGTTGAACCTTGCGGCGATCTCGCGCAGTTTTTGTTTCAAAACCGTGAATTCCTCTTCTCCCGGGCCTTGACTCAACGCCTTGTTGATGGTTTTTAATTCATTCCTTAGCTCTTCCACTATGGGTTCGCTCGCGGCCATGAGCTGGGCGATATTCATCTTTTCCAGTTCCGCTTTTCTCTCCGCGTCCACACCGAAAAGCTGGGCTATATTGCCGACAACCTTCTCCCTGAGCCTCCTTTCGATCTCATCCGCCATGTCCAGCGGCACGTCACATATCTGCCCGCCGGTCTCGATGCACCCGAGCCTGGTCTCGTCATATGATATGTTGGGATCGTATACCATGATCCGCGCGCCTTCCTCTATTCTCAATATGTCCTTCGAGGGATCTTTTACCCCGATATTATCCAGGATTTTTTTCGCGCCCTCTTTACCGTAATCCTCTTCCATCCGGGCCAGAAGTTCCAGGTTTTTCGCCATATCACCGGCGGGTTTTTTCCTGTCGGTGGGTTTTTGGGATCTCTCCGGTGTGGGCCTTCCTTGCCGGAGCATCCACATTTCGTCCGGGATCCTGTCCGGGGTGAACCCTTCGTCGACATCCATATCCGGGCCTGCGCTCGGCGCCATGATACCGCTGCCGATGAACGGTATGCTCGAAATACCGAGATATGCCATAAGCGCAGCAACGGCGGCGAAAAGAATAAGGTTTGAAACGTCCAACGTGCCTTTGACCTCGGGGGCGAACATGTACAATAGATACCCGACCACACCGGCGACGAGGACCGGCATTACCATTATGAATCCCTTTTCGGCCTTTTCGAACCTGCGGGAAGCTATTCTTTCTTTCTTTTCTTCGAGCTTTTTCAATGCCTCTTCGGCGGCCGCCCTGGTCTTCGTACCGGGACGCTCCCGCTTTACGGCGCGCCTTAAAGGTTTTATGGCCCTGATGTCGCCGTAAGCGCCCAGGGCCCTGATCGCCAGTTCCCTGCTGCTGTCGCTCCTGTTCCTGAGACCCCGTATGTAGCCGGCTATCCATTTATCCCGCGGCGCCCGCATTTCGGAAAGGCCCCTGGTCGCGGCGCCCCATACGTCTACCTCATCGTCGCTGAACGCGCCCACGAACGCGTCCTCTATCCTGTCTTTCGTCTTCGGATCGATCTCTTCCGAAATCCCTATTTTGGTAAGATATTCCGCGGCAGATTTCCGCGTTTCAGCATAAGGCGACTGGAGCAGGGCCTTGACGTTACCCTTGACCACTACCGGGGTCGGGGTCTTAAGGTTAAAAAGCGCCATCCTGGCTTCCCGGCGCGCGTTCTCTTCCTTACCGGAGAGCGCCTCGAGAAGCGCGTCCACCGCCATTCTTTCCGGGTCCAGTTTCATCGAGCGGCCTGTTTTCCTCATGAAAGCGCTGGCCGTCGCGTACAGGGTTATGGCATACCTTTTCCATGCCGGTAGTTTTTTGATCCTCGCCGGGGTCACTTCGATTACCGGGATACGGGACAGGAGATCACCCGTGCTGTAAAGGATGCTGGCGACAAAACTTGTCTTTACGGCATGTTCTCCCCTCATCGCGGCGACAAGTTTCGTCAAAGCCTTTATCATCGCTATCTCCGCGCCGGCATTCTGATTGGCGACCAGGGCTTCCGACAAAGGACCGACAACCGAAGTATCGCCTATTTTGGCCAGGGCCGTTGCCGCTTCCGCGACCACTTTCGGCTTCTTATCCAGAAGCGCTTCGACCAGATACTCTACGGCTTCCTTGTCGCCGATATTCCCCAGCTCCACGGCGGCAAACCGGCGCAATTCGGCGTCTTCATCGTGCAGAGCGCCGATAAGGGCGGGAACGGCGTCCTTGCCCGTCTTTAAAAGCGCTTCCTTCTTTCCCAGCGCGAGCAGCGAAAAACCAGTCAATACGTTGGAGTGATCCGGCCCGAAATGCGTTTTCATCATGAACTGGCTCACGGCTCCCGAATCCGACAACGCGTCGAGTATCTGCGCCGTATAAGCGCGGACGCGGAGATACTTGTCCGTAAGGAGGACTTTTTTCATGAATTTTATACCCTTTGAACTGATATGGTCGCCGAAGAATTCGACGATAGCCGTACGGGCCACGTCGCCGGCGTATGAATAGACCTTCATCAGCCGGTCTTCTTCCCCGGCTTCGACAAAATTGCTCAGGTGGTTTACGCAACCCTCGGTGAAAGGGTTGGCTTCCTGGAATTCTTCCAGGATAGCGTCTATCGCGGGTCTGGCGAATTTACCCAGCTCCGCGAGATGCGTCCATTTTTTGGCATGGAGATGTGTCGTCAAGAGCGCCAGTTTCTCTTTCGCCGCGTCTTTTTGTTCATCATCTTCTTCGTCGGCATCTTCCTCGACTATCACCATGTACGCTTTAAGCGTCTTCTTGTAACCGGGCTCTTTTCTTATCCTTTCGCTTATCTCAAGGGCTTTCTCCCTGACTTCCGTCCCCTCTTCCCACTCCGCGACTATCCTGTCCAGGTAAGGCAGCGCGGCCGGGGCGTCGTTCTCCCCTAAAGACGCTACCGCTTTCGCGATCTTATCCGGGTCGAAGCTTCTTTCCGCGGCGCCGAGCTGCTTCACCGCTCTTTTTATCGCGCCGGTATCGCTGAAGTGTTTTTGTAGTATGGACGCGGCGGCGCCGTCGAGGAGGCCCCGGGCGGCCGCGGCCCTTACGAACATGTGCCTGTCCTTCAGAGCTTTGAGGAGTATCGGCGTCGCTTTTTCCCTAACATCGTAACGTTTCCCCGCTATCGCGGCAAGCGCGAGCGCCGCGGACGTGCGGATGTTGTTATCTTTATCCCTTAATGCCCGTTTTATAACTGGAAATATCTGTTTCAATACCACCTTCGCGTCCTTCTGGACGACGCTCATTTGCACCAGCGCTTCGAGAGCGGAGCGCCGCACCTTGTTGTCGTCGTTCTTCGCCATGTCGATGATGTACGGCAGGGTTATGTTGTCACCGCTGAATCCCAGCCCCTTGGCCGCCGCCGCGCGTATATCATCATTCGGGCTTGTCATCGCGTTCGAGAGCGCTTCGAGAATATTGTCCTTCGCCTCGAATGCCGGACCGGCATTCAAACCGGCACGTTGTACGCTTCCGGGCTCAAGAGCGAAACACGCGCGTCCCGCGGCTATGGCGGCCGCCTGGCGCGCGCCGGTGTCGGCGTCGTTCTCAAGAACCTGCACCAACGCCGGAACGATCCTTTCGGTAAGGAACGGATGGGCGCCTCCTATCGCGAGGCTTATGCGGGCGAGCGAATCGGCCGCGGCCGCCCGGACACTGGTGTTAAGGGACCTGCCGAAAATGTCGTTACCGTCCTCCGCTCGCCTGTCCACGGCCAGTATATCCAAAAGACGCGTAACTATCTTTTCAAAGTACTCATGCCGCTGGGCGTCGCCTTCCACCGCGCATGCTATCGGCCCCAGGAGGCGAACCGCGGTGCGGCGCACTTCCGGGCCCGAATCGAGCATCTCTATCAGGGGATCGATCCACTCCTTTTCCAGTTTATGGAACCCGTACGTTTCCCCCTTGAACATCCTGGTGTATACCCAGGCCTTAGGCTCTTCTACCTGCAAGAGAGTCTGGTATACGGCATTCCTGACGATGGCGCTCCTGTCCTTCAGGGCCTCTATCAACAATTCGATCAGCCTTTCTTTCAATCTCTCCGCCTTCGGTCCCTTTACCGAGGAATCAAGGTGCACGAGAACGTCGCAGGAGGCATAGATGGCGCTCTGGTATATTTCGGCGCAGAACGGCTTTCTCCCCGCTCCCGGTCCTATCGTGGCGATAAGTTTGCTTACGATATCAAGGTTCCCGCCTTCTTTTATATCCTCGATTATCGCCGCGAGATTCCCGCTGAAAAGCCTGGAATAAAGTTTTGCGTCCTCGTCCCCTGTCGTTTCCGCTATCTCTCCGAGGACTTCCGCCGCCGCTTGTATGATCTGTTCATCTTCATCCTTCAAGAGTTCCACCAGCGTGGGAACGGCTTGCGGGTCGCCTATATTGCCGAGCGCTCGTATAGCGTAATACCGGACACCGGGGGTATTGTAACAGGCGACCCCTATCAAAGCGGGGACCGCTTCCGCATCGCGTATCTCTCCCAGATAATACGCCGCGAGCTGACGGACATTTTCATCCGGGTCGGTCAGATGTTCGGTCAGCGCGGCAATTATCCTGTCCTTAAGAATCTGGTCGTCTATATCCTCGCCTAAGGCCGCGGCCTTTTTACCGAGCGTGTCGATCGCGCTTGAACGGTGTGTTGCCTCGCTGGAAGCCAGCGCCTTGAAAAGTTCCTCTGTTTCCCCGTCTGTTAGCGTCTCCGTTACCGTTCCCCTGGCAAGGTTCACATGGAATCGCGCCCGGAGATCGTTCGTTTTATCAAGAATATTCAACGCGTTCCACTTTGTATATTCATCGCCGGATCCCAGGGCTGCGATAAGGGCGTTGATTACCCTCACCTTTGCTATGGAAGGTCCGGGGTTATCCGAAACAAAATTATCAAGAAACCCTAAAGCGAACATCCGCGCGTCCGGGTCCGGGCTCGAGAGGGCCCTGGCATAACCTGCGGCGAATTCTTTATCCGTCGCTCCGAGTTTATAGAGGGACCTCCGGGCGTTCTCGCGGACCGTAAAATTCGTATCCGATAAGGCGTCGAGCAAAGCGTTCATGACCCGTCTTCTCTCAAGTGAGGGTTTCTCCAGATTCTCTCCGAGATTGCCCAGTATATCCGCGGCGAATTCACGGGCGTGGTCCCGGGGACTTCCGAGAGCCGCGATATATCCCGAAATAAGCCGTGCCGGGGGCGTTTCAAGCTTGAAAAGCGCCAGCCTTACCCGGGCGTGAAATTCCTCATCGCCGGTCGACAGGCAAGTGAGCAGATGCCTTATCGCCTTCTCCTGTAACTGCTGCGTATCTATACGGATCTCGCTGCGTTTTATTGCCGGGGCCATGTCGGCCAGGGCCGAAGCGGCCGCGATCCTTACCGGAGACCGTTCGTCGCTGAGCGTGGCCATGAGGCTCGCGAACGCATCTTTGCCGCCGAAGCCCAGCTTACCGACCGACTTGGACGCTTCTTTCACCACATCCGCGTCCGTATCGTAAAAACGCCTGATGAGGGCTACCACCGCCGTTTTCCTTATCTCCGAAGGTTCCCTGAAATTCGGGGCCAGGTTCCCCAGCATCATGGCCGCCTTTTTCCGCGCTCCCGCGCTTTCGCTTTCCAGCGCCCGGATGTACCCTTCTGTCAGCTGTTCGGGAGCGGCCCTGAGGGCAAAAAGTGTTTCGGCGGTCTCGCCGCGCACCATGGGATTGTCACTCGAAAAGTTGCGGAGCAGCGAATCTATGGAGATTTCCCTCAATGATCTGCCGTCGACCGTAATACCGCTTTCCTTGATCTTTTCCGCCATCTTACCTATAACATGCGCGGCGGCAACCTGGACCGCGGGCTTTGTATCGTTCGCGGCCAAAAGCATACCCGTCACGGAAGCTTGGTTCGCGGGGCTTGTATCGATAAGGGCTTTCACGGCGGCGTTCACGACCTTCTGGTCCGGATCATAAAGACATCTGATAAAAATGGGGGTTAGATATTCCGCGTTCTCCCCGGAGAACGCTTCCTGCATTTTTTGGATCAGTGTAACGCGTATGTCGAGAGCGCTCGCCCGCGATTCGGTCCCCGAGAAACCCACGAGGAAAAGAACGTTTGAGATCTTCTCTCTTATGACCGCCTGCGTGAGAACTCCGCCCACGGTCGGGATAATGACAGCCAGCGCTTCCGCGGCGGTGGCCCTTACCGTTTCGTCCGGATCAAAAAGGCGGTTAAGAAGCGGGCCTACCGCTTGCGGCCTGTTCTCGGCCGTCAGGATAAAAAGGGCCGCGTCCCTGCGGATGCCGGGGTCTTCTTCGCTATTCATCGCCTCGTTGAGGATATGCACCAGGCGGGGTGACTTTTCGGCGCCGAGCTCGCGCAGCATGTTCCTGCCTATCAGACGTACTTGGGCGGAAGGATCCGTCATGGTCTTATAAAGCATTTCGTGCATGACATCCGTAGTGATCCAGCCCGGTTTTTCCTTTATTATATGGCCCAGGGCTTTCATCGCGGCCAATCGGACGACAGACCCTCTTTTTTCCATGGCCTCCAGCAAAGCCGAGGTTATCGCGTATCTGAGCTTGTGGTCCGCGGACAGGACCATCGCCGTTTCACCGATCTCTTCCGCGGCGGTTGCCGCGACCGTTTCATCCTGGTCATCCTTTAAATGTTCCGTGAAAGCGTAGAATATCTCCCTGTCCAGCCCCATCCGGCCGAGTAATTTGATCGCGGACCTGCGTATACCGGGCTGCGCGGCGTGCCGGAGGAACATCCACGCCTTCTTGCCCAGGGCGTTCACGAGGCCCATCTGCCTGTAATACTGGGCTTTAAGCGATATCTTCGCCCATTTGTCGGGATAATATTTTTTGAGGACGAGCGCGGCGCCTCCGGCGGCAAGAGCCGCCGCGGTCAATGCCGCAAAAGCCGTAAAGGCGGTCCCCCGCGCGAGCGAAACGGGATCGGTCCTTACCATGGCGCCCATCGCGAACGCTGAAGCGCTGGAAAGGGCGGCCGCCAGCAGCAGCACAAACCCTCTTCCCAACAGCCAGTTCCCCTCCTTTTTTCCTTCATCACGGCCGGGTTCTTCATCCTTAACTCCCGCTTCTCCTTCGTTTATGCTTTCCATGATCTTATCCACGGCATTACGCACGCGCAATGAATCCGAACTGCGCGCGAGCGTTAAAAGCTCCAGGGCCTTTTCGTTCCCGGGCGTGAGTTTCTTTAAAGCCTCCGTAGCCGCTTTTACGATCGCGGCTTCCGGGCGGTACAGGCATCTTACGATAACGACCGTGATGTCCTCTTTTACCGCGGCGTCTTTCTCGTCTTTTCCCGGGGAAGCTCCGTGATCGCCCAGCACCCCTATTACGATCGAACAGAACTTCTCGTCCTTGTCGTTCAGGGCCTCGAAAAGTTTTCTCCTCACTATTGTCTGCGTCAGGGCGCCCTTGGTCCTGGGCATGACGTTGGATAACGCGTAGGCGGCCGCGCGGCGCACGGATACATCCGGATCGGATAATCTTTTCGCCAGCGGACCGAGGGATTGTTCGTTGTTCTCTACCGTGTACAGGTAGAGGGCCGCGTCTTCCCTTACCCCGGCATCGGCGCTCTCGAGGGCGGCGTTGAGGGCGTGCACGAGGGAAACTTCTTTCTCGGCCCCCAGGCTGCGCAGCATTATCCTTCCGGCCTTGCGAACCTCCGGGGAGATGTCCGTGACCGTCTTGGTCATGGCCTCTTTCATCGTTTCAACGGTTATCCAGTTCGGTTTTTCTTTTATCAGGTTATGCAGCTCGCCGAGCGCGGCTATACGTACCGAAGGAACCTCATCCCGCGTCGCCTCTGCCAAGGCGTTGATTATGTCGTCCCGCAGGTCGGAACCCGCGTCCAGAAGAACGCCCATTTTCCCGAGGTTCTTTACGGCGATCGTGACCACCTTGTCGTTAGTATCCTTAAGCCTGCTTATCAGGATACCGATGATGTCCCTCTCGGCGCCCGTCCTGCTTATGACATTCAGGAAATAAGCCCTTATGGACGGCTGGGCCGCGAAGGTCATCGCTATGCGGAAATTCCTTATCTTGCGTTTAAACCACTCCTTTATTAATGAAGGATGTATCATGGCCATGCCGAGCGTCTTTACTTTGCGTGCCACTCTCGAAGGAAGTTGCCTGAACCAGGGCTTTACGGTTTCCTGCCAGCTTACCTGCCAGTAATACTGCGACTTCAGCGACATCTTCGCCCATTTTGCCGGGGAATACGCCTTAACCGCGAGGGCCGCGAGTGAGGTCACGAGAAGCACACCGCCCGCTATGCCGAGAACCGCGTAACCGCTCGCCCATGCAAGCGGCGCGGAATGCAAACCGTTAAGATTCGTAACACTGTCCATCCCGAAAGCGCTCGTACTTGTCAGCGCGACGAAACCGGCAATGATGAACGGGGCGAAGCTTTTCAGCGTGATCCCTCTCTTCCCGGCCTTCTTTCTCTTTCCGGGGCTCAGGGCTTTTTTAGCCGCCTTGGCGCCGGGGGCTTTGTCCCTTACCGTGTTATTCAGTATATTGAATGCCTGGTCGTTGCCGATGAAAACCAGGGCCTCCGCCGCGGCTTCCCGGACCCTCGGGCTGCCCGTGTTAAGGATCTCCGAAAGCATGTACAGTATCTTTCCGTAGAGGCCCTTCTGTCTCGGGCTTTCCTGCCTGTACGCCTCGAACGCGATATTACCCAGCGCCGCTATCGCCCGGGTAACGTCGGCGCTCGCGACCTTTACCGGATCCACTTCCCTGTTCTTGACCATGCGCGTGAGGACCTCGGCGGCGTAGAATCCCCCTATCCGGCCCATCGCCTCGATTATGTCCTTGCGGCTGCCGCGGTTTTCCTTGAAAGCCTCTAATAGCGCGGGCGACGCCTCCGTGTGCCCGATCGCGGCCATGGCGGAGATTATCGCCTTTATCGTCTGCCTGTTGGTCTCCTTTCTTAAAAGTTCGGCGAGCGGACCGACCGCATCCTCATCCTTGATCTCTCCGAGCGCCCGGACGGCCGCTCTCCTGTTCACGGCCTTATCGTCCTCGAGCATCGCCACAAGCGCCGGGACGGTGTCCTTTCCTTCTTTTATAAGAGCGTCTACGGCACGGTCGCGCGTGTCCTTGACCCGCAGCTGTCCTGTCAGGCCTTCTATCCTCTCTTCGACACCCCTGACCGAATTCGCAGCCCAGACCAGGGCTATGCCGCCGACCATGCTGTTGAGGCCCGCCGCTATATTGGACCTCAGCCCGCCGGCCATGTTCGAATATATCCTTTCGGCGCCTACGGTCCCCATTATGAAATCTATTATTTTACGGTCCGGCAGCTGCCTGGGCTTTATTTTGAACTCGTCGAATGCCGCCTGCAAGAGATCGAACATTACCTTCGCGCTTCTTTTGAACTCAGTGGCGGATGCGGCATCTTTCCCGCGCGCGCCGACAAGCTCGACCTTTTCCGCGGTCACTCTGTATTTATTCCCCCTGATCCGGATCTCGCAATAGTCATCGCCTTTTCCGATGATCTTTATGCTCTTAAGCCTTTTTCTGAGATCCGCCGGTTTTATCGGTTCGTTCTCCATCGCTTCCCGTCTTGTCTCCTGGAGATCCTCATAAGCTTCGCTGTAATCCTCTGCCCATTCATCCAGCTCTGCGCCTACGTTCTTGCCCTCGAGAGCGCTTTGACCGACCGCGTAAGCCAGGAGCTCTTCGAACTCTCCAAGGTCACCGGTATCAAAGTACGCCGCGAGGGCAAGATCGTAAGCACCGGACGTAACAAGTTCCCTGTACGGCCCCGCCTTTTTCGTCAATATGGCCACATAGGGACGGGTTTCATCGTTCAGGAATTTCGGCATGAGGACCAGGTAAGAGAGGCCCTTCTCTTTCATTATCTCGGTAAGCCCCCCGGAATGGTGGCCGCCGGAAACAAGAGCGGCAATGTGTTTTCCTTCGCGGCGCATGGCGGAAACAGTATTGGCCAGCATCGCCGTGTTGCGTTTCTCGGCCAGGTCATAGAACTTCAGGGCCTTCCTGGCCTCGCCGAGTATCTTGCCAAGGCTGTCGCGTGTTTGCTCTTTGTCTTCATCCGTTCTGATGAATTTCGCGAAATCTTCGGCGGTGATCCTCGCCATGTTCTCCGTCAGGCAGGCCACGTCCTCGCCGGTAAGTTTTATCTCAAAAAGGCCCTCCAGAAGCTCCGCCGTCCTCACGAGCGTGTAAAGTTTTCTTTCCCTGTCGGACGAGAACAGTTTCTCGAGAACATCTTTTTCCACGCGGTCGAGTTCATTCTGGAGGGCTATGATGTTCAGGTTACGGTAATCGTTCGCGTATTTTGCGAATTTACGGAGTTCCATAAAGCCTTCGATATCCTCGCCCTTTCCCGAAGCGAACTCAAGAAGCCACCCGTGGTATTCCGCCTGGTCCATCTCGCCGTTCTTAAAGGCCAGGGACTTGAGCACCAGCTCTTCCATCTCTTTTTCGCCGGCGGCCTTCATCAACCTGTCGATCAGGACCTTTCTTTCGGATGTGGCCTTGCTGAAATTTATGTTCTTCTCGAGATCGATCGAACCGGTGAAACTGCTTATATTCGGGCATCCCGCCGTGCTCACCCCGGTCCTCTCGCACACTTTTTCGAGAAAGGTCCAGTATACTTCGAAACCTATCTTGCTTTGGCGGTGCAGGCGCGATTTGTACACCATGCGGTTCAGGTCTTCCGAGTACAGCTTCGATTCGGTTTCCTTGAGGTTATCGAGCGCTACCTTGATAACGGCCAGGTTCTCCCTGTTGTTCGAATAGATCCGGCGGAATATCCTGAGGTTCTCCTGGTAAAGGTCGTTGTTCTCGACGCCGTACAGCGCTATGTCGCCCGCCGTCGTCGCGGTAAAGAACTCTCCGGCCGATATCTTGCCCTCCTTCATGAGATAAGCTGCCGTTTTTTCTTTTATCCCTTCGTCCGGGAAGGTCCTGAGCAGGGACGTATCGATATACCCCGCCCCACCCTCTATGGCCACGACGTTAAGGTCATAGTTCCGCATGAGGTCCTGGAGGATATTGACTATCGAGTATTGCGCGGAAAGCGAGGAGTGGCAATCCTGGATGTTGATGACTACATCTTTTGAACCGTTTATATGGATATCATCGGTCTGGGCGAGTTCTTCGGAGATCTTGATGCTGTGGTGGTCGATCGGATAAGACGCTTCGCGCTGCGCTTCTATTGTTTTGCCTATGGAAGCTACATCGCCGGCGGCCCACACTATCTGCTGGTGCAGAAAGATAGCCGCGACAAGCAAAGAAATTATTTTTATAAGCGTCCGGTGCTTATTCATAT
Organism: uncultured Planctomycetia bacterium; assembly: GCA_964565425.1. GTDB lineage: Bacteria > Omnitrophota > Gorgyraeia > Tantalellales > Tantalellaceae > CAZMEZ01. The sequence goes on along the minus strand of CAZMEZ010000021.1, from coordinate 1,155 downwards.
TATATTTACTTATTTAACGCGTTTACTTTCTCAGATAACACGAAGCCACCCCCGTTTATGGAATTTTCCATAAAAAAGGAATGGCAACTTACTTTTTAATGAATTAATTACTTAGTTATATGATAACATGGATTACTTTATTGTCAACTAACATATCTGCCTATTTTGTATCTTAATTTTGATTGGGTCGCGTTGCGCCTGTAGATGTGATCCGTATCCGTATAAGTTTTTAGACCCCGAAAGGCATGTGTAAGTTATTGTAAATAATAGAGTTAAAACACAAAAAATACGCGTTTTAAGGCGTTTTAAGGGGTGTTTTCCTGAGATCGATGAAGTCATCGTCCCGCCGATTAAAACCCCCCAGAGGCCCTAAAAACGGCCAAAAACAGCCTTTTTCTCACACATCTGCGCTCCCATTTTACATATTACTACTTAAATAGGGACGTCGCCCATTTAAATATTACTACTTAAATAGGGACGTCGCCCATTTAAATAGTTAAATAGGGACGTCGCCCATTTTAACTACGTCCCTATTTAACTGCTTAACTAATAGGGCGACGTCCCTATTTAAAGAAGAAGGGCTTGCCCGGAGGCAAGCCCTTCTTTGGTGTAAGATAAGGTTTGTAGATGCAGGAAGGTGTTAGCATCTCGTTCTTATCTCGCACCAGGTTTCAACCTTTTACCAGGTCTTTCACCCGGTTGCACATCGATCATTCTCGATACGCATGCTCCTTTCGTCGTTCGTTACTCGTCGTTCGTCGTTCGTTATTCGTCGTTCGTTTATCGATATCCTATTTATGTTGATTACAGAGATTTAAACGAGATTACGCAGATCATATCTTCGTAATCTAAGATCGTTGTCCATATTACAAATCTTCGTAATCAACGCCTCCTTTCGTCTTTAGCCTCGCGCCTCTTGCCTTTAGCCTCGTTACTCGTCGTTCGTCGTTCGTTATTCGTCGTTCGTTTATCGATATCCTATTTATGTTGATTACAGAGATTTAAACGAGATTACGTAGATCACGTCTTCGTAATCTAAAAAGTCCTTAAATTGCAAATCTTCCTAATCAACTCTTGCCTCTTGCCTCTCGCCTTCGTTTTTCGTCGTTCGTATATCGTCCTGCGTAAACCGCTCCCCGCGAACCGCGAACCGCG
>CAZMEZ010000020.1:4734-30718 GCA_964565425.1 uncultured Planctomycetia bacterium | reverse complement strand
AGAAAGAGCTGAGGTTCGCCATAAGAGAGGGCGGGCACACGGTAGGCGCCGGGGTTATTTCGGAGATAGTAGAGTAGGTGACGAGTGACGGGTGACGGGTGACATGTCACGCGTCACCCGTCACCCGTCACGAACGCACCCTTAAATTGGAACAAAAATGGCAAAGAAAACAAAGACAGCAAAAATAAGATTACGTCTTAAATCGTTCGACCACAAACTGCTTGACGTGTCGATGTCGGAGATAGTGGAAACGGTAAGAAAGACGGGGGCTTCGATAATAGGTCCCGTGCCGCTCCCGACGAGAAGGGAGCTCTATACCGTACTGAGATCGCCGCACGTCGACAAAAAATCGCGCGAGCAGTTCGAGCTGAAGACCCACAAGCGGCTTCTGGAGATAATCGACCCGACGGCGAAGACCATAGACGCGCTGAAAAGGCTGGACCTGCCGGCGGGTGTGGACGTTGAAATACGATAACGGTTGAGTTTCTGACGTAGTTGGTATTTTCATAAGAGAGGGAAAGATGGTTCCGGGAATATTAGGAAAAAAATTAGGAATGACCCAGGTATTCGATGAAAAAGGCGATGTAATACCTGTGACGGTGATAGAGGCGGGCCCGTGTTCCGTGCAGGCCGTAAAGGTTGCCGATGCGGACGGCGGGTATAACTCCGTCCAGCTGGGATACGATGACACGAAAGAGAAGAGGGTAAAAAAACCCCAGCGGGAATACCTTAAAGCGAAAAAACTCCCGGCAAAGAAATTCGTCCGTGAGATAAGATGCTCGGATGCTCCGGATGTTAAGGTCGGCGATATCATAACCAACAGGATAATACAACAGGGCGATTTCCTGGATGTGACGGGCACGTCCAAGGGAAAGGGCTTTCAGGGCGGCATGAAAAGGTGCGGATGGTACGGAGGCGTGGAGACCCACGGATCAATGTCCCACCGCGCTCCGGGGTCGATCGGCGCGAGCTCCTACCCGTCCAAGGTCGACAAGGGGCACGGGATGCCGGGTCACATGGGATCCGAGCGGAGGACCGTCCAGAACCTGAAAGTCGTTAGCGTGGACACGGACAACAACACGATATTGGTAAAAGGCGCCGTTCCCGGGCCGAATGGGGCGTATATTATCATCAGGTACGCGAAAAAGAAGCCTCTTGCCGAACGTGTACAGGCAGAAGAGGAGCAGGAAGAACAGCCGCAGGAAGAAGTCGCTACTGAAGGACAGGATGCGAAGGAAACGGCACAGGCTGAAGAGGCCGGAAAAGAAGGAAACAAAGAATAACAATGAAGGAAAAAGAGATAAACACAAGACTGTCGGTCTACGATCTTAACGGCAAAGTGGCGGGGAATATACAGCTCGACAGGAAGCTTTTTAACGGGAAGATCAATAAGGCGCTTTTGTACGAGGCGATAAAGATGTACGAAGCCAACACCCACAGGGGCACGAGCTCGGCAAAGACCAGAGCAGAGGTGTCGGGAGGCGGGGCCAAACCTTGGAGGCAGAAGGGGACCGGGCGTGCCCGCGTAGGATCTTCCAGGAACCCGGTCTGGACGCACGGCGGTGTCACTTTTGCGCCCAAACCCCGGGACTTCGGCTATTCGCTTCCGAAAAAGGCCCTGAATAAGGCGCTTCTGGCCAGCCTTAACGCGCGGCTGGCGGAGAACATGATAAAGCCGGTCGTTAAGCTTGAGATGGAGAACCCCAGGACGAAGACGTTCAAAGGGATGCTCGAAAAGCTGAAGACGCAAGGCAAGACGCTGGTCGTTGTGGATACTATATCGGATGCCGTAAAGCTTTCTTCGCGCAACCTGAAAGAGGTCAGCCTGAAAGAGGGGAAAAACGTTAACGCGAGAGATGTTTTGATCAATGAGTGTGTGGTGATCGAAAAGGAAGCGCTCGAGAAAATGGCGGAGAGGCTGAAATGAAGATGCCCCAAGACATTATTAAAAATATGGTCCGCACGGAAAAAGGGGCGGGTATGCTGCCCCAGAACAAATATCTGTTCCGGGTGGATAAGAACGCCAATAAGATCGACATAAAGAGGTCGGTAGAAGAGCTCTACAAGGTCAAAGTGGATTCCGTGAACATCATTAACGTCAAAGGCAAGAAAAAAAGGGTCAGATTCCAGGAAGGGATGACGACGGGATGGAAAAAAGCGATCGTCACACTGCACCCTGACAGCCGAATAGAGGTAACGTGATATGGGGATGAGGAAACTTAGACCGGGTACGCCCGGACAGAGATTTGCGACCATTGCGGGTTTTGACGAGCTGACCAAAAAAAAGCCGGAAAAGGCGCTGACGCAGGCCATGCGCAAGAGCGGGGGCAGGAACAACCTTGGGCGCGTGACATGCATCAACAAAGGAGGCGGTCATAAGAGAAGGTACCGCATCATTGATTTCCGGTACTCGAAGAAGGGGCGATCCGGCGTCGTTGAAGCGATCGAATATGACCCGAACCGCTCGGCGCATATAGCGCTTGTACGTTATGATAACGGCGATAAAATTTACACCATCGCCCCCGTGGGGCTCAGGGTGGACAGTACCGTGCATTGCGGCCCGAAAGCGAAGTATGATGTGGGCAATTCCATGCCCCTCAGGGATGTTCCGCTGGGAGCGGAGGTTTTTTGTATCGAACTGGATCCCGGGCGTGGAGCAAAAGTAGCGAGGTCCGCCGGCAACAGCGCCATAGTCGAGGCGAAGGATGGAGTCAACATACACCTCAGGATGCCGAGCGGCGAGGTCCGCCTCGTGAACGAGAATTGTTACGCGACCATCGGCAAGGTCGGCAACGTCGACCACGAGAACATATCGCTGGGAAAGGCCGGCAGGTCGAGGCACCGTGGAATAAGACCGAAAAGCCGTGCCGTAGCGAAGAACCCGGTGGATCATCCCATGGGTGGCGGCGAGGGAAAATCTTCCGGCGGAAGACATCCGGTGACACCCTGGGGGAAGATAACCAAGGGGCTTAAAACGCGCAACAAGAAAAAGGCGTCGAACAAAAAAATAGTCAAACGGAGGAAATAACACATGTCGAGATCCATCAAAAAAGGGCCCTTTGTGGATGAGAGCCTGATGAAAAAGATAAGAAGGCTGCAGGAGAGCGGCAGCAAGAAGCCGATAAAGACCTGGTCCCGAAGATCGGTGATATTGCCGGAGTTCGTCGGACTTACGATCTCCGTACACGACGGCAAAAAATTCCACCCTCTGTTCATAACGGAGAACATGGTTGGGCATAAGCTTGGAGAATTCGCGCCTACGCGTATTTTCCGCGCGCATGGAGCAGCCACGAAAACGTCGCTCGAAAAGACATAATGCAGAAGACTAAAGGATAAAAAATGATCGCAAACGCCAAAACAAAATATGTGAGAGCATCAGCCCGTAAGGTAAGGCTGGTCATGGACCTTATCAAGGGGAAGACGGTCGACGAGGCCAATTACATTCTCGACAATGCCAACAAAAGAGCGGGAAGGTTCATAAAGAAGACCTTGAATTCCGCGTTTGCCAACGCGAATTTCAATAAACAGGAGAAATTGCTTTCAAAAGACGTTTACATTTCGGCGATAAAAGCCGACGAAGGTCCGATGTTCATGCGTTACCGGGCGGCCACTATGGGCCGAGCCACCCCTATAAGGCACAGGACATCGCATATTTACGTCGAGCTTGAACAGGTCGCCGGGAAAACCCCGAAAAAGAAGAAGGCAGGGAGAAAATAGCATGGGTCAAAAGGTTCATCCTACAAGTTTCCGTTTAGGCATAATCCGCGATTGGAGCAGCCGCTGGTATTCGAACAAAATGGGATACGCGGATAAGCTGCTGCAGGACACGAAAATAAGGAATCTGATCAAAAAAGAGCTTACTTCCGCTCTTCTATCGCGCGTGGATATCGAGAGGGCGAGTAACCACGTGAGGGTGCTCATCCATTCCGGCCGGCCCGGCATGGTGATCGGGCGCAAGGGCGCGCAGATAGAGAAACTGAAGGAAACGGTGCAGGACATAGTGGGGGAGCAGTCGAAGCTTTTCATCGACATAAAGGAAGTGCAGAACCCGACACTGGACGCTAAAATAGTGGCCGACAATATCGCGTTCCAGCTTGTAAAAAGGGTGGCGTTCCGAAGGACGCTTAAAAAGGCGCTCCAGACCCACAGGGAAGCGGGCGGTCAGGGGATCAAGATCAGGATATCGGGACGCATCGGTGGCGCCGAGATCGCGAGGACCGAAGGATACAAGTGGGGCAAGATACCTCTCCAGACCATAAGGGCGGACATAGATTACGGATTTTCCGAGGCCAGGACGAGCTACGGCCTCATCGGTGTAAAGGTGTGGATCTACAAAGGCGAAAAGTACGATACCGAGACCAAACCGAAGGTCGCGGGCAAGGAAGAGGCAAAAGAGGAGTAGCGAAAAATGGCTTTGATGCCCAAACGAGTAAAATTCAGAAAACAGCAAAGAGGGAAGCGCAAAGGGGCCAGTTTTGCCGCGAGCACCCTCAGTTTCGGAGAATATGGATTAAAGGCGCTGGAGTCGGGATGGATAACCGATAAGCAGATAGAAGCCGCCAGGGTAGCGCTCATGAGGGAGACCGGAAGAGGCGGTAAACTATGGATCAGGATATTCCCGGACAAACCCTTTACCAAGACCGCGGCGGAGACACGAATGGGCAAGGGGAAGGGATCCCCGGAAGGATGGGTAGCCGTCGTCAGGAAGGGCAGGATCATGTTTGAGATGGAAGGCATTCCCAACAACATGGCGCGTGAAGCTTTCAGGCTTGCCGCGCACAAGTTGCCGCTAAAGACCAAATATATATCAAGGGGAGGACACCATTGAAGTCAAACGAGATAAGGAATATGACAGAGGCTGAAATAGGGCAAAAACTTCTTTCGCTGAAAGAACAGCTGTTCAAATTAAGGTCCGAGATCACTACCGGGCACGTGGAAAGGCCCCACAGGTTCAGGATAATAAAAAAAGACATTGCAAGATGCAACACTATCTTAAAGGAGAAAAGCGGTGAAACAGGGAAAGGCGAATAAGAAAACTCTGGTTGGTTTGGTAATGAGCGACAAGATGGATAAGACCGTTACCATCATGATAGAGGGCAAGAAGATGCACCCGATCTATAAGAAGTTCGTCAAGACGCGCGCCAAGATAAAGGCGCATGACGTGAAAAACGAAGCTTCCGTCGGCGACCTGGTCAGGGTCATAGAGACAAGGCCTCTTTCAAAGGAAAAGAAATGGCGGTTAGTTAAGATATTAGAGAAAGCACAAAGAGGTTAGCGATTATGATAACGATGAGAAGCATTCTTGACGTTGCCGACAATACCGGGGCCAAAAAGGCATCGATGATAGGTGTTCTGGGCAGGTCCGGGCGGCGAACCGCGGAGATCGGGGATATTATAACCTGCAATATCAAGGAGTCCACTCCTACTGCTGAAGTAAAAAAAGGAGAGGTTGTCCGCGGGGTGATAGTAAGAACGGTGTATCCCATAAGGAGAGAGGACGGGACGGCCCTGAGGTTTGACCACAATGCCGTTGTGATAATCGATAAGGATGGCAACCCCAGGGGGACGCGTGTTTTCGGTCCGGTGGCGCGAGAGATAAGGAGAAAGAAGTTCATGAAGATATGTTCGCTCGCGCCGGAGGTGATTTAGCAAGGATAAAGGTTAAAGGATAAAGGTTAAAGATGATGCATATAAAGAAGAATGATACGGTAAAGGTCCTGGCGGGAAAGGATAAAGGTAAGACGGGGAAAGTGCTGAAAGTATATCCCGCGATCAGCAAGGCGATAGTCCAGGGCGTAAATTTCACCAAGAAACATACCCGGAAGACGCAAAAAAATGAGCAGGGGGGGATCGTCCAAAGGGAAGCCCCGGTGCAGGTATCCAACCTGGCAGTTGTTTGCAAGGGATGCGACCGTCCGACCCGCGTTGGGTTCGACGTGCTTAAGGACGGATCCCGGACCCGGTATTGCAAAAAGTGCAAGGAAGTGCTGTGACTTACAGCTTTAAGTTATAAGCTTTAAGCTATAAGAGGGAGTGAAATAAAGATGGCTAGACTCAGAGAAGAATACGAGAAGAACATCGTTCCAAAGCTGATGGAGGAACACGGCTACAGGAACCGGATGGAGGTGCCGCGGCTGGAGAAGATTGTGGTGAACGTCGGGTTGGGCGAGATGGCCCATCAGAAAGAACTCATAGAGCCCGTACGGAACGAGATCGCCGCGATAACCGGTCAACGGCCCGTAATAACCAAGTCCAAAAAGGCTATTTCCAACTTCAAGATAAGACAGGGCGTACCCGTCGGGCTCAAGGTCACACTGCGCCGGGCCAGGATGTATGAGTTCATGGACAGACTGATAAATTTCGTCATTCCCAGGATCAGGGATTTCCGGGGGGTTCCTCCTGCAAGTTTCGACCAGAACGGGAATTACACTCTTGGGATAAAGGAACAGGCGATATTCCCGGAAATAGAGCTCGACAAGATGCCCATGACCCATGGCATGGATATCAGTTTTGTGACGACGGCGAAGACGAAAGAAGAGGCAATGGACCTCTTGGTGAAGTTTGGTATGCCGTTCGCTAAGAAATAGAAGGATAAAGGATAAAGGTTAAAGGATAAAGTAAACATGGCGAAGAAATCACTTATTGAAAAATCGAAAAGAACGCCGAAATTCAGCACCAGGGTCATTACAAGGTGCCAGATATGCGGCAGGAAAAAAGGCTACATGAAGCGGTTTAAGCTGTGCCGTATCTGCTTCCGGGAATTAGCGTCCAAGGGGGAGATACCCGGCGTGAAAAAGGCGAGTTGGTAGTTGGTTATTGGTGAAGAGAGAAGAACCTTTTAATCAAGGAGAACATAGATGAGTGTTACCGATTTGATAGCAGACCAGATAACGGTTATACGCAACGCCATAATGGCTAAGAAGAAGGACGTTATTATAAAGAGGTCCGGTATTATCGAGCAGATAATCGAAATTACCAAGAGAGAGGGCTTTATCGATAATTACGCCATTATAGAGGACAGCAAGCAGAATAAGATCAAGATCTACCTTAAATATGACGACAGCGGAAAACCCGTCATGGAGAATCTTGAGCGGATCTCAACGCCGGGCAGAAGGATGTACATATCCGCCGAGGATGTTAAGTCCGTCATGGGTGGTGTCGGTATAGCGATATATTCGACCAGTAAGGGGCTTTTGACGGATAAAGAGGCGAAGGATCAGGGCGTCGGAGGAGAGCTTATCTGCAAGATATGGTAAAAGAGTATGCGGGGCAGCTCTGAGATTCGAACGACGGACGACGAACGACGAAAATATTAAGAGGTGAAACAGATGTCAAGAGTTGGAAGAAGACCGGTAGATATACCTTCAGGGATAAAGGTCCAGATCGAGGGCAGCAAAGTAAAGGTCGAAGGCAAGGGGAAGACGCTTGAGTATACCATGCCCTTCGGGTTCAAGGTCGAGCTTAAGGACAATAAACTCGAGATCACACGGCCGTCCGATTCAAGGGAGCACAGGGCTCTCCACGGGACTGCCAGGAGCCTTGTAAACAACATGGTGATCGGCCTGACGAAAGGCTTCGAGAAAAAGCTTCAGATACAGGGTGTCGGATATAAAGCGCAGATGAAGGGAAAGACGCTGGTGCTGGATATCGGTTTCTCGCACAGCGTGAATTATGCTCCCTCCGGGGATGTCACGATCGAAACGCCAAGTCCCACGGGGATCGTGGTAAAAGGCGTTGATAAGCAGCAGGTCGGCGAAGTCGCCGCGGAGATCCGCGATTTTTACCCGCCGGAGCCGTACAAAGGCAAAGGGATAAGGTACGAGGGCGAATATGTGAGGCAGAAGCAGGGGAAGAGTATAGCGTAACAAGAGCACCAGTGCGCCAGAGCACCGGAGCACCAGGACATATAGGGGAGAGAGATGGATAAGATAGCGAGAAGGAACAGGAGAAAAAGAACGATCCGGAAAAAGGTTATCGGCACACCGGCGAGGCCGAGGATGGCCATACGGAAGAGCAACAGGAACCTTACCGTTGAGCTGATCGATGACATCGAAGGGAAAACGATGTGCGGGACGACGACCCGTGCGGGCGCGTCCAAAGAAAAGACGGGGACACAGACGCGGAAAAACACCAATTTCGCGGAAAAGCTCGGCGAGGAGATAGCGGGATTGGCCTCAAAGAAAGGCATAAAGAAGGTTGTTTTCGACAGGGGGGGCTACAGGTATCACGGTGTGATCAAAGCGTTCGCTGAATCAGCGAGAAAGAACGGTCTTGAATTCTAATTTGAGGAGTAAAGCGGGAGACAAAAATGGTGAAAGATGAAAAAAAAGATATAGGGACTCCGGAGGAAAAGGACCAGGACAACGTCCCGGAGGCCCAGGCCGGCGAGAGCGCGGCAGAGAGCGACCGTGCCGCCGATAACGGGGAAGATGCCGAAGCTGCCGAAACCACGCCGGAAAGCGTAGTGGAGGCCGAACGGGCTGAAGGGAAAGAAGAGCTCGTCGAGCGCGTTATCAAGATAAACAGGGTCTCGAAGGTCGTGAAGGGCGGGAAGAACTTTTCGTTCAACGCCCTCGTCGTTGTAGGCGATGCGAACGGCCGCGTCGGGATGGGGTTCGGGAAGTCGAACGAAGTGGTGGAGGCCATAAAGAAAGGCGCATCTAAAGCGAAAAAGAACTTCGTTAAGGTGAATCTCAAGGGCGACACCATACCGCATGAGACCGTCGGCGAATTCAAGTCAACAAAGGTCATAATGAAGCCGGCCGGCCCCGGTACGGGAGTCATTGCCGGAGGTCCGGTAAGGGCATTGTGCGACGCGGCCGGGATAAAGAACATTCTTACGAAGAGTCTCGGTTCCAGGAACGCTATAAACGTCGTGAAGGCCACCATAGACGGCTTTAAACGGCTCAGGCTGGCCAGGAGAAGAGGGGCGTAAATAAATTCAAAAAGCAAAAGCAAAAATCCAAAATTAAGGAATGCAATAAAATGGGATTTAAAATAGAGAATATAGGAAAACCGAAAGGCATAAAGAAGAAGGGCAAACGGGTCGGGCGTGGTATCGGTTCCGGAAGAGGAAAGACCAGCGGCCGCGGCCATAAAGGCGCTAAACAGAGGTCCGGCGGCGGGGTCTATAACCCCGGCTTCGAAGGCGGGCAGATGCCCTTGATCCGGCGTATCCCCAAGAGGGGGTTTACGAATAAGTGGAGAAAAGAGTGGAGCGTATTGAACCTCTGCACGCTGGAGGACGCCGATACGGTGAAAAACGGCTCCGTGGTCGACAAGGATTTTCTCGTGGCTAACAGGATACTCAGAAAGAGGCGGCTGCCCTTTAAGGTGCTCGGCAAGGGCAAGTTCACGAAATCAGTCACCGTAAAAGCCAACTCATTCTCGGAGTCGGCGAAAAAAGCCATCGAAGCGGCCGGAGGAAAAGTCGAGGTCGTAAAATATATACCCGCGAACAAGAAGGCGGAGGCTGAACAGTAACGGTTTTTAAGGAGCGGACCGGTGTTTGAATCCATACTGAACATATTCAAGATACCTGACCTGAAGAAAAAGATATTGCTCACGCTCGGCTTGATCGCCATTTACAGGGTAGGCGCGTTCGTCCCGACGCCGGGCATAGACGGCGCCAAGCTGGCGATGTTCTTTGAAAATATAGCCAGGACGCAAGGCGGGACGCTTTTCGGCATTATGAACATGTTCTCCGGCGGCGCGATGCAGAGGCTGACGATATTCGCTCTGGGGATAATGCCGTACATATCGTCGTCCATCATATTGCAGCTTTTGACCACCGTGATACCCGCCCTCGAACGTCTGGCGAGACAGGGCGACGAAGGCCGGAAAACGATAATACAGTACACCAGGTATGGGACGATCTTTCTTTCCGTCGTCCAGGGTTTTTTTATAGCGTTATGGCTGGAAAACCCCGCGAGGTTCCAGGGACTTCAGATCGTCCAGTCCCCCGGCTGGGGATTCAGGATATTGACGGTGATAACGCTTACGACGGGAACGGCCTTCATAATGTGGCTGGGGGAACAGATACAGGAAAAGGGTATAGGGAACGGAATCTCCCTAATTATAACCGCCGGCATCATTTCCAGGCTTCCCGCCGCGGTCATGCAGCTCGTCTCTTTGTCCATGCCGGGCACGCAGGGGGAGGCACAGATCGACCCGTTCAAGCTGGTACTCCTGGGGGGTATGTTCATAGCGGTTATCATAGCCGTGGTCGTGATCACGCAGGGGCAGCGGAAGATACCCATACAGTACGCGAAAAGGGTCGTCGGAAGACGCATATACGGAGGTCAAAGCACGTACATACCGCTTCGGGTTAACCAGGGCGGCGTCATACCGATCATATTCGCGCAGTCCATCCTGCTTTTCCCGGCGACAATAGCCGGATTGATACCGAACAGGGCCGTACAGGGAGTGGCCAATGCCCTTATGATGGGCAGACCGATGTATTACGTGTTCTATTCGCTCTTGATACTCTTTTTCTGCTATTTTTACGCGGCGATAACATTTAATCCTATCGATATGGCCAATAACATGAAAAGGTTCGGAGGTTTCGTGCCCGGGATAAGGCCGGGGAAACAGACCGCCGAGTACCTGGATTTCATCATGACGCGTATTACGTTGCCGGGCGCCGTGTTCCTTACGATCATAGCGGTACTGCCCAGCGTGATAAACAGCCAGTTGGGGATACCCTTCCTGGTAGCGAGCTTCTTCGGCGGCACGGGGCTGCTGATCGTAGTGGGTGTCATGCTGGACACGATGAGGCAGATAGAATCCCACATGCTCATGAGGCATTACGAAGGTTTTATGAAAAAGGGAAGAGTGAGGGGCCGACTGGGATGAAGAGCGAATTGAAACAGGCCGTAAATATCGTGCTTTTAGGGGCGCCGGGCGCCGGAAAAGGGACCCAGGCGGGGATACTCGCGAAGGAGTACGGCCTGGTTCATATTTCCACGGGAGACATGCTCCGCGCGGCTATAGCAGAAGGCACCGACACGGGTCTTAAGGCCAGGGAATACATGGATAAGGGTGAACTTGTACCCGATGCAGTAGTGACGGGGCTTGTTATTGAGCGGATGTCCAAACCCGATGCCGCTAAGGGTGTTATACTCGACGGGTTTCCCCGCACCCGCGCGCAGGCCGAAGCGCTTGATAAAGCCCTGGAAAGATCGGGGAAATCGCTGGACGATGTTCTTTACATGAAGGTCTCCGAAGATGTCGTCCTTCAGAGGCTTACGGGGCGCAGGGTATGTCCTAAATGCGGAAAGAATTATCACGTAACGAATATACCTCCGGAAAAGGAAGGCATATGCGATACGTGCGACATCGGTTTGATACAGCGTGATGACGACAAACCGGAAACGGTAAAAAACCGCTTAAAGGTATACGAACAAAGCACTGAAGGCCTGATCGGCTATTACAGGGAAAAAGGTGTCCTGCGCGATGTTGACGGGGACCTTTCGGCGGAAAAGCTCTTTGAAGAGATAGACGCCCTTTTTCGGAGGGAAGGTCTTATAAATGACGATTCTGAAAAATGAATCCGACATTCGTAAACTAAGGAAGTCCGGAGAAGTATTGAAAGAAGTGTTCTCCTGGATGCGAACGAATGTGAAGGCCGGGGTGAGCACCGCTTTTCTTGACCGCGGCGCGGAAGAGATAATAAGGGCCGGGGGCGGCGAGCCGGCTTTCAAGGGATATAAGGGATACCCGGCGGTTATATGCGCCTCGGTTAACGAGGTCGTCGTTCACGGTATTCCCTCGGAGGATATCGTTCTGGAAGAGGGCGACATTGTCGGCATAGACGTCGGCGTTAAGAAGAACGGTTTTTTTGCGGATGCCGCAAGGACATATGCCGTGGGCGCGATCAGCGACGAAGCAAGAATGCTTGTAGAAGTAACGCGCAGGTGCCTGGACGATGGCATAAAAAAGGCTGTATCGGGCAACAGGGTGTCGGATATATCGAATGCCGTCCAGGCCGCGGCGAGTAATGCGGGGTTCGAAGAAGTAAGGATGTTCGTGGGCCACGGGATCGGCACGAATCTTCACGAAGCGCCGGAAGTGCCGAATTGGGGAGAAAAAGGGAAAGGCCCCCTCCTGGAAGAGGGGCTTCTCCTGGCTATTGAGCCGATGATAAACTGTGGGACGCGAAAGGTCCGTGTGCTCGACGACGGATGGACCGCCGTCACGATGGACGGGAAGCTTTCCGCCCATTTCGAGGATACGATCATGGTGGGACGCAAAAAGGCGGAGATAATAACATGAGTCCAAAAGAAGAACCTATTGTCGCGGACGGCGAGATAGTAGAGATGCTGCCGAACGCCCAGTTCAGGGTCAAGCTCGATAACGGGCACATGGTCCTGGCGCATGTTTCAGGGAAGATGAGGATGTATTTCATAAGGATAGTTCCCGGGGATAAGGTCACGGTCGAGATGTCGCCGTACGATCTTTCCAGGGGAAGAATAGTAAAAAGAGAGAAGTGATCATGAAGGTGAGATCAAGCGTAAAAAAGATTTGCTCAAAATGCAAAATAATCAGGAGAAAAGGCGCCGTAAGGGTTATCTGCGCGGATCCCAAGCATAAGCAGAGGCAGGGATAGTTCAGACTACAGACATCAGACCACAGACAACAGACAGATGTCTGATGTCTGAATCATAAGGAGAAGAGATGCCGAGGATTTTGGGAATTGACATACCGAAGGAAAAAAGGATAGAGATCGCTTTGACCTATATCTATGGTATCGGCAGGACGAGATCCAACCAGATACTGAAAAACGCGGGGATCCCCCCGGATAAAAGGGCGAAGGATCTTGATGAGCAGGAAGTTACGACGATCACCCACATCATCCAGGAAAGTTTCCAGGTGGAGGGCGATCTGCGCAGGCAGCACACTTCCAACATCAAAAGGCTGATGGGTATAGGCACGTACAGGGGGATCAGGCACAAAAAGAACCTTCCTGCCAGGGGGCAGAGGACGAGGACCAACGCCAGGACAAGAAAAGGGCCGAAACGTACCGTGGGCGCGTTCAAGGAAAAAGCGGCAAGAGCGGCCGCAAAGCCCCAGGGCGCGTGATAGCAACGTAAAATAATACGCTAAAAATAATTTCAGGAGAGGAAAAAGTGCAGAAACCAAAGACGAAAAAGCGTAAGAAAGTCGCAAAAAAGGTATCCGAGGGCAAGATCTTCGTCCACGCTACTTTCAATAACACCATAATCACGGTTACGGACAGTAAAGGCGAAGTCCTTTGCTGGAGCTCCCCGGGCATAGTCGGCTTCAAGGGGTCCAGAAAATCCACGCCGTTCGCGGCCACCGTAGCCGCGAAGGACGCGGTGCGAAAGGCGAAAACGTACGGCTTGCGGGAAGTTGATGTCGTCGTCAGGGGCCCGGGGTCCGGCAAGGAGAGCGCGGCCAGGAGCATAAGGGCGGAAGGCCTTGCCGTTAAGAGCATTATGGACCTGACGCCTTCCCCGCACAACGGTTGCAGGGCGAGGAAGCGCAGAAGAGTGTAAAGATCCGTCGTTCGTCGTTCGTTTTTCGTGATTCGTCACTCGGACACGAAAAACGATAAACGAAAAACGATAAACGAAAAAGGAGTGGAGATAAATGGCGAGGAGAACAACAGCATCCTGCCGGCTTTGCCGGAGGGAGGGAGAAAAGCTATTCCTTAAAGGGCAAAAATGCACTACGGACAAGTGCGCCCTTTTAAAGAGGGAATACGCGCCCGGGCAGCACGGGCAGATGAGAAGGAGAAAGCCGTCAAACTACGATATACAGCTGAGGGAAAAGCAGAAGGCCAAGAGGATATACGGTATTCTCGAGAGGCAGTTCAAGAACTATTTCAAGAAGGCGGAAAAGGCCAAGGGGGCGACAGGCGAAGTGCTGCTGCAGCTTTTGGAATGCCGCCTGGACAATGTGATCTACCGGGCGTCTTTCGCTGAGTCCAGGGCGAAAGCCCGCCAGGCCGTCGGGCACAGGTTCGTCAAGGTCAACGGCCGAAAGGTAAACATCCCGTCATATCTCGTGAAGGTGGGGGACGAGGTGCAGGTGGTCGGTAAAGACGCGCAGGTAAAGGCGTTCAAGGAGACCACCAAGGTGCTCGAAGACCGGGAAGTGCCCGATTGGATAGAGGTATCGTCCGAAGACCTGGCCGTAAAAGTGAAAAGGCTCCCGACGAAGAAGGATATCGGCATGGAGATAGAAGAGAGCCTTATAGTCGAACTTTATTCGAAATAATGTGAGATCCAAGCTCGGCGAATGAAATGAAGCTGAGTTTGCGGATCGAACGTTTCCCCGGGCGAGGCTGATAAGCCGGGTCGGGGGGTCTTTAAAAAGCTAACAAATGCCCGGGACAAGGGCTCTTATAAGAGGAGGATACACGCGATGGGGATGAAACTTAAGAATTTTGAGCTGCCCAGAAAGATAGTTTTTGATGAAAGCACGTACACTCCGACCTATGGGAAGATAATCGCCGAACCTTTTGAGAAGGGCTACGGCGTGACCATTGGCAATTCACTGCGCAGGGTATTGCTTTCGTCGATCGAGGGCACCGCGGTGACGCAGATAAAGGTAAACGGCGTCCTGCATGAATTCGGGGCTATCCCAGGGGTCTATGAGGACGTTTCGACGATAATACTCAACATAAAGAACCTTATCCTCAGGTCACATTTTAAGACCCCGAAACCGATGTTCCTCGACGTGAGCAAGAAGGGGGAGGTCAAGGCTAAGGCCATAAAGGCGGATGAGACCGTCGAGATCGTGGATCCGGACCACCATATCTGCACGCTGACTGAGGACAAGAAACTAGAGATCGAAATGAAGGTCGAGCGGGGAAGGGGATATGTTCCCGCTGAAAGGAACAAATCGGAAGACGATCCCGTGGGGATCATAGCCGTCGATTCGCTTTTTTCTCCGGTGAAGAGAGTTAATATCGACGTGGAGAACACCAGGGTAGGCCATATTACCGACTATGACAAGCTTATACTCGAAATATGGACCAACGGCAGTATGGAGCCGAAGGATACCCTTCTCTACGCGGCGAACATCCTGCAGCGATACCTGGACGTGTTCACCGGCATAGGCAAGCTGCCCGAGGAGATAGAGGAAGAGGAAGAGGAATCGAAGGAAAAGAAAGACCTTATGAAAAAATTCGGCAAACCTATCTCCGAACTCGAACTGTCGGTAAGGAGTTCGAACTGCCTGGCAGAAGCGAACATACGCACGATAGGGGACCTCGTTAAAAAGAAAGAGACCGAGATGCTGAAGTACAAGAATTTCGGCAAGAAATCGCTGAACGAGATCAATTCGGTGCTTTCTTCGATGGGGCTGCATCTTGGCATGGAGATCGAGGAAGAAGAATAAGAAATATCAAAAATCAAAGATCAAATATCAAAGATAAATACGAGGTTGGATAAATGAGACACAGGAAGAAAAGAGGAAGGTTGAGCAGGAGAGCCAGCTGGCGGAAAGCCACTCTCAAGAGCCTGGCAAATGACCTGTTCACATATCAGAGGATAGAGACGACCAAGGCCAAGGCGAAAGCGCTGCGCGTTTATGCCGAACCGCTCATAACGCTCGCGAAAAATAACCCGGACTCCGTAAGCGCCCGGAGGCTGGCTTACGGCAAGCTTTGCGACAGAAGCGTGGTAAAGAGCCTGTTTGACGAACTGGGGCCTCTTTACAAGGGCGTGGCCGGGGGATATACAAGAATAATGATCGCCGGCAACCGGAAAGGGGATGGGGCCCAGCGCGCGATAATCGAGCTCACGAAGAAGACCATTTCGGACGACGAGCTTCTCGGCGTGGAAAAAGAGAAGGCCAAGGAAAAGGCGAAAAAATCCAAAAAGAAAGCCAAGGCCGGGCCCAAAGAGCCGTCCGGCGAAACTAAGGAACAAAAAGGACACGTTGCTCCCGAAGTGGACATCAAGGAGCAGGAAGAGCACGCGGTCGAGGACGTAAAGAAAGAAAAGGCCAAAACCGAGCAGAAAAAGGTGACAAAGAGAGGGTTTTTCAAGCGATTCCAGAGAAAATCGATGGGATAAGCGCGTGAATCGTTAAGTTGATAACAGGCCCAAAGCCCCGGAAAACAAGGGTTTTGGGCCTGTTATTTCCATCGCCGATATAGTATAATGGTGATTGCGGAGCAGGATCTTTTAACCCCGTTCAAAATCTTTTTATGAAAGATCTTTCCATGAAGAATGATCTCACGCCCATGATGAGGCAATACCTGGAGATAAAATCCGAGAACAGGGATTCCATGCTCTTCTTCAGGCTGGGCGATTTCTACGAGATGTTCTATGATGACGCCATAGAGGCCACCCGCATACTTCACATAACTTTGACCGCAAGAGAGGCCGGCAAGGGCAAAAAAGCCCCCATGTGCGGGGTGCCTTTTCACGCGGCCGATAACTACATAGCCAGGCTCGTCAAACACGGGAAAAAGGTGGCTATTTGCGAGCAGGTCGAGGAACCCTCTCCGGGTAAAAAACTCGTCAAGCGCGCGATCGCTAAAATAATCACTCCGGGCACCTTTTTGGCGGATTCAGCGCTGAATGAATCCGTCAATAATTACATCCTTTCCCTTAATATGGCCGGGGAGGAGTGCGGGCTGGCGTACGCGGACATATCTACCGGTGAATTCCGGGTAGCCGAACTTTACAGCAGGCAGGATCTTTTCTCGGAGCTTTATAAGATATCGCCGGCGGAATGCCTGATATCCGAGAGCTTTTCAAAAGACAAATGTTTCAAGGAGATAAGCGATGTCAGCCTTGGCGCCGTAACCGTGAACGACGACTGGATGTTCGATTACGAATTGTCGCTCAAGGAGATAAAGAACCATTTTCTCGTTGAGAGTCTTGAAGGTTTCGGGTGCGATGGACTGACCCTGGCGGTGGGAGCGGCGGGCGCGCTTCTTAAATATCTCAAAAACACGCAGAAGTCGGGACTCAGCAATATCGGCGCGATATCGACCTATAGCTCGAGCCATTTCATGTCGCTCGACAGGAATTCCCACAGGAATCTCGAACTCGTCCAGAACCTGGAAGATCTTACGGCTAAGAACACGCTTTTTGACGTCCTGGACCTTACGAAAACGCCTATGGGGAAACGGCTCCTGAAAAGGTCGATCCTTAATCCGCTTTTGGACATACGCGCCATAAGGGGACGGCTGGATGCCGTGCAGTATTTTTTCGATAATGGGACTGCGCGTAAAAAAGTCAGGGAACACCTGAACGACATATACGACGTCGAACGTCTTGCCAACAAGGTAAGCCTTTCTTCCGCCAATGCGAGGGACATGGCAGCCCTGGCCGGCTCCCTTGGGCATGTCGGAAAGCTGAAGAAGGCCTTTACGGGAGATCTGCCCCCGGACATAAAGGATACAGCCCGGGACCTGGACGATTTCAAAGACGTTGTAGAGTGGATCGATAGCTGTTTGGCGGAAGATCCGCCTGGTACTCTGAAGGAAGGAAACCTGATAAGGACCGGGTATGATCCTCAGGTGGATGAGCTCAGGGGGCTTGTCACAAGCGGCAGGGACTGGGTCGCGGCTCTCCAAAAGAAAGAGATAGAAAGGACCGGCATAAGTTCACTGAAAGTGGGGTATAACAAGGTCTTTGGATACTACATAGAGATCACAAAGGCGAATCTTAAGAACGTACCGCAGGATTATATCCGGAAGCAGACGCTGGTGAACGGCGAGAGGTTCATTACGCAGGGTCTCAAGGACCAGGAAGCGAAAATAATAGGAGCCCAGGACCGCATAAGGAGCCTTGAGTACGAGATATTCTGCCGTTTAAGGGATAAGGTGGGAGGAGAGATAGAGCGCCTTAAAAAAACCTCGGACCTCGTGGCCGAGCTTGATCTTTTTTCCAACCTCGCGGAAGTGGCGGCCAAGAACAGTTATGCGCGTCCCGCTGTTACCGGGGAGAACGTGCTGCGCGTCAGGGAAGGACGCCATCCGGTCCTGGAAAAAATACTGAAAGATAAAGAGTTCGTTCCCAATGACGTTGAAATGGACGATACGGATAGCAGGATCTTTATCATAACCGGTTCCAACATGGCCGGGAAATCGACCTTTATACGGCAGGTAGCGCTCATAACCATAATGGCGCAGATGGGGAGCTTTGTGCCCGCTAAAGAAGCCGAGATAGGCGTTGTAGACCGCATATTCACGCGTGTAGGCGCTTCCGACCGTCTTTACAGGGGCATGAGCACCTTCATGGTGGAGATGCTCGAAACGGCCAATATACTCAATAACGCCACAGAGCGGAGTCTCATTATACTTGATGAGATCGGCAGGGGCACGAGCACTTTTGACGGCGTGTCCATCGCCTGGGCGGTCGTGGAATTCATACATCACCGGAGAAGGGGCGCTAAAGCGATGTTCGCGACGCATTATCACGAACTTACCGAACTTTCGGGAATAATGCAGGGTGTAAAGAATTACCATCTCGCGGTCAAGGAATGGGGCGAAGAGATAGCGTTCCTTTACAAAGCCAAAGAAGGAAGTTGTGACGAAAGTTTCGGCATTCATGTCGCCAAACTGGCCGGCATGCCCGGATCGGTCGTAGACCGCGCGCGGGAGATCCTGGACAACCTGCAGAGGGATTCGCTTCTCGGTAACATACGATCGCGTTTTTCGGAGGAAATGTCCGCGGAGAAACAGCTGGATTTTTTTGAAACGCCTTACCGGGGCCATGCGGTATTGGATAAGATACGGAAGATCGATGTCGACAACCTGACGCCGGTGGAGGCGCTTAAGAGGCTCGAGGAGTTGAGGAAAGAAGTGATGGATAATGGCAAATGACAAAACCCAAATCTCAAATCAATGACAAATGTCAAATGATTTGATATTGGGGTTTGGGACTTAATTTGGATTTTGGCATTTGGATTTTGAAATTATTATTCAGGGGAATGACCATGAACAAAATACACGTTCTGGCTGAAGACGTTATAGGCAAGATATCGGCCGGGGAAGTGGTGGAGCGGCCCGCTTCCGTTGTCAAAGAGCTGGTCGAGAATTCCATAGATGCCGGTGCCGGCAGCGTGGAGATCGAGGTCCGGGGCGCCGGACAGGCGCTTATACGGGTAGCGGATAACGGTGAAGGCATGGATCCCGATGACGCTAAGACCGCCTGCCAGAGGCACGCTACGAGCAAGATCGGCGGGATTGAGGACCTGGAACGGATAGCGACGCTGGGCTTTCGAGGGGAGGCCCTGGCCAGCATAGCGGCGGTATCGCACATGGATATTATAAGCTCTTCCCGATCGGATCCCGGAACGCACTTGTATCTTGAAAGCGGGGAAATACTTAAAGCGCGGCCCGCGGGACGCGCCAGGGGCACGACCGTCGAGGTAAGAAATCTTTTTTATAACGTTCCGGCAAGGCGTAAGTTCCTGAAGAGAGATTCGACGGAGCTTGCCGAGATAGTCAGCGTCGTGGGAAGGTTCATGATCGCTTATCCGGAGATGGAATTTCGATTGACGCACGAGAACAGGTGTCTGCTGCACGCGACGAATGGCATGGATATTGCCGAGAGGGTAAGGCTGGTCCTGGGGGGCGATTTCGCGGACCACATGGTCGAGATATCCGGCCAGGCAGAAAAATACAGGATATCCGGCTATGTCAGCCGTCCCTCGAGCACGAGGAAAGACAGGAGAGGGCAGCTCTTTTACGTGAACGGAAGGTTTGTCAGGAGCAGGGCCCTGAATGAAGCGATCTATGTCGCTTACAGCAGCATGCTCGAAAGGGGGAGATATCCATCCGCTGTTCTTTTCTTGACAGTCGAACCGGCAACTGTCGATGTCAATGTCCACCCGACAAAACTGGAAGTCAAGTTCGATGACGAAAAGCACGTCAAGGATTTCGTCAGGAGGGCGATAAGGGAAAAGTTCGACGAACTCCGGCGCGATACGGCGGCCCCCGCGGCCGCCCCGGACACTCATGGTCCTGAAATGCCTGATTTTTCAGGATTTCCGGATGTCCAGACGGAATTTTCATACGGGGTCGAAAGCGGCAGCCGCCTCCACGGGCGCGCGCAGACCATGTGGGATGATCTCGAAGGCGCGGGTTTGACGGGGGGCGGTGTCCGCAAAGAGGCCGGAGACGCGACCGGAAAAGACCTGTTCCAGGTAGGCGGTTGCTACATAGTCCAGATAGAGGAGGAAGGGATCGTTATAACGGACCAGCATGCCGCGCACGAAAGGGTCCTTTATGAGGTGTTTAGCCGATCATCAGGGGAAAGGCCCGTTGAAAAACAAAACCTGCTTTTTCCTGTCCGGATAGATCTGGCGGCCGCGGAAGCGCTTATCATGACCAAACTGGCGGATGACTTCAACGAACTCGGGTTCGAGATCGAGCCCTTCGGCGACAGGTCCTTCATCGTGCAGGCTTCTCCGGCGATCCTGAGAGACCGCGATATGCGAACCGTGATAACGGATGTTCTTGGGGATATTGCCGCGTGCGATCTTGCCCGGATAGACCGCAAGGAAGAATTGATAAAAACAACGTCATGCCGCGCGGCGATAAAAGCGGGGGACAGATTGAATGCCGATGAGATGAGAGCCCTCCTCGGACAGCTGGAGAACTGCGAGCTTCCGTTTACGTGTCCTCACGGAAGGCCGACGATGGTGAGGATAGCGAGGGTCGAGATGGAGAAGATGTTCAGGAGGAAATAGTGACGTGTGACGGGTGTGTTTCCGTCGTTCGTCGATCGTCGTTCGAATTGCGGGATTGTCGGTGCTTATTGCAAAACGCAATACGAAATTCGAACGACGAACGACTGACCTGTGACTTTACGTCTGGTGGCTGGTGCTCTACCTTGCGCTTTGAGCCTTGAAATATTCGCGGAGGAAAGATGGACAAGAAGAGGGCGAAGAAGATATACGATATCCTGAATAAAGAATACCCCGGCGTTACCACGGCGATCGAACACAAAGACCCCTTGCAGCTTCTGGTGGCGACCATATTATCGGCGCAATGTACGGACAGGCGGGTGAACATAGTTACGAAAACGCTTTTTAAAAAATACAAGAACGCGGGGGATTACTCGAACGCAAAACAAGCGGACCTTGAAAAAGAGATCAGATCAACGGGATTTTACAAGAATAAAGCCAAAAACATAATGGCCGCCGCGCGGAAGATCTCGAAAGAACACGGCGGGAAAGTGCCGGATGCCATGGATGAGCTTATCGCGCTCCCGGGAGTGGCCCGGAAAACCGCCAATATAGTGCTTTTCCACGCGTACGGGAAGAACGAGGGCATTGCCGTGGATACGCATGTGCGCCGGGTGAGCGGCAGGCTGGGGCTTACGAAGAACGACGACCCCGTTAAGATCGAACGGGACCTCATGGGGCTTTTTGACAAAAAGATATGGGGGCATGTCTCAAACCTTCTTATCGAGCACGGCCGCAGTAAGTGCGACGCGAGAAAGCCCCTTTGTCCGGAATGTCCGCTAAAAGAGATGTGTCCTTCGGCAAAGATGTTCATGCCGGGAGGCTCACGCAAGGGAAAGGCCTGAGTTGAGGGCGAAGCAAGCCGTCTATATAACCGTTTTATTGTCAATAATGCCGGTATCGGTCGCCGGGCACGCTGAGAGATCTTCCGGATACCGCGAATCCTTTCTGGATTGCACTGTTGCCCGCGTGATCGATGGGGATACGATAGAAGTCAAGGGCGGCCGGCGTGTCCGGTACATAGGAGTCGATACGCCGGAGACAATGGTCCGTAAGGACGGGAGTTGGATGTTCTCTCCCGAGAAATTCGGCATGGAGGCCAAAAAATATAACCGGTCTATTGTCCTGGGCAAAAGGGCGCGGCTGGAGTTCGACGCGGACAGGGAGGACAAATACGGGCGATGGCTCGCCTATGTCTACGTGGATGACCTGATGCTGAACGAGGAGATACTGAGACAAGGGTATGGGACCATCCTTATCCTGCCGCCTAACGAGAAGCACATGGGCCGTCTTATTGCGGCGCAGCGGTACGCGCGGACGCATAAGCGGGGAGTGTGGGGCGATATCAGGACCATAAGCCCCGAAGAAGCTTTCGCGCATGAT
This sequence comes from uncultured Planctomycetia bacterium, assembly GCA_964565425.1. GTDB lineage: Bacteria > Omnitrophota > Gorgyraeia > Tantalellales > Tantalellaceae > CAZMEZ01. The sequence goes on along the minus strand of CAZMEZ010000020.1, from coordinate 8,656 downwards.
GGCGAGATCTGTGAAGTGCGCGGCACGGTCGTGGAGATCACGAAAAAATGGAACGAACTTGTCCTGGATTTCGCCGGGGTGGAGGGAAGGCGGTTCACGGCGGTCATATATAGCCGGAATCTGGCCTTTTTCGAGAGGGAAGGGATCCGTTCCGACGTCGATTACAAGGGCAAGACCGTGCTCATTACCGGCAAGATACGCGTTAAAAAGGACGCGAGCATGGTTTTGTACCATCCCATTCAAATAAAGGTCCTTTAGGGCGTCCAGGTCCTCATCGTAATGTCTGCCGGATGGCGGGCAACGCCCGGAATTCTCCTTATTATGCTTCAAATTTTACCCCTTGTATTATAAAGAATATTGTGATATTTTAATTTGTTCATAGCGGGTAACATATAAACATAAATTATATGGCAAAGGGGGATGTCATGCTTTTTTCCGAAAAGATCAAAATGGTGCAGCCGTCCGCGACCCTTGCGATCACCTCCAGGGCCAAGGCCATGGTGCAGGACGGAGCCGATGTTATCATACTTGCGGCGGGAGAGCCTGATTTTGATACCCCTCAGGTCATTAAAGAGGCCGCTATAAAAGCCATCCGTGACGGCAAGACCAAATACACTCCCGCGAGCGGGACCAAGGAGCTAAAAGAGCTTATCTGCCGTAAGCTGAAGTCTGATAACGGGTTAAACTATAATATAGACCAGATAGTAGTCTCGAACGGGGCAAAACATTCGCTTTACAATATCCTCCAGGTGATGTGCAATCCCGGCGACGAGGTCCTTATCATCAGCCCTTATTGGCTAAGTTATCCCGAAATGGTCAAACTGGCCGGAGGTGTTCCCAGGGTTATCACCACGAAGGAAGAAAACTCCTTCAAGCTTACCCCCCAAGATCTCAGGAGCGCTTTGACGGATAAGACCAGAGCGCTTATACTTAACAGTCCTTCGAATCCCGCCGGGGTGGTCTATGAAAAGAGTGAACTGGCAAAGATAGCGGATATCTGCGTATCAAAAGGGATCGTTGTCATAAGCGACGAGATCTACGAAAAGATAATTTTCGATGGAAAAGCACACGTCTCGATCGCGTCCCTGTCGCAGGAAATGAAAGCGCTGACGGTCGTGGTGAACGGTCTCTCCAAGAGCTGCTCCATGACCGGCTGGAGGATAGGGTACATGGCCGGAGATAAGACCATGGCGAGCATGGCCTCTACGATCCAGAGCCACGCGACCTCGAACCCGTGTTCGATCAGCCAGTCGGCCGCGGAATGCGCGCTTTCAACCGACCTGGGAGCGGAAATGAAGAAAAACCGGCGCCTTTTCCAGGAAAGACGGGACGTTCTTTTAAAGAGCCTGCAGGGGATCGAGACGATAAAACCGTTCACGCCGGAAGGGGCTTTTTACATGTTCTGCGATGTTTCGAAATGCGGCATGGATTCGCTCACGTTCTCGCAAAGGCTCCTGGAAGAAAAGAAGGTCGCGGTAATACCGGGCGCTCCTTTCGGCGACGATCGATCCATACGCATAAGTTTCGCGACAGACCCGGAGACTATAGAGGAGGGCGTCGCGAGGATCAGGGAATGGGTTAAGGGACTGTAGAGAGACGTTTGTGCAATGTGTTATGTGTCAAGTGTCATGAAAAGCGCTTTTCCCGCACACATAACACATGACACATAACACGGCACTAAAGGGGCGACAAGATGAGGCAAACAATAGCTGAAAAGATACTGTCCGAACATTCGGGCAAGCGCGCAAGGGCCGGAGATATCGTTATCGCCAGCGTGGACTTCTGTTTCGGGCAGGACGGAACGAGCGGCATCATAATCGATAGCTTTCGAAAACTCGGGGTCGATCACGTGTTCAACAAGGAAAGGTTCTGCATGGTGATAGACCATTCCTCTCCGAGTCCCAATATCGGTGTTTCGACGATCCATGATAAGATAAGGGGTTTCGGACGGGAACACAGTGTCCGGGTCTTTGACGTAGGCGAGGGAGTATGCCACCAGCTGGTTCCCGAGACAGGATACGTGACGTGCGGAGACCTGGTCCTGGGAGCGGATTCGCACACGTGCACTTACGGGGCTCTTAATGCCCTCTCCACGGGTGTCGGTTCCACGGACCTGGCAATAACGCTGGCAAGCGGCAAGAACTGGTTCAAGGTCCCGGAAACGATGAAGATAACGGTCAACGGTAAGCTCCCCAAGGGTGTTTATTCGAAGGATGTGATACTTTTTCTGATCGGTGATACCGGCGCTGATGGAGCGACCTACAGGGCGGTTGAATTTTACGGCGGTATCATCGATGCGCTGAGCGTGGACGCGCGGATGACTATATCGAACATGGCGGTGGAGATGGGCGCGAAATGCGGGCTCATGAAGGCTGACCGGAAGACCCTGGATTGGATAAAGAAACATTCGGCAAGGGAACCGCGCCCGGTCGAAGCCGACGAAGACGCGCGATACATCGAGACAAGGGAATACGCCCTTTCCGAATTATCTCCGCAGGTGGCCAGGCCCCACACCGTTGATAATGTTTGCGGCGTCGAGGAAATTGAGGGGGAAGCGGTGGATGTCGTCAATATCGGGACATGCACGAACGGGAGGCTGGAGGATCTCGAGATAGCCGCAAAGATACTGAAAGGCAGGAAGATCGCCCCCGGGATGAAAGTGTTCGTAACGCCCGCTTCGAGGAAGATATATCTTGACGCTTTGCGGAAAGGTTACGTCGAGATATTCATAGAGGCCGGTGCCGTGGTCAATAACCCCGGGTGCGGAGCCTGTGTCGGCACGCATCAGGGTGTTCTTGCCGATGGGGAAAGGGCGCTATCGACGGCGAACAGGAATTTCAAGGGTCGCATGGGCAATCCGAATGCCGAGATCTACCTGGCAAGCCCGGCGACCTGCGCGGCTACGGCGCTTGAAGGAAAGATCGCGGACCCGAGGGAACATAAGAGGCGGTTGTAGTTTTGTCGTTCGTCGATAGTCGTTCGTATTTCGTAAAACGAAATTCGCACGACGAACGACGGACGACCTGATCAATTAATGCAAGGAGCAAGAAATGGCGTATGCGCGCAGGCTCAAGATACAGAATGATATAAACACCGATTACATCATTTCCGGAAGATATAAGTTCAAGATACAGGACGAGAAAGAGCTGGCCAAACATATTTTTGAAGATCTCGAAGAAGGGTTCTACAAAAAGGTGAAGCCCGGCGATTTCCTGGTGGCCGGCGAAAATTTTGGCTGCGGTTCATCAAGGGAACAAGCCCCCGTCGCGCTCAAGGCGTGTGGCTTACGCGCCGTTATAGCTAAAAGTTTCGCCAGGATATTCTACCGCAACGCGTTCAATGTGGGCCTGTGTCTGGTGGAGTGCGAGACCAACTACATAGACGACCTGGACGAACTCGAACTGGATCTGGAAAAGAACGTGGTGAAGAACATCTCGAAAGGCGTGAACATCGAGATAAAACCGGTACCCAGGGTAATGAAGAAGCTCCTGGAGATGGGCGGTGTGATAGAGTATTTTAAGTCGCACGGGAATTTTGATGAAATGGTATGATCGTCGTTCGTCGATAGTCGTTCGTATGCCGTGGAACGAAATTCGAACGACGGACGACAAACGACAAAAACTTATATGAATATCATCGACCTGGGGAGAATAGGGTACGAAGAAGCTTTAAAGATACAGGAAGATGTTTTACTCAAGAGGATAGCCGGCGAGACGGGAGACACGCTCATTATCCTGGAGCATGAGCCTGTAGTCACTCTCGGCCGGCTCGGCGGAGCGGATAGTATCATAGACCGCTCTTTTTTTATCACGAGAGGCATCGACGTGGTGAATGCCCCGAGGGGCGGCCAGGTAACATGCCACATGCCCGGGCAGCTTGTGATCTATCCCGTTATCGACCTGGGGGAACTCAAACGGGATGT
>CAZMEZ010000020.1:1019-4724 GCA_964565425.1 uncultured Planctomycetia bacterium | reverse complement strand
ATGTTTCATCCTATATAGATTTTCTTGAAAAGGCCGTCCTTCGGGCTCTTGTTTCACTCGGCGTAGCGGCGAACAGGCGTCCCGGGAAAAGGGGCGTGTGGGTGGATGGTTTAAAAATAGCTTTTACGGGAATAGCCGTGAAAAAGTGGGTAACTTATCACGGAACGGCGGTCAACATTAACAACAGCAGGGCCCTTTTTGAAAAGATCCGCCCCTGCGGCGAGAAGGACATAAGGGTGACAAGCGCCAGAAAATGTCTTGGGCGCAGGCTGGATATGGAAAAGGTCAAAAAGGTCTTCGCGGATGAATTTGAGAGGGAATTCAGACGTACGTATTTCGCGAACATGCAGAAAACCGGGGCTTGATCCGCGCCTCGCATCCGGAAACATGGAAATAAGATTAACAGGCATATCGCAGGATTCTAAAGAAGCGACCATTACGTTGTGGCATGTCAAAGAGGGTGAAAGGGTCGCGGAAGGTCAGGACCTGGTCGAGGTCGCGACGGACAAAGCCGCGTTCGATGTTCCCGCGCCTTGCGACGGGGTGCTGACGGGGATAAAGAAAAGGGCGGGCGATACGGCCAGGACCGATGAGGTTATTGCGATAATAAGGGAAGACAAGAGTTGGGGGGCATGAAGAAGCGGGTGTTGATTTTTTACGTCTCCAAGTTTTCGGGGCATTATCACGCGGCCAGCGCGATCGAGAAAGGACTGTTGGGGCTGACAAAAGATGCCGAGACGGAGATGGTCAACGCTCTTGATTACACCAACCCTGTTCTCGGCAAGATAATCAACAGGACCTACCTCGAACTTATCAAGAAAAGGCCTGAAATATGGGGACGCATCTACGACAACCCGAAAGTGGTCAAGAGGACCAGAAAAGCCAGGGAAGCGCTGCATAAATATAACATGTCGAAGATAAAGCGCCTGGTAGACAAAAAGACCCCCGATGTGATCTATTGCACTCAGGCGCTGCCTTGCGGTATGGTGGCTGATTACAAGCGGTCATGCGGCAGCAAGAGAAGACTCATAGGCGTGCTGACCGACCACGCGCCTCATTCTTTCTGGCTTTTCGAGGAAGTGGATTATTATGTTGTCCCCTCGGAAGAAACAGCGCAGGCCCTTGAAAAGAAGGGAGTGCCTCGCGCCAAGATAAGGGCATTGGGCATACCGGTCGATCCGAAATTCCGCGAGCGCCACGATAAGGCAGAGCTTAAGAGCCGCCTGGGGCTGGATGAAGAACGGCCCACGGTCCTGATCATGGGAGGCAGCCAGGGGCTGGGGGCGATGGAGCGCATAGCCAGGTCCTTTCTCGCCGACACCAGGCACGGCTACCAGATAATAATAGTTACGGGGTCGAACAAGAAACTTTTCTCGCGGCTCAAGAGGCTGAACAGGGGGAAGGGCGCGGACAGGATGAAGGTCCTGTCCTTCGTCGACAATACGGACGAACTGATGGAGATATCGGACGTTATCGTCAGCAAGCCCGGCGGGATGACGACAGCCGAGGCGCTCATCAAGGGACTGCCCATGCTCATAGTGGACCCCATCCCCGGCCATGAACGCAGGAACGCCGATTTTCTGGTCGCCAACGGCGCCGCTGTCGAGATCGGAGATCTGAGCAGGGTCTATGATAAGGTAAACGAGCTTTTTGATTCCAGGGACACGCTTCAGGCGATGAGAGAGAGCGCGCGGAAGTTATCCAAGCCGGACAGTGCCCTGGATGTCGCGAAGCTCGCGTTAGAAGAAGGCGCGTGATGCTGTACTCTTTTTATGTTATAGGATTTTCTCTCGCGAAGTTCCTGCCGATCAGGTTCTGCTATGCTGTCGGGGAACTTGTGGCGCTGGGGTTCTATCTTTTCTCAAAGAGGGATATAGTCGAGCTGAAGGATAATCTCCGGGTGGTCCTTGGCGCGGATACGGATGATAAGGTGCTGAAGAAGCACGTGCGCGCGGTTTTCAGGAATTTTTCAAAGTATCTGGTGGATTTTTTCAAATTCCAAAAGTTCACCGAAGAATATATCGAAAAGCATATAGAGATCTCCGGGACAGAGCACCTGGACGAAATGCTTGGCCGCGACAAAGGCGTGCTTCTTGTTTCCCTGCATCTGGGCAGCTGGGAGCTGGGCGCCGCGTTGCTCGGCGGGCTCAAGTATCCGATGAACGCCCTGGTCCTGTCGCACAAGAACAAGCGGATAAACGATTTTTTCGTGAAACAAAGAGGTATAAATGACGTCAGGTCCATACCGGTAGGCGCGGGGATAAAGGAGTGCTTCAAGGCGCTTAAGCGCAAAGAGTGTCTTGCGATAGTCGGGGACAAGGATTATACTTCCGGGGGAGTGTATGTTGATTTTTTCGGGAAGAAAGCGTTGATGCCGAAAGGACCCGCGGCCTTTTCGATAAAGACGGGGGCCCCGATAGTCTTTTGCGCGCTTACGAGGAAAAAAGACGATTCCCTGAAGTTTACGTTTGAGAGGCCGATAATCTGCGAGCCCACCGGTGATATGGAGAAGGACGTCAGGGAACTTATGTCCAGGTACATCAAGATTTTTGAAAAATACATACGGGCATATCCCGACCAGTGGTACGTTTTCAAAAGAATATGGAATCCAGAAACGACAACACAATAGTATTAATGCCGTCATACAATGAATCGCGCGCCATCGGGGCGGTGGTCAAGAACATAGTCCTCATGGGCATGACGGTCCTTGTCATAGACGACGGGTCCGTCGACAACACCGAACGCGTGGCTCTCGACAGCGGCGCCATCGTGCTGCGCCATAAACAGAATCTCGGCAAAGGTTACTCCCTCAGGGAGGGGATAAAACATGTTATCCAAAAAATGAATTTTGAATGGATGATAATGATGGACGCCGACGGGCAGCATCATCCCGAGGATATCCCGTTGCTGATGAGCGCTACAAGGGGCGGGGACGTGGACATGGTCATCGGCAACCGTATGCTTCAGACAAAGACGATGCCCTCGGCCAGGTACTGGACCAACAGGTTCATGTCGTGGATGATATCGGGGATATGCAAACAGCGCATTCCGGATACCCAGTGCGGGTTCAGGCTTTTAAAAGTGGGATCTCTGGAGAAGCTGAAGCTTACTTCCGAAAAGTACGACATTGAGTCGGAAATGCTGATACAGGCCGCCCAGAAGGGCCTGAAGATAGCGTCCGCCCCCATACAGACGATCTACGGGGACGAGATCTCCAAGATACATCCTGTGCATGACACTATGAGGTTCATTAGGTTGATCTTCACGCATCACCTCTATTCCGATGAAGTTCGAAGCGCAGAGAAAACGAATGATAGACGAGCAGATCGCGGCTCGGGGGATAAGGGACCCTCTGGTCCTGAAGGCGTTCGGGAAAGTTCCCAGGCATAGTTTTGTTCCCGGTCCTTTTGATGTCGCCTCGTACGCCGACAGGCCTTTGCCGATAGGCCGCGGACAGACGATCTCCCAGCCGTACATGGTGGCGCTCATGACGGAATGCCTCGGCCTTAAAGGCGGGGAGAAGGTCCTTGAGATAGGCACGGGCAGCGGGTACCAGGCGGCGATACTGGCGGAGATATGCAAAGAGGTCTATACCGTCGAGCGGGATATCGAACTGATCAAAAGAGCCGAGCATACGCTGAAAGAACTCGGATACGGGAATATATATTTCAGTAACAATGACGGCACCCTTGGATGGCAGGAGCA
>CAZMEZ010000020.1:0-1009 GCA_964565425.1 uncultured Planctomycetia bacterium | reverse complement strand
GATAATAGTTACGGCAGCCGCGCCGTACGTGCCGGAAGCGCTCAAAAAACAGCTTGCCGGCGGCGGCAGGCTGGTGATACCGGTGGGGCACCTGTACCGGCAGATGCTGGTCGTGGTGACTCGCGAAGGTGATAATTTTACGAGTAAAGACGTTTGTGGCTGTGTGTTCGTCCCTCTCGTGGGCGAGGATGGATGGAAGGAAGAGGTGTAGCCGGGTGACGCGTGACGCGAAATTCGAACGACGAACGACGAAAAAATATGATCGAGCAATTAACAAATACTCTCGTGGCGTTCAATAAGGAAGTGGCCGTAGTGGCGCTTGCCGCGCTGCCCGTGTCGGAACTGAGAGGCGCGATACCGCTCGGTATTTCGATGGGGTTCTCCCCGGTCAAAACATACATATTGGCGTTCGCGGGCAACCTTATACCCGTGGTTCCGCTCCTGTTCCTGCTGCAGCCCGTTTCGGACCGGTTGCGCCATATCAAGTTCTTCGAGCGGTTCTTTGACTGGTTGTTCGAGCGGACCAGGAGGAAAGCGACTCTCGTCGAGAAGTTCGAGGCGCTGGGGCTTATACTGTTCGTTGCCATACCTTTGCCTGTTACGGGTGCATGGACGGGGTGCGTGGCTGCCACGCTCTTTAAGATAAGGTTCCGTTACGCCTTTATCTCGATAATGCTGGGGGTCGCGATAGCGGGGCTGATCGTGACCGGACTGGTTCTCGCGGGCAGGGGTTTCATGGGGATCTCGTCATAGCGGTGGCGCCGGATTTGACTTATAAGGTTTTATTGACTATTATAGTAGGGACATCGCCCTATTTTTTATTGAAAATAGGGCGATGTCCCTAAAAAAAGGAGACGACATGATCGCTTATATTCTGATAGTTGTCGGTTTCATGGCAAGGTTATTGCCGCACGCGCCGAACATGGTGCCGGTCGCCGCCATCGCGGTCTTCGCCGGGGCTTATCTCGACAAGAGAATAGTGCCCTGGGTGCCCCTGGCCATAATGGTG
>CAZMEZ010000019.1:0-31145 GCA_964565425.1 uncultured Planctomycetia bacterium | reverse complement strand
CCTTTAGCCTTTCGCCTTTAGCCTCGTTACTCGTCGTCCGTCGTTCGTCGTTCGTCGTTCGAATTTCGGGAATGTTTCAGTCATTGCAAGGCGCAACACGATATCCGTACCACGAACGACGAAACACCCTAACCCCGTGCTCCTTGCCCCAAGCCCAATCCGCGTCACTGCTTCTTCACTATCTCCGAAAGAAACACGAACCGTATACCGTTCTTCTTCATCTCAGGCACGGCCTCCTTCAGGACCTGGACAGTCAGGACGCGATCATGTCCTATCGCCACCGCTTCCCCGTTCTCGCGCGCTATCTTCTCGGCCCTTTTAAGCTGTTCCCTGATATATCCTCCGTCCAGGCGGTTATCGATGAAGATGTCCCGGCCGGCGAAAGGTATCCCGGCTTTTCGAGCCGCCTTCATGCACGCCGTCCCCCGACAAGTCCGGCTGTCTAAAAAGAACATATCCTTTTTACCGAGTTCCGTCATTACCACCATCATGAGGTCTTCGTCCCTGGTGGCTTTTGATCCCATGTGGTTGTTCATGCCTTTCGCGGACGGAACGGCCTGGAACGCCTTATCAATGGCCGCCCTGACCTCCTCGTGGTCCATGCGGGACCCTATTGTGTCTTTTTCCACTTTCTCTTCCTCGTTCTCCGGCTCCATCGGCATGTGAAGGATAACCTCGAGATGATTGTTATCCGCGAACGAGCAAGCAGCCCTTGAATGCGGGGCATTAGGCAGAACAGCCAGCGTTAAGGGAACGTCTATATCCTTTATATCCTTGAAGTTTTTCTTGTTATACCCCATGTCATCTATGACCAGGGCGATGGCCGGAGCTTTGACGGCCTCTTCGACGATCCCGACCTTCGCCTTTTCTTCTCTATCCGCGGGTGGACGGTATGCGGACCGAAAACAAACGGCCGCCAGGACCACTATGAACACCGCGATCAGTATCAACCCGTAACGTTTTACCTGCTCCATCCTCTGGCCTCCCGATCGAAGATGCCATCGACGTTTTTCCCCGTCATGTCCCTTCTCCCGCCGCGGCCTGCGCTTCTTCGGGGCGAGCCGCTTTGTAATCTTCCAGGATACGTATCCCCTTGATTATGTTCACGGCCGCCTGCAACTGGTTGTCGCCCTTCAACAGCTTTTCGCCCTCTTTTCCTTCCGCCTCTTCTTTTTGCTTCTTTTCTTTATCGCTCTTCAGCTTGCTGAAAACCTTTTCCTTCTTTTCCTCCAGATCCTCTTTTTTTTCTTTTTCCCTTTCCGCGCCACTCTGCCTCTTCACGTATATGCTCGGCTCGATACCTTTTTCCCTTATGCATTTACCCGACGGGGTGAAATATCCCGCCGTGGTAAGGCGCAGGGCCGATTTATCCTTGAGGGGTATAACGGTCTGGACGGAACCCTTGCCGAAAGTGGTCTCTCCGACCACCAGCCCCCGCTTGTTGTCCATTATCGCCCCGGCGAATATCTCCGCGGCGCTGGCCGATCCTTTGTTAACGAGCACCACAAGGTCCATGTCCTCAAACTCCGGTTTCTTTTTCGCCTTGAAATCCATGCGCTTTTTCGGGTCCCTTCCTTCCGTGTAAACCACCAGCGTACCGGGCTCCAGGAAATGGTCGGATGTCTCCACCGCGGCATCCAGCAAGCCCCCCGGATTGTTCCTGACGTCTATTATCAGGCTTTTCGCGCCTTCTTTCCTGAGGTCCTTGATGATCGTCCTGAGGTCTCTGGCCGTCCTTTCCTGGAACTCCTCGATCTGTATGCAGGCGATATCTTCTCCGACGATAACGGCCTTGCTTATGCTTTTAAGTTTTATTATGGCCCGCGTCACGTCGAACTCCAAAAGCTCATCGACGTCTTCCCGTATAACGGTAAGCTTAACCCTGGTCCCCGGTTCCCCGCGCAGTTTTTTAACCGCGCCGTCGAGCGTCATGTCCCTTGTAACCTCGTCATCTATCTTGACTATCTTGTCGCCGGACTGAAAACCCGCCTCGTAGCCGGGCGTGCCTTCTATAGGCGCGATCACCGTTAATACGCCCTCCCTGACACCGACCTCTATGCCTATGCCGCCGAACTCTCCTTTTGTTTCCTCGGTGATCTCCCTGAAGCTTTCCGGGTCAAGGAACTGGCTGTACCCGTCCAGGGTGTCCATCATGCCCCTCACCGCCCCGTAAACCAGGTCCTTAACCTTCACCGGCTCCACGTAATCCGTGCTGATAAGGGTTATGGAGTCCGCGAAAAGCTGTATCTCCTTGAACAGCTCTTTCGTGTTATCGATTATGCTGCCTTCCTCTTGCGCCCGTACGGTGATCACCGTAAAAACCGCGGCGAACATCAGCAAAAGAACGATCAAGGTTTTTGATCTTTTTGACATGTCGTCCCCTTTTTTAAGGGTTAAAGGTATAAGGGGTAAGGGATAAGAAAAGCCTTAACGCTTGTCCCCTAACGCTTACCGCTTAACCCTGCTCTTCAAGTTTTTTTCTCAGTATCTCCCCGGCAAGCCTGGGATTGGCCTTGCCCTTGGTCCGGCGCATCACCTGCCCCACGAGAAAACTCAACGCGTTCTCTTTCCCGCTCTTAAAATCGCTTACCGATCTCCCGTTCTCCGCTATCACTTTGACTGCTATGCTCTCCAACTCGCCTTCGTCCGAAACCTGCTCCAGGCCCTTCTCCTTAACAATGATCTCGGGATCTTTTTCCGTGTCGATGCATTCCTTCAGCACGTCCTTCCCGACAAGCCGGCTTATCTTGCCGCTTTGCACCATAGAAACTATGTCCGCGGCCCGTCCGGGAGTTATCGCAAGCCCCTTTATGTCGACCCCCCGTTCATTCATTTCCATCATGATCTCGCCCTTAACCCAGTTGCAGGCTTCCTGCGGTTCAACGCCTTTTCCGATCATTTCTTCAAAAAAATCCGCTATCCCTCTCTCCAATATCAGGACCTCGATGTCCTTACCCCCGAGTTTATACTGCTGTCCGAAGCGTTTTTCCTTCTCGGCCGGGAGTTCCGGCATGGTCTTGCGCGCTTCTCCCACCATGCCGGGATCCACCTCGAAGGGCACCAGATCCGGTTCGGGAAAATACCTGTAGTCCTGCGCCTCTTCTTTGCTCCTCATGGATTCCGTCAGGTTCCTGTCCGCGTTCCATAGCCTGGTCTCCTGGATTATCCTGCCCCCTTCTTCAAGAACCTCTTCCTGTCTCGACTCTTCAAAACCGAGGGCATCCCTGACCGCCTTGAAAGAATTAAGGTTCTTTATCTCCACTTTGCTCCCCAGCTCTTTAGCCCCCTTTTTTCTGATGGATATGTTCGCGTCACAGCGAAGGCTGCCTTCTTCCATATTGCAATCAGAAACGCCCAGGTATTCTATGGTCCGCTTCAAAGCCACGAGATACCTGTACGCCTGTTCCGGCGAGCGCATGTCCGGCTCCGAAACTATTTCAAGCAGGGGAGTCCCCGTGCGGTTGAGATCCACGTAGCTGAAATCGTATTTTTCGTCATGAAGCAGTTTTCCCGCGTCCTCTTCGAGATGAGCGCGCGTTATCCCGACATCCAGGGATCCCGCGTCTTCATCGGTGATCGTAATTTTGCCGTTATACGCCAGGGGCATATCATACTGGCTTATCTGGTAGTTCTTGGGCAGATCCGGATAATAATAGTTCTTACGGTCGAATTTCACGATCTTTTGTATATCGCAATCGAGGGCTATAGCGACCTTTACGGCATATTCAAACGCCTTCCTGTTGTAGACCGGCAGCACCCCCGGCAGGCCGAGACACACCGGGCAAACCTGCGTGTTCGGTTCCGCCCCGAAAGTGGTGCTGCACCCGCAGAAAGCCTTGGTTTTAGTCGCGAGCTGAACGTGCACCTCAAGACCTATCACTGTTTCGTATTCGCTGCTCATGTTTCGTCGTCTGCCGTCCGAATCCTGTGTCATGTGTTATGATCACAAACATGACACATGACACTTGACACATAACACAACCCTCAACCTTTACCCCTGCGCCCTGCCCCCGCTGAACGCCTTATGGTACTCCGTGCTTCTCTCGAAAGCGTGCGCCGCCTTTATAATAGCATCTTCGCCGAACGGTGGCGCCATAAGCTGAAGACCTACGGGCAAACCGTCCTCGCCCATGCCGCACGGCACCGAGATCGCCGGCAGTCCCGCGAGATTGGCCGGTATAGTAAATACGTCCGAAAGATACATCTTGAGCGGATCGTCCACGCGTTCCCCCACCCTGAAAGCCGTCGTGGGCGACGTTGGCGTCAGTATACAATCACAGGATTTAAATGCTTTATGAAAATCTTCGGCTATCTTCGTCCTTACCTTCAGCGCCTTCAGATAATAGGCTTCGTAATAACCGCTGCTCAAGGAATAGGTCCCCAGAAGTATGCGTCTTTTGGCTTCCGCTCCGAACCCTTCATTCCTCGAATTTATATACATCTCTATTATGTCGTCAGCATTCGGACTACGGTACCCGTAATGCACGCCGTCGTATCTTGCCAGATTCGAGCTGGCTTCCGCCGGGGCTATGATGTAATAGCAGCTGACCGCGTATCTGGTGTGCGGCAGCGAGATATCGACCGTCTTCGCCCCCAATCCCTCGAAAACATCTATCGCGTCCCTTACCTTCCGCTCGACATCCTCATCGATCCCTTCGCTGAAATATTCCTTCGGTATGCCGATCGTCATTCCGCTTATTTCCTTGAAAAGACTTTCCGAATAACGCGGCACCCCCCTGTCAACGGACGTTGAGTCCTTCTCGTCGTGACCTGATATGACCTCAAGAAGCAACGCGCAGTCGGACACGTTGCGGGTTATGGGACCTATTTGATCAAGGCTTGAAGCGAACGCGATAAGCCCGTAACGGGAAACTCGGCCGTAGGTGGGCTTGAACCCCACGACGCCGCACAAGGCGGCGGGCTGCCGGATCGAACCGCCCGTATCGGATCCAAGCGCAGCGACCACTTCTCCACTCGCGACCGCAGCCGCCGACCCGCCACTTGACCCTCCCGGGATACGCGACAGGTCCCAGGGGTTCTTCGTCGGACCGTAATACGAGGTCTCGCATGAAGATCCGAAAGCGAATTCGTCCATGTTGGCGCCCGGGAAAAGAAGAGCGCCTTCCGCAAAAAGTTTTTCTATCACAGTTGCATTGTAAGGCGGCCTGAACCCGTCAAGTATGCGCGACGCGCAGGTCGTAAGCTCTCCCTTCACGCAGATATTGTTCTTAACGGCAATGGGCACCCCCCATAAACGCCCCTCGCCGCGCCGGCCCTCAAGACCGGAGCATTGTCTTTTCACGCTTTCCTTCTCAACCCTTATGAAAGCGTGTATACCCTTGTCCGTTTCCGATATCCTCTTTATAAGGGTATCGGCCGCTCCGGACAATGAACCGCCCTGCTCCTTGAGCCAGCTTTTATAGTTATCTATACCCGACAGAAAATCTTCCATCCTATGCGTTCTTGATTATTTTGGGAACCTTGAAGAAGTTACCGTGTTTAGCGGGCGCGTTGCCGAGGGATTCTTCGGGAGAAAGCGACTTTCCGGGCCCGTCTTCCCTGAAAACGTTCTTCATCGAAGCAAGAACGTGCGTCGTCGGACGGACGTTCTCCGTGTCAACCTCTTTCAGCTGCGCGATATAGTCAAGTATGGCTGAAAGCTGATCCTGGAAACTTGCCACTTGTTTCTCGTCAAGTTCCAGGCGTGAAAGCTTAGCCACGTAACGAACCACATCCTCGGTTATGGTTTTTTCGCTGAGATTTTTCCCCATGTTGACTTAAACTAACATAATATAATTTAAAAGTCAATATAACTTAGGGGCCATAAGCTCCGTGACGGGTGACGCGTAACGAGTGACGGGTCGTGGGTTCTCAAGCATCAGGGCTCACAGCTCATTATCGCCCAACTTTTCCTTCACCGCGTCGGCGAGCTTCGCGTAATCCGAAAGCGCCAACGCTTCGGCCCTGCTGGCGGGATCTATGCCGCATGAGACGAACATCTCCTCCCACGCTTCCTTGTTCATCCGCCCGAAACTCCCGTCGGAAAGAGGATTTACGGCCTTTTTCCTTCTCTGCGAAAAGGCCTTTCTTATTACCCTGAACATGAACTGCTCGTCGGAGACCTCGACACTGGGCCTATCCAGCATTTCGAGCCTCAAAAAGCACGAATCGACCTTGGGCCTCGGGTAAAAACAGTTTCGGCTTATCCTGAAAAGTTTTTTCACTCCGGCGTAGAACTGGACAAAACATGTAAGGGATCCGAAGTCCTTACCCCCCGGCGAGGCGGCTATCCTCGCGGCAAGCTCTTCCTGGATGACCATGTAAACGCTGCCTATGCGCCGCCTCGTCTCTATCAGTTTCTCGATTATGGGAGTGGAGATGCTGTAAGGGATGTTGCCGTAAACGGTCAGCCGTCGATGCCCCTCGGCAAAAGCGCCTATGTCCACTTCCAGTATGTCCGCGTTGATCAGCGTTATATTGCCGGCATCCTTGCACAAATCGGACATTACCCCGCATATCCTCGCATCCTTATCCACGGCAATGAGCCTCCCGCATCTTTCAGCCAGCTCGAAGGTCATCATGCCGAAACCCGGGCCTATCTCGATCACGGTGCCCCCCTCGTCCAGATCAAGAGAGCCGATTATCTTATCCTTGATGTTATTATCTATCAGAAAATTCTGGCCGAGCGCTTTCCGGGGGTCGAATCCGCGCTCTTCCCATAATTGTTTGAGGTGTTTAATGTCCATGGATACGTGAATCGTGAATCGTAAGTCGTTTATAAAGAAACGGCTCTTACGGCGAGTCTGATGGCCTGTTCCATTGACCCCGGAGCGGCTATCCCCTTACCGGCTATATCAAAAGCCGTGCCATGATCCGGGGAGGTCCTCACGTGCCCAAGCCCAAGCGTCATGTTCACTCCGCGGTCAAAATCCACCATCTTGAACGGGGAAAGACACTGGTCATGATACATCGCAACTACTATATCGACCTTTTTTTCAAGCGCCTTGTAAAATATAACGTCAGCCGACACGGGGCCCTCCACTCTTCCATAAAGTGCCTTTGCCCTTTTAACGGCGGGAGAGATCATTTCTATTTCTTCGGTCCCTATCCTGCCCCCCTCGCCGCAATGCGGATTAAGAGCCGCGACGCCGATAATGGCATCCTTTTTGCCCGATATCATGTCCCTGTTCTCGATCACCTGAGATAGCGTCCGGAAAATAAGATCTTCTGAAAGTTTCGAAGGAACGTCCCTGAGCGGGATATGTCTCGTTACGGGAATGACGCAAAGCTTCTGCCCTATAAGCACCATGGTAACGAACGGCGATGAATAAGCCTCCTGCAGATATTCGGTATGACCGATAAAACCGGGATGGACCCTGGCTATCCTTTCCTTGTTAAGCGGGGCCGTAACGATCGCGCGCGGGGTCTTGTCGTTGGAACCACGCATAAGGTCCACGGCAGCCGCAAGACAGTGAAGCGCCTTGCGCGCTCCTTCGTCGCTCGGGATCCCCGGTTCATTCGCTTTAAGGAGCGGTCCCGGGTCCACGATGTTCAGGACGTCTTCCGCGGGAATTATCTCATCGCCGGGCCCTTTAACGCGATGCACCTCCATTTTGCCGCGGTAAACACCTTTCGCGGCCCGTAACATGATATCCTCATCCGCCACTACAATAAAAATGGCAAGCCCTTCGATCCCCGGGCTTGCCATCGACTTCATTATGACCTCCGGACCTATACCGGAAGGGTCTCCCATCGTCAGGAAGATCTGCGGTCTACTTGTAGGAGATGTACGCATTCTTTCTTTTTTCCTCAAGCCACCCTATCAATTTCGTTTCGAACTGTTTCTTGTACAGCTGTTCTCTGAGAAAATCGCTCACCTCCTGGAACTCCAGGGCCCTCGGATCCTGTATGTCCTCCGCGAGAAAAACATGGTAACCGACCGGGGTCTCGATCATTTCGGACATCTCTCCTTTGCTGAGAGAAAAGATGGCCTTGTCGATCTCGGGCAACATCTGACCTTCCGGCACGTATCCCATGTCGCCTCCTTCCGCGGCAAAGGGGCCTTCGGACTGCTCCCCGGCCACTTCCGAAAAGTCCTTTCCCTTTTTTATCTCCGATATCATCTGTTTCATTTTTTTTCTGGCGGCATCATCGCCGGTGACTTCCGGCTTTTTGATCATTATCTCGCGCACTCTGACCATTTTAGGCGCCACCAGCTTGTCCTTGTTCTTTTGGTACAGGTCCTGCACTTCTTTCGGCGTTATCACTATCTTCGAGGCGATCTCTTTTTCCACGAGCTTCTGCGCGAGCATCTGGTCCTGGATCTCTCTTTCGAACTCCGAAAGATTCGTGCCCTTGGAGTTCAGATCCCGCAGAAAATCTTCCTCTGATCTGTAATATTCCTTGATCTTGTCGATCTTCCCCTGCACCTCGCTCTGCTCCACCTTGATGTTCTGCTTTTTCGCGATACTTACCGTAAGCTTGGCGTTGATAAGCTGTTCCAGAAGGCCTTTCCTCGCCTCTTCAAGCCGTCTATCCAGCTCTTCCCCCTTGAAACTGGCCGCGTAGCTCTCGCTGAGCGGTTCGAATATTCTGTCGAATTCGCGCTGTGTAACGACCTCGTCGTTCACCACGACTATCACCTTGTCGACAACCCCGGCGTACGCGGCGGCCGACAGCGTCAAAAACGACAAAAACAACGCCGCATGCAGTGTTTTTACGAATAACTTAACCGTCCTCATCTTCATCCTCCCTTTGAGATCTGTGCCATCGGACCGCCTTTTCCGTTATCGCCCGTCCGACAACACCTTCTGATCCACTTCGATCCTTGTTTTGTCCTTAAGATCACCGAGCATTCCGTTGAACAGCTTCTGCCTTTCTACCGCTCTCAGTCTGGACCTTATGTCGTCCTCGACCTGCTCAAGCGGCCTTAATTCGGGCTTCCGCCGGTCGGTAAGCATTATCACGTGATACCCCAATTTTGTCTTTACGACGCCGCTTATTTCGCCGATCTCCAGCTGCGCGCAGGCATCCTCGAACTTCGGCATTAATTGTCCCTCCGGGAAATACCCGATATCGCCGCCTCTTTGGGCCGTTGGGTCCACCGACTTCGCCCTCGCCAAGTCGTCGAAAGAAGCGCCCTTCATGAGCTCTGAGAGTATAGCCTCGGCATCTTCCTGTTTCGGGACAAGTATGTGTGATACCCGCATGATCTCGGGGGTCATGTAAAGGCTTTCGTTGCCGTTGTAATATTCTATCACTTCTTCGTCCGTGATCTCTATCTCGTCGTCCACCCTGTCCTTCAGGAGTCTGGCTATCAGGATCTTCTGCCTCGCCTGTTCTATTACCTTCTGGACGTCTTTATCCTTATCCAGCCCCGTCCTTAATGCTTCCTGGTAAAGCAGGGTGTCGTTTATTATCTCATCCAGGAACTCTTTCTTCCTTTTCTTTACGATATCGACGTAGCGAGGCGGAAGACTGGCTATCCTCTCGTTAAAATCGGCCAAGGTTATCTCGGTGTCGCCGATCCTGGCCAGGACGATGCTCTTTCCGGAGGGCCTGCTGCATCCATTAAGAAAAAGGACCTGCATGAGGAACAGCGACATGAAGACGCAAGTCTTTGTGTGGCGCATAAATGTTGTATTTCCTTCGTTTATGACCTAACTAATTATGACTATAATAACAGAATAAAGGAACTCCTTCAAGGATATTCACAAAGAAAGCCGCGATTATCCGCGTCAATCGGGCTTTTTAAGCCGGGCTATCTCTTCCTTGAGCAGACGGCAATAGAGGTCAAACCCCACCTGGTCTATAAACCCGCTTTGTTCTACGCCGAGTATATTGCCCGCCCCTCTCATTTCCAGGTCCCGCATCGCTATCTTGAACCCCGAACCGAGCTGCTGGTATTTCTTTATGGCGTTCAGTCTCGCCTGGACCTCGTGGGTAAGCGTCGCAACGTCCCGCACAACAAGATAAGCATAAGCCTTGCGATCGAACCTTCCTATCCTGCCTTTAAGCTGGTAGAGGTCCGCCAACCCGAACCTGTCCGCGTTATCGATTATCATGGTATTGGCGTTCGGGATGTCGATGCCGGATTCGACTATAGTCGTGCAGACAAGTACGTCAACTTCCCCTTTTATGAAATTCATCATTGTCTTTTCCAGCGTCCTCGAACTCATCTGGCCGTGACCGACCACGATCCTGGCTCCCGGTATGAGCCGGCTGACTTCCTTCGCCACCTTGTCAACGGTTTCGACCCTGTTGTGGATATAATAAGCCTGCCCTCCGCGGGCGAGCTCCTTTTCCAATGCTTCCCTGATGACTTTTTTGTCGTAATCGATGACCTCGGTCTTGACCGGTATCCTTTCAAGCGGAGGCGTTTCTATTACCGATATGTCCTTGCCTCCCATGAGAGCCAGGTATAAGGTCCTGGGGATCGGCGTGGCGGTAAGCGTCAGCACATCCACGTTCACGCGCATCTTCTTGATCTTCTCCTTGTGCCGGACGCCGAACCGCTGTTCTTCATCGATTATCAAGAGGCCCAGATCCTTGAACTTCACGTCGGCGGAAAGAAGCCTGTGAGTTCCTATGACGATATCGACCCTGCCCTCTCTAAGGTCTTTCAGTATACTGGCCTGTTCGGCCTGCGTCCTGAATCGATTGAGCATTTCGACCACTACCGGATATTCCCTGCATCGTCCCGTGAAGGTATTCATGTGCTGCTCCGCCAGGATCGTGGTCGGCACGAGAAAAGCGACTTGTTTGTTATCCATTACCGCCTTGAAAGCCGCGCGGAAAGCCACTTCGGTCTTCCCGTACCCTACATCGCCGCAAAGCAGCCTGTCCATGGGCCGGAGGCTTTCCATGTCGCGTTTCACGTCCCCCGCGGCCTTCAGCTGGTCAGGAGTTTCCTTGTAAGGGAAAGCTTCCTCGATCTCGCCTTGCCAGTCGGCGTCCTTACTGAAAACAAAGCCCGAAGAACTCTCCCTGCGGGCCTGAAGATCCAAAAGCTCTTTTGCCCTCCTTGCGGCGCCTCTTGTGGCGTTCCTCTTGGCGGCTGTCCATCCCTTGCCCTTAAGACGGCTAAGGCTGGGCAGTCTCCTGTGGAACGATATATATCTCTGTAACTTATGAAGATCCTTTTTCTCGACATAAAGCTTGTCCCCTCCCCTGTACTCTATCAGGAAATATTCCTTGAACCCGCCGTTGCGCCTCATGCGCTGCATGCCGAGATATTTACCGATACCGTAATCTATATGAACAACGAAATCCCCCGGTTCTATGTCCACGAACGAATTTATGGGCTGTTCGCCCAGATCCATCGGCTCTTTTTTGACCCTGGTCCTGCGAAGAACACCGACCGGAAGTATTATCACGCCGTTATGATCTGTTATGGCCTTGTAAGACACCAGGTCTACGCTCTTTATTGACCTGACTTTCCCATCAGATATATCCACCCGAATGGGGTATTCGAACGTAGCGGGGTAGATGATGAGGGTTTCGCCGACCAGGCTGTAATCCCCCTCTATCGAGATCTTCCTGCATCGGGTATATCCGTAGCGATCAAGGTCGGCGATAACACCGTTCCTCTCGGCGCTTTCGTTAATATAAAGTTTTATGGAATCGAACATAATTGACAGCGGTCAGCGTTCACATGAGATTATTCAGCGTTCAGCGGACACAAGAGCGTATTCAGCATTCCGCGCTCAGCGTTCAGCGGACACGTGAACGCTGGACGCTGTCCGCTATCCGCTGAATTACATGCTTTCCGGGAGCGCGATATCAAGAAGGCTGAGCCCGTTGGTCAGGACGACCTGGACGCATTCCACCAGATAGAGCCTGGCCCTGGTCAATTCTTCTTCGTCCGTGACCACGCGACATTCGGTGTAAAAAGAATGGAAACAGCGCGCCACCTCATTAAGATAAACTATAAGGCGGTTAGGCTCAAGCGCGTCGGCGCTCCCCTTGATCGCGAAAGGGAATTCTCCCAGTTTCCGCATGAGCAGTTTTTCTTGTTTCGTCCCGAGCAGATCGAGAGGAGCATTCCCGACGGAAAGCCCCGGATATCTTTCGTCCCGAAATTTTTTTATACTGCAGATCCTGGCATGGGCGTACTGGATATAGTAAACCGGATTGTCGGCCGATTCTTTTTTAAGCAATTCTATATCAAAATCAAGATGGCTGTCGAGACGTCTGGAGAGAAAGACAAAGCGGGCGATGTCCTTGCCGAGCTCGTCGAGTATTTCGCGTAAGCTGACGAATTCTCCCATCCGGGTCGACATCGAGACGGCCTCGCCTCCCCTGAGAAGCGTTACAAGCTGGACTATCAGGATATCAAGCGATCTTTCTCCGTGCCCGAGGGCTTGAACGGCGGCTTTCATGCGTTTTATATAACCGTGATGGTCCGGGCCGAGAAGATCTATCAGCCTCGTATACCCCCTGGAGTATTTGTCGTTGTGGTAGGCTATATCCGGGGCGAGATAGGTGTAGGAACCGTCGCTCTTGACCACCACCCTGTCCTTATCGTCCCCTAAACGGCTGGAAGCGAACCACTTGGCTCCCTCGCTCTCGAAGATAAACCCCTTCTTTTCAAGCACATCGAGAGTCTCTTCGACTTCTTTTCTTTCTTCAATACCTGTCTGGCTTGTCCAGACGTCGAACCTTACCCCGAAATCTTCCAGATCTTTTCTTATGAGGTCCATCATGTAAGCGACGGCGTAATCCCGGAAAAACTTGTTGTTCCGGGGGCTCTCATCCAGGAGCTTCTCGCCCTTTTCCTCCTTGACCCTTTTCGCCATCTCGATCATGTAGTCCCCCAGGTATCCGTCTTCCGGCATGGGGTCCGCATTCCCGCAGAGATTGCGATAACGGACCTTTAGGGATTCCCCCAGCAGGTTGATCTGCCTCCCCATATCGTTGAGATAATATTCATTCGTTACCTCGTAACCGCTGAAGCGCAGTATGCGCGAGAGCGCGTCGCCTATGGCCGCCTGCCTGCCATGCGCTACGGTAAGGGGGCCGGTGGGGTTGGCGCTTACGTATTCAAGGTTCACGTGAGCGCCGTGGCCTTCGTCCGATCTTCCGAAATCTTCCTTCTGCTCGTATATGTCCGAAAGGATCCTGCGGAAATACTCATCCGAAAGCCTTATGTTGATGAACCCCCCCTTGAGCTCAACGCCGCCCAGAAAATCCGAAACGCCTGTTTTTGCGGCGCCTTCCCTGAAAGAATCGATGACGCCCTTCCCAAGCGCTTGCGGAGAGACCCTGCCCAGGGACGCGAGACGCATAGCCAGGTTCGAGGAAAGGTCCCCGTGCTTGCTGTCGCGGGTTATCTGCAGTTCAACGTTGAAATCTTCGGGTAAAGATACTTCGGGCAGGTTCTCCTGAAAATACTTCTTGCAGGCTTCCGTGAGAGCTTCTTTTATCCGTTTGGAGACGTCTTTGCCAAGCATTTGCTGTTCACTTTTTCAACCGGAACATCGGACCACAAGCGTTGAAGCCCGTAAAAATCCCTTATACTTTCGTGAAATAGGTGAACAACAACATCCTGAAAATCAAGCAGGACCCAGTAAGGGTTGTTTTTCCCTTCAACATGGGCGGGAAAAACACGCATTTTCGACATTTCGTCCTGTATGGTGCTGGAGATGGCGTTCAACCTGCGAGAGGAACCGGCGCTGACAAGGACGAACCAGTCGCACATCATCGAGGCATTACGCATATCCATAAGGATGATGTTCTCGCCCTTTTTCTCAGCCGCGTATTTTGCTATCTGCCTTGCCTTTTCCAGAGCTGTTATTCTCTTCACTTATAAGATTGTTACCGTGCTTAAGGCTGTGATCCCGGACTTTGCCGGATGACACATAACCGTAAACTCTAAACATCTATCTGCCTGCCGCGGCTACTTGCCCAGTATTCTGTACATCCCGGTGCCGCAATCCGGACACTTCCCTTTTACGGCCTTTCTGCCGTTCTTCATGGTAACTTCTTTCGCGTCCTTCATCTCTTTCTTCGCCTTGCATTTTACGCAGTATCCTTGCGCCATGAAATCCTCCTTATCATAGTAGTTCTATTAATAATAATTATGTCAAGTTTATCATACGGGACCGCAAAGTTCAAGAAAAGAACGTAATATGGCGGCCCGCGGCCGGGTACGCAAAAAAACCTTCACCGGTACAGACCTTTTCTGCGTATGTAGCTCACGACTTTCGAAGGCACGAGGCAATCTATCGGCTCCCCGTTCTTTATCCTCTCCCTTATCGCGCTCGAAGAGACCTCGATCATGGGCATGACCACCCTCTTGACCTCTTTCTCGTACGGGCTGTTATCCCCCCAGCCGGGCCTCGTGGCGATCACGAAGGTAGACTCCCGCAGGATGTCGTCAATGTCCTTCCACGCGGAAAGACCTTCCGCGGAATCGCCGCCCGCCAGAAAGAATATTTCGCCCCCCTTGCCGAGCTTTTCCCGGAAATGCCTTATAGTATCTATCGAATAGGAGGTGCCTTCCTTGTCTATCTCATAGGTGGATATTTCGAACCTGTCATCGCCCTCCAGGGCCAACCGGACCATGTTCAGGCGGTCCGCCGCCGAAAGGCCGTCTTCCACCCCCTTGTGCGGAGGCATGAACGCGGGAATAAATATCACCTTATCCAGAGAAAGCCGGTACCAGCATTCCTGCGCCAGTATAAGATGCCCTATGTGTATGGGATTGAATGTCCCGCCCAGTAGTCCGATCTTCATGACATTTCAGGTTCTAGGTTCTAGGTTTCAGGTTCTAGGTTTTTGTGGCGTTCAAACAACCTAAGACCTGACACCTAACACCTGAAACCTACTCCCTAACCTGCCCGCTTCCCAGGACCACGTATTTGTACGAACAGAGCTCCTCGAGCCCCATCGGTCCGCGGGCGTGCAGTTTGTCGGTAGATATGCCTATCTCGGCGCCTTTGCCGAATTCCCCTCCATCCGTGAATCTCGTGGAAGCGTTTACGTAAACCGCCGAAGAATCAACACGCCGGCTGAATTCCGATGCGTGTTCTTCGTTCCCGGTGACTATCGCGTCCGAATGGTCCGACCCGAATTCCCCGATATGTTCTATCGCCTCGTCCAGGGACCTTACCACCCGTACGTTCAGGACGAGGTCCAGCCACTCGGTACGGTAGTCTTCGTCCGTAACCTCTTCCGCGCCCTCCCCGAGTATCCGCCGGGTATTCGAACACCCCTTCAGCCTCACGCCTTCCCTTTTAAGGCGTTCCGCCATCCCGGGAAGGAACCTTTCGGCTACGCTCGCGTGGACAAGCATCGTTTCCATGGCATTGCACACGCCCGGCCTCTGCACCTTTGCGTTGAAGCATATCTCTTCAGCCATTTTCAGGTCCGCGTCCGAATCGACATACACATGGCAGATGCCTTTATAATGTTTAATCACGGGTACCCTGCTTTTCTCCGCGACTTCCCTGATCAGCGATTCCCCCCCGCGCGGCATGATGAGATCTATGCCCCCGGACGACTTCAGCATCGCGTCCACGAGATCCCTGGACGTATCCTCCAGCAGGATAAAGACCCCGTCGGGCAGGTTCTCCCCCGCGGCGGCTCTTTTCATCGCTTCGTAAATGGCCTTGTTGGAATTGATCGAGTCGCTTCCGCCTCGCAGTATCACGGCATTACCCGATTTCAGGCATAACGCTATGCAATCCGACGTCACATTGGGACGCGATTCATAGATTATCCCTATCACGCCGATAGGGACGCGTACTTTCCTTATAAGGAGCCCGTTCGGCCTGGTGATCTCCTCAAGGACCTTCCCGACCGGATCTTCGAGGGCCGCGACCTCTCTAAGCATCGCGCACATGCCGTCGATCCGCCTGTCGTCCAGCGTGAGCCGGTCGATGTAGGACTTGTTCCTGCCCTTTTTTGCCGCTTCTTCCAGGTCGGACTCATTGGCCCGCTTGATCTCCTTCCGCTCCCTGTCCAGCTCAGCGGACATCGAGATCAGCGCTTTGTTCTTTTTTGCCGTGGACATGACGCTTATCGCCACGGCGGCTTTCCTGGCCAGATCGGTAATTTCCTTCATTTTCGCGGAATGATCCACTTTTTATGCCTTTCAATTCACCCGCGCGGCGGATGTCATCACCGCCTGCTGCTTAACAAGCGGAAGGACCATCGTTGCCACGGTCCCCTTGCCCGGTATGCTCTTGTATCTCAGGTCCCCGTCATGCGCCTTTATTATCCCGTAACAGACCGACAGGCCTATCCCCCTGCCCTCGCTCCTGGTCGTGAAATAAGGGTCGAACAGCTTGTTTATGTCCTCTTTAAGTACACCTTCCCCCGTATCCGTTATCTCGACGTCTACGGAACCGCGCCGTTTCCTTGTCGAGACCTTTATGTTTCCGCCTTCGGGCATAGCTTCCAAGGCGTTCGCGATAAGATGCGTTACCACCTCGCATATCTCATTAGTGTCTATCATCACCCGCGGGAGCCCTTTGGCGTATCTTTCTTCTATCTTGACATCATCGCGGGAATACCGTCGTTTTATCCTGCTCACAGCCCTTTCCACGGCATGATTGATGTCCGCGCTTTCCGCTTCCCTTTTGTTGGGAGCGGAGAACATTAGAAGCTTCTGCGTAACTTCACTCGCTTTCTTACATTGTTCCATTATTATCTTCAGGTTCTCTATGGTCTCCGGATCAAAGTTGCCGTCCATCAGGCACAGCCGGGCCCTGCCGAGCACGGCCTGCAGGGGATTATTCACTTTGTGGGCCACTTCCGCCAGAAGCCTTCCCATCGAACTCAATTTCTCCGACAAGACCTGCTCTCTCTTGCTCTCTTCATATTGTTCATATGCCTTTCTGAGATCAAAAAGGCCCAGAAGCGCTATGAACATCGAAATGGACAGGATAAGGCCGATATTGCCTATCAGCGCGTCCGCTGTGCCGATGTTCCCGAGCAGAAGATAAAAGAACACCAGAAACGGTATAACGCTCATCAGGGCAAAGGCGATACTGAACTTCTGGTAGATGTTAAGTATCGTCTTCTTTCTTATCATCATATCGTTGCCGTTAAAACCCTTTTCGTATATACCTTTCATGCCTTGCTCCCCGGACCCGCTTTATGCCGCGGCACCGGCCTATTTCTCCATTACCGCCAGATTGTCCCTGTGAACCGCTTCGTCGTAATCCTTATAGCCCAGCTCTTTCTCGATATTTTCGGACCTTTTGCCTTTTATTTTCCGCATCTCCTCCGCGGAGTAATTCGAAAGCCCCCTGGCGACGACCTTTCCTTCAGCGCTGGCGATATCCACTACATCCCCTTCGGAGAACGCTCCTTCAACAGCGACCACTCCGCTGGGCAGAAGGCTCTTGTTCTTTTCAACAAGCGCTTTCTCCGCGCCCTTATCTATCACCATCCTGCCTTTCGACTTCCGGCTGAAGGCTATCCACCGTTTCCTGGCCCTGAGAGGCTTTTCCCGGGAACTGAACCAGGTCCCTATCTTTTCCCCTCTCGCTATGTCCAGCAGCACGTTCTTCCTCCTGCCTCTCGCGATAACCCCCTGTATGCCGGCCTGAGCGACGTTCTTCAACGCTTCCAGTTTTGTCAGCATGCCTCCTGAGCTTTCTTCACATCCCTTTCCTTTGCAAAGCGCCCTCACGCTGCCCGTCACGGATTCCACGCTGGGAATAAGGCGCCCTTCCGCGTCATACAGCCCCTCCACATCGGTGAGCAGTATCAGCATGTCGGAGGCCGCCAGGTCCGCCACGAGGCTGGAGATACGGTCGTTATCCCCGAATTTTATCTCGTCCGTGGAAACCGAATCGTTCTCGTTTATAATGGGGACTGCCCTGTATTTCAGCAAAGTATTGAGCGTGTACCGTATATTCAAAAAACGGCGCCTGTCGTTAAAATCCTCCCGGGTAAGCAATATCTGCCCCGCCACATATCCCCGCTTGTTGAGGTAGTCGTTGTATATGTCCATGAGGTGGTTCTGCCCTACCGCGGCTACCGCCTGTAGCTCGGAAAGGGATCTCCCTTTCTTGCTGACATCGAGCAGGCCCAGCCCCGCGCCGATAGCTCCCGAAGAAACAACAACGACCTCTATGCTCATGTCCATGAGGTCGGCTATCTGGTCGGCCAGGCTCTTGATGACCTTGCGGTCGATCCTGTTATTCCTGTCGGTCAGGACCCGCGTCCCTACCTTGACCGTTATCCTTCTCAGCTTCTTCCTTGACATGTTTTACCTTTTTGTAGATCTCGATCACGAGCTCTTTCAGCCCTTCACCCTTTACCGCCGAGATGGACCAGGCCTTGATCCCTGTTCTTTCGAGAAATCTTTTCAGGTTTTCCCGGGCGCCGGGAATATCCATCTTGTTGGCAGCCACCACGCGCGGCTTCAGGTGGACTTTTTCATTATACAATTTCAATTCGTTCTCAAGCTTGAAATAGTTTTCGGACGGATCGCTGCCGTCAAGAGGCGCCATGTCTACCATATGTACCAGCACGCTTGTCCTTTCGATATGCCTGAGGAACCTGTCCCCCAGCCCCCGCCCTTCGTGGGCGCCCTCTATAAGTCCCGGCATATCAGCCACTACGAACGACTCGCCGTCGAGGTTCACCACGCCGAGCTTGGGGGTTTTCGTGGTAAACGGATACGGGGCTATCTTGGTATGTGCTTTCGATACGCGAGAGACCAGCGTTGATTTGCCCGCGTTAGGAAATCCTATTATCCCTGCGTCCGCGACAAGCTTCAGCTCCAGAAGAAGCGTCCTCGCCTCTCCCTCCTTGCCCGCCGTGGCCGGACGACGTTTTGAGTTACCGGTGCCTCCGTCGCCGCCTTTCGCGACGATCACCCGTTCGCCGGGCGAGGACAGGTCCCTTATAACAAGGTCGCCGTCGGCGTCTTTAACGATAGTTCCCACCGGAACTTTCACAAGCCGATCATTCCCCCGCTTGCCGAACTTGTTGTTTGAACTCCCGTTCTTGCCGTTATCGGCGCGGTGATGCTGATTGTATTTGAAATCAAGAAGAGTCTGCTGGTTCGGGTCGCCCTGGATTATCACATCGCCGCCATCGCCGCCCGAGCCTCCGTCAGGAACCCCTTTCCGGTGAAAGATGTCCTTATACAGACTTTGGCATCCGTCACCGCCCTTGCCTCCGGCGACGTATATCTTTGCCTGGTCGACCAGCATTTTAATCGGGGATTACGCTCACGGTCTTAGTGCCCGTGAACTTTACAATACCGGAACACTTGGCGAAAAGCGTGTCGTCCTTACCCTTCCCGACGTTCACGCCAGGCCTGTAGCGCGCGCCTCTCTGTCGTATTATGATGCTTCCGGCATTTACGGCTTGACCGCCGTATATTTTAACTCCAAGCCTCTGGGCATTGGAATCCCGTCCGTTCCTTGAAGATCCTTGTCCTTTTTTATGTGCCATGATAAGCTCCTGTTGATCCGTTGTACGTCGTTCGTCGTTCGAATACCAGATCTATACGATCTACGAACGACGGTCGACGATCGACGAAACTATTCTAAATGTATATCAACCACCTTCAGTTCCGTGAGATCCTGCCGGTGCCCTATTTTGGACTGGGAGCTTTTCCTGTCCCTGTACTTGAAAGCGATGACCTTTTTCCCGCGTTTTTCCCCCAGTATCTCACATTCGACATAAGCGCCCTTTACGTAGGGATCGCCTATCTTGTATGAATTCCCTTTCTTGCCAAAGAGGACTTTGTCCACTTTCAGTGTCTTTGATTTTCCGGATTTCATGCGGTTAACGACGAACGTTTCGTCCTTTTCCACCTTTATCTGGGAACCCTGCAGTTCGATTACAGCGTACATACCCACTCTCCTGTGTTTATATTAATGTAAGTGCTTTAATTACAAATATTTATGGCACCCTTTAATAGTAATATAGACATTAGGGTAGAATAATATTATCAGATACCTTATCGCTTGTCAAGGGATTAGTGCGGGTGACCGCATAGCGCGTTAAGTAATTCGTAACAGGATTGGAGCAAGAAGCATGGGCGTTCCGTCGTTCGTCGTTCGGATATCGCATACGAACGACGGCCGGCGATCGACGGACTTATGACTTACTCTGGTTACCATCTTATCTCCGTTACTGGTTCCAACTCACAAGCCTGTACGTCGCCTCCCCGTCCTCGCCCATCATATCGCTCGGCGCTATGTAGGCATAGGTATAATCGACAAGCGTCAGAAAGTTCCACATGTTTATATCTCTCCTTGCCATCATGATCCCGTTTATATCGATATCGGCAAGTACCTGCAAAGAGGCTATGTCCTGTAATGCGTACACAAGAGCTTCTTCGGTATAAAGCCGGCCGAATACCCGTATATCACCGTTCTTGGCGATGACAACGTTCCTTGTGCCCGCCTTGTTGACGTTAAGCGTCCCGACAACGGTTATGCTGTCAGCTACTATCCCCCCGTTTATGGTGCAAGTTCCCCTGAACTCGGCGTCCCCGTCAACATAGACGATCCCGTTCGCGGGCATGAAATTAACGCCGTTGAACACCTGGTCCGAATTATAATAGTCCCCCGAATCTACCGCCAACTCCTGATATCCCATATAATCAAAGGTCGGAAAAGTCACCCTGTCCTCCCCCTCATACACGGTCGCCGTATCGTCTGCATCCCCGTTTATTACGACATGATTGTCCCACCAGTCCCCGGAACCCTGGTCATATTCCGTCCCTTCTTTTACTATGCCGACGGCCGATACGTCACCGGTAATGAGCAGCCACGCGACAAGGGGTCCCGACTTCAGATAAACATTGTTGTTGCCGTGTATGTCACCGACTATTTGCGCGAGCGCCACGAGCGAATTTATCCGCACATCATTGCCCGCCGCGGAAAAATAGTTAAGCGCCGTAGGGGTATTATCGTACAATTCGGCCGAAACCGTTGAAGTTGTCTCGTTAACGGTCCCGACCGAAACCACAAGATATCTGCCGCCCGTTTCAGAATGGGTCACGCTGTAGGAACCCGTGTCGAGGTTTCCCGTGAAATTCGACCTCGAAGAGAAACCGTTCGCCTTTATCCTCGCCAGGGCGTCGTTAATGCCCGCTTCGGCCATGAAACGCGCCCGTTCCGTGTTCCTGACCCTCTGGACAAGAACTACGTCCCTCTGCATGATGGACGATAAGGCTACTGTATTAAGCGCTATAATGCCGATGAATATAAGAACTATCGGCAATACATTGCCCCTGCTGTTCCGCATGATATTATTCGATCTGTACCCTTTCATCATGACCTTCCTTCTTGCGGCTTAAAACTTATAGCTTACAGCTGTAAGTCACTTCCCCGTATTCCTGGGCTCCACTTCCACATAATTTTCTTCCGCGATAACCCTTCCCTGGATATCCCGGGATATTTTAAGATGCACGCTCAGGATCTTTACAAGTTCAGCTCCGTCTATTATCACTTTTGCCTGGCCATAGCTGTTCTTCCTGGCGATGTAACCCGTTACCGTGCATAACCGCTCATCACCCGGCCAGTCGATCTCAACATCATCGACCCAGCAGGAGTACATCCCCGTGATGTAGGGTTCCCCGCCGGACTCGGGAAAATCGGTCACCGGGTAATTATCGACCTGGTCGTCAACATAATTCTCATAGGATATCGTGCCCCCCGATACCTCCCAGAACGGCTCCGACGATAATTCGCCCATGAACTGGACATACCTGCCGCTACCGATGGAAAGCGAATGGGGATTGGCTGCCGAACCGCTTATGAGGTTCCAGTCGGTAGCGCCCGTCATGTATTCATCCGAAGAAGAACGCGCCTTGAACAGCACCTCCGTGCCCGCGGGGCTCGTCTCCGACCATTTTATCTGGTTGTAAGCGGGGGAACTCACCGCCGTATCGTATATCTGTGATTCTACGCTGCCAGAATCGTTCCAGGTATCGATATTCGATACTATAAAAATATCGGAACTGGCATTAGGCGCCTCGCCGCTCCAATCCGGGACACCCGCCATCGTGGAATATTCGGACCCGGCCAGGTAATAAGTGCGGTCAACCCCTCCCGTCCCCACCCAGTACCTGCTTTCCGTTGACGACGAGTCCTTTATGTTGAATGAAATAAAGTAATCGCTGTCTTTTCTCAGAGGGAAAGATGTCCAGACGCTCCATACCGTTGAGCCCTGGGGAACAGTGATACCCTGTGTTATGTTCCCGGAAGAATCCCTGAAAAAAAGCTTCTGATGGCGATGGTACTCTTCTACCTCGCGGCCCGAGGTATCCTGGTTCGCGAACCCGTTCGAACCGGACGCGCCATCCCTCTTGGTGATATAAGCGCTGTCTATAACCAGGTCATCTGTCGAGGAAGACTTAAAGCTTACCCTTACGAGATCCCCCTGCTGGTCGATACTGTCACCGGACACCACGGTCCGTATCGCAACGGGGGGCGTCACCCCGCCGGGCATGGTCCCGTCCCTGCCGTCCTGTTGCGCGTCTCCCGCGGCCGCGTAGGCGAACCATGTTATATCCCCTGCCTCGTCTTCCTCGGGGACCTCGAGCTCTACCCTGGCTTCTTCACCGGCACTGGAGGTATCGTTCAATGAAGCGTTATCGAAGCAGGAATCCCGCAAAAGATCGTAGTGGTCCAGGATCTCCACGTAAGAACCGGTGCCCGAATTCGAGAACTCCAGATAGTTGTTATTGCTCCATATGGAGTTATACACCCGGTTAACGCCCCCGCCGCTCAGCGTGAGAGCTCCGGCAGGCGCGAAAGACGAATTATAATATTCCATTTCCCGCGGGATACCTGCCGGCTCTATCATTACAGTGTCAACTCCTATGTCGTGACCCGAGGAAAGGTCGTTCTTCCCGGTTATCTCAAACCGTATGGTATGATCACCGTCGTCCAGCTTGGCCCAGCCGAACACGACTTTTCCCGCGCGAACGGGATCGCTGGAATCGTCGTAAAAATCTACTACCGGGGCCAGGGATGATATCTCGAATATCTCGACATCCCTGAGGAAGCCGGTATCGGTCGTGTAATCTCCGCTGCCCTGGCCGTTGTTCACCACGTCCGCGAGTTCGGTGTATCTTTCGGCGTCTGTAAGGGTATTATCGCGGCTATTCAGGACCGTCCTGCATAGCGTCTTCGCGCCACCACCCTCGTCATAAAGGTGATAGATCACCGTTTTGTCCCAGTCGACCTCGCCGTTAACGTTCAAAGAGAACAGTCCGTTCGCGTCGGTCTCCGCGACCGGAAGGCTTATCCCCTCGTACGGTTCACCTCCTGACGGATAGAACGACATATACGTAAGGCTGGAAAGCCGGAGGTCATTTTTTATTGTCTCGATCGCGTTCATCATGTTCACCCTCAGCCGCGTATGCTGGCTCTCCGCGGTCCAGGTCTTACTGGTGAACATCCACGCGGATAAAATAGCCCCTATCACCATTACCGTAAGCGCCGCCACGAAAAGGGTCTCGAGTATCGTAAAGCCTTTTTTGTTCCTGACGTATCCGGTCATTTTTCCCTCCGAATCTTAATTCGTATCGCTGAAAAGCGTCTCCATCACGACGGGTTGGCCGACAAAGGTTATCTGTCCCGTCTCGCCATAGATACTTCCGTCCATGTTGACCTTCGCTTTCTTCACGGAAACTTTCACTTTAATCAGGAACGGGTTCCCGTTGTAATTTTCGGTAATTTCCGTGGTCCTCACATACGTCCCCGTGGAACTTAAATTCCCGTCGGTATCGATACGCGCGTCGGTCTCCTCCGTGAACGGTATCAGGTCGAAATCAAACCTTTTCAGCATGTCCATCCGCCTCTGGGCCAGGTTTGAGGCGGTATACACCCTGTCTATGCGTTTTGAGAACACGGAAGTCTGGGTCACGGAGGCAAACAGGGACACCACTACCAGAGCCACCAGAGCCACGGCAACTATCACCTCGATAAGGGTCATCCCCGTTTTATCTTTGATTTGCCTTAACATTTTCCCTCCAAAAAAAATATGTTCGCCCCTACTTAAACATTATATCGGAGTTCTTCATCATCGGTTAAATTAGGATTAATTTTCGGTTAATTCTCAAAACATCGAAATGCGGCTTTTTAATTTTAAAAGACTTACGCGTCGCCTCAATGTTCGCTGATCATGACGTCCTCGACATGCAGGGACCTATCGCTCCTTATCTCTATCTTACACCTGTACTTACGCTGGATATCGCTGAGTATGCGCGCCTGATCGGATACGAGAGCATCGTGTATATCCGGGTGTGCCACGACGGCGATATGCTTGCTTTTTCCGTCGCTCCTGGCAAGCATCCTGTCTATCTTGCGGGCTGTCTCGATCGCTATGGTCTGCACGCTCTTGATAACGCCCTTGCCTCCGCAATAGGGACAATCGACATGAGAAGCGCTCTCAAGGCTCTTGCGCATCCTTTGGCGGGTCATCTCGACTATACCGAACTGGGATATCGTCCTGACGTTTATCCGCGCCTTGTCATCCTTAAGCTTCTGCTGGAGCGCGTTGTACACCTTGTCCCGGTGGTCCTTTATATCCATGTCGATGAAATCGATTATGATAATGCCGCCCTTGTCGCGCAGCATGAGCTGGCGGGGGATCACTTCGGCCGCCTCCAGATTGGTCTTGAATGCCGTTTCTTCGAGGTTCTTTTTCCCGACGAAACTGCCGGTATTGACGTCTATTACTACCACTCCTTCCGTTTCTTCTATTATCAGATATCCTCCGCTTTTCAGGGACACCTTTCTTTCGAAGATCTCGTCGATCTTCCTGTCGAGGTCGTATTTCTCGAAGAGGGGCGTCCGGCCCGTGTACAGTTTCACCTTGTTCCTGAGCTCGGGCATGTATGCTTTGAGGAATTTCAATATCCTGTTGTATTCTTCCTTCGAGTCAACGACCAGCTGTTCCATTTCCGTAGAAAAAATATCCCTTATCATGCGCAGGACGATGCCGTATTCCTCGTATACCGTGACCGGGGCTTTCTGGTGTTCCGCCCTGCCTTTTATTCTTCTCCACAGGTTTATGAGGTATTTGAGCTCATTCCTCAACTCCTCCTCGCTCCTGCCCTCCGCCACGGTCCTCACGATGCATCCCATGCCTTCGAGAAATTCCACCTTGCCGAGGATATCCCGTATCCTTTTCCTCTCGCCCCTGTCCATGATCCTCCGGGATATGCCGATGTTGTTATCGAACGGCGTCAGGACAAAATACCTGCCCGGAAGGCTTATGTACGTCGTGATCCGGGGCCCTTTCGTGCCGATGGCCTCCTTCACCACCTGCACCATCCTTTCTTCCCCCGTCTTCAGGATGTCCTCTATCCTCTGGCGCCCGGGCTTCTTCCTGGTTTTTATCTCCGGCTCGTCCTCGTCCGCCAGTATCTCCTTGAGTATGGAACTTTTGTCGGTCACGTCGCTTACATGCAGAAAACCGTTCTTGTCCATGCCGATGTCGAGAAAGGCCGCTTCTATGCCGGGCACTATGGCCGTCACCCTGCCCTTATAAATGCTCCCGGCGTAATGCTCGAGGCTTTCCCTCTCCATGAAAAAATCGACAAGTCCGCCGTCCTCAAGAATGGCGGCGCGTTTCTCGACCGGGCTCACGTTTATAAGTATCTCCTTCCCGGTCTTCGTTTTCGCGTGATGCTTTCTTCTTGAACGTCTTCTTCCCATTTCAATCTCTCCCTTTCGATACGATAAGTTAAAATTAAGGGCTAACGGCCGCTGTCGCTTCTCAGGTCCTCAACGCGGATCCCTTCCGGGAGCTCCCTGTTGAGTTTTTCCGTCACTTCCGTCCGGTCAACGGCCCCGGTCAGCCACAAAGACATCTCTTCCGCCTCGCTCTCCTTCCCCAGCTTGAGAGCCATGGGGATGCTGATCTTTACGCGCGGCGTAAACCCTTTCGTCAGAACGAAAGGGAGCCCAGACCTCCTCAAGGAGCGCCTGAATACGGACATTAGATCCAGGTGCGATATATACACGATATCGCCTTTCTTGCTGAAGGTCGCGTTATACTTCACGGTTGATATTCCCCTCATATCACAGAATCCAACCGCAGCCGGGACATGGAACGACGGAAGGCAGGGTTGGGGTGGTATCTGGAATAAAAAAACTCTAATTCGGTCTTTACGTTTTCCCCCTTGACCCTTTTGCCTTATTGCTGGCTGCTCAGTTTATCGGTCTTCTTCCTGAAATCGAGGAAAGGCTTATAAGTCTTCTTTTCTTCCGCGTTCATGGGTTGGACCGGGACCTCTACTTGTTCCTGTCTGGTCTGGAGCTTACCCGTCTTCAGTCGCGGCGCCTCTTTTTCGCTGTCTGCCGGACTTTTCGACCCGGACTTTCTGATATATTCATCATATTGCGGCTCCGTATCCATAATTTTGATGCTATGTAAGCCGTCCTTTACCAGGTGCACGGTTATAAAGAACACGATCTCCGTTTTCTCCACCCTCTCGGCTTCGTATTTGAACATGTTACCCAGAACGGGTATCCCTCCCAGAATATCTCCGAGTATGGGGAACCTGTTGTCGATATTCACTATATTCTCCCGTATGAGGCCCCCTATAAAAATGGTTTCCCCGTCCTGTACCCTCACTATGGTATTCGCTTCCCTGGAATTGAAAGTAAGCGAGATCGCGCTCTGGTTGGTCCCGGTGACCTCGACAACCTGGAACCCTCCCGTCGCAGCATCCCTGTTGGATACCTCGGGAAGCAGGTTGACCGATATGTCGCCGTCCTCGTTGACATGCGGTATCACGGTAAGCTTGATCCCGACTTCCCTGGCCTCCGATTCCTTCTCGAATTCGACCGTAACGATACCCGCCGTCTGGGTGGTCTCCTGGGTCTTCTGGAGCATTATCTTCTCTACGACCTTTATGCTGGCCTTCTGGTTGTTGAGCGTCGTTATCCGCGGCGAAGAAAGCACCTGCGTATCGCTCCTCTGTTCTATCATACGCAGAGTGGCCGTGAAGGTGCTGAAATCAAGCGTTCCATAGGTAAAAAGAGGCGAGTCCCCGTAATTGGGGTTCATGGGATCGATCAGTGTGGTAGCAGTGTCATAGGACGGAAACTGCGACCCGCCCCCCGGGGTATCCGCCGTGGGGAAGAACTGTCTCTGCATGAGTCCCGGAAGCCCCTTAAGAAGACCATCGTTCATGAACGGGAACGTCACAGCTCTTGAAGCTCCCGCCGCCGTTATTACGGCGTTCCAGTCCACGCCGAAACGTTCGTCGTCATCCAGCCGGACCTCGATGACCTTCGCGTCAAGGATGATCTGTGCGCTCTTCTTGTCGATCTTGGCTACCATGGCCTTCACTTCGCTGATGCGCGCGGGGATCGCGGTCACCACTACCGCGTTCGCGCCCGAAATATATGTCGCCCTTTCCCCTTTCTGCACGTTCAGTATGGAGTTGATCGCCATCATGAGCTGGAGTATGCTCTCCTGTGTCGCCTGGACTATTATTTCTTCGGACTCCTCTTGCCGGGTCAGTTCGATCTCGCGGATCATGTGGTTCAGGGGAATGACCTCGGTTATGGGCTCTTCGTCCCTCAGCTGGCTTTTCGGCATGACCCTTATTATGCCCCTTTCCTCGTCGCTCGAATAAACGTACCCGTAGTTCCTGGTGACGATATCCAGCGCAACTTCCCAGGGCTTGTCGCGAAGGCGCATGGTCACGCTCGCGTCAACGCCGGGAGAGGGAACTATATCCACACCGCTTACCTCGGACAGGTAATGCAGGACCGTCTTGATATCCACATCCTTGAAATTGACGGTAACGTTGCCCGCCTGAGGCAGCGGTTCTTTTACCGTCTCTTCCACCACGGCAGTAATCCCGGCCGAGGCGGCGGAGACGTCCATCTGCGCCGGGCAATACGGGGCGAAACCAAAAACCGTGAACAGGACCGTGACGACCACGGATATGATCTTCCTTCCCTGATATGATCTTTTTACATTCATCGATCCTCCTTATTTTTCAACTATCGCGAGCCTATTGCTCGTAAAGTTTCAACGTATGGGCGTCCTCATCTATCCTGATGGTCACCTCGTTATCTCTTACCGATTCGACCGTGAGCGCCCCCATTTTCATGCCTTCCGCGACCACTTCACCGTTTATGATCACCGATCGCGCCCCATCGGGCCCGACAAGTATACCCTGCAGGGATACGTCCTCGATCGAAAGTATGCCCTCAAGCCCTCTCACGCTTTCCCGTCTGGAGGTCACACCGACGAGCGGCACAAAAGGATCTCTCCTCCCGAGGGATTCGTACTGATACGTGTTACCGTCCGAAAAACCGATAGCGCAGCCGAACGCTGTTACGGCAAACGCGCAAATGACCGGAACAAACCGCCCGGCCGATATCCTATTTTTTCTTTTCTTCCACGGAGACATAAGCGTTCAGCCCTATCCTTACGTCATGCATCCAGGCGTTCCTGGAATCGCCCTTGATGCTGAGATCGTTTATTATCACCAGCCTCTGGCCTTTTTCAAGCTCGGCCACAAAAGCCCCGAGCTGGTGATATCCGCTCTTGGCCGTTATGCGGATCGGCATCTTTTTGTAATATATCTCGGAACCCGGTACCGTGGTATCAACGCTGAGCTCGGACGGCGTTATGCTCAGTATCTTCACCTTGGAGCTTTTGGCCATCCCGGAAAGGTCTTCCAGTAGTTCAGGAATATCTTTTTCCGGGGGCATCTGCCCGGAAAAGACCTTCTGATCCGTCTTCAACGCCTCGAGCTTTTTCGTCGTCTGGTTCAGTCTTTTGACCCTGCTGTTCACCAGGTCTATCTTGTCGTTAAGGTCATTGACCGTCCTGGCGGTCCTGGCCAGTTCGGTGAATTTAGGTATGACCGCAAAAGACAGGAAAAGGGCGATAATAACTCCCGCCACACCCGCCAGGACATACATCCTGGTGGTCTCCTCCATCAGGAGTTCCTTTATATCCTCGATCTTCTCGTTCTTAGGCAGATTATTGAGCAGATCTTTTAACAGGCCCTTGATCTCATCGATCATCTTCTTTTTTTCCTTCTGGGGATGGGTTTCGGAGGAGACTCCTGTTGCGCCGGCTGTTCGGCGGCCTTGAACCTGCAGATCAGTTTGAACATCATAACCTCGTCGCCGGATATCATCGCGTTACGTATGTTCTGGAGTTCTATCTCCTCGAAATAATCGGAAAAATCCCTGCTGCGCTTCAAGCTCTCCATGAACCTTCCCACTGTCGACATCGCTATTTCGCTTTTCCCTAAAGCGTAGCCGGTAAGGTCCAGGGAAACGGGAATATCCTGCCCCCCTCTGCCTTCGCCGGTCCTGGTCGTCCTCATCTGGAATTCGGACAACCAGACATTCGCTATCACCGCCTGATTAAGCCCGCCCAGAAGCCTCGCCCATTCCAACTCCGGTTTCGATATCTTTCGCATCGCCTCCACGCGCTTATCCAGCGCGTTGATCTCTTTCGCTATATTGTCGGTTTTTTCGCGCTGCGGCTGCATCTGTTCCCATTTAGTCGTCAATGTAACGGAAAGCTTCCGGTTACTCCTTGCGAGGAACATAAGCACTAAATACGTTACAAAAAGAGCCGCCAGCACGCCTACCGTTATCGGAAATATGGGTATCTTCGGCAGTTCGGCTGCCTTGCGTTTCTTTCTTTTTCTCCGTAGTTCCTTTGGCAGAAGATTGAGTTCTATCATTGTTCGTCGTTCGTCGTTCGTCGTTCGGTTCCGTTACATTATCCTCTCAGGGCGAGGCCGACACTTACGGCCAGCTGCATTCCAACCTTATCCACGTCCTCCCTTAAAATATGATCGGCCAGCTGCGTACCCTTCATGGGATCCCATTTTTTCATCTCGTATCCGGTCTTCGACGCGAGGTTTTGAAGTATGCCCTCCTGGAATACCATGCCCCCCGAACAATATACGTTCTCCACGCGGGCATTATACCTGTTCTCGTAATATCCGAAAGAAAGCTGCATCTCCCTTACCACGTCTTCGAGGATCATATCGGTCGACTGGACCACTTTCCGCTTTGTTTCCTCGTCGGACTCTTTTAGCATTTCCGAGGCCTTTTCCGGCGAAACACCCAGGTCTTTTGAGATAGCAGCGTCAATGTCTTTGCCCCCTATCTGTATCTGCCTCATAAAACAGGGCGTTTGCCCTACCGTGACCAGAACATCCGTTTCCGAGTGTCCGAAGTGGAAAAAGGCGTTACTTTTATCCCCTACCTCGTGGGATACGCTGAACGCGTTAAATACCGCCAATGCGTCTATGTCGAGTATGTTTATGGAAATCCCGAGTTCTTCCATCAACTGAACGCGCGATTCGACGAGGTCTTTCTTGGCGGCCGCCAGAAGCACTCTCATTTTGCCGGTCTCGTGAGCGTCGCCGAGTATTATGAAATCCATCACGACCTCGTTGATGCTGAAAGGCATGTATTTTTCAGCCTCAAAACTC
Organism: uncultured Planctomycetia bacterium; assembly: GCA_964565425.1. Classification (GTDB taxonomy): domain Bacteria; phylum Omnitrophota; class Gorgyraeia; order Tantalellales; family Tantalellaceae; genus CAZMEZ01. The sequence goes on along the minus strand of CAZMEZ010000019.1, from coordinate 724 downwards.
AGCGCGTTGCCGAGTTGTTCCTTGTTCATTTTGGGGAATTCGATGAAACGCACTATAACGCTCGGCCCCGAGAACCCGAGGTTGACTTCCTCCGGATGCAGGTCTATCTCGTCAAGGGTCTCTGAAACCAGGCGTTTCGTATCGGAAGATTTTGCGTCGGGGGGCACCCTTTTGACGTTGTAAGCGGTCAGCACGTTCTTCTCCCCTTCCTTTTTCAGGGACACGACCTTTACCGAATGGCTCCCTATATCCAGGCCGACCGTTTCTTCAGTTTTACGTCCAAAGTTAAACATTATTGGGGTTCTTAAGATTCAGGAAAAGCACGACATAATATATGATTATATTTTTGCCATACAAGATGTTGGTGTGTTTATCATATTTATATATATTTAATGAAAGGTTATCATATGGGCTTGCCGTTGTCAAGCTGTGCGGGAAATTAGGTATAGGGTGCGGAGCATGGGGCATGACGCAAGGCGCAGGGAGAGCGTAAATGGTGAATTGTTAATAGTGAATGGTTGAGGGACGACAACAATAGAATAATCAATAACCACGCTCGCATAGCGCTAAGCGCAGAGCGCATAGCGGACCAAGTGATGCGTAATACGTGATATCCAAAATAGCGTTGCCCGTTAATCGGTCAACGGGTTAACGATATTCGAACGACGAACGACGAGTAACGAGGCTAAAGGCGAAAGGCTAAAGGGACGTACAAAGCAAGTAA
>CAZMEZ010000018.1:0-32298 GCA_964565425.1 uncultured Planctomycetia bacterium | reverse complement strand
GAAAAGGCCGAAGCTGAGAGACTTGCCGCCGAAAAGGCCGAAGCTGAGAGGCTTAAAGCTGAAGAAGCAAAGGCCAGAGAGATAGCAAGATCCGCCGAAAAGGCCGAAGCCGAGAGGCTTAAAGCCGAAGAAGCAAAGGCCAGAGAGACAGCAAAATTGCGGCAAGAAAAGGAAGACATCCTTAATTCTATGATGGACAAAGATGTATTTAGAAAGTGGAATATTATGCACGATACGCTCGAAAACAGCTTAAGAATATGGGCAGAAAGCCTCGAAGCGAGAATAGCGACAATAGATCAGAATATCTTAAAGGCGGATCCGGCGGCAAGAGGCGGTATGCTGAGGGTCAGAGATGAAGCGGAGCAAGAACTTAGGATAGCAAAAGACATGCGGACAAGAAATGACCGGATAAATAGGGAGTTAGCTGAAGCGGAAGTGCCGGTAGAGGCACCGAAGCCCAGGGCCCTCAGCATCAACTTGATCGAAGGCGAAGTCGCCGTGAACGGCATCAGCGTCGAGATAAGAGCCATTAAGAATACCGTAAAAGCGGTTGATGTGGCCACAAAGATCTACGCGTGGCTGGGCAAGGCCGTCGAGGCGGCGAAGGAAGCGGCAGGCACTAAAGAGATAAGCATAAGCGTGGAAGAAGTGCCCGAAGAATTGCGCGGTTCGCTCGAGAAACTGCTCGAGGTCGAAGGCGTGTCGCTCGAGCTGGCGGGCGACCAGGCGGTCGACGCGGCGGTGAGCCAAAGCACCGGCAAAGCGCCGAGCGACAAGTTCGCCGTTGAAGGCGCGATGTTCACTATCGACAGTATTAAGGTGATCAAGACGGCCGACGGCAAACTCATGCTGCAGGTGCCGGTAGACGCGAGCAAACATTTTGCGGCGAAGCAACTTGCCCTTGCGGAAGGCATGGACCTTAACGATATCAATACGCTTGCCGGCATACTTGCCGAATGGGCCAGGTATAACGCGTGTGGTTTTGAGTTCGACGGCGATACCGCCAAGGCGATTGCGAGTGCCGTGGAAAAAGCGGACTCGGAAGCTCTCACGGAACAGGTAACAAGTCTTGTTAAAGGCGACAGGGTGGCCCTCGCTAATGTCATGGAATTCATGCATCCCGAGTGGGCGCCGGAAATGGTAGCCTCGGAAGCGGCATTGAAGAGCAAGCTCGAAAGAGTGGAATCAAGGATGGCCGATATAGCCGATTATTTCGCCCGCCCGGCGGCCCGCGTGGTCGAAAGGGTCCTGCCCGAGACGGTGAGCATGCTGGCGCCGGAACTTGCCGCGGCGACCGGTATGCCGGTTGCCGTGATAAACGCGATGATGGAACTGATGGCGGACGCGTACAACCGTCTCGCCAAAGCGAACGCGAAGGTGAAAGAAAAGGCCGCGGAACTCATGGATATCATGGGCAACGAAAAGAAGGGCCCGGTGGAAAGGATGAACGCCCTCATGCTGCTGCTCGACGAGGCGGGAATCCTCAACGGGAACGTTGGTATAGTGATAGACGTCAGGGAAGGCGGGTTCGATTATGGGATCATCGCCGATGAACTTCGCGCCATAGGCGATGATTCGCCGGTGAAGCCGCTGCTCATGGTAGATAGTGACGTCATGAAGGTCGCGCTGGAAAATAAAGGTGTGCCCGCGGAAAGGATACTTATCGTCAAGGAAGGCGATAATATCATAGAGACCGCGAGGGAGACCCTTAAGGAGCATAACGTGATAGATACCCTGCAGATATCTTACGCCCTGGCGGCCGACGAATACGGGAACAACGCCGATATGGTGAAGGAGCATGTCCAAAACAACCTCGAGACAAAAGAGAACATCGCCAACTTCCTGTTCGCCGACGCCGAGGAGATAGGCAAGGACCAGAAGAACATACCGGCGACGAACCTCCTGAACATCCTTACGAGGCTCGCCCAGAAGAACAGGCCCACCGTCATGGCCGTAGGGTGCGAGGACGTCGAGAGTATACAGACCATGAAGAGCGAGCTCGACAGGATGCTCGGCGGCCTCCTCAACATGATCGTCATAAAGGCCCAGGACTTCGCGAGGACCGTGACGGATCTCGTCAACGCCATTGCCAAGACAGAGGTCGCCCTGTAATACCGCGATATACCGGAACCCCCGGTGTTCCGAATATCTTGATATCTTGAAATATCGGAATACCGCGTATATATAGGAAGGGCGCGAAAAAGCTCATGGAACCCCCGGGGTTCCAGATCATGGGATCCGGGGGTTCTTAATGTGTGCGTTAGGCATGAAAAAGTGAGAAAGATTTAGATTGAGAAGTTATATTTGCTATGATAAAATGGAAACAATTATATTGTTAGTCCAATACAAAGTATAGATACTTTAGTAACCAATAGGAGATTTGAGCAGGGATGCATTGTGGTGAAGGGATAAGAAAGTTAGTGTTTAAAAAATCTAGATATAAGGCGTTGACCTGCTCCGTATATATGATATACTAATAATAGAAGACCGTTAGGTCAATATAAAGTTTGTAGATGCAGGAAGGTGTAGGATGAGGGATAACGGGTCTGACAAGGGGAGAAGTATCTTTACGGGTACCGGTCCCCGAAAAGGACATTTTAGATATAGTCCTCAAACCGGGGGCCGGGATAACTATACATACGGCATGGCTGAATGGAAAAGACGCCATGCCTTTTTCTTTAAATGCGTCAGTGTTTTGCTGATGATCTTCTTCCTGCATCAGCAAGCGGGCTGGGCCCAGGACGGTCAACCGGTCTGGGCCCAGGCCAGACCCGTGGAGGCATACCGGCCGGCGGTCGATATAAACGGCATCAGGGTCCCCTATGATGTGGCGGCGACACAGGAAGCCTCCGCCTCCGGAGAAGACGTCATTATCCATATACAGGACGCCCACGCTTCGCTCGCGGCGCAGTATTCGATAGTGAACCTGCTCGATTCGCTCGTCACGAATTACGACCTCCGTTTCATCGCCATAGAAGGCGCAGCGGGTTATGTCGACACGTCGCTCTTAAAGACGTTCCCCGATAAGGATATCAGAAAAGATACCGCGGAATTTCTCATGCGCGAAGGGCGCATGGGCGCGGGCGAGTTCTTCGACATCACCAATGACGGGCCGGAAGTGAGCCTGTACGGTATCGAGGAAGAGGCGCTCTACCGGAAGAACGTCGATAGTTTCAGGGGTGTCGCGTTAAGCCGGGCCGCCCATGCCGAGAACATAAACGCTTTCCTGGAACAATTGGAACTCATTGAAGAGAAGGCGTGCTCGGACGCGCTCCGTACCCTCAACCGCAACTGCGTCCTCCACAGGGAGGGCCGGCTGAGCTTCACCGACCACTGGAAATACCTCTACGGGCATGTCGACAGATACGGCATAGATTTCTCGAAATACACCGAGCTTTCCAAGCTCCTGAAATCGATAGAACTGGAAAAGTCCATCGATTTCGCGCTTGCCAACCTGGAAAGGCGGGCGCTCATAGGGGAACTCAGCGAAGAGATGGACAGGGGCGAGCTCGAGGAACTTGTCCTGAGGTCGCTCGAGTTCAAGCAGAACAGGATGTCGCAGAGGGCTTTTCACGAGTACCTCATCGGCCTTGCCGAAAAACACGGCATACCGTCCGGCGGGTACGGGAACCTGATAATGTTCACCAGGTACGTCGCCATATACGAATCCGTGGACCTTTTCGCCCTGTACCGCGAAGTGGCCGCCCTGGAGGACGGCGTGCGGGAAAAACTTTACCGTAACGGCGACGAGAGGAAGATATACCGGATAACGAGGATGACCCGTCTCCTGAAACAGCTCTATTCCATGGAGCTCACCAACGAGGAATTCAGTTTTATCGAGAGGACCAGGGGCGAGTTCACTCCGGCAGCGTGCGCTTCGCTGGTGAGGGAGGAATGCTCGAAATGCGACGTACCCATAACCGGCGGGTACGATCTGGGTAAGATCTTCGGCGGCGACGTTGAAGAGGCCATGGCTTTCTATCTCGAAGCCGACGCCAGGAACAGCGCCATGCTCGCGAATACCGTTGAGAGGATGCGCCGGGAAGGGAAACGCGTAGCGGCGCTCGTGACCGGAGGATACCACACCAAAGGCCTTACGGACCTCATGCGCCGGAAAAAGCTTTCGTACCTCGTCGTGATACCCAAGTTCGAGGCGGGGAGGGAAAGGCCTTACATCGCGGTTCTTACTAATAAAAAAACGGATTATGAACGGATAATCGATTCCGGCAGGTATCAGCTGGCCGTGGAGGCCTATTTCCAGGACAAGGATAACAAGATAGAGACGGTCCTCCCGGCGCTTTTCCACGCGCTCGGCGAGACCGCTCTCCGGGAAAAGGACGCCGAGGCGATCATGAGCCTCTGGCGCAGGGCTTACGAAGACAGGTACACGGAGCTTGAGGCGAAGGGTATCGACATGGCCGGGAAGGTCACGCCCGATGAATTCCGCGAATTCCTCAAGAACGTAAGGGTGGAAAAGATAAGCCAGTCCGCCGTCATATCCTACAAGACCGACGCCGGAATATCGTTCATAGCCCTGGCTCGCGGCGGCGAATATTACGAATTCAACCCGGTCTCCCGCGCCCAGCGGCAGGTGTTCCTCGGGAGGATAGCCAGGAAAGCGGCCACGGCCGAAGAGGCGGAAGCCGAAAAGTTCAGGGCGGCCCTGGAAGATCTCAGGGAAGACGTGGCCGATATAAAAGAGATGCTTACCAGGTTCATCGGCACCCGTGAAGAACTTATCGCCCGGCTGGCCGAAGTATCACCCGGGGACATAAGAGCCCGCGTAAAGGACCCGGCCGCCGCTCCGGATGACGAGATAATAACCAAATTACGCGCGAAGGGCCTGAACATACCGAGGGACTGGGAAGCCGACGAAGAAATGGCCGGCGAGATCAGGACTTTCATTGCCAGAGTAAGGCAGGCCGAACGTCCTTCCCCGGTAAAAATGGAGGGGGCAAGAGGCAAAAAGGTGCTTTACGCCGCAAATGTAGCGATCGCGAAAAATATGGAGATAGATCTCGGAGAGGTCCGGAACATCGGCGCGAAAAAAGGGATCGACCGCGTTCTTGCCGATATACTGGCCCAGGCGTTGGGCATGTCCGCGCCGATCCTTGCCGATATAGCCGGGATCAGGATCCAGATAGAAAGCGCGCGGAAGAACGCTCTTGACCTCACGACCGAAGGTGAAAGTGATGACGTTATCGAGATGGATATACGTCTTCTGCAGGCGGTTTTGGACGCTTCGAGCGTTAAAGGCGGGAAATACACAAGGGAAGAATATGTAAAAGCGCTTGCCTGGATGCTGAACCACGAAATACGCCATGCCGTTTTAAAGGCGAATAATGACGCCGGAGAAATAGCCATTATTACCCGCGATATCGGCGATTTTCTTCTTCTGGACGAAGGGCCCCAGGGCGCTCTCATGTGGCTGCTTTCGTCCCGCAACAAGAACGGTGTCGATAGCGATAATTTCGACGCTATTCTTCGAAAGGCGAAGGAGAACCTGGAAAAAAGAAAAGCCGAAATCGGTGAAGACGCGGACCTTGCCAGGGAGGCCGAATTTGTAGCCCTGGGCATGGCCCCGGCCGTGAACGATTATCTTGCCGGGCTGCGTTCCAGCGGCAAGAGCCCGGTCGAGGAAGCCGTCGAGCAGGGTAAGGGAGAGGAATTGTCGATCGAGATAGCCCGGTTTCACGGGGAACTTACCGTGGCCGAGATCAACGCCAGGGCCAGGATGCTGGGTGAAACGGTGGAAGAAGAAACCGTGCCGGAAGGAATGACGCCGGAAGAAGCGACGACAAGGGCCATGGTAATGAGAGCGACTACCAAAAAAGGCGTTATCAGGGCGCTCGGCCTTGACCCGGATTCCCCGGCTAACTACATACGTAAAACGGTAAGCCCGGAAGGCAAAGTTAAGTTATCAGAACTCGTGAACCGGATAGAGAATCTGTACAGGATAGGCATTCCTGTATACAACGGTAAGGGGGGTTCTCTTATAACGCTTAAGATCGATACGGTGAATTCCAAAAAGGCCCTGATAGACGGTTTGAACGAGGGTCTGCCGGAAGGATACAAGTTAGCTGTGACGGCGACGATGATCCAGATGGGCGAGGACAGGATCAACGCCCTGGCCGCGGGACTTAAAAGGTCCGCGAAAAGAGCCGGAGTAAAACTCGCGAAGAAGCCCGTCGCGGAAGAAGCCGTTGAAGGAGAAGCCGCGCCGGAAGGGCTAACCGATGAGGAAGTAGCGGTCTGGAGCGTCGTCAGAGCAGCTCAAACAAAAAGAGAGGTCCTGATAGCGCTTGGTTATTCGGTGCCTGAATCCACGGAAAACCCCAGGTATATCAGACAACTTTCGAGTGAGCGCGGCGCAGTTGAGCGCGGCGCAGTTAAGCCAGTTGAGCTTAAAGAGCTGAAAAGAAGGCTCGAGGTCTATTATCGCGATTTCGGTATCAACCTTTACGGTTCTCGCCGTCCGGGCCTGGCTTTACTTGATAGGATTCCCGAGAATTTCGCCGAAAGAAGGGGAAAGATAAGGGACCTTAACCAAAAGCTGTATGATGATTTCGGTGTTGAACCCCAGAGTGTCCCGGAACAGTACAAGGTGCAAGTGACCCACTGGCATCTTACCATGAAGCCGGAAGCCCTTGAAGAATACGCTTTCAGGTTAAGAAAGAAATACGGCGAAGAGATCGCATCCAAAGAAGTTGCGGAGGCCCCTGTGGCAGCGCCCGCGGTTTTCCCCGAAGGAGAGCCGGCGCCCGGACCCGCGAAACTCGCGGGGGTACTTGTAGACGCCAAAGGCGTGATGGATGCATTGAAGGAGGAATTGGAGGCGCGTATCGATTTCAACAAAAAGAACATAGCCGAAGATTACGGGAAGTCCGTACTTAAGACCGATGACGCGCTGTCCCCGTATTATTCGGCGGGCGAGGACATCGACCTCGTAAAGCAGAGGCGCCATTGGGCCATTGCTGAGATCATCCAGGCGAGAGAACTCATCGCCCGCGCGGACGAAGTCCTTGGAGAGATAGAAGAGGCCGCCAAAGAGGGGACCACCGAAGCGGTGGAAGCGGTGTATGCCAGGGTGCGGGAAGTTACGGACGCGCGGGATGGAATGAACGATGCCGTGAACTTGCGCGCTTATTTCTATTCCGCCCCGGGAGAGCCCAAGCTCCACAGTGACGGTTATCTTAACGACTACGCGAAGATCATAGAGGAGATAGAGTTCGAGGAGAAGTTCACCGTGGAGGACGCGAGGAACCAGGTCGACGGGATAATGGAGTCGCTTAAGGATACCATAGCCCGGGCAGAGGCGGGCATGGCCTCGGATTACAGGGGATCGGTCGCTCCGGGCGATGATAAGCTTTCACCGTATCTTGAAGAAGGCGAAAGAACGGACGTGGTGAAGATGAAACGCCACTGGGCCCTCGCGGAATTCATAGAATCGCATGGACTGCTCGCCGAGGCGATACGCGCCAGGGAAGCCATAGACAGGGTTATCCTGAAAGGGACGCCGGAAGACGCCGAGACCCCCGAAGATCTGAAGGCGCGCGTTCAGGGGATCATCAGGGGCAGGGCCGGATTAAGGGGGCTCGTAACCGCGCGCGCGAACGCTTATTCCGCTCCGGGAGAGGATAAGGATTACAGCGATGAGTATAACAAGGATTATGACCGTGTCCTCGATGAGATAGGGGTTGAGAAGATAGAACCTGCCGAGATCACACCCGCCGAAGCCGAAATAGTTCCCGCGGAAGCAGCGCCCGCCGAAGCGCCGGTTGCCATAGCGGCGGTGATGCCCGAAGGACTTACCGCGGAAGAACAAGAATTATGGAGACAGGTTCACCTGGAACCCGGCACCAAGAGGGATATACTGATCGCGCTCGGGGCCGATGTTGACGGAGCGGACCGGAGGAAGAATTACGTGGCCCAGACACTTGCCAATACGAAATTGACCGCGCGGGGGCTCAGGGACAGGATACGCAATATCCATGACATAGGAATACCTGTATACAGGAAAGCCGCGGAAGGCCTGGGTGCGGGCAAGGCCATAGGCATATCTCTTGTCACCATGAGACCCGAAACGCTTGTCGAAAAAGCCGATTTTATAAGAGAGACGAACACCGGCCTGCGGGAAGAATTCCGCATTCCGCTCAATGCCAGGACCGTGACCCTGAGCATGAACGCTTTGAGGGAAATGGCGCGCGAAAATAAAGCCAGAGCCGATGAGCGGGAAAAGGCGAGGAAAGAGACCGAGCGCGAACTCGCGTTCGCCGAACTCGCCGAGATAAACAGGGCGATCGCATTCCACATCCGAGAAATGGAAGGGCCGCAAAAAGAGGACATGAAAAGCGTCCTTAACGGTATAGGCGCCGATGTGGTAAAGGCAAGAACGGATGTCGCGGAAAAAGAGCTTGATGAAGAGGAGTACAGGGGTATCCTGGCTCTGAGCGATTCCGCCGAGAATACGGTCAACGAAATTGATTTTAACAGGGGCGCGATCTCGGAAAACCTCCCATCGATCGATTCGCGGCTAAGGGAACTGGCGGCATATGTTCCGGCGGGGGATCCGGAATACCGCAAGGCCAAGGGACAGATGAAAAAAGCAAAAGAGGTCAACGAAGTGATAGCGGAACGGGTGAAGGAGGCGCTCGGCCGCGTAAACGACCTCAGGAACGACGTCAGGAAAAGCATGGTAAGGCGCGCCGTCAAGCGTATAGAAGAACAGGTCGATAAGGAAGCCGCGGAGATGGCCAGGATCGGCGAAGGCATCACCGTCGCCGAAACGGAAGCCGGAGAAGTCAAGGAAAGAGCGAACGAGACCGGCGAGAACGCGGCCTTGATCGAACTGGCGCTCAAGCTGAAGAACGAGCTCGAGGCCCCGAACGCTGCTCTCGGAGAAAGGGTGCGGGACGGGGGATTCGAGAAGGATATCGACTGGATAACCCGCATGCTTCCCGAAGAGGATAAAAGCGTCGCGGCCGGAACGCTGGAAAAGATAGGGAAGCTGGAGAAGGACAATGAAGCGGCAGGCGCGCGTATAGCGGCCCTCCTCAGGGACCTCGAGGAATTCGAGCCCACGCCGAGAGAGGAAGTCCCGGAAGGGCCCTCGCCCGGGGACATCGAAGCGGCGAAGCAGGGGCTTGTTTCCGCGGAGTCCGAGCTGGACGTATTGAACGGGCAGCTTGAACTCATCGGATCTATGCTGGTGAAACAGGAGACCGGCCTTGCCGCGAGCGCCGGCGAGGACGGCGTGATAGGGGACAAGGATCTCGCGTCCAGGGTGGAAGGCGAGATCAGGAAAAGCTATGACCCGGGAGCCGACAGAATAATAAAAACGCTTGTTTCGGGAGAAGAGGATTCAATAAGGGACCGTTTGAGAAAGGCCATGGATGTCCTGCCCGGGGGCGATAAGGACCTTGAAAGGGTCCGCGGGAAGTTCAGGACGAATATAAAGGATGTGAGGGGCGTAAAGGAGCATATAGCTAAAATACTGGCGATGATCGGTATCGAAGCCGAACCCGAAGAAGAAAAACTTCTCGACATCGAGATCATACCCGGCGAAGAGGCCCCGGCCGAAGATCCCTACGCGGATATAAAGGAAAGGATGCGCGTTCTCGAGGGCGAGATCCTGGTAATAGACCAGGATCTCGACAGGATGGAAGCGGGCGAACAGCTCCGGAGAGAGATAGAGGGCCGTTTCCTGCCCAAGGCAATAAATATATCGGAGGAACTCAGGTCCGGCGGGATACAGGGCCGTCTCGAGCAGGGGCAGGTAATGCCCGCCGATGCCGCGGAGATAAATCTTTTCTTTGCCGCGGCGCTTGGGATGCATGCCGGGATCCTTGAGAAAAGTGACGCGCTTAAGGAGAAATTGATAGCCATGCTCGCTTCTCTCAAGGGAGAGGAAGTTCCCCCGGTGGAAGCCGTGCCGGCGGCAGCGCCGCCCGAAGTGGAGTTGGAAGCGGTAGCGCCGCCCGCCGAAGAAGCGCCGGACCTTCTGGAAAGGATAAGGGAGGGTTATAAGGCGGCCTCGGACAGGATGGACCTGGCCCTCACCGCTCAGGCGGACGTGGAAAGCGATCACCAGGCCGCGGAAACGGATCACCGGGAAGCCAAGAAAGCGCTGGACGATGCCGAAAAAGCCGGGCTCAAGGGGCCGTCCATAGACGCGCTCAAGGACAAGGTGGAAGAAAAGAAGCAGGCGATGGACGAGGCGGGGGAAAGGCTGCGGGATTTTACCACCCCGGGATTCGATCCCGACACGGGAGAGCAGCTTAACGCGGAGAATTTCGTGAACCCGTTCGACCAGTTCTATTATGTCGTGCTCCAGCAGTACGACAGGTGGCTCGCGGAAGAAAGAAAGGTTAAAGAGCCCCTTCTCGAGGACAAGATAGACAAGCTTTTCGATCTCGTGGAGACCAACCTCGTCGGGTTCATAGCGGCGGATTACAAGGATTACGGCTTCGACAGCATGGAACTCCTCACCGGAAAGAAGATGGAGAGGCTCAAGGAATTCGCCATCAAGGCGATACTGGAAAGGGAGCGGCAGCCGGCTACGCGCGAAGCGCTCGAGATGGTCAGGCTATTGGTGGAAGAACGTCTGACGCAGTTCTTCCTGCCGGGAGCCGAAGGGCAGGCGGCAAAAGAGATAGAGGTCAAGGCCCGGATGCGAGAGTACCTGGGCGGGGCCAGTAATCCTTATATAAGGAATTTCATAGTTCTTTCGCTTCTCGGAAGGCCCGATCCCGAGGACGAGGGCGATCGCCTGTTCGTCCCGGAAGAAGTGCCGGAGAAGGACAGGGCGGAGAAGATGCGCGAGATCGAAAAAAGATTCGCTAAGATCGAACCGGCGCTTTCAAAGGTCTCGACGGACATAGGGGACGCCCTGATAGATCTTTCGTTCCTTGAATTCCAGATCGAATACCTTAAGTGGAGAGTGGATGACCTGGACGCCCTGTATGCCGAAGAGCCGTCCGACGAACTCGCCGCTGATATCGAAAAGGCAAGAAGCGTCCTTGACGAAAAGCAGGCGGTGTTGACCAGGCGCGACGGGGAACTGGCGGTCATGGTCCGCGATCTCGTGGGGATCCTCATAGCGGATGACGCCTTCCCCGAGCTCAAGGTTATTCCCGAAGAGACGCTGGGTGAAGCGTTAATGAGGGGCATCAGGCAGCGGGGAGGACCGCTGAGCAGGTTTTTCACCGTTATGACCCTGATGGTCTTGCTCGCGGGATGTACGACGCCGATGCATTATGTGCGGAACACCCCTCCGGCTCTGGAAAGAGCTGTGGTGGAAGCGCCGGAGAAGCCCGGCGAGGAGAAAAAAGCCGTGGAGGCCGAGAAGGAAAAAGAGCCGGGAATAGAAGCGGTTCCGCTCATGCCCGAAGTGCCGACGCCGCTTAAACCCGGACGCGTTACCATAGTAAAAAGAGAGAGGGGCCCGCCGGTCGCGGGACCAGTGCGTGTCGAACTCTGGCACGGCGGCGATACCTTCCAGCAGGCGTTCAGGGCCGGACTGGAAGGGGCGGAAGACCCGGGCGACGTCATGATAGATCCTTTCATGTTCCTCGACGCCGGTTCCAGGAAAGTGGTGTTCCCGAAGGTCGAGGATTTCTTCGTCACGGAGGGGCTGAACGCGAAAACACCCGACGGGAAGAATTACAGGTGGCAGTTCCATGCCGAAAGGCCCCGTTGGTACAGCTCGAGACCGCAGGTCGTATACAGGGACGCCGCGGGCAAATGGTTCGTAGGGGCGCAATATGTAAAGGACAAAGCCGTGGGTTTCGATATTCCCGCGGACAAGGATGAAGCCGAAGTGCCGGCCGATAAGGTCCGCGCTCTTATAATAATGCTCATCAAGGACGGCACCATCACGCGGATAAGGGACAACCACCCGAAAGTGGACGAGGTATACACGGTCAGTCTTCCGAAGCTCGTGTGGGTGCACCAGAGGCCCGTCAAAGAAGGAGAGGTCACCGGGGGCGAATATTTCATCCCCGCGCAGATATTCTCGTTCACCACGATGGCCGATTACGAATACAGGCGCGGTATCGCGTATCTGGAGAACGGAGACGCCGTGAAGGCCTACCAGATGTTCGAGGCATCCATGAGGACCGCGGCCGGGAGTTACGGGCTTTCCGAAGAGAATATCGCAAAAATGAACGGACATCTCGGGAAGGGCGAATACAGCGACGCGTATAAGCTTATAAGAGAAGCCTCTGAAAAGAAGCCGTCCCTTACACCCGACGAAGAGGCGAACCTGGAGGCCGCGGACGCGGCAAGCGACAAGCTCGCGGACCTGAAATCCGACGTCGAAAAATATATCGCGTTCCTCGTCGACAGGTTCCAGCAGGTCAACCTCGCGATACCGGCCGGGGAGGCCTCGCGGTATATACCTTACATGCACGAGGCCATAGCCGCGGTCAGGGAAGTCCAGGAGCAAGTGAGTTTTAACGAGATGATGCGGGCCCTCAGGAACGCCCAGGAGAGCGGAAGAGGCGTGGCCATTAAGACCATACCATACAGGAACCCTCTCATAGATCCGATGCAGACGCTCCTCCAGTCACGCCTCCTGCCGTCCGGCGCGTCGATATACGCCGGCGACAAGCAGGGGACCAAGGGCCTCTGGGTATCGTTCGGGCCGTGGGGTGTCACCGTGGGCGTCAAGTACAAGGCCCATATAGGAAAGGGAGAAGCCGCGGTGTTCAGCCACATAACCAGGGGCGTCACGGAATGGCAAGAGGTGCCGATAGTGTTCCTGCCCGCCGAAAAAGGCACGGAAGACATGTGGGACACCGTGAGGATAGCCGGGAAACATTTGTTATTTCTCATACCTATCGTGGGAACACCGGTGGGTTCCGGGCTGGATTCGCTCTACGAAGGCACCGTCCTGCAGGGCAAAGTGGACGATGTAATGAAGAACCTTCCAGGAGGGGAGCGGCAGAAAGCGAGGAACCTACAGGTCTTCGGGGAAGCCGAGACGGAAAAAGGCGAGATCTCGCTCACCGAGCTGGGTTACTTCAGCTATCCCGGGATGGATGCCGAAGCCGTTGAGAAGGCGGGACTGGAACAGGCCATGCCTTTCAGGTTATGGGACCAGCTTTCGAAGCACAGGCACCCGATGGATATAAACGGCGACGGTATAGTGGACGAGAAAGACCTTAATACGCCTCTGAAGGACCTGCCCGCGGAGAGACAGAGAGAGATAATAGATACGCTCGCCGTAAGCGTTATCGGGCATCCTCTCCTTGCCGAGCCGGGCGAAGGCGTAACGGTCTCCAAGACCATGCAGGAACAGAAGAGGAGGGTGGAAGCGCTCATGAGCGGTAAGGACGCGTCGGGCCGCGCCGTAAGGCCGGCGACCGCGTCGGACATCCTGAGGATATTCTTCGACAGCAAGGACTGGGAGAACGCGAGCTTCATGATGCTGAGACGCGACGGCCGCAAGGCCCCGTATCTCATGAACAGGGTGATATGGAACATATTCAGGCAGAGGCAGGCCGTCCCGCGTTCCGCGCAGTCAATGGACGGGACGGATAACGTGGTCATAATCCCGGTCTTCAACACCGACGGGCAGGCGCCGCATTTTTACCAGGCCATGATAGAGGAGCATTACGACGAGGCCGGGAGGCCCGTCGAGGTGAAGATACAGGACGGGGAGAAGGAAGGCACGGGCAACCTGATAAGGGCGATACGGCTTTCCGGGGGAAAGATCAGGCACGTCATTATCACGCCGGTCCGGCAGCCCGAAGGGGAAGAGGTAGAAGGCAGGATCATATATAAGAAAGTGATATTCGAAGAAGGCAGGTTCACCGGCAGGATGAGCGTTATCGAGGTCCGGAAGGAACTGGAAGAGAGGAGGACCCGCACGGTCGAAAGGCTTTTCTCGGTCCGGCCCACGGGAGAAAGGGATCTCGCGAGGGTGTACGTGACGGTCGAGGACAACGAAGGCAGGATGGAGTACGCTTATTCCGTGGAGCCCGCTTTCGGCCGGGACAAGGTAACCGAGGTCGCCGAGGTCCGGGATAAAGAGGACCCGGCGAAGATCGTGACACCCGCGCGGTTCACGGGAAGGATAGCGATGGTCCCGGCCGGCCAGATAAGCGCCGAAGAGATATATTCGGGAACGCTCAAAATGACGCCCTCCGGCGCGGCAATGGCCGAGGGTTATACAAAGCTCCTGGAAGCCATAGACTCCGCCGAAGCCGGCGCTATCGCCGGGTACGCTTTCCCCGCCGGGAGCAGGATATACCTGGAAAGGTCCGAAGACGGTTTGAAGATAATAAAAGTTACCGTTAAGGGGCCCGCGGAGGAAGGCAGGCTGAGGGAACACGTTGTTTCTTTCGATGCCCCGAAGGACGGAGAGTTAACGTTCGACGCGGAAAAACTGACGGTTGAAGGGTACATGTACCTGAGAGCGAGAGGGCTCGTGGTGGACCTTGAAGGTAAGGCCCGTCTTCCCGTGGGCGAACGCGACGTCGCGAAGGGCTCGCGGCTCATGCTTGTGGACAGCTACGTCATGGACGGCGATAAAAAGGTCTTTACGGAACAGGAGATCATCGTCCTCGATCCCGACGGGACCCGTAACATTACATATATCCTCAATAACGAGAACCGGGAAGTGCACGTCATCGAAGGCAGCGAGCTTCGCGATAAACAGGTCGGTATCGGCAACGTCCTTGCGACCCTGGGGGGAGATGTCGAGTTCCAGGGAAGGATATACCAGGCCCACGAGCCGGCGGCCGGGGAGATCAGGGTCAATACCGGAGAGGCCGAACCCGAGACCGTCAACCTGCCGAGCGTCAGCAGGGAGGTCAGGGATGTTTTCGCGGGTTCCAGCGTCACTTATACCTATGACGACGACGGGAAAACGATAATAAGCATCGCCTTTTACTCGCCCATGAACACCGAGACCGGCGCGCCCGGCCATCTCATAGCCTCTTTCGACAATCCCGCGGGGTTCAAGGACGGGAGGGTTTCATTTGACGCCGAAAAAGGGACGGTGGCGGGATACGATACGGTGAGCGTTTCCCGTTCCATGGGGCACCATGATGTTTCCGGCAAAGATATCAGCTTCCACGGCGCGGACGCGAAGCTCAGCCCGGGAAGCGTGATGGACACCTTCGAGGTTTACGGCGCCGACGGAAAGTCCCTGAGAACGCTTCACCAGATAGACGACCCGGTCAGGGGCAATATCTTCTATACGGTGGATCCCGCCAAACCCGGCAGGGTATTTGTGGGGTACGAGGTCAGGAAAGAAAGGTTCCCGCAGCAGGAGATATGGTCCGGGAAGGTCGACGGCGCCCGCATCGACGGGACAAGGATAGCCATCGTGGAATTCCGGGGCGATCTCGCCTTTACACAGTATACCGCTACACCCGCTGAACTGAAAACCGCCGGGGAGGACGGGTCCCTGAGCGGGCGCGTATTCGTGGCGTCGAAGGGCGCGCCGGAGAGGCCCATCAGGGAAGTCACGGGCATAGAGATAAAAGCCGGTGAAACAGGCGCGGAACCCGGCAGGACCGTAACCGACATAGGTTATTCCGAAGACGGGAAGTCAGTTTACACGCGCTACACGACGGACCTCGGGGTCCTGCGGGAAGCCGGGCTGGCCTCCGCGCTTGCCGGGAGGGTCTTCGTCGCCCCGATAGACGACAGGATGCATCCTGTGAAGGAGGTGGCCGGCGTGTCGGTCTCCGACGGCAAGGTGTCGGACGTCGAGAAGGAAATAACGCTTGCCTCAATGGCATATCATGAGGGCAGGGTTTATATCAAGTATTCGGATAAGGCCGAAGCGAGGGACGGGCTCAAGGCGATAGGCCAGTTGGACGCGGCGGGCCGCGCCTTCGTGGCGCCGGTCGGGAACACGAACGATCCCCTGCGGGAAGTCATAAGGATCGACGTGAGCCCGGGTAAGGTCACCGGGCTCGATAAGATGGCCGTCGTCGCGGACATGGGCTATCACAAGGGCATGGTCTATACCAGGTATGTCAATGCGCCGGCCCTCTTGAAGGAAGCCGGGTTATCGCCCGCGCTCGGCGGAAGGACCTTCGCCGCGAAGGATTCGGACAGGGCGAGGGCCATACTGGAGGTCGAAGGGGCCGAGGTGTCGGACGGAAAGGTCACCAAAGAAGGGACGGTAATAGCGAGAATAGGATACAGGCGCGACGCCGCGGGGAACGACCTTGTCTATACGCGCGACCTCAGGAAGAACCAGGTCTTCGTGGCCAGGGCGGACAACAAGGAAAGGACCTTGCGCGAGGTGTCCGGCGTGGAAGTTTCCGGCGGAGAGGTCAGGATACCGGTGGCGGAGAAGGACGAGATGCTGTTCGCCTATGATGACGCCAAGGGTTTGATTTTCATGTATGACGTGGACACGAAGGAGACCTTCGTCGCGCTGGCGGAAAGGCCCGAGAGGGCCGTGATGGAGGTCATAGGTCTCGACTTTGCCAGGAACGCCGACGGGACCATATCGATGACGGGCGATATGCGGGTGGTAAGGAACATCGGCTTCGACGGAAGGGGATTTGTCTATACGAAGTACACCACCGATCCGGGCATCCTTGCCGACGCGGGACTCAGTCCCGATATGGCCGGGAAGATATCCGTGACGCTCGAGACCAACCTGAGAAGGCCGGTAATGGAGGTAGAAGGCGTTACGGTCGAAAGAGGGGTAGCGCGTGACCTCGAACGGATGGTCGTCAAGAAGCGCGTAGGTTACGACAATATCGATAAACCGACGGTCATATACGTGCGTTCGGTCGCCGACAAAGAGACCTTCAAGTACCGCGATGTCGTCCTCGACGAAAGAGGCAACATGACCTCTTCCGTCCTTTCGCACGAAGTGGACGGAGTAACGATAAAAGGTGACGGCACGGCGGACACGACCGACGAGGTGCTGCTCGCCGGGTTCGAGCTCGCCGACGGCGTTGTCGTCGCGAAAGTGCTACTCGAGCCGGACGACACGGGGAACAGGAGGTACGAATACGATAACGTTATCCTGCCCGGCAAGGCCATCGGGCGCACGGTCCGTATAGTCAAGGAGACAGGCGAAACGGAAGATGTGCGGTATTACGGAAGGACAGCCCGGATAAGCGGCAAGACGTATAAAGACGCCTCGGGCGATACAACGCTCGAGACGAGATACGGGTATAAAGGAAAGACCGTTTATGAGTTCAACGACCGCGTGACCGAGGTAAGGCCGGGACACTGCATCGCCTACGAGCATGATTGGGAAGTGCTCGGTACGCGGGAAGGCGCGAAGGTCGACGGCGCGACCGGCGAAATGATAACGGAAGGCGAAGATGTAAGTTTCGAGGGTTTTATAGACGCCGATGATCTCAGGGGGTTGAAAGAGCTCATTTTCAAGGATGTTCGCGTGGAAAAGATCGAGAAGGACCGGTTCTACTCGATACTTTACTGGATGAAGACCCTCCAGGGAATACCCGCGGGGAAGCGACCCGTGATAATACGCAACGCCGAAGCGCTTAAGGGCACGGCCCTTTCAGAGTTCATAAGGACGCAATCCACGCCCGCGGAGGATTTTGCCGGGCATGATTTCAGTTTCACGACGCGGGACGGAGGGGATTTCATCGGTATCGCGCTTTACTGGGGCGGGATACTGGATAAGGAACACCCCGATTTCAGGGCGGATTTCGATTTCGAGAGATTCGTCGAGGCGTTCGTCCAGGTGGCCGCTTCGCCGGGCATGAAGGAATACATCCGCACCGCTTCGGAGTACGAATGGTGGACCCCCGAAAGAAAACTCTATGTCTTTACGGACGCGGTAGGGAAGATCGCCGCGAAGGTGATAGACCCGGGGCTGGGCATAGGCTCGGAGGAGCGGCCGGTCTTCATAGACGCCCAGATCGACGCGCAGATAAAGCTGAAACGCGGAGAACGCGTGGACAGGGTCCTCCAGGAACTCGACGAAAGGATGAGGTCCTGGAGGTTCTGGAGGATAGTGAAGGATGTGGCCATGTTCTCCACCGTCACGTTCTTCCTGTTCCTCGCCCTGGTGCATCTTTTAAGAGGACGAAGGCCGGCAAGGATACCGGAGCCGGCGGAGCCGGAAGAGGTCGCGGTGCCGAAGGATTTCATGCCGGGACAGGTGCTCCTGGACGAGCATGATAAGGTTAACAGGGAAATAAAGGCCCTGCATGAAAGAGGCGCGGCCCGCCAGATAAGCGCCGGAGAAAAAGGCCTCATCATCGGGGAGATCCAGAAAGCGGCCGACCGGATCCGCGCCCTGGAAGCGGCCGGCGTGGAGGACCTGACCGATCCGGAAGACCTGCAGCGGCTGCTTGACAGTGACTTTGACGTTTTCATATATGATACGGAAGGGATACCTGCCTTCAACACCGGCCAGACCACGCATATCGGCGTGCGGGCCCGGGCGGTGCACATAACTAAAGCGGAATACGAAAGGTTAAAAAGGCTGGGCGACGCCAGCGGCGTAGAGAACGGCGCGTACCGGTTCCTCGCCGCGAGAGTGGCGCACGAGATGTACGAGGCGACGCGGCTCGAGGACCGTTTCATGGCGGGCGGCACGGCGGCCCCCAACGTAAGGGAATGGGTGCGGGGGATACTCGCGACGCGCGCCGGGCCCGAAGGCGTGGAATATCTTTCCCCGGACGACGCCCGCGACCTCATATTTGACGCCGCTAATACCCATGCCAAAGCCCTCCAGATGGAAAGCAATATCCTCCCCGCGGGGGTCACGAGGACCGACGTGGAAAGAGAGCTCGAAGTAGCGCGGGACTATATCGGCCTGCTCTCGTCCGACGCGTTACTGGTCCCCGTCATAAACGATATCAATATAGCCGCGGACCTTAACGCCCCGCCTTCCGCCGCGGCGGCGGCGCCTTCGCCTTATGATTTCGAAGGCGCGGAAGCAAAACTCAAACAGGTGGAATCCGGCATAGAGAAGGCGTTCTGGGAAGCGCATCGCGCGCTCGAGCCGGTCTATTACACGGCGAAAGGAACGAAGGTGGTCCCGCAAAAACTTACGCGCTGGTGGACGATACCGTCCCTCCTCGCCGGCGGCGGCTTCATAGCGGCCAACATAGTCCACATGCTCGACTCGGGGCTCCTGATGGGATGGGGGCTGGATGTATGGGTCGTGGGCGTCCTTTTTGTTTTCCTGGGTCTCTACTCGGCGAGGAACCTCATAAAAGATGTCATGACTTCAAAAGAAGCGCGCCTCGAGCGGCAGGCGCGGGCCATGGACATACTCGAACCGGCGCTCAGGAACGCCAGGGACGAACTTCTTACGCTCATGGATGAAGGCGGATACGGTTTCAGCCCGGATGACTGGCGGAAGATGCTCAAGTTCGACACGCCCGCGCGTTTCGCGCACCCGGACGACGTGATAGCGCAGGAGACGATATCCATAAATCTCTTTGATTACATGGACTATTCGCTTGAATGGGTGGATTTCCTCCGCAGGCCCGAGAATGCCAAAGGCGATTACGTAATGTACTCGCGTTTTCACACGCCGAAGCATGACGTGCAGAGGAACCTGCCGACGTTCTTCCTGGAAGGCAAGCAGTTCACCAGCGTTTACAGGCAGAATGCCTTCAACTCCTTCGTCGAGCTCATGCCGGGGAGGCAGGAACCGGTGCCGAGGACCGTGCCCTACAACGGGCCGCGTTTTTACGACGCCGGCGCGGTCACGAAACCCGTCCACCCGATGCCCATGACGAACCTTACCATGTTCACCTTCAGGGCGGCGGACAGGGTCAATTACGTGCACGATTATTACAACCAGACGGGTGACCTGGGCCAGGCGCTTGAGCTGGACAGCGTGGAGAGGTCCTACAGGATGAGGGGTTTTGTGGAACAGGCCAAGGGCTACGGCGGTGTCGGGCCCGCGCGCTCGAGTTACGCCAGGGGCAAGCAAAGGCACGGGTTCAGGCTCAAGGGCCTCCTCGTGGCGTTCCTTACGCTCGGGGTCGCCGCGTTCTTCTTCAGGATAATGCTGTCACGCGTGATACCCATACCCGAAGTGCCGGAACTCAACGCCGCGATCTCGGTGTTCATCACGTTCCTTGCCGGTATGACAGGCTACATGGTGAACGTAATGATCGAGAAGGTTACGCTTTTCGTGCACAGTTTCAGGGGAAGGGCCGGCAACGAAAGCATAACCAACAGGGACCTGTTCCGTTTTGTCCCGCCGGGAGCGCTGCTGAAAGCCCTCGAAGAGATACTGGGGGAGGAAGCTCTCGTGTGGAGGATAGAGGAGGCTATCGGACGGGCGGCGAGAGAAGGGGCCCTTACCGCGGAAGAGGCCGACGACGCCCTCGGCGCGCTGGGCGAGCGGAGATACGCGGATATACCGCAGGCCGCTGCCGAACGCATGATGAGAGGCATCTCGAAGATAAAGGAGGGGCAGTTCCCGAGCAACTGGCCCGTCAACAGGTTGCGCCTGGAATACCCCCTTTCCGAGGTCGTATATCTTGCCAACAAGGCCGACAGGAAAGCCCTCGTGGATGTCATCCTGGGGGATGAACGCCTCAGGGAGAGGCTTACCGGGGATCAGGTAAGAGAGCTTACTCTCGACTCGCAGTGGGGAAGAGAGAGGCTCCTCAACATCGATCTCATGAGAGGCATGACGCTCGATGACATAAGGTACATGATCTCGACATACAACGAAGAGCTCCTGCCGAAGTTCATCCTCATGGACACCACTTTCGGCCAGGACGCGGGTAATAAGATAGTCGACATGGTGAAGACCATACAGCGGGCATACGCCAGGCCGGTGGACGTCTTCCCGGTCATGGACGATAACGACAGGATAGAAGCGCGCGTGGACCTGGGGGATTTTCTTGATATCCTTTATGAGGCGGCCCTGGCGGGAAGGCTTACCGTAGACGCTACGCGCGCCCAGCACTACAGGGAGACCGGGATGGACGCTGTTTCCATTCTCGACGAACTTGAAGCGGCGCAGGCCGGGCAGGCGGTCAAGGTCCTGGACATATATGAACGTCAGACAAAAAAGAAGGTCATACAGGGATTTCTCGGGGGAGTGGACGAGATATATTACGTTATCGGGGGCGATAAGCTCGATCTCATACCCGGGCTTGTGAGATACGGCCTGGATCTCAAGGCGTACAGGGGCGATCTGCATCCGGCCGGCACCCTTGCCGGTTACGCCGGGGCCATAGAAGTGGTCACCGGTTCCGATTTCGGGACGACCTACGGAAAATACCAGCGGAAGCTCAGGATGAAACCGCCGATGAACGCCGAAGCCGTCAAGAAGATAGCGCTTTATTACGAGAGAAAAGGCGAAGCGCAGCCGGATTACATGGAACTCGTCGACGAAGAGGACCGCCTCGCGCCGCTCGTCCTGAGATACAAGACCGCCGTGTGGGAGATGAGGGAGAGGACGATACGGGAGCAGCGGCAGAATATACGGGACGCCGAGGACGCGGACAGGTGGCGGATCGATATCGACCGGGACAGGGAAAAGCTGGAAAAGGAATACATGGAACGCCTTGAAGCGCTGGCAAAAGGAGCGGGCGTGGACCATACCAGCGCGCGGGCGCTTACGGATCTGCGCTATACCCCGTGGGGCGACGCGGAAAAATGGATAAAGAGAGAGCCCGGCCAGACCAAAGAGGACCTGAGTGACGACGAGCTCGCGGCCAACCGCATTAAATACATGCTCTGGGCGTTCCTGCAGCAGTTCCCGCCGGAGACGGATAAAGACGGCAACGTATGGGCTTCCGGGAAATTCCTTGCCGAGGAATTCAGGATGCGCAATATACCGACCGTCATGCAGACCGAGCTCAGGCAGGTCCCGCTCAAGTCGCTTGACTGGGAATACACCGCTTACATGGATTACCTGATCTGGCATTCGACGATACAGGTCGGCCAGACGATGGCGGGTTTCCTTTTCCTCGGCGGGACGGGTAACGGTTTCCTGTGGCAGATGCTGGCTTATACCAAACCGAAACTCGACGGGGCCGGTAACGTTATCGAGGACGAACCGCTTTCGACGAGGGCATGGCTGCAGCAGATCATGAGGCCGCTCAGGGAAACGGTGCAGACGGAAGAGACCCACAGGGAAGAGATGATAGGCCGCATGAGTTTCATGGGCAGGGTCCGTGAAAGGATACGCCTGGCGCTTAAGCCCGATCCGCAGATAAAGACGGTGTCCGCGGCGCTCAGGGAGAACCTTACGCAGTATCACGTCTCGGGCGCGTGGGACGCGATGAACCAGATAGAGGACGCCGAGCTCGGGAGCCGTCTCGCGCTTTACAACCTGAAGGCGACGCGTCTTGTTGGGAAATACACGCAGATACTCGAGGACCTCCTGCCCAGGACGGGCCCCGGCTGGTGGGCGCAGCGGGTGAGGTGGATAACCCTCCAGGCGTTCTGGTCGATCGTTTCGTTCGGCCCCGCGTTCTGGATGTTCTTCGGCCAATATATAGGAATGGGTTCCGTATGGACGCTTATCGGTTCGCGCGACCTCATGATGGCATGGGGCGGCCTCGGAAGCTTTGCAGGCGCAGGTGTGTCTTTTGCCGGTTTCTTCCTGTTCGGGTTCCTGTTCTACAGGTTAGGGAAGTTCCTCTACTCCCTGCGCACGCGCGCGGGGCTTGAAAGGAACGAACAGTGGCAGGTGGACCCGATGAAGACGATGGGCTGGGGCAAGTTCCAGCACATGGCGCATCTCTCTTCGGGTAGTTTTGCCGGCGTGTTCACGGGCCTTACGCTCGGGATAACCGTGATCTATCTGGCCGTCATAGGCCTGGCGGGCCTGCCGTTCATACAGGAATTGGGAGGAACGGGGCTTCTTGTCTACAGCGGGGCGCATGCCCTCAGGGGGCTCATACCGGTCCTCATGGGATGGCTGGCGACGACCATGGCCGGGATAATAGTATTCGTGAGCCCGCCGGTGATCCAGACGATGATGGGGTGGGGCGCCATACTCAAGGAGGGGCTACGTGACCAGGAATCCACCGATGAGGCGCTCCGCAAGAGGATAGAGGACGAGCAGTTCCGCAAGCTCAAGGGCCTGGGCGAGATACGCATAGAGGATTACACGAGCGTCGAAGAAGTGCTCGGTGTTCTGGGCAACTACAGGAACGCCCTGAGGACCATCCGGGAACTTCTCGAGACGCCCGCTGGAGTACAGGAAGTCCGCGACGATATAACCAGGGGCGGCGCCAGGATACCTTTTGTTTACGATGTTTATACCGATCTTGGGCTCCCGGTGTCGGATCTTTCGGATACGAACATGGAAAGGTTCCAGAGGGCGATCAACGATATACTCAAGGAAGTCAAGGATATCGAGGACTTCGCGACCGGGGCGGTCTACATAAAACCGTCCGTGGGCCTGACGGGTATCCTGATGCTTCTCGGCACGATGTTCCTGTGGGTGAACGGGTGGATACCCTACGCGGGCGCCATAGCGGCGATAGTCATATCCAGCCTGCTGGTATCGCTCAAGCTCGCCGACATGATCAGCAGGGCGGTCTATAAGAAACCGCTCCTGGTCGTCGGGCGGCTTCCGCTTCACATGCTTTCGTATTTCGTGCGCATCCCGACGATGATACATTATTTCAACCACATGATAATACCGTCCTTCCAGAACATGCAGAGGTCGTTCTTCCCGGGATACAGCAGCGAGGGATACTGGACGCGCGGCCGCACGCCCGTTGTAAGGCTTACGCTCGGCGAAAAGGTGACCGCGAAAAAGAGAATGGACCAGGTCAAGGCGTGGGGCAAGAGCCAGTTCATGATACTGATACTGACGCTGCTTCTGCCGTATGTGGCGATAATGGGGGTGCCGACGTACAAGTACGAGGCGAAGATCAAGGATGCCCGGGAACGCGTGTCCACGGAGATAACCCTTGAAAATTACACGCAGGGGATAATATCCCTGGGTGATGAGCAGGTCAACCGCCTTATAGAGGAGGAACGCGCGAAACGGCCCGACATGAGGGGCTTCATGCGCGGCATGGCCGACCGGTACGAAAAATACGCGGAAGCGGGCGATACGGTAAAAGCGCGCAGGGTGCTCAACGTGCTTGTGGTCTATACGGATAACCTCAGGGGCCGTTATCTTAAGGAAGGCAGGTCCAGGTGGGATTACGAATATTTCACGCAGTATCTG
The DNA here is from genome assembly GCA_964565425.1 of uncultured Planctomycetia bacterium. Lineage (GTDB taxonomy): Bacteria > Omnitrophota > Gorgyraeia > Tantalellales > Tantalellaceae > CAZMEZ01. Next base: position 8,174 of record CAZMEZ010000018.1, on the reverse strand, counting down.
CAGCAGATGTTCGCGCGACTGGGGCGGCTGGACGATTATTACAGGTTCTTCGGGCTCCCGGTCGATCGCGTGATCATGCTTAACAAGGACAATTCCCGGATGCGCATCGGAAGGAGCGGCGAAGGAAGCCGGTTCGACGCGGCGGATGACGGGACGGTGACGGTGACGGCAGTTCTTGAAGGTAAGACCGTCCTCGCGGCGGGCGAGAATGTCGCCGAATTCGAGATCGAGCTTAAAGAGCCCGTGAACATGCGGGATAACATGGAGTTCGTCTTTGAGATAGTGATACCCGAGACGGCGCGCGAAGCCCTGAGAAGTCACAATATCAACGTCAGGGCGTATGACGAGAACGGCAACCCGCGCCCGGTATTCGAACGGGACGGTTACAGGGGCGGGATGGAATCCAAGCTCATCCTGGAGGACCGCGAGGACAATCCGGAAGGCAGGGACGCCCTCGCCGGGCAAAAGGTCAGCAGGTTCCTCAGGCCGGAGATGCCGGCGGGCGTCAGGGTAATAGGAGCCAGCCGCGTATTCAATCCCGAAAAGGTCAAGAGGTTCGTCATACAGATCAACGGCGATTTCATACAGCCGACGGCCGGGAAAGTGATACTCGGCGGGTTCAGGATAGTCCCGAGGGTAAAGCTCGATGTCGAGGAGCCCGTAGGCGCGGCCATCATGCCCGGACGTCTCGCCAAAAAAGAGTTCTCCGCGGGCGTAGGAGGCAATATACGCGGGTCCTTCCACAACGTAGGCGCGTGGGCGGGGAAACACGACGGTTATTCGACACCGGCGGGCCGGGCCGCGCTCAGGAGAGAGCTCACGGAAATGGCCGCTAACGGTTCGCGGCTCGTAAGGATACAGTCCTTCTTCGGCGATACGCGCGCCGGTTTCACGAAGGACGCCGACGGCATGTTCACCGGATTCGACGCCAAGGCGGCCGACGACGTTGAGGCTTTCTTCGAGGTCCTCGAAGAGGTCAGGAAGGCATATCCGGAACTGCGAGTAATGCCGGTCCTTTTCAGTTTTGAGGTAAATGATAACGTCAAAAAGGAAGGGGATATAGAGGTCGGCGAATGGGCGGATCTCTTCAAGAATCCCGTTAACAGGCTGCGTCTCGTGAGGGAACTCAACCGCCTCTTCGGGCCTTACTGGTCCAACGAAGGTGTTATCGCCTGGGATCTCTTCAACGAACCCGAGGTCATGCGGGACAGGCGCATGGTGGTTTACGTAAAGAGGTACGTGGAGGAACTGGCGAAGCTGATACACGCTTCAAAGGGTAAAGTGACGCTGGGCAGCAAGGACCAGGATACCATGATGGAGAACTGGCTGAACGTGGACGCGATAGACATACTGCAGTTCCACCTGTACGGGAAAGGCGTTCCTGTCCTGCCGCGTTTCGCGGGCGATATAAGCGGCAAGCCGATAATCATAGGAGAGTGGGGAATAAGAGGATTGGACGGACAAGGCGTAAAGGTTACGCCCCGGCAGCTGCGTCTTTTCCTCGACAGCGCGCTTGAAAAAGGTTTTACGGGAGCGCTTTTCTGGGCGGACGAGGATTTCGGCCTTGAGACGCCGGGAGCCGTGTCCGACTGGACAACGGTAATGGTGCCTGCCCTGGTGCCGGCGATGCCGGTGGCGGCTGTGACGCGCGAAGGCGCGGCGGTGGAGGTCGCCAGGCCTGAAGCGCTTGAAGAGCTTACGCGCGAGATGCCGCGGGCGGAAAAGATAAAAGTGGCGCCCGAGGTATTGCCGCCCGTTCCGTTCACCGGAGGGATCGCGGCGAGCTGGGATATCCCGACCGTGATGACACAGGTTCGCGGCGGAAAACCCATGGCGGTGACGGCTTTCGTGAAGGGCTCGATAACCGATAACGTCGAAACGGTGGAAGAGCAGTTCTCAGGCCTCAGGAAACAGGGGTGCCGGACGGTAAGGGTCGATCTCGGAAGGCTCCCCGCCGGAGAAGATAAAGTGAGAGAGCTCGCGGGAGAGCTCGAGGCTCTCATGAATATCGCCGAAAGGACGGGCCTGCGCCTCGAGATAACGCTTATAGATTTCGCCCTGGTCAACGACATGCTCAGGAACTGGGAGATAACGGAAGCGAAGCAGCACGGCAGGAGCGTAAAGGTCCTCGCGTCCGTGCTCGTCGAGGTCCGTGACGCGTATGTAAAAGAACGCGGCGCGGCGGCGCCCGAAGTGACCGTCGTGGTGAACGAAGCCGACCTGACGGCCAGCACAGCCGAAGGCAAGCCCGTGAGGCGCGAAGCCGACAGCTGGCTCATCGCGGGCAACGATGAAGTAGTGAAAAATTTTGTCGAACTCAAGAAGACCCTCGCGGAAATGAAACTCAACGTCAAGGTCGAGGCGAAGAACCTCCCGTGGGCCATCGCCATAGCCAGGGGGCTTGCCGCCGCGGCGGAACAAGAAGGCCTCGGCAGGGAATTCCATCGTGACATCATGATCGAGGTCCTGCTCCCGGGCGATCTCTATCCCAACAGGATGGAGAGCGTATATGAACAGCTCAGATCGCTGAAAGACAGCGGGCTTATGTTCGTCCTGCGCGTGGAAGGCGACGTGGACGATGTAACGGCCGCCGCCCTGAGAGGTGATTTTCCCAATTGCGCCGGCATAGCCATGCAAAGGTCGAGCGGCGCCGTTCTCGGCAGGGAAGCGGACCGGATCGCCGTATCATTGCCCGAGAAAAAAGACGCCAGCGTGAGGCGCAGGATCTCCTGGGCGAGTTCCGCCCTTGCCGCTTTGTTCTATGGCTTATCGTCCGCGGCGTTCGTATTTTTCTTCGGTGATGTCCGTCCGGTCATGCTGGCGGCATTCGCCCTCGGGGCCATAAGCCTGGTCTATACGCTCCAGGCGCTTGACCTCAGATATGATATTCTCGCCCGCGCGCGCGAGTTGATCGGACGCGGGCCGGCGCTTATCAGCGCGTTCGATGGCGCGCTTCCCGCCGAACCGGGCGCCGAAGAGATAGCTTACGTCAAGAACGGACAACTTTACGTTAATAAGGAAGAGATGGCGAGGCGCCCGGAAATAGCGCAACGCCTGTATTATTTCCACGAACGGTTGCATCTTATGGGCGTGCATTCCGAGGCGAGCCTGCACGTCGTCCAGGGCACGCTCCTGCCGGTCGTCGGGACGGTTGCCGTTATAGCCGAAGCGCTTTCCGCCGGATTTACCGCGGTCAAGGTTATCGCCAATGCGGCTTTATGGTTCATAAGCGGCACGTTCTCTCTGGTGACGCTGCCTTTCAGGAGAGGGCCGGTCCGTAATCTGGCCATGGCGGTGTTTGTCGCGATCCTCGTGGCAAGTTGCGATATGGGCTATGAAGACGGCGCGGCGTATCCGGAACAGCAAATAGGCGACAGGTGGGTCACTTTCTACCAGGACACCGGTTATGTCCATACCGAGGAATGGATACAGGGGCCGGATCCCGGCCGGTTCCTGGAGCGCAGGAACGAGAACGATTACGGCGCTCACACGCCGTATGACCCGGACGACGATTACGGCCGCATGGATTATCTCGTATCGCCGGACGGCGAATTTACGGAATACGCGTATTTCCCGCGTGAAATTACCGATGAGGCGCCCCAGGTAAACATGCAGAGGACATGGTCGAGCCGGTCCGCGTATGAAGGGGGCGAGGATCCGGAGGAGATACTCCAGAGGTATGAACCCGTCGAGCCCTCGCAGGATTTCGGCTGGATAAAACGGAAATTCGAAAAGACGCCTTACGGTAACAATATCGGCGAGTATGACGAAACGGACCTGGGCGACGGCCTGAACTACGGCAGGACGCTCCTTTATTACGACGCCGAGAAGGGCGAATACGCCCTTTACGAATGGGACGGATGGGACGGAGTGGCGCGCCCGGGAGAGGTGCGCGTGAGGCTGTTCATCGGCGATTATTTGATATTCCCCGGAGACGACCTGCTCGCGGGGGTGAACGAATCCGACGCGTACATGTATCTGATATACAGGCATAACGGCGAGATGAGGAACCTCGACGCCGCGACGAACGGATGGACCGAACTGGAATCGGGTATCGCGGCCGTTCCCGCCGAGGTGATGCCGCCGGCTGTTCCCGCTGTTCCCGTGATATCACCGCTCAGGGCAGGACTGGCTGCCGCGTTCCTCGCTCTCGTGCCGGGCACCGCGCAGGCCGCGGAAAGCACGATAGGGCTGGTAGCCGCGGAATTATTAAACGTGAACTCGCCCTCTTTCTGGCTGATAATGATCGGTGCAGGGGTATTGGTGGGTGTCCTTTTCGGGATGGGCATCGGACCCAGGGTGCGCAGGTTCTTTAAATCCATGGTCTACAGGATAGGCATCAACCGTATTTTTGAAGAAGGGGCGATAGACCCGAGGAGAGTTTCTCCTGAGCAATATCCGATGGACCTCGGCACGGCGGGCACCAACGAGCAGGAATACAGAAAGGCATACGCCGAGAAAAGGGTCCGTGACGATGTCTACGAGGGCCAGAGGTACGTGCTTGTGGGCCTCGATGAAGAAGGAAGATTCGCCGTAAAGATGAAGGGCGTCAACGCGGATAAGAATACGCGGGCCCTGGAGGACCGGCTGGCCGAGATCAACACCGGCAGGCGTTATGAAGACTTCAGGAAATTCATCGCGGCCAACCGCGGACTCTTGAAAGGGTTCCAGCTTTATCTCATTGAACCGGCCTCCGGCACGCTGGATGCGAAACACCCGCACCTTCTGACCTGCGAAGGGCGCAGGTGGCAGATAGCTTTCTCCGGTACCCGTGAAGGACGCGCGCAGGCCATCTACCTCACGAGGGCCTTCTTCGAGGGTATGCCCATAGAGGATATTCTGCTCCCGGCGATCAGGCAGCAGATAACGCGCGTGATGCTCCTTTATTATTTCTGGCACGTCCATGCCGGTAAAGTGTATCCGCAGGGCGAACATACGCCCAGGGTCCAGGCCCTGCTCAACGAAGTAGCGACGGTCCCGGTGGTGAGAAGCGAATTGGACAGGGTGATGGCCAGTGTAGCCGAAAAACTCGAGAAGAAATTCGCTTTTGAGCCGGGGACAGTGGACACCCTCAAGCAGCTTATCGAAAAAGCCGGTAAAGAGGTGGGGAGCCTTAACGCCTTCAAGATAATAAGGGAGGGTCTTGATTCGTTCAGGGAAGCCGTGGAACAGCAGAATTACGACCGTGCCGTTGAGATCTGGGGCACGCTCACATATCAGCTTTCATCCCTTCTCGCGAGCGAAGATGAAACGGGGGAGAAGGCCAGGAAAAGCGAGGCCCTCGGGGAATTCACGAAGATAACGGAACGGGAAGGTATAGAAGAAGTGGCGCAATATTATGTCTCCAAACACGGCGTGTTCAACAGGCAGGCCAGGGAGCAGGGGCAGGCGGTCGGAAGGGTCGTTGTGGTAGACCGGATCGAGGACATCGAGGAAAAATTAAAGCAGGCCACGGGCGACGAGATATGGATCATCCCCTACATGCATGAGCGTCTCGAAAAGATGAAGGGCCGCGGCATGATCACCAGTATAGGCGGTGAAGGGCATTCTCTGGCAATGGCAAGGGGTAACGCCATACCGCTCGCCATAATACCCAACGCGACCAGCGTCCTCAAGGCTTTTGACGGAGAACAATGCCTCCTGAGGGTCGACAAGGACCGGTACGTGCGCTTCAGGAAGGCCCACGCGGATGAGATAAAGCACGCGTCGGCGTACAGGCGTCCCGTGCCCGCCAGGAAAGTGACGGTCCCGGAGCCCGCAATTACACCCGACTCGAGGCTGGTATATGGCCTCGATGAGGTTGACATGTTCTACCTGCACAGGGTGGGCCCGAAAGCGGCTAATCTCGGTTACATGATAAAGAACGGGCTCAGGGATATCGTGCCGGCTGGCAGTGTTCTTACCTTCGCGTTCGCCGATCGCTTCATGAAGACGCCCGTGGACGAGACGGGGATAACGCTCGGTGAAAAAGCGGCGGAGATCGCGGACGAGGTCCTGATAAATAGAGAGACGGGCAAGAGGAAGACGATCGATGAACTCACGCCCGAAGACCGGGCGCGTCTGGCTGAAATACGGGAGCTCATAATAAAGACCGAAATGCCCGCTGAGCTAAGGGATGTGGTTTTGGAGAAGGCCGGTGAAATGAGGCGCACGCTTGGCACCGAATCGTTCTTTGTCAGGTCGTCGTTCAACTTCGAGGACCTTCCCGAGGCGAGCGCGGCCGGGCAATATGAGTCCTATCCCGACAGGCGCGAAATGAACGAGGTGAGGACCGACGAACAGGTCATAGAGGCGGTGAAGCGCGTTATCGCCCAGAAATATTCCGAGTCGGCCGTAGAGATGAGGCTGGTCTACGGGGTGGATGAAAATAAGGTCGCCCCGGGCGTCATATTGCAGGCCCCGGCGGTCAGCCCCGGGATCACGGGCGAAAGGCCGCTCATTTCGGGGACGATGAACACGTATGAACCCGTATCCAGGGACAAGGCGATCATCGAGATAAAGGCGGGTTACGGTCTGGGCGCCGTGGTATCCCAGCGCGGGGAACCGGCCCAGGCCCTTTTTAACAAGATCACCGGCATGATAGCCATTGTCAACCCCGGTTCGCAGGCCGCGAAGCAGCTTATAATAGACGAAGAAGGCCGTTTTCAGCAGCTCAACGTGACCGCCGAGGATGCCGAAAGGGAGATCCTTACCGAAGACCTTATAAGGAAACTCGCCACTATAGGCAGAAGAATAGAAGCCATGCACATGAACTGGACCCAGGATATAGAATGGGTGCTGACGCCGGACGGCAAGATACACATCGTCCAGGCAAGGCCCATACCGGAGATGCTTTTCAATACCGAGGTCGCGGCTTTTTATCTGCCGACATACGATGAAATGGTAAAATTTCTATCGGATGCTGAACTGGAAGATCTAGCTAAGAAGAGAGAGGACGGGGACATTAAAGGTCTCGTAGAACGTATGCGACCCGGCAAGCCCGAACTGGATCTTCTCCGCAATATGCCCGATTATGCCAGGAGAGTAGTGGCAAGCAAATACCTGAGCGAGGTCCTTGCCGATCCGGCCAACAGGTCTAAACTTGAGCCCGATGATTTTGATAAAATAATGAGGGTTGCTACGGGTAACATGTACGGGTGGCTTCTGTTCAAGGCCATGGGGCATCTCGTGGATACACGGTACGCGGACAGGATAAAGGAATTCCTGGTGAATTTCAAAAGCACCGCGCCTATTCCCCACATGGGAAAATTCGACATGGCCGAGGTCGCTTTCCGGGCAGGGCTTTATGAGAAGGGCGTTGAAACGATAAGCCTCGATTCGCTTAAGTATGACGATGCCAGGAGCATACCCGCCAGGGTGATGACGATAGCCGACAGATATCTTACAAGCGGCAGCGGTATCCCGGAGAGCGCGCGTAACAAGGCCGTCGAGTATCTTATGAGGCTGCAGGATACTTATAATGGCGAATGGGTCGCGGAAGAGATACAGATCGTGCTTAACAGGATAAAACCGGCCGAAGAGGTTTATAAAGAAGAGGTGGCGGTGGAAATGGAAGCGCCGCTGCCCGAACAGGTGGAAGTGGCCGAAGAAGAAGCGCCTCCCGTGATAGCGCCCGGCGGCGAACGGCAGGTTGAGGCGGTTTTGGATCTCGAGGTCGCGAATAAACTGGGACTGCACTTAAGGCCCATGAAGGGAACCATCGAGTTGATCCAGAATACGGGAGTAGATGTGGTTTTTGAGGACGACACGCCGTTCAACATGCTGTCCTTGATGGGTAAGGGGCTCGAACAGGGGCATGAAGTGACCGTAAAGGTATCGGGCCGGGAAAAAGAAGTGAACGCTCTGGTCGAGGGGTTACGCGCGATGACCGATGCGGATCCGGAAGATAAGGTTTATAAGCTCCGGATCGCCGGAATTACGGTGGGAGAGGCCGGGGAAGAAGCTGTCGAAAAGCCCGTTGCGGAGAAGAGTATCGATGAGCTCCTGGGAGAATACACTGTCGCGGTCGGTGTGCCTTCGGCTATCATGCAAAAGATGGGGATTAAAGGCACAAGGGAGATAGAGCGCGCCACGGGCGTTAAACTTATCTGGCTCGACAGTAAAACTACCGAAGATATGCTGACGGAACTCGACAGGCACAAGGATACCCGTTCCGACAGGGTGATCGCCGCGCT
>CAZMEZ010000017.1:0-32544 GCA_964565425.1 uncultured Planctomycetia bacterium | reverse complement strand
CATTCTATTAAAAAGCCCGGCTTGTTTACGGCCGGGCTTTTTGTTAATTCGGTGTCTCACAGGGGGAGGTATATCCCCCTTCTTCTTTGGATTAATAACCCCCTCAAGATGTATGCGTAATGGCAAACCCGCCTCGCTGTGCTCGGCGGATTTGTCCGGCCCGCCTGTTTAGAGCAGGGGACTGACACCGTGTTACGCTTCCTTGCTACACTTACAGGTGCCGCAAGCCGGGGGCGAAGCCCTCGGCGAAGCGAAAATCCCTGTGTCACTGGTTCGATTCCGGTCCTCGGCACCATTCTTTTAAGGGCGTCAGCGATGGCGCCTTTTTTGCCCTTAAAAGAACGGCAGCGAACGGCTTACGCCGTTCGCTTTTGCTTTTTGGTCACGCCGCTACGTGAAAAATGTTTTTTCCCGTATCGGCGTTCCCAAAAATCAACTGCCGAGACCGGGCAAACCCGCCTCGCTGTGCTCGGCGGATTTGTCCGGCCCTCGCACCATTCTATTAAAAAGCCCGGCTTGTTTACGGCCGGGCTTTTTGTTAATTCGGTGTCTCACAGGGGGAGGTATATCCCCCTTCTTCTTTGGATTAATAACCCCCTCAAGATGTATGCGTAATGGCAAACCCGCCTCGCTGTGCTCGGCGGATTTGTCCGGGCCCTATTTTTCCGGAAGACACAAGATCGTGAACCGTAAACCGCGAGCCGTAATCCGTAGTTGCCCGATTTGTCGGGCACTTTAACCTTCATCCTTTAACCTTCATCCTTTAACCTTCATCCTCCGACCCATCACCCATTACTTATCACCCATCACTACTCATTGCCGCAATAATAGTGTATAATTTAAAAAATGTTCAGGACAATTATTATATTGCGCTCAAAAAAAGGGCTTACCATAATAGAGCTTCTTATCGTATTCACCATGCTGGCGGCGCTTCTGGCGGTCGCCATTCCTTTTTATTATGAAACGGTGGAGGCGACCCGGAAAAAGGTCTGCATAGCCCAGCAGAAGACATTGTTCGAGGCCGCGGCGCTGTACGAGCTGGGCGAAATGGCTTCCCTTAAAAAAATAGGCGGCCAGAAGGCCCGGCTGGATGAACTTGTCGACAAGGGGTACATAAAAAGCAATAAAGGGTTTGAATGTCCTTCCAGCCCGGTGCAGGATTATGACGATTACCGCATGATCTTCGAGGGAAATTCCCTCGTGGACATAGAATGCACTTTAAGATGGGACGAGCATAAATGGCCGTAAAACGGGCAGGATTCCCGGTTATCATGCTTGCGTTGCTCGTGGCCTTTGTCCCTGCCGCATGTTGCTGGGCCGAAGGGGACGAAGATACCATTAGCGTTACCGGGACCGTAGAACACTTTTCCCAGGAAGGCGGATTTTACGGCATAAAAGCCGATGATGGGAATATTTACAGGCCCGAAAGGCTGACGCGAAATTTTAAAAGAGAAGGAGCGCGCGTCAAAGCTATCCTCCGGCCCCGCACAAAGAAACTCCTTCTGCCGGCATGGTCGATACCCGTCGAGATAGTAAAGATAGAACAGCACCCGCAATGATCATTGAACGGTCTTTTTATTAAATGGAAAGCAATTTCGTTATCTTAAGAATAAATTTGCAAGAAGGAGGAGGGGATGTTTCCTAACAGCATAAAGACATCGGCTGTAGCCGTTCTGACGATGGCATCCATGCTGGTTTTTGCATGTATTCCGGCTTCGGCGGAGATAACTCTGGAAGAAGTTCTGAAAAAGGTCGAGGAACTGGAAAAAGAGAATAAGAAATTAAAGGAACGATATGAACGTGATAACAAAAGATTGGAAAAAGAGCTTGAAAACGTAAAAAAAGAACTGGCCGAGATTAAAGGCGAGCCTGCAGAAGCTTATGTTCCCGAGAAAAAAGAAGATCGTTTCCCTGCCTCTGTTTTCTGCAAACTACCCATCAAGCTTTACGGGTTTTTCAAGGGAGATATGATATATAATGATTCGCAGGTGGGCGAATGGGGGGCGGCAGCGCCGAGTGAAGGCGGCGGGGGAAATGACGATGAATTCCTGATGACGGTAAGATGGTCCCGCGTAGGGCTTAAAGCCGACGGTATCGAATTGCCCGGCGATGGGAAGATCAAAGCGGCGGTAGAAGCGGATTTTGTCAATGTCGATCCCAGCCAGGGAGATGCGGACAGGCATCCTTCGATGAGATTATTCCAGGCGTACGTGGATATAAAATATGAAGACTGGGACCTTCTGGCGGGACAGGTATGGGATTTCTTTTCCCCGTTCGATCCTAATATGATCAATGCCGCCTGGCTGGAACGAGGCGGGAATATCGGGTATCGTCATCCTGAATTACGTTTTACCTATCATTTCAGGGATGTGGCCGGCGGCACTCTAACCACTCAGGCCGGGGTGGTGGACACCACCCTGCTTCAGAACGATACGGGTTATCCGGTTCTGGCCGGGTATGTCTATTATGAAAATGAAGCAATGGGCATGCCATATTATCTGGGCGCCGGGGGAATATACGGGCAGCAAAGGATCTCCGGCAACATAACGGGATATGCCGACATATGGGCGGCAACGGTAGCTGCCAAGCTTAAAGTAAACGACAAACTTTATTTTACAGGTGAAGGGTTCGTGGGACAGGCGCTTCAGGATTTCTGGGGCGGCAGCACTACAAGTGTGATCACATATCCGGACGGTACAGGGAAAGGTGTCCGGGCAAGAGGGGGATGGGCACAGGCTACATATTTGCCCTTTAAAAAGGTGGAGATGAACTGCGGAGCGGGAATAGATGACGTAATGCTGGCCGGCAACCCGAATCTGCCCCTTTCGGTGTGGGATTATAACTATACAATGTTCGCTAATTTCAAATATAAGATAATTGCCGACCTGTGGTGGGCGATAGAGTACCAATATTTCAAGACCAAGTATCTGGAGCAACCCAGCGGTGATGCTAACCGCGTGCAAAGTTCCGTTATTTACAGGTTTTAGTGCAGGTAAAACCCGAATTCCAAAGGGGGGGGCGTGATGGCATCTTTTGGTAAAAAATTCAAAATAGCAATGATCGTTCTGGTCGTATCCCTGTCTTTCATCGTTATACATCATTTGTACGGCACGCGGTTTTCGGGGAAAGATGAGCCGATTCTTACCGGGGGAACCGGTCCGGTGAAGCTGTACTGGTTCATCCCCGACGGCGTAAGAGCGGAACCTTATCTCTTCAACATCTACGAATGGGCAAAGGAAGGAAAACTGCCAAATATTCGGAAAATGATGGATGAGGGGGCATATGGTTTCTGTAAACCGGTCTATCCCGGACATACACCCGTTAATTTTGCCACCCTGTTCACCGGTGCGTATCCGGAAGTGCACGGGATCTCAGACGGTCCGATGCACACGGAAGGCAGTCCTCTTACGAGACCTTCTGTGGCGGGCTTCAGGTCTACTTCCAAAAAAGTAGAACCGATATGGGTTACGCTGGAAAAACAGGGACGGACAGTAGCTCTTTTGTCCATTCCCGGGTCGACCCCGCCGGAGTTGGAAAGTGGGTATACCATGGCGGGAAGATGGGGAGGATGGGGAGCTTCTTTTTATGCGGTGAATTTCGAAGAACTGGGTGACGGCAGGGGGATGCGGGAGCAGGGAAGGCATAAAAGGCTTTTCTTTTTTGGTCCCCCGCTGGTCATTTTCGAACCCGCTAGAACCGTGGAAAGAAGAGACGGCCTGCCGGAAACTTTTTCCTCTCCGAAACAGGCCGCCCTTGAGGCATGGGGGAACATCATCACCGCTTATATATATGATGATACTGATGATGGCATCGAAAATTATGACCGCATTGTTTTTTTTGACGGGAACGATCTTATCGCGGACCTTGGCAAAGGGGAATGGAGCGGCTGGTTGCCCATTAGGCTGAAGTGGGATGAGGTGACGATAGATACGTCGTTCAGGATAAAGATAATAAAGCTTGACGAGAGCGGCTTCTACAGGGTCAGGTTCTTTTATAATAACATCAATGAAACGCTGACAGAACCTTCCTATTTGGCGCAGGAGATGACGGAAAACATCGGCCCCATGGTGGATTATGTTGATAGTTTTCCTCCGCAGCTGATCTTTTACGAAGAGGATAAAGATACGTTCATAGAGGAGGCGAACATGTCTTTCGAATGGCATGGATCGGCCGCGGATTATTTTTTGAAAAAATATGCCCCCGACGTGTTCATTCATGATATATACACGCCAAACCAGATGCTTACAAGCAGGTGGTGGCTGGGTCATATAGATCCGGACAGCGCCAGGTACGGGGAGAAGACGGATAAAGAAAGGGAAGAGCTTTGGAAAGAAGTCAGGGAAATGTACAAGAAGGTGGATGATATTCTGGGGGAATATCTGAAAAATGCGGATGAGAATACGGTTATCGCGTTTACCTCGGACCACGGGGTGGTGCCTTTGCACAAATGGGTGAATTTGAACAACTTTTTCGCGCGCAAAGGATGGCTCAAGTTCAAGGTCGATCCCGTTACGGGAGAGCCGGATATCGACTGGCGCGGGTCAAAGGTATTATACCTTAAATTCGGGAATGTCTACGTGAACCCCGAAGGGTTGCATGCCGAAGACGGCAACTGGTACAGGGCTTCCGGCGCGGAATATAAGAAACTGCGCGATGAGGTGGCAGAGGCCCTGCTCGAGCTTCGGGACGAGGACGATGTCAAACCGGTGATGGCCATGAGCAAATGGGAGAACGTAGTGAACAAGTTCCGGCTTCCCCTGGAGAGGGTGGGAGACCTGATCATTGCAAACCGCCCGGGCTACGGATGGAACGAGGAGATGACGGAAGACATGAAGATGTTTTCGGTGCCGCTGAAAACCGGATATAAGCAGGCTATAATGCCGGCCGACGTGCCGGCTATGTGGGCGCCTTTTATGGTAATGGGTCCCGGCGTCAAAAAAGGATATTATATCGGGGAACGCCCCATCAATATGGTGGATCAATACCCCACCCTGATGAAACTCATAAAAGCGAAGATCCCCGATTTTGTCCAGGGCAAACCCATTGAAGATATATTTGGGGAAGATCAGGGAAGAGTGGGGGGGAAAAAATAAGATCAGTCGAGCAAAGATCTGACCTTTCGGGGCGAATATCGGTTGGCGCGAGGTATAGCATAAGCGCCGGATGTTCTTCCCAGGGTGCTTATAAAATCCCATACGATCTCACCGCCCCGGGTTATTTCGAAGAGGCGTGCGTGGACGCCGTCACATATAAAGATGTTCCCGTTCGGCAACGGGAAGGCGGATGAGATTATATCACTATAGAAACTTTCTTTGGGTTCGGCATGGTATTCCCATACGATATCTTCGGCAACGGGGTCGACCTCGATGACCCTGGACCACCCGCGGTGTTGCCCGTTATCGAAGATCAGAAGGTTCCCGTTGGCAAGCATGGTCGGTGTATGCTGCCCGTCTATTACACCCGGGCCCCAGGCCCAGACGATCTTTCCTGAAGGGTATTCTATTATGCCGATGGCGTCCAGTTGCGCGTAGCTGAAAACGATATTACCCTTACGGAAACGGATATCCTTTTTACCCGACGGGTTTTCCGGGAGTATTTCACAATAATTGTTGTGTGCCCAGTCGCCTTCCATTTTTACCTTGATCCCGAGAGATTTTTCCAACTCGCCGATGTGTTCCTCGCCTTTCCATCCCCACAGTACTTTTTTTTCACGGTCTATTATCTCTATCCTGGGGTGGATCACATAACCAGGTTCGTCATGCGCTGACAGGGGGATCATCTCATATCGTTCGATCATAAAGGTGCCGTTACCCAGATCCCTGAAATCGTGCTGGATACAAGCGCGATAGAACCACAGGAGATTACTTTCCGGGTCTATTTCACGCAGGCCGGACGTAGATGGGGCGGGATTTTCTTTTGTAAGCATGTCGCTGGTCGAATATAGAAGATTCCCGTTCGGGCGGAGCAGGCCATGTCCGACCGAGGTATTCACTATCCATTTATGTACGACATTTCCTTTCATATCCACCAGGTACAATGGATTCATTGTAAGCTTGCTCTGGATGCCGGGCACCAGGTGAGCATACAGACTATATCCGTTATAGCATTTCCCCGGTTTGTATATCCTGAGTCCGGATTGACGCAGATCAACAGTGGAAGATGTGACTGTCTTTCGGGATCCCGGGTAGGCGGTCGGTTGCCCAAGCAGGAAATAGGATGCTATGAGCAAAAAACCTGCGGAAAAACCGAGGAACATGAGTTGTTTGAAAGTTCGGTTTCCGGTTCTGGTGTCCATGTTCGTGTAGTATCAGCGCGTAACGGTCGAGAAACTGGCAAGGATATCCAGGGCATCCTTGATGTCGAATGACCCTGCGGGCCTGAAGACCATGATCTGATACAGGGTTCCCGTATTCTGGTCGTAGGTCACCGCAAAGGCCGCTTTTTGTTTTATAAGGGCGTCATCCCACACCCCGAAGACATAACGGTCCGAAGCGTTAGCTATCAGGACCCTGGCCGGTTTTTCGTTAAGACGCGTTTTTATCTCTACAGGTTTTTTATTTTCGGGACAATCGGTCTTACGTGTTATGGCTCCGGGATAGGGTATGGTTTGGGGGCCGTAAAGGTTCATGATGATCTGGTATTTGGCAGTTATGTGCTGGGCGGCGATATCCTTTTCAAGAGGCTTTATTATTTCGAACTCGATCCGGGTGTCTTCTTTTTGGGCGATTATGGTATGAAAGGTCCTGCCCCTTGCGGTATTCGCGAAATTTTTCAATACCGGCATTTTCCCCGAACTCCCGAAAGAAGCTCCGTAGGGAGAAAGCGCTTCGTTCAGCGTTTCTTCTTTTGCGAACAGCGAATAATGAGGGAACGACAATATGGAACAAAAGAACAGGAAAGATAATAACAGGGGCGCCGCCCCGGTCCGGGGAAATACGTTTCTTATTTTCATTTTTTAGCTGTTTTTCTTAATAGTTCATTTGCCGCGCAGGGAAGATACCTGTTGGCCCGTATCACACCTATGTTATTTTTCAAATCCAGGGTGCTGATATAATCCCATACTACTTCTCCGTCATGGGTGATCTCGAAAAGTCTGTTGGATGTTCCTTCGCAGACGAACATATTACCATTCGGGAGGCGTACAACGCCCGAAAGGATCGGGCTGTAAAAACTTTCTCTGGGCATCGCGTGATATTCCCAGACGATCCTTGCGATGAAAAAAACCACGGTATCCTTTTGTATGAAGGAGGCAATCGCATAAGGACTCCTTATTATTTGGAAATAACATCCGTGGAACAGACATAAAGTATACCACAGCATCGTGATAATGCGAAATCGAGCGCGATAAGAAACTCCTTCTGCCGGCATGGTCGATACCCGTCGAGATAATCAAGATCGAGAAATATACCCGGTAAGGATAATATTCAGAAATCCCGTCAAGCCATCCTCATTTTAACTATATGAAAAACATCGTTGACAGTATGCCGGGCAAGCGTTAATATTGGTTAAAATAGGGTAAAATAAGTTAAAATGAGGAGTTAAAATCCACAAAATGAAAACCAGCAGTATTCTGACAACGAAAGAACTTGCCGGATATATGAAACTTAACGAGAAGACTGTCCTGAAAATGGCACAGAACGGGGAGATACCCGGGGTAAAGATAGGAAGCCAGTGGCGGTTCCACCTGTCGGCGATCGAAAAGCACCTGCAGAAGGATATGCGCAGAGCGCCCGTAGACGAATTGGATATGATCTTCCAGGCCGCCCAGGAAATAGTGCCCCTTTCACGGCTGATAAAGCCGGAGTTGGTAAATCTGGCGCTTAAGTCCATCACGAGGGACGGAATACTCTTCGAGCTCGCCGAGATGGCCGAAGAAGCGGGGATAACCGCCGGTAAAAAGGCGCTTTATAAACAGCTGATAGAAAGGGAGAACATGCTCAGTACGGCCGTGGGTAAGGGGGTTGCTATCCCGCACCCGCGCGAGGCGCGGCCCGAAGTCTTTAAAAGTGTTAATGTGATCCTTGCCAGGGCGGAAAACGGGGTCGATTTCGGGGCCCCCGACGGGGAAAAGGTGCGTCTTTTCTTTATGACCTGCGCGCCCAGTACGGTTGTTCATTTAAAGTTGCTTTCGAAGGTGTCGGTCCTGTTGCAAGGGGAAGGCGCCATAGAAGGACTTATCGGAGCTTCGAGCAAGGATGAGATCATGCGCTTTCTTCTCGAGCTTGAAAGAAGAAAGATACTTGGCGAAGGATCCGAATAGGAGGATCTCATGATAGATGTCGGCTCTATTCTTCATCCGGGGATGATAATCCCCCGCATAAAGTCGTCGGACAAAGAAGACGCGATCAGGGAAATGATAGATGCGCTTTTCAAGGCGAAACCCGGTATCGCTCGCCGTTTCAAGAAGGCGGATGTCTGTGAATGGGTGATGGAGCGGGAGGACATGCAATCAACGGGCATAGGCAACGGACTCGGGTTCCCCCACGCGAGGATAGGCGGATGGGGGGAGTTTGTGGTCATGATGGGCGTGAGCGAGGAAGGAATAGAATTCAATAGCGCGGACAATATCCCGGTAAAGTTCCTTTTCCTCATGATCTCTTCACAGGACGAACCTTATATAATACTTCAATCCATGGCCGCGATAGTAAGGACGCTTAATGACATGGGATATGCCTCCGAGATGCTCCGGGATCCGTCCAGGGTCCGGGATATCCTTGACAGGTTCGCGCACGCGCATATAAGCGCTGATGAGGTGATAACCGCGCGCGACATAGAGCGGCCAATTATAGAGTCGGTAAGCCTCGACACCCCCATAGAAACGGCTACGCGGACCATGCACCTGAAAAAGCTTGACGCGCTCCCCGTGGTAGACTGGGATAACAGGTTTCAGGGCGAATTGTCCTGCCGGGAGATCTTTCAGTACGGGATGCCGGATTTCTTCAAGCAGCTGAACACTGTTTCATTTGTCAGGCACATAGACCCCTTTGAGAGATATTTCCGGATCAAGAGGGATATGAAGGTTCAGGATGTCGCCATAAGGGATATCGAGCCGGTCTCTCAGGACAGCACCCTTCTCGAGATAATATTCCAGATGACCGTAAAAGGCAGGGTAAAGCTTTATGTGGTAGACGACAGCGGCAGACTAACGGGCGCTATAGACAGGTTTTGTATCATCGATAAGATACTTTTTTTCTGACGCGCCGGGAGAAGACCTAAAATGAAAGCGTTTTTATCGGCAGGAATATTCATCCTCGCGTATGTTTTTATCGCGGGAGACAAAGTAAACAAGACGATCGTGGCGGTTATGGGGGCCGCGTGCGTCATCTTCCTTAAACTGGTCAGCTTTGAGCAGGCGATAAGCGCCGTTGACTTCAATGTCATTTTTCTGCTCATAGGCATGATGACATCGGTGTACATATTATCCAAGACGGGCTTTTTCGAATGGACCGCGATAAGTGTCGCGAAATTCGCCCAGGGAGACCCGTTGCGCATAATGGTATTATTGCTGATCGTGACCGCGGTTCTTTCCGCGTTCCTGGATAATGTGACCACAATAATATTGCTGGTGCCCGTTACGATACTAATAACGCAGCTCCTGGACATATCGCCTGTTCCTTTTGTTATCATGGAAGCGCTGGTCTCTAATATCGGGGGGACAGCGACACTCATAGGCGATCCGCCCAACATTGTTATAGGTTCTCAGGCCGGTCTTTCATTCAACGATTTTCTGGTCCATCTGGGTCCGGTGGTGGCCGTCATTTTAGCGGTCTTTATCGGGACAGCCGCGCTTCTCTTCCGGAACAGGTTCCAGATACCCGAAAAAATAAGATCGAGGGTAAAAGACGCGATACCGCATCTGGCGGTTGTGGACAGGCCTAATATGATACGATCGCTTGCGGTGCTGGCTCTGATGTTCGCCGGGTTCTTTATGCATGAAATTATAAACGTTAAACCCGGCGTAATAGCTCTGGCGGGGAGCATGCTAATGCTATTGGTTTGCAGGTCCGAAAGCGAAGATACCTTGACGCGGGTCGAATGGGGCGTGATATTCTTCTTTATCGGCATGTTCATGATGATATCGGCGCTGGAGGTCAACGGCATTATATCCTGGATAGGGTATAGTATAATCCATGCCGCGGGGAAGAACCTTTTTCTCGTATGTATAATAGTCCTCTGGGGGTCGGCTATATTCTCGGCGATCTTCGACAATATTCCCTTCGTGATAACCATGGTGCCGCTTGTCAAACATTTCGTCACATATTTTTCGCAAATGTCCGGTGTAAGTGACCCGGCGATTATCCACGTCCAGATCGCGCAGCCACTTTGGTGGGCGCTGGCGCTGGGCGCTTGTTTGGGGGGGAACGGCACGCTGATAGGCGCTTCAGCTAATATCGTAATGGCCCGCATAAGCGAGAAAAATAAATACCCGATATCCTTCGGACGATTTTTCAGGTACGGGGTATGGTTCATGCTGCAATCCATGCTGATCTCTACCGCCTATATATGGTTAAGATATTTCGCTGTGTCCCGCTGACGCGTTTAGAACAATTACCCTTCGCCCGCCTAAGCCCCGCTCTTTAGAGCGGGGAGCAAAGTCGGGGCTCAGGATCAATTGTGGACAAGCCCCGGCCTCGAGGCCGGGGTATAGGTGAATTGACTTGAAAAAAAACAGGTTTGATTATAGAATCTTACGCAGATATGGGGCCTGCGTAGCTCAGCTGGTAGAGCAAGGCATTCGTAATGCCTAGGTCGGAGGTTCGACCCCTCTCGCAGGCTCCACTAAAAAACGGTCCTTAGACCGGCTTTTTGGAGCAGCCGAGATCCGATAGTCGAAATTTGATGAAAATAGAGAATGCGACCGAGGACGCAATGTCCGAGGGAGTGCCGAGGCCTCCGGACGAGGCCGGTCGAATTTCGATAGCGAATCTCTGATTTCTTTTCCAACTGATCTAATCTCTAAAAATATGGTCCGCTTCAGGGACGTCCTTTTCAGGAAAAATTTCTTCTGCCTCTGGTCCGGGCAGATAATTTCGGAATTTGGCGACCGGCTGAACCAGATGGCCCTTATCGCTCTGGTTTATTCGAAGAATCCGGGTTCCGTTATGGCCCTGGCCAATCTCCTTTTCTTTATCGTTGTTCCCGTCTTCGTCATAGGGCCGGTTGCCGGTGTTTACGTGGACAGGTGGGACCGTAAGAGGGTCATGATAATCTCGGACATAATCAGGGGGATCCTGATCCTTCTGGTGCCTGTTTTTATCTTCATCGACACGATGTCGCCCATATATGTGATCGTTTTTCTCATATTCTCCGCGACGAGGTTCTTTCTGCCTTCAAAGCTCGCCTTTATACCGGATATCGTTTCCAAAGACAAGCTTTTAGTGGCCAACTCTCTTTCCAATACCACCAGGATGATAGCCACGATACTGGGGTTCGCGCTGGCCGGGTTCATCGTAAAATGGATAGGGTACATGTGGGGGTTCTATCTGGACGGCATAAGTTATTTCGTCTCGGCGGCCCTTATCGCCTTTATTGCGCCCAGGGAAAAACTGGTGAACGTCAGGGAGGATATATACCTGACGCGGGACCTGATAGAGAAATCCATACGGAGGAACTTATGGCGGGAGATCGCCGAAGGGTTCGGGCACATGGTCAAAAAAGACAAGATGAGAATGGTTACCGGCACGTTCTTCCTGCTCATGGCCGGAGCGGGTTCGATATTCTGCATAATAATAGTTTTCATACAGCAGGCATTCGGTTCCGTGACCGAGGATCTGGGCATTTTCGGGGTGTTCCTCGGGTTGGGTCTTTTTCTGGGAACGGTGCTGTACGGCAAATACGGACAGAGATTTTCTAAGATGAAAGCGATCAACGGAGGACTTGCATTATGCGGGGCAGGTATCTGTGCTTTCGCTATCTACGCGGGAGGGGAATCGCCGGCGATATTCACGGGAGGCGTTCTGATCATGCTGGTGGGCATGGCGGCAGCCCCGGTCCTCACGTGCGCCAATACCCTTATTCATCTTTCGGTGCCCGATGAGGTCAGGGGGCGCATTTTCAGTTCGATGGAAGCGGTCGTCCACCTGGCCTTTCTGATCTTTATGTTCCTTACGGCGTACCTGTCGAAATTCCTTTCGAATTTCATAATATTACTTGCCGGCGGGATAATATTCGCGTTTTGCGGGATAGCGGGGCAGTTACTTATGCGGCGCGGGGGAGAAGATATCTAAGGTCAGGATTTTTTGGCGGTTCTTTTCCGTATGAGGCTGGGCGTTTGTTCCAGGCAGGACTCATAGAAGTTACAAAGGGGGCAGCAGAGGTTCTCTTTATTGTGTTCCCCCCTGTACCATTTTGTCTCGCAAGACCAGTAATTCTGGCATTTTTCACAGCAATTAAGATTTTTATATTTCCTCATGGCCATAGCGTCGGTCTTTATCCGGTTTGATCTGCCGTAAAATAATTATATAATGAAAACGTATTTATTTCAACCGAAATGAGACGGCAGCAAGACGTGAAAGCCGGTGTTTTTCAGGAAAAGCGATAGTGTAACATATCGGGGGCACTTTCGCGGGTCATCGCGAGGAGGCCCGTTTCTTGCTTTCGCAAAAAAGCAGCGGTCCGACGAAGCGATCCCCCCCAATATTGACAAACAACCCCGTATATGTATAATTAAAATTCACTCAACTTAATATAATATAAGCAGAAAAGATGAAAATACTGACATTTCGGGGGGGAATACACCCGCTTTATTCCAAGGGTATCAGCATAAGGGAGCCCCTCAGGGAGGCGCCGCTCCCTAATGCGGCCGTTGTCCCGTTGTCGCAGCATATAGGGGCCCCGAACGAGCCCGTGGTCAAGAAGGGCGATTACGTGGAGGAGGGGCAGGTGCTGGGCAAGAGCGACAGCTTTGTTTCCAGCCCGGTCCATTCGCCGGTATTCGGCACCGTTCAGGATATCAGGAAAACTTTCCATCCTTCGCTTGGCCCCGTTCTGTCGGTGGTGGTGGAGCGGGATAAGAGCAAGGAAGCCAGGAAATATACGGAAGAGGACGTTGATATTGAAAATATTACCCCGGAAGAACTTATAAAAAAAGTGAAAAACGCGGGAATAGTCGGTATGGGTGGGGCTGCTTTCCCGACGCATGTTAAGCTCAGCGTGCCGAAGGGTAAGAAGATAACGGATCTCGTTATAAACGGGGCGGAGTGCGAACCCTTTCTTACGTGTGACCACGTGCTCATGACGAGGCGGACGAACGAGATATTAAAGGGCATCGAAGTGCTTATCAAGATACTGAAGCCCGAAAGGACTTACATCGGGATAGAGGACAACAAAAAGGCCGCCTATTTTGCTTTTCAGAAGGCGATAAAAAGAGCCACGCACAAGGATATAACGAACATACAGCTTGTTCTTTTGAAGACCAAATATCCTCAGGGTGGTGAAAAACAGCTGATAAAAGCGATCTCCGGACGCGAAGTCCCGCCGGGAAAACTGCCTTTTGATATCGGGTTTCTCGTCCAGAACGTGGGCACCGTGAACGCCGTGTACGAGGCGGTATATTATGACAAGCCGCTGACGGAAAGGATAGTCACCATATCCGGGGACTGCCTTAACCGGCCCGGCAACTATAACATAAGGGTGGGCGCCACTATAAAGGATATAGTGGATCAGTACGGGATCGAACTTTATCGGGACCCCGGGAAAATAATAGTAGGCGGGCCGATGATGGGCGTCGCTCAACCGGGCATGGAGGTATCCGTTCTGAAGAGCACTTCCGGGATACTCTTCCTTTCGGATCATTACGCGAAGACATATGAGGAAGAAAAGTGCATCAAATGCGCGAAATGCGTTGACGTATGTCCGGTAAATCTTGTTCCCACGGACATAATGAAGAACGTCAAGAACGAAAACTGGAACAGGATGGAAGATCTGTGCGTGCCCGACTGCATGGAATGCGGCGCTTGCGCGTACTCATGTCCGGCAAGGATACCGCTTGTCCAGTATATTAAAGAGGGCAAGGAAGTCCTTGCGAGGAATAATAAGAAATGAAAAGACTGACCATAGGCGTTTCGCCGCACATATGTTCGCCCGTAGATACGCGGTACATGATGAAGGCCGTGGTCATCGCTCTCATGCCGGCTGTCTTCGCGAGCCTTTGGTTCTTCAGGGGCAAGGCATTCGCCGTGATCTTCGTTTCGGTCGCCGGGTGCCTGGCGACCGAATGCCTGCTCCAGAGACTGAGAAAAAGGAAAATACGCGTCAATGATTACAGCAGCCTTGTAACGGGCATACTTCTGGCGCTTGTCCTCCCGCCCGCGATCCCGCTCTGGATGGCTTTTCTGGGAGGGGTGTTCGCGATCGCGTTCGGAAAGGAGATCTTCGGCGGGCTGGGGCACAATATTTTCAACCCGGCGCTATTGTCGAGGGCCTTTCTCATGGCGGCATTCCCGGTAGCCCTGACCACGTGGTCCCAGCCGATAACGCTGGACGCGGTAACGACGGCCACTCCGCTGGGGCTGGCCAAGTTCGATCAGGTAATGACGGGCTACGCGCCTTTGTTTTTCGGGAACGTGGGGGGATGTATAGGGGAGACCTCGGCTCTTGCCCTTTTGATAGGATTCGTTTATCTCCTGCAAAAGAAGGTAATAGATTCCCGTATCCCCATAGCTTACACGGCGACGGTGTTCGTTTTCGCGGCTATACTTCATTTTATATCGCCGCAAAAATACATGCCGCCTCTTTTCCACATACTTGCCGGCGGGTTGCTTATCGGCGCGATATTCATGGCTACCGATCCCGTGACCTCTCCGGTCACCCAGAAGGGCAGATGGATCTTCGGCGCGGGATGCGGGATAATAACGATGATAATCAGGATCTGGGGAGGGTTGCCGGAAGGCGTTATGTACTCGATCCTTTTCATGAACGCGTGCACGCCCATTATAGACAGACTGGCGAGGCCTAGACGGTTCGGAGTGGTGAGCGGGAATAAACGATAATGGTTAAAAATATCTTAAAGAATAATTTTGTCAGGATGATAAGCGCTCTCGTGGCCGTTGGCGTGCTTTCGGGGGCGGTGCTGGCGATGGTGTATACCCTGACGATCCAGCGGATAAAGGATAATCGCAATAAAGAATCCGAGCAGGCGGTGCTTAACCTGTTTCCCGACGCGGATATTGCCGGCCTCATGAAAGGCTCTGAAAAGGGAGACAGGGGCGTAGTAGAGGTTGTGGATAAGAACAAGAAACTTCTGGGATATGCTTTTAAAGCCGAGGGCAACGGCTACCAGGGTACTATAGAGATAATAGGCGGGCTTAACGCGGATCTTACCCGGATGCGAGGCATCGAGATAGTGGAGTCGCAGGAAACCCCCGGCCTGGGGGCGGAAATAGCGGGTAATAATTTCAGGAAACAGTTCGTGGGGCTCTCGGTGGCCCGCCCCATAGAATACGTGAAGAATCAAAAACCGCAAGAGCCCTGCCAGATAGAGGCGATCACGGGAGCCACTATTTCGTCGAGGGCGGTAGTGAACATACTGAATAAAAGAATAGAAGAGGTCCGGAAGACCATAAAAGGTGAATGATGTACAGGGATCTGATAAAAGGATTATGGCGTGAAAACCCGATATTCGTGCAGGTCCTGGGCATGTGTCCGACGCTCGCGGTGACAACTAAAGCGCTTTTCGGGTTATCAATGGGAATGGCCACGACCTTCGTCGTTGTTTCTTCCAGCATTGTCGTTTCCGCGATAAGAAGGTTCGTGCCCGACCAGGTAAGGATACCGATGTTCACGGTCGTTATAGCGACGTTCGTGACCGCGGCGGATTATTTCCTTAAGGCGAATTTTTATCAGATCAGCAAGGCCCTGGGGCCGTACGTTCCTTTGATAGTCGTTAACTGTGTCATACTCGGGCGCGCGGAAGCCTTCGCGTCAAAACATGGCGTTGTGAGGTCTTTTCTTGACGCGGTCGGTATGGGAATAGGTTTTACCTGCGCGCTTATAATTCTCGGGGCGATAAGGGAAATACTGGGGGCGGGAACGGTTTTCGGTTACAGGGTAATGTGGCAAGGTTTTACGAACTGGGTCATCATGGTCCTGCCCGCGGGGGCCTTCATAACCCTGGGGCTCTTGGTGGGGCTTTTCAATGTCATAGACAAAAACGTGAAAGAGCGCAAAAAACCCGGGAGTTCCGGCAAATAAAAGGCGTTATCTGACATGATAGAAAAACTTATACTCATATTGATCGCCGCGAGCATTACGAACAACTTCGTGCTTACGTACTTCCTCGGGATATGTCCTTTTATAGGCGTCTCTAATAAGATCGACAGCGCGATCGGGCTCGGAATGGCCACGACCTTTGTCATGACGATGGCGGCGGCGGTGACCTGGATCATATACCATCACGTGCTCGTGCCGTTCAACCTTGATTTTCTGCAGTACGTGACTTTCATCATCGTTATAGCGAGCTTTGTGCAGTTCGTAGAGATGTTCATAAAGAAGGTATCCCCGCAGCTGTACAAGGCCCTGGGAATATTCCTGCCGCTTATAACCACCAACTGCGCGATACTCGGCCTTACGCTTTTCATGGTGCTCAGGAACTATAATTTTCCCGAAGCGATCGTATTCGGCCTGGGCGCGGGCATAGGATTCACCTTGGCGCTTGTTCTCATGGCGGGGATACGGGAGGAACTCGCTTTCGCGGATATACCGGAACCGCTCAAGGGGGCCGGGATAACCCTGATATTGGCAGGCATGCTGGCGCTGGCGTTCATGGGGTTCGGGGGGATAATAAGTGGATAACCTGACAGTTGCGTCCATATTCAGCATGGCCGGGCTCGGAGTGATCTTCGCGGCCGTTCTCGCTTTCGCCGATAAGAAGCTGAGGGTGGAGGAAGACCCCCGCATAGGCGAGGTTTTGAAGTATCTTCCTCATGTGAACTGCGGGGCGTGCGGGTTCCCGAATTGCCATGAGATGGCCGTACATATAATAACGGACGGGGAGGATCCCGCCAAGTGCCGCCCGCTCGGCGAAGAGGCAAGGGAAGAACTTTACAAGTTGCTGGGCAGGGGGGGCGGCGACGCTTATCCTAAGATCGCGATTGTCCATTGCGCCGCGGAAGGGGACAATAAAAAACCCGTTGCCGATTATAAAGGCATAAATAACTGCAGGGCCGCGGATCTTGTTTTCGGCGCGGGGATGGAATGCGAGTATGGCTGCATGGGGCTGGGCGATTGTGTCGAGGCCTGTCCTTTCGGAGCTATACGCATAGAGAACGGTCTCGCGAAGGTCGATTACGCGAAGTGCACCGGATGCGGAAAGTGCGTTGAATCATGCCCGAGGAATATCATAAGTCTTCAGGAAAAAAAGTTCACAAAGCTTTTTTATGTCGCCTGCAGCACGCATGACGGCGCGCAAAGGGTGAGGAAGATATGCGGAGTGGGCTGCATAGCCTGCGGGATATGTGAAAAGCTTTCTCCTGAAAAATACTTTGTAGTGAAGGACAATCTTTCCGGGCCCGATTACGAAAAACAGGACAAAACGGAAGAGGTCGCAAAGTTAAAGGACAAGTGCCCCACAAAAGTCATAAAGGAGATCTAAGTTATAAGTTATAAGTTTTAAGTTACAAGAGATCACCTGGCAGCTTTCCTGCTTAAAACTTACAACTTACAGCTTACAGCTGACCCATGAATATCGCCGTATTTGTTTCGGGTAACGGCACGAACCTTCAGGCCCTGATCGATGCTGAAGCAAAAGACGGGCTTGCCGGCGGGAAGATAGCGCTTGTCGTAAGCGACAAGCCGGAGGCGTACGCGCTGGAAAGGGCGCGGAAGGCCGGCATTAAGACCGCCGTGATCGAGTCGGGTGGGGTTGCTACGCGCGAAGAATACGATCAGGAGGTCATCGGGGAGCTGAAAAGGGGCAAAATAGATCTTCTTGTTCTTGCCGGGTTCATGCGCATATTGAGCGGGCCTTTCGTGGATGAATACGAGGGGCGCATAATGAACATACACCCGGCGCTCCTTCCGTCTTTCAAGGGGACCCACGGCATAAGGGACGCGTTCGAATACGGGGCCAAGGTCACGGGCGTTACCGTTCATTTCGTGGATAAGGGGCTCGACTCGGGCCCCGTGATCCTGCAGTCCTGTGTTCGCGTTGAAGAGAGCGACACGATGGAAACGCTCGAAGAGAAGATACACAAAGAGGAGCATAAATTATATCCCGAAGCCGTCCGTTTGTTTGCGCAGAACAGGCTTAAGCTGGAAGGAAGGAAAGTGCGGGTATTGCCCGGAAAATAATTCGAAAAAGAAAAAAAGGAGAAAAGGATATGTCGACGAAGATAAAAGAGGTAAAAGGGCGCGAGATAATTGATTCAAGGGGTAACCCGACCGTTGAAGTGGATGTGATACTTGAAGACGGTTCTCTCGGAAGAGCCGCGGTGCCGAGCGGGGCTTCGACCGGCGAGCACGAAGCGGTAGAATTGCGTGACGGCGACAAAAAGCGTTACATGGGCAAGGGCGTTACGAAAGCTGTCGCCAACGTTAACGGCGAGATAGCCGCCAAGGTCAAAGGGATGGACGCTTTGGCCCAGGAAAAACTGGACAGGACCCTTATAGAACTGGATGGTACGCCGAATAAGGGAAGGCTCGGGGCGAACGCTATACTCGGCGTATCGCTCGCCGCCGCCAAGGCGGCCGCCGCGTCAAAGAAAATGCCGCTTTTCAAGTATATCGGAGGCGAGGGGGCCAACGTGCTTCCTATTCCCATGATGAACATAATCAACGGCGGAAAACACGCGGATAATAACGTTGATCTGCAGGAGTTCATGGCCATGCCGATAGGCGCGCCTTCTTTCAGGGAAGCGCTCCGTATGGGTTCGGAGGTCTTCCACAATCTCCAGAAGATACTCCATTCGATGGGGCTGACGACGTCGGTCGGGGATGAAGGCGGGTTCGCGCCGGACCTGCGGTCCAACGAAGAAGCCGTCGAGGTCATAATCGAGGCGATAAAGGCCGCCGGGTATGAACCGGGCAAGGATATTTGCATAGCCCTGGATCCCGCTTCCAGCGAATTCTTCAAGGACGGAACCTATATACTGAACGCGGAAAAAGAGCCCCAAAAGACGCCGGACCAGATGGCCGACTTTTACGCCCGGTGGGCGGAGAAGTATCCCATCGTATCCATAGAGGACGGGATGGCGGAGGATGACTGGGTCGGATGGAAAGAACTCACCGATAAACTGGGTAAAAAGACGCAGCTTGTCGGCGACGACCTTTTTGTGACCAACACGGAAA
This sequence comes from uncultured Planctomycetia bacterium, assembly GCA_964565425.1. GTDB lineage: Bacteria > Omnitrophota > Gorgyraeia > Tantalellales > Tantalellaceae > CAZMEZ01. The sequence continues at coordinate 13,260 of CAZMEZ010000017.1, read as the reverse complement.
GGCTGAAGGAAGGCATAGAAAAAGGTATCGCGAATTCCATCCTGATAAAAGTGAATCAGATAGGGACCCTCACGGAAACCCTGGAAGCCATAAAGATGGCCAAAGACGCCGGCTATACGGCGGTCATATCGCACCGTTCCGGGGAGACCGAGGATACTACGATATCCCATCTTGCCGTGGCGACGGGCGTCGGGCAGATAAAGACGGGATCAACGTCCCGCACGGACCGTGTATGCAAATATAACGAACTCCTGCGCATCGAGGAAATGCTTGGAGACAAGGCGGTGTACGGCAGCAAGATATGGAAAAAAAGAGGATAGCGGTCTACGCGCTGGTCGGCCTGGCGGCGGTGTGCGTTGTTTTTCTGCCCGGATATTCCGAACTTCATAAGCTCCGGGAAGAGAATGAACAGCTCGGAAGACGGATAGTTCTTTTGGAGGAGCACAACGATCAGCTGAAAGAAGAGCTTCAGAAGATGAAGCAGGACCCCGACTATGTCGAAAAGAGGGCCCGCGAAAAGCTTGGTGTCATAAAAGAGGGTGAGATCGTGTACAGGAACGACCAGGGCGGCCGGTGATGCGTCTTTTTGATGAAAAATTCCGAGGCAATAAGGCCAAATATATTATGCAGGCCATACTGGGCGGGGTAGCCGTCGCTGTCGCTCTTCAGTTCTTCGATGTGGTGCACAAGCCGGTCATAATAGCGGCTTTCGGGTCCAGCGCTTTCGTGGCTTTCGCGATGCCACATCGCGGTATAGCCAGCCCCAGATGCCTTATCGGGGGGTATGCGGTGGGGGTTATCGTCGGGGCCATGGTCCATTCAGTCACCTTTCTCCCCATAGAGGCCTACATTTACGAAAAGGCGGTATATCTTACCGGCGGAGCGCTTGCCGTAGGCCTGGCGATGTTCCTTATGGCCGTCACAAATACCGAACACGCTCCGGCGACCGGCATAGCGCTTGGGCTTGTGATCAACGACTGGGATTATGCGACCCTTGTCTATATAATGGTGGGGATAACCGTTATATCCGGCATACAACTTGCCCTGAAACGCTGGATGATGGATCTGGTGGAATAGCCGGCATTTTTCAGCGTCGGGATTTAAGAAACTGCTTAACCTGCCGAAGGCCTTTAAGCCCTTGAATCGCTCCGTGCCCGGTGCATATGATCGCCGAAACGGCGGAAGCGAACCTCAAAGTGTTTCCGATATTCTCCCCAAAAGCCTTTTCACCTTCAGCGCAGTATTTCAAAATAAGCCCGGCGGTATAGCCGTCACCCGCGCCGATCGTATCGGCCACGCGCACCCGGAACGCCGGACAGTGTATCTTTTCTTTCCCGCTCCAGTAAAATGAGCCTTTTGCGCCGAGTGTCACGATGGCCTTCCCCTTAAGGTAGCCGCCGATCTTCTGCAGGGCCTTGTTGAGGTTCTTTGTTCCGGTCATTTGCCGCGCATCCTCTTCGCTGAGTTTCAAAAGGTCCACATAGGGGAGGATCTTTTGTATCCTTTCACGCGCCTTTTGCTTATTGGCGATCTTTTTGATGCGCCAGTTCGGATCATAAGTTATAAAAACTTTCCTTTTTTTTGCCATCCTGAGGCGTTTCATTACGGGACGGAAGAACACGTCGCTGTATGAAAAGAACGATCCCGTATGGAATACCGACGCTGATTTAAAAGGCGCCTCGCGCAGGCGTTGCGGTGTATCTTTATGGGGGGCCTCTTTGCCGTAGAAAAGATAGGATGAGTTTCCGCTCGGGTCTATGTCCGCGATAGCAAGGGGGGCGTTTATATTGGCGTCCCTTATTATGTGGTGTGTGTTGATGCCTTTTTCCCTTAATATCCCGATTAGCGTCCGGCTCAGGAGATCATACCCGAGTCTCGATATAAGAAGGGCAGGAAGCCCCAGAGTGGCAAGCATCATGGCCGTGTTGGTAGCTGCCCCTCCGGGGTGAGCGTGAAGGACCATGGATTTATTCCCCGAGGGCTTTTCAATAACAAGGTCAAAAAGCGTTTCCCCGCAGCATATGATTTTTTTATTCCCGCCGCCGGCCATATTATCCATAAATATAACATACCTCTCTCGCCTTTACAAGACCCACGGCCCAGGGCGCAGGGGAAGTAATAAGTGATACGCAGGTTAAAGGCTAGAGGCGAGAGGAGGCGTTGATCACGAAGATTAGGACGCAAGCGGTAAGCTTAGATCACGGAGATTTAATCTCCGTGATCTTTATCGATCTTCGTGATCAAATTATATAGTACGCGTCATCTGTGATAATCCGTGTTTTAACGCAATACGCACCACGCAATAACGCACGGCAAATTAAGTGATAGGTGGCGTGGGCGGCTACTTTTGTCATTGCGAGCCCCGCTTGTCTCGCCGTCTTGTCTCGCCGTAGCTTTAGCGAAGGCGGAAACCGAGGGATCCAGGTTCAGTTAGCGTGCGTAAAAATAGGGACGGAATAAGCTTTTTATTGACATAACTAACTTTTTTGTGGTATAATTTTACTCAAAATCTATGTTTTCACCCAAATATATATGCGACAGCTGATAAATATATATGGATGCGTATAAAATAGGTGGCGGGTAAATAATGGCGGCTGGTAAATGGACTTAAATTATGAATAAATGCTTCATCAGGCATAAGGTATTTTTAAGAATTATAGCGATAGGGGTAGTGTGCCTGTTCCTCGTTAATGACCTTTCTTTTGCCGCCGAAGGCTTTCGGGTAAGCAAAAACACGGGTACACTTTCACCCGTTTCCCGGATCAAGCCGATAGTTACCGTTGAAGAGAGGAGCGGGCAAACGATCGTTGTCGAGAATGCCGGGGAGAGGAAACGTCTTACCAATGCGTTCCAGGAAGACGCGGGATTCATATACCTGAACACCCTCATAACACAAGTGCTCCAAAAGTTCGGCTCCAGGATGAGCGCCGAAGGCCTTAAAGATCTCATCGGGAAACATCTTTCGCATGTCGATTCCACCAGATTTAAATGGAAAGAGGTGTACAAAGAGGGGGACGTTTTCTGTTTGCCGTATGAACGAAAAGACGATGGCCGCACGCAGATACTGCGTTACTACCCCTCCGGCGGCAAGCCTGTGGAATTTCCGCATCAGGTAGATCTCAAATTGGATGACGGGTCCACGGCTATACTTGAAGATCCAATGCGCGAAGAAAGGGAAAAGCTTCCCGCCCATCTCGCAAGAAGTCTCATGACGGCCGAACATGTGGCGGCCCAAGGCATTCTTTCCGCGAAAGAACTGGTGGAAAGAGGCATTGAGGTAAGCGCTTCAGCCGACGACAAGGACCCCTCAAGGGAGCCGAGGATATCATGCAACATGATCATCCCGGAAAGCCCCGAGAAGAACAAGAGGTACATAGACAAAGCGCTCTACGAGATCTACCTCGGGAGCCTGCAGGTCGCGATGGAAAGACGAAATGATGAAGAGGACGGTATCATCGAATTGCCCGGCGAAAAGCTTAAAAGACTTCTTGGGGAAAGGGCGCGCCACAGTTTCATCGTAATCATTGATCCTTCAAAACTTCATCCTGAGAACAGGGAGAACGTCGACTACATGTCCGAGTCCTTTTCCGGTTGTGTTGAAATGCGTTTCTCGAGAGCTGTAACACCCGAGGCATTCAAGGCCGTGATAGTTCCCGCGGGACTCGCGACCGTTATTGGAAAAGCATTCCCGCCCCACGTTCAAGTTATCGAGACCCCGCGGATGATAGATAAGGAGATAACTGTAAGCAGGAGCGCGCCTTTATACCCGGAGCATCCCGATCGCGGGACTATGGCAAAAGAAAGGACCATCAAGATAGAAATACCGGATTATGAGGCTGTTCTTAACGAATGTTTAAACGGCATGCCGGAAGGGAATAAACTGTTGACCCATATCGTGAGGCTTACAGCGCCATCCGACGTGAAGGGAGGAACACGGCAAGAGAAAACGCCCGCGATTCAGGCGGAACTTAAATTCTGTCCCTACAGCGAACTCCCGGAAGCTTTGAAGACGGAAGCGCTTTACGATCTCATCGATGATATGAACGCCGCGTTCAGGAATCCCGAAACGCTGATCTTTACAAGAAGCTACATGCACATGGAAATAGCCCGTAATCTTAAGCTTAAAAAAAGGATACTGGACAAGCTCTGGGGGCGCCGCAGTGGGGGGAAGATCCCGGATCTCATGATAGCGTTCAACGGGGAAAACAAACCCGTGGGGATCTACAGTTTCGTCATGTCAGACCCGGAGGAAGGCAGGATATGCTGGGCTAACGGGATATTTGTCGGTGAGGATTTCAGGGAAGAGGGCATAGGCAGGGTATTACGCGAAGTTCTCCTGGATTACCTGAAGAACAAAGGATACGAAGAGTTCATGATAGGCGATACCGATAACGATTTCCCGGGCGTATCGCCGGATGATGCCGCCCAGAACCTGACGGGAGCCCTGATAAAAGAGCACCCGGACGCCGTAAAAAGCGTGACGGAGACCCCTGAGGGGAAGATCTCGACGCTTACGATGGATCTCGCGAAATTCCATGCTGAACATAAATATGCGAAAGGATACGAAGCGCCCGATACGCCGCGCTCAGGCGGTTCAACAACATTGCTGAGCGTTGCGGGGCCGATCCTCTCGGCCATGGTGATCGCCGGACATCGTCACGGCATGTATGACGCGGGAAGCTTTATCGATGAATTGGGCATCATATTTACCGGGGCCTTGATCCTGACGGTGCCGATATTGATATATCACGCGGGAAGAATAATGCTGGGCATGATCCTTCTTCTCGATCCCGTCAAGAGGGCGACCGTTGCGGCCTTATCGGGGGGCGTAATAGGCGCAATCGGAGCGAAACTTTGTTTCGGAACGTTCCTGCCGTCCGCGGCAGCGTATGTAGTCGGACCTTTGTTATGCAGTGCCGGCGCATGTCTCATTGCCATCGGTGTCTATGAACTCGGAAGGATATCGATAGGCAAGTTATTGAAAGACAGGATAACGCCGGATGAAAAAGACGGTCCTTCGGCCACGCAAAAAGGACTTTTCCCGATGTTTGTCATGGGCAATAGCGGCCTGGCCGGATCTTTCGAATCCCTGGACCTTACGGATGCCGAACTGTTGGTCCCGGGCGTGGCCATCGCGGCGCCTATCGCGGTGATATATGCTCTTTTTAATCCCCGGGCCAGGGCCAGTAGGCTCGTAAAGAAGTTCGATGACAAGGCCCCGATTGTTCGCATGGAAGCCCTGGATCGTATATCCACATTCGGTAAAGACGCGATACCCCCGCTCGTGGAAGCCCTTAAGTCGGACAACATTACCGTCCAAACATCGGCTGCCACGGCTCTTGGCAATATCGCCGGCAATAAACCTAAATTAAAAGCCAGGATCCGTGAAGATGCGGGCGGCCGGTTAAGATATCTCAGGTCCCGTTCCCGCGGCGAACAGCTCAACAGGGCCATCGACAGGCTTTTTAATATTATCGGCAGGTCTGCGCCGGACACGCCGAACCTGGGATCGCCTAATTCCTACGATCTCGCTTCTCATGAAATTCTCCGCGGGCATCTCAAGGGCGCCGGGCAGTTCCAGGTATGGGGCGAGCCCGTTGAAGGTCTTGTCCAATCCGATTATTACAAGCAAAGACTTTCGGAGGCGGGGATAGATCTTCCAAAAGATATGAACCTTATTCTTATCCAGCCGGAGCATGGCCAGCAGCATTCGATAGAACGAAAGTTCCTGTATTTCGAACCGACCGCCGAAAGATGGATATTCTCGCATTCCGGGACCAGGCAAGGGTCCGGGAAATTCGTCTATATGACCGAAGGGGCCTTTCATTTTTTGACCCACAACACCAGGGCATTCGCCGGCCGTAAAGAATTTCTTGAAAAACTTCTTTTTGATGAATACGAACACGCGACCGCCAAGCTCGAAGGGCGGTGGAAAGAGGACTTGCACGGGAGGAGGGACAGAAAGCCGAGAAAATACGTCGAAGACAAATTCCAGCTGCCTCCATTAAGAATGACCGGACCGGTAGCGGACGCGATATTAGAATACTGGAAAACGGCAGGCGCGCTTATCAATTTAGCGATCGAGTTTGACCTCGAGGGTAATATCCCGGATGATCTTTTGGCGGAAATTCAAAAGCAGGCCACCAACGCGAGGGAGCTGCGTACGATGGCGGGTATCATGCAGGACGACATAAAGTCCCCCGGATACCTCAGAGAAAACGTCCTGAAGGATATCGTTATTTTCGCGCGGTATAACCTGGCGGAGGCGCGGCAACTGACGGCGCTAATGAACAGATTGAAGAAAGAGCCGGCCGTTTCCGGCAAAAAAGACGATTTCAGGAATTTCTTCGAATGGTTCGATGACGGCATCAAGCGCATGGAACTTTTCTTGCTGATTTATGATGACGAAGCGGACACTTCTCCTGAAGTCGATGTCGCGAGCATAGTCGGCGAGACGGTAGAATTTTTAAGATCACTGAAGGGCTTCCGCGATATCGAGTTTGATTTTCGCATTAATAAACCGGGTTCCAAGATCATGGGCGACGCATACGCTACAAGGTGGGATATTATCGCTGAGATAATGGATATCTACAGCTCAATGCCGGGAGGAAAGGGCAGGATATTCGTTAATTGCAAGGTCTTAGATGCGTGGGGTGTTGAGTTCGTTGCCGATAACGCGGACGAAAGGAACGGGTTTATAGAAAAGATACGCACCGAATGCAAGAACCTCGAGGAACCCTTCTATAAAGAACTCAGAAAAGAGCACAAGCAGGACCGGGGAGCCTGTTTCGGTGCTTCTTATGTGTTGGCCCGGGTGCTTTCGGCGCGCCTCGATCTCCCGATCGACGGGGATTCGCCGGACAGGATCGAGGTAGAGGTCGGCGAAAAATCCCGGGGAAGTATTATTCCGGGATTTTCCGCGACACACGCCTGGGTTGCCATCTACCGCAACGGTCTAAAGGTCCTTCAGGTCGACCCTGCCAGGGGACAGTATGACCCGGGCTGGTTCAACAGGATGTATGTCGGGGGATATGCCGACGCGCTCAGGGAATTGGACATGAGATCCCCTGAAGAATTGCGCGCCACCGGCGAGGATCGTACGATCTACGATATTTTAAAAATTGGAACAGAACGGGCAAGGCTGGATAAAATGGCCGAACGCGTTATGAAAGCGGCAAGGCCGGGAAAAGAGGGAAAAGAGGAGAGCGACGGGATAGAAGCGGCTGGAAAAACGCCTGAATGCGATTCGGATGCAGGGATACGGGAGGAAAACATAGTTCCCGTTATCATTAAAACTTTAGGAGGTTCGCTCGCTAATCTCAAATGGCGGGAAAAAGGCGATTTCAAGACAGCAGAGGTGCCCGTTAAAGATCTTGATGAAAAAGAGATCAGGATAGCTTTTGATATACCGTTTTACGCGGAACTTAAAGGAGCCATGACGATAGTCGCCTCCGGGGATACGCCGGTTTTGCTTTACCTTGACGGGGGCGAAGGACGCATGAAGATGATAGACCTTTCGGTCTATCTTCCGGGTATCGATCCGGATATAGCGCAACAGGCGGCGCGTAAAACGGTCGACGAATCCGGCGTGGTCAACGTGGCCGGCGCGATCAATCATCATATCTATGTTGTATTCAATAATTGGGGAGGAATAGTTGAAATAAAATACATGCCACCCGATCCTAAAGATTACAGGATCCCGGTAAAGATCATGAAAGTGCCGGTTCTGCCGGGCGTATTCGCGGGTGTGCATTCTTCCAGTTTGATCAGCGCCCGGGCCACGGCAAAGCTCGCAAAACCCGGGATGAAAGTGCTGGTTATCGGTCCTGGGGCGGGCGTAGAAGCGCGTATTGCCGCGGAGCTCGGCGCGAATGTCGACGCGGTAGATATCCAGAAATTCGCCGTCGAGAACACGAAGATCACATGTTCCCCTGTAAAAGCGCAAGGGAGGGTCAACGCCTTCGTTAACGATCTTTTCGAAGGGCTCGGCCGCTACGATCTCATTATCTTCAATATGCCTCACGTCGGGGAGAAGATGCCGAAAGACGCGCCGGCGAGGCCAAGTGATGTTAATACACTTGATCCCGGCGCGAAATTACTGAAAAGGGTCGCCGAGGGTATAGCCGGGCACATTACCCGCGGCGGGCATGCGGTGCTCGTCAATACCGAGTTTTATCCGGTCAATAAAATCCTTGAAGAGATGACAGGGCTAAAGGTCCATACCGACTTTTTCAATGCGCCCGGCACCGCGATGTCGCAGGCTTATATCATATCTAAGGGACCGGGAACGGAACGGGAAAAACCGGATTCTTTGGCGGCGCAGCTGGAAGGCGACATACACCAATCCGGCGGATCCTATAAAAAAGGCGTATATCATATAGACGCGGCCGGGGAAAAGCTGCGGATCGATCTTTTGGAGATGGGCGCCGCCTACAGGTCCATTGAGGTCTATAACGAAAAAGAGGAAAAAATAGCGTTTCTGTACGCGTATCAGGGGGGCGATGATGGGACGGAAGCCGAGGGTATGCTCGGAATAAGGGGGATAGAGATAGCCCCTGCGTACAGACGAAAGGGTTTATCCGTGCGGATGATGGAAACGTTTCTTTCCGAGTACGGTTCCATAGATATCCTTCACGGTTCGGTGATGAACCCGGTCCTTATCCATATCGCGCAAAAACATTTTGCCTTCCATCCCGTCGCTCCTTCCGAAGGCAACGCGGGTTACGTCTCGGGCGCGAAGGAAGACGGGGCAAGGGCAAGGATATGGATACCGGATAAGTCGGCCAGATTTTTTTACAGCATGGGGCCCCGGGAAGCGATGCGGGAAGATTTTGAGATCCTGCAGGAAGAGCCGCCGGATCTGGGGGATTTTGTAAAAATATATTTCAACACGGTTTATAAACGCGCATCTTCCGCGAAAAACGGGAGTGGAATAGACGCAAAAGCCCGCGGGGGAAGACGTCTCTCGCCCGCGGAGCTTGAAGGCGTGGATGCCGTGATCGCCGATTTCGACGGGGTGGACAGGGACCATTCAATAGGGGTCGTCCATGACGATACGATAGAAGCTAAACAGGCCCTTTCGCGAAGAGGCGTCCATAACATAACCATAACCGGGCTGGACGAGAAAATGTTTTTCGAGAGATTTGAGGGCCAGAAAAGAGCCGGCAGGATAACCTCGGGGACGCCGTATCATGTGCTCACCTGCACGGGCGCGGTAGGCAATGCGGTAGAAAAGAGCGGATATTTATCGCCCATTAATGGATTTGAGATGGCGACGCTGGGAGATAAAAATGCGAAGGCAAAGATCAAGGATATAGCGCGGGAAGCCATGCGCGCGGCCGCCCTGGAAGCCGGCATCGAAGCGGAGGCGGCAGAAGAGATAAAGTCCATGATCAAGGAAGAACAGGTGACGCTTTTTACCCGGAAAGACGAGAGGATCAACTCTATCCGCCACAGGATAGCGGAACTTATACGCGACAGCTTAAGGAAAGAGGGTTTCGGCGAAAATATCGAAGTGGCATGTTCGGCCGGCGCGGTGGACATAACCGCTACTTCCAAGAAAAAAGCGGCCATACAGATGATAAGCCTCCTGCATCTTCGCAAGGTGATCCTCATGGGCGATTCCGCCGGGACGGAAAAGAGGCCGGGCAACGACAGGAGCCTATTGACATTAACTCAGGAAGATCTGGCGGAAGCCGGCATAGACCGGGACGTAGAGCTCATCCCGGTGTACGTGGGTCGAGAAACAGGGCATGAACTGCCCGGCAATGTGGTCATAGCCGAACAGGGGGAAAAAGAGACCAGCCCCGCCCTCGATCTTTACAACGCCGTGATAGAAGAAAAAAATAATGCGATTATACGCGGATACGAGAAAGGCCGAACGGAAAAGGTATGGGGAAGGATCGACCGGAGGATGCTGACAAGATGGCTGCAAGAATGGAAAAATGTTTACGGCGCAAAAGGGGCAATAGAGATCCCGCCTCTTTACCGATCGGACGGCGACAGGACCTTAACTATACGCATAGGCGAACACAGGTGCTCGGTCACTTTTGACGTAATAAAGGACCTTGCGACCGGCAGGATCCGGCTCAACCTGATCGGCCTTAATGTAGACGAAAAGACAACGCGCAAGAGGCTGATGTCGCTCGTGGTGCTTTATCTGACACATCTTTACGGGTGTGATGAAGCCTATCATTACAGGATGAGCGAGGAGGATGGGGTTAAATTTTTCGAGGGCCTGAAAAAACTCGGCCTTTATGAAGATACTTATTCATTCGGGGAGAAGGAAGGGAAAGCCGCGCATATCCACGGTTTTTCCGGGATCAACAGGGCCTTCGTTGACGGGGCCGCAAAAGACATTTCCGGCATACGGTCTTTTCTCGAGAGAGCCGATGACAGCCGCGGATGGGAAGGGCTGCCGAACGAAGAGTACACACCGGAACTCAGGCAAGCGATAGATAGCGGCGATATCTTCGCGGTCGAATATGACGGACAAAAAGCTGTTCCCGCGGAGACCTTCTTTCACGAAGCGAGAGGCGAGATACCGCTTGGCAATATCGAGCACAGGGGGCCGGGTCTCAGGTATATCAATAAAGCTATCGGAAAACTTTGCTATCAGGACAAACGCCTTCTTGAGAATGTCAGTATCGTTTTCTTTGAGGGAGAGAAGGATGCCCATTATTCGCTCTCCCGCGACCGGATATACATTAATCTAAGATATCAGGACAATACAAGGGGTCTTAAACGCTTGCTCCATCACGAGCTTGCGGAAAGATCTCATGTTATCGGGAAAATGGACGCTTTTGACCCGTCATGGCGCCGGAAACGCGGACAGGAAGGAATAGAGGATCAAATAAGAACTTTTGCGGCCGAAAAGCACGAAGTGCTCAAAAGGAATGAAGAATCCACGGTGTTAAAGGTGGCCGCTGAACACCTTGATACGGAGAAACATCCTGTTCTTGAAGTAAGGTCTTTTACCGAACTTATGCAGACCGCGTTTAGAGACAAACATGAGATCAGAGGGTTCGATCTCGGGACAGCAACAGGGGAAAAGGCCCAGGAAGTCAAAGAGCTTTTATCCAAACATGTCCGGCGCGTGGATTTTGTGGGGGTGGAGAAGGACGATAGGAAGGTAGAGATAGCATTGAAATACGGTTATCCTGTCGTGCAAGCCGATGCTATCGATCTTTCAGGCTCCGGATTTGAAAAAGGCAGTATGGATCTGGTCACTTCATTTTCACCACATCCTCTGAGCATAAAAGGCTTTGTCGGGACAGCTAAGTATTTGGTCAATGAGGATGGAATGGCAGTTATCTCACTTGCCGGCCTCGATATGATAGATTTAATAATGGGGGAAAGGGTATATCACAAGATCGATGCTGAAGAAGTATGGGAAGCCCTGTCAGATTTCCATCTGGTAAAATTCACCGAAACTGACGATTGGCCGCAGGCCGTATCGCCAAACAACCCATATGCCTTTGTATATACACCGCAGGTAAAAAAGGCCGAACACCCGTTGTCGGAAGAAGCGAAACGGGTTATCCCGCCGTTCAGCGGTACGAGTAGCGGGGAATACGCTGAATGGCTGGGAGAAAATATCCTCGATGACCCGCGGAAACATAATATAAGAAAGGCCGGCCTTGAGGATATTGATGCGGTCGAAGAACTTTCAAGGAGAATAAACTCCGCCGGTAACGGCATCGAAGCGGTTGCCCGGATCGAAGAAAGCGTCAATGCCGGCGGCCCGGGGCGGGTATACGTTTACGAAGAGAACGGCGAAGTGAAAGGATATATATGGTTCGAGAGGTACATGAACAGCACGTCGATGAAAATAGAAGAGATAGCCGTAAAGAAAGAGGATGAAGGGGGAGGAATAGCGCCGCTTCTTCTCGGGACGATCATGGAGGGCGGTATCGAATTGGGGGTTGATCGTTTCGAAACGGATATAAAGATAACGGCAGAAAGGTCCTTCGATCTTTTAAGGAAATTCTCGTTCTCTCAGGCGCAGGGCGGGCCCAAAAGGACGAACGCCCTGAGGTATCACCTTGAGCTTGAAAAAGGAACGTGCCGCTGGAGATTCGAAATGCCGGAAGATTCGCAAGACCCCTATGATGCCATCAGCCGGGAGATCGATACCGTTATGGACGGCATGAAAGGCGAACTTCAGGGAGCTGAACTTGGGGTAATAAAAGATGTTATTTATGAACTGGCACTCAACATCCTGGACCATGCGGAAAGCGGACATATCGATGTCTACGTGATGAAAGTGCCGGGCGCGGGAACCCCGACGCTACGTGTAGTGTCAAGGAGCAAAGGTAAAGGGTTGCCGTATTCTCCGAATGAGTTGATGGAGGCAAGCCTTTACAGGCGCGATACCGTAAGCAGAGGTTTCGGTTTCCCGCGCATAGTAAAAGATCCCGACAGGGTAGTGATAGAATATGACGGCGATAAGTGGACGAGGAAAGCAGCCGATAAATTCACAGTGGAAAGAGGAAAGGGAAGTATTGCTTCCGGGGTGAGGATCACACTCGATTTTAACGTATCGCTCAAGAACGACTTTCGTGAACGTGTGAGCGACGCGCAGGAATTTGCCGACACGGTCATGGCCCGCGCTTTTGAAGCGGCAAAAAGAGGGGAAAACATTATAATCGGCCTTGACATGAGCTGGATCGCGGATATGCAGGGAGTGCAGGCGCTTGTCAACAGGATATCCCGGATTACGAAGGATAAGGGGCTGGACAATGTAATAGTGGTAAGAGGCAGGGGTATTGATCTGGCAGGGAATGTTATCCGGGAGGCCGAAAAGACCGGGATCTCGCTTTCGAATGTTATCGTCCTCGGTGAAGAATCCGTGATCAGGGACAAAGCGTTCGACGCCCTTAGGAGCACGAATACCGAGAAGAAGGCATTTCTCGCCGGTGTGGACGCCAGAAATCTCGGCGAGGACAGCTATATCAGCCTGCTTGAGATGCTTACCCTGGCGATCAAGCTTGCCTTTGGAGATATCGATTCGATCGATGATCCCGATATGATCGCGGTAAAAGCCGGCCCGAGGACATGGATCTTTATCCCGAGAGCCCGTCCGATGAGTTTCGAGGAAAAGAAGGCCGTTTACGAAGCGCAGGCGCAGGCATTGATCGCCGCGTAATTCAAAAAACCCTTGCTACTAAATGGTTTATTTGCTATAATCTCACACTCGATACAGAATTTCATCGCGGGGTGGAGCAGAGGTAGCTCGTGAGGCTCATAACCTCAAGGTCG
>CAZMEZ010000016.1:0-34014 GCA_964565425.1 uncultured Planctomycetia bacterium | reverse complement strand
ATTCCCTTAATTTACGCAGAAGCTCACTGAGATATTCGCATGAAATGTTGTGCCCCGCAAAAAATATCCTCCTGCGGGCATCTTCCGCCGCGAGGGACTCTATCGCGGCCCTTGCCCCAAGGTAAGATCCCCCTATCCCGACCACCACTATCGCGTCGGAATCACGGTTCAGCGCGCGTGCGGTGTCTTCGATATCCCCTATAAGTTCTTCTCCGGTTTTTTCGGGAAGGTCTGTCCATCCGAGGTAGTCGTTCCCCGGCCCGCTCTTTTTCCCGAGAAAGGAATGAGCCTTCTCCACTTCGGGGAACACGGCCTTGAGATCCTTTTCGGGAACAAAATCCCTGGTATATCCGGTATCCAGCCTTAATTCTTCAGCCATGGCATTTCCCCTCAGTTCGGTTTCTTCAGTTTCCTGAACAGATTATAATATCCCGACAGTTTGGCCCTGAAATGAAGCGGCTTGTTCATGTCGGAATTCGTCACTTTGATCCTGTTAAGCTCGTACACATCGCGGTTAAGCTTGTCGCTGCCCCTGTTCGTGGTGCAAGCCCCTTTATATCCCGCTTTTTTGACCGCATTCTTGATCTTCTCATCGAAACCGCCTGTCGGATAACAAAAAAAGTGAGGATCCTTCCCCGTCTCAAGCATTACGGTCTCCTTCGGCCGGGCAACCTCTTTCCAAAGGCGCCCGGTGTCCTTGATCGACGGCAGATAAACATTGCTCTCGGTGTGCCCTCCGAGATCAATACCGTTATCCATCATTAGCCTGATCTGATCCCAGTTCAGATATCCGTCCTTAACGCCGATATATCCCGTTATAACGAATATAGTAGCCGGTATTTTGTATTTCGCCAGCACGGGATAGGCATTAAGATAATTATCCTCAAAACCGTCATCGAATGTCAATACTACCGTTTTTGACGCAAATCTCCTGCCGTGTTTTATGCCATCGACAAGCTCGTCAAGGGATATAACCTTGTATCCGTTATCATTAAGAAATCGCATTTGTTTCGAGAAACTCTCCGGCGTGACGTTCATCGTGCTGCCCGTTTCTCTGTTCACCGCATGGTACATGAGTATGGGAGTCACGTGCCTTGGCCGCATGTAAAATAAATAAAACGACGCCGTTAAAACCCCGAGCGCGACTATTACAGCTACTATTCTCTTAAGAATCTTCACGTTTCCTTCTTTTCGCTTTTTCTTTTTGATCCTTGAATTACCTTCTACTTTTGCGCTCAAACATTTGCCGGATCCATCAGGCGTTTACAGCTTATAGCTTAAACTATGATTTTTCAGTTTTCTCTTTTAACTTTTTAATTTAAAAATACGACCCCTCGCCCGCCCTTTAAAAGGGTCCGAAGAGGGGTCGCAGTGTAATAAAAAACGCGAGCACAGGCGCTACGATATCTCGATCGCCTGTACGGGGCACTGATCGGCTCCGTTCTTGGCGTCATCCGCTTTATCGTCGGGAATATTATCCGATAAAACGATAGCTTTATCTTCCTGCATTTCGTATACATCAGGCGATACCTGCGCGCACAAACCGCAACCGATGCATTTTTCCTGGTCCACAACAGCCTTCATCTGCATACACCTTCCTTTCTTCCTGATTATTTTAACAAAAGAACCATTAAGGGTCAAGCCCTGGAAAATGTAAAAAGTAAAATTTAAAAGTTAAAATTGAACTAAAAATTTAGAATTAAGTGCGGTTAGACGCCGGGAACCACGCGTCCCGCAATGCGAAAATACCTTGTTATATATGCCCTTATCTTATTTTAAATTTTAAATTTTATCTTTTAACTTTTAAATTTTTACAGATCCCACACCGACCAGCTTCCACCACCCATGAAAATAAGCGGGAAACAGGCGCCTATGATAAGAAGGCCGTATTCAATGCCCCCGTTCTGTATGAAAAAGCCGTACATAAGATTGACTTTCCACAAACGCACTATCATGGTAAGCGATATCGCCAACGCCGACCAACGGGCCAATATACCCAATATCAGGGAGATGCCTCCGATGAACTCAATACAGGCCCACGCCACTCCGATGGCATAAGCGTTGCCGAACCCCATGCCTTCCACCATTTTGGCGGTCCCTTCGAGCCCCACTCCATCGAAGGTGCCGAACAGTTTCTGGGCCCCGTGCGCCACGAAAATAGCCCCGATCACCACCCTGAGCGCGAACATGGAAAGGTTAAAAAGATTATCCCTATTCATCATCTTCCTCCTTGCGCAAGGACAAAATCCATGTGTATTTTATCTCAATTGCCGGAAAAATACAAATTTTTGAATGGATCGACCTCTTTTTTCTGTCTCAATGATATAAAACCGGAGGCGAAAATGTCATTAACAAAAGTGCTGCATACCTGCGTCAATGTAATGCTCCCCTCGCATTGCGCGTCCTGCGGCAAACACCAGGCAAGCTACCCTCTGCCGATATGCCGGGAATGCAGCTCTTTGATCCTGGCGTCGCCTGCGCCTCCTCCTAAAACGTCTAAAAATCTCGAAAAGATATTATCTTGCCGTGCCTACGAAGGCCCTTTAAAAGAATGCCTGAAAAACTTCAAATACGGCGGGAACCGCCGGTCCCTGGATATATTCAGGGTTCTACTGCTGGATCTCCTCGCTAAAGGATCCTCTTTGTTCAACGGCACCGACGGGATCATCCCGGTCCCCCTTCACCCGGCAAAACGCCGGATCAGAGGATATAATCAATCGGAACTGATCGCGGAAATGCTGGCCCTCGAAATATCGTCACCGGTTTTTTATCATTCCCTGATAAAGATCAAAAACAGCGATCCCCAGACAGGTTTGCCTAAAAACAAGCGCTCAAAAAACCCCGGCGGTTCTTTTGCCGTAGTCGACCGTTTACAGTTATCCGGAAAAACATTATTGCTTGTGGACGACATCGTGACGACAGGCGCCACATTGAATACCTGTGCCGCATTGCTCCTTAAAGCGGGCGCGAAGAAGGTGCGGGGATTTACGATAGCATCAACACAGAGTTAGCGTGGAGCAAGGCGAATAATATATCGTCATCCCCGCATGCTCTAAGCGGGGATCACATATTTTTAAGTGATTCCCGCCTTCGCGGGAATGACGATTTTTACTTGTGCCTTGCAACTTGTGGCTACTCTGGCTAACTGGCTAACTTGAATCAACTCTTACGATATATAAAATAGATCCCTATGGCGGCGAAAAGCACGTTGCTCAGCCACGCCGCCACGACCGGAGGAAAAGTCCCTCCCTTGCCGAGGGCAAGACTGACCGCCATTACCGGTACGTACATCATCGCTATTGTTATGCCCCGGACCATGCCTACGAGGGCATTGCCTCGTCCCGTTTCTATGCTGAACGGCACACAGACAATGACCGTCACAAGAGCGGTAAACGGAAAGGATAATTTATAATTAAGATCGACCAGTAGACGCCGTATCGCAACCGGGGAACCGACGTTGAAGATCTTAAGATATTTCCTGAGCTGGCCGAAACTCATGAATTTCGGGTCCCACTGGTTCCGGGCAAAATCTTGCGGCGCTTCTTTTATGTCAAGCTCATACTCCTTGTATACTGCGGGCTCTCCCGTGAAATTCCCATCGGGTCCTACCCTGAAAATAATGACATCTGAACCTTTCCACGTTTTCGTGCTTTCATCGTAAACCACCGATCGCGCGCTTATCTTTTCCCTTATTACGTGGTCCTTGTCCTGCTTATGGATTATCACGTTCTCCAGGGCCTTTTCATCCGGTTTATAGGACTTTGCGAATATTATCTGGGCTCCCTTCCCGTAAACCGCCAGGTTATCTATATCCGTCAGCCTTTTCTCTTTCCCTGTTTCGAGTTTTTCCTGCCTTATGCGATTGGCCTTCTGCATGGTCGAGGGAACGAACCTGTCGTTTATGATGAAAGTGAATATACACAAGATAAAGGTCACCACAACGACCGGCCTGAGAAGTTTCCACAGGCTCAACCCGCTGGCGATCACCGCGGTCACCTCGTGATTTTTACTCAAACCGTTAAATACAAAAGAAGCGCTTAAAATGCAGGCGAACGGGAGCATGTTCACAAAAGCAAAAGGCGCAAGGTAGGCATAAAAAGAAAGGATGCTTGAAAGAGGTATGTTGTTCTTGAAGATATCATCGATAAATCCCAGCACGTCGCCGATTATGCCGAGAACTATAAGAAGCGCTATACAGAATATGAGCGCTACGATAAAATTTCCCAGGACGTATTTTTCGAGTATTCTCATGTGTCGTTATTCGTCGTTCATCGTTCGTCGTTCGTCGTTCGTCGTTCGTTATTCGTCGTTCGTCGTTCGTTTGCCTCTCGCCTTCGTTTTTCGTCGTTCGTCTGTTTGTCAATCAAAAATCGTCATTCCCGCGCGACCGAGGGGCACCGTCCCCGGGGGAGTGCCGAAGCCAGAGGGCTTCGGCTAAGCGGGAATCAAATAACAGTGAAAATACTTTTACGTGATCCCCGCTTAGAGCGTGCGGGGATGACGATAAAATACGCCTCCTTTCGCCCGCGTATCACGTATTACTTAATTCGTCGTGCGTTATTGCGTGGTGCGTATTACGAACGTGATTATTATAGATTGCCGCGTCGGCCCCTTCCCTACATTTATTTTAATCTTATTACGGGGAACCTGTAAGTGTAACACAGAAGCATACCACGGTTTCGGGGCCTCCTCGCAATGACGAAAAGAGAGCGTCCCCGCACCATTCACTATTCACCATTCACGATTCACCAGCGCTCAGCGCCCTGCTCCTTGCTCCAGGCCCCCTGCCCTACTTCCCCGCTATTCTGGAGTACAGGAACATGGCTATCACCGCGAGCAGGATATTCGCGGTCCACACTCCAGCCCACGGCGGTATAATGCCCCTTATCGAGAAAGCGATCCCGCTCAGCATGAGCCCCCAGTACACCAAAAAAAGCGCTATCGCCATCCCGAACCCGACAAATTTTTCTCTCCTGTGCGTCGTTATGGCCAGCGGTATGCCTATAAGAACAAAGACCAGGTTTGAAAAGGCAAGCGCGAGTTTTTTATGGAATTCCACCCGCAGCGGTATGACGCTTATGTCGTCCTTTCCCAGCGATTTGATATCCGCGGACAATTCTTTTATGCTCTTCTCTCTCGCCTTTTTTTGTATGTTCTGAACGTTCACGGCGTTCTCCAGGCTTAGCGTCATGAAGTATTCCTTGAAAGACAACTTATAGAATTCATCCGGTTTTTCCGCTACTATTTCGTCCGCCGTCCCGTCCCGCAATTTTAATTTGACCGCGTTCTCTTCAGGTAAGGGTATCACTTCACCGGTCTTCGCGACTATAACGCGCGTGGCCTTATCCTGCCTCGGCTGGTATATGCGTATGCCTTCCAGTTTATTGCCCTTTACGGAATGTATGAAGATTATGTAATCCTTGAACCCTTTAACGAAAATACCGGGTTCCAGGAGGGCAGTGGGATGTTTTATGCCGAGCGTCTTCGCGAGCTTCCTGGCTTCAAACTCAGACTGCGGGAGTATCCTGTCGTTGAGCGGCACATTAGCGAGGCTTATTATAAAACCGCACACGACCACGGGGAGGACGACCCTGAAAACACTCACACCGCTCGTCCTGAAAGCCGTTACCTCATTATCGCTTGAAAGCCGACCGAAGCCCAGGAGAACCCCGGCCAGAACGGATATGGGTATGGTAAATATCAGGACGTACGGCAAAAAAAGTAGAAATAATTTTATTACCTGTGAAAGTTCGACGCCTTTATTCACTACCATATCCGCGGTTTGCACTATATTGCCGGCGGCAAGTATTATGGTGGAGACAAAAAGCGAAGCCAAAAAAGGTCCGCCGATCTCCCTGAGAAGATATTTTGTGGTTATTCTCATGTTCGATTCGGAGCTCTTGGTCCGGAATTCTTGGTCCGGAGCCGGCCCCCGATCATCCGTGAACTCTCTATTTGGCAAGCAGCTTGGTTATCGCATAAATCTGCCCGTATAGTTCCCTGTCCTTGTCCCGGTCAAAACACGCCTTCTCATACGGCACCAGAACGAGATTCCTGGCCTGTACGCCGACCATCTTGTCCGACTCGCCTTTCAGCACGGCATCGACGGCTTCCGCTCCCATCGCGGAAGCGAGTATACGGTCCGGCGCGAGCGGGGACCCGCCTCTCTGGATATGTCCCAGCACGACCGCCCTTACGTCATGTCCTGTATTCTCGGCTATCTTTTCCGCCAGTTCGGGAGCATGTGCGTATCCTTCGGAAACTATTATTATCCAGCTGCGCTTACCCCTGCTCTCGGCAGACTTTATCTCTTCGGTGATCTTCTCCATTGTTACGGGATTACCGGGATACAGCACCTCTTCCGCCCCGCAGGCCAGCCCCACGTTCATGGCAATGTACGGTTCTTCTCGCCCCATAACCTCGACGACATATATCCTCTCCATGCTGGAAACGGTATCCCGTATCTTGTCTACCGCGTCAAGAACGGTGTGAACCGAGGTATGGCATCCGACAGTAAAGTCGGTATGGCCCAGGTCATTGTCGATCGTGCCCGGAATGCCTATGTTCCGGACCCCCCATTCAGCGTGCAGTATATGCGCCCCCTGAAATGAGCCGTTCCCCCCTACGATGACAAGAGCGTCTATCCCGTTCTTCTTTATGGTCTCTACCGCTTTCCCCTGGCCTTCTTTTGTCATGAAACGTTTGGACCTGGCTGTCTTGAGTATGGTCCCTCCGAGTCCGAGAATATTGCTTACACTCCGGGAGCCCATCTCTATCATCTCGCCATCGATCAATCCCTCATACCCCCTCAATATCCCCCGCACCTCAAGACCTTCATATACGGCCTTCCGCACGACGCTTCTTATGGCGGCATTCATCCCCGGCGCGTCCCCGCCGGACGTCAGCACTCCTATGCGTTTTATCTTCTTTGTCATGCGTGTTATCCTTCGCCTGTCGTCCGTCGTTCGGGGTTCGTATTTCGCATTAGTTCGTTAATTAAAAACAAGCAGCACGAGATCCGAACGACGATCGACGAACAACGGAACCATTACCCGTCACTAGTACTTATAATGCTCCGGCTTATACGGCCCCTCTACCGGGACCCCTATATATTCCGACTGCTCTTTCGTAAGCTTCGTGAGCTTAACCCCTATCTTGCCCAGGTGGAGTCGCGCGACTTCTTCGTCCAGGACTTTCGGAAGACAATATACTTTTTTCTCGTATTTATCCCGGTTTTTCCACAGGTCGATCTGCGCAAGGGTCTGGTTGGAAAAGGAATTCGACATGACAAATGAAGGGTGTCCGGTCGCGCACCCAAGATTGACAAGCCTCCCCTCCGCCAACAGGTACAGCTCTCTTCCTCCGGGGAACACGTACTTATCGACCTGTGGTTTAATATTGATCCTCCTTATCCCCGGAAAATTTTCGAGAGCAGAGACCTGTATCTCGTTATCAAAGTGACCGATATTGCACACTATGGCCTGGTCTTTCATCCTCTCCATGTGCTCCATCCTGATAACGTCCTTGTTGCCCGTGGCCGTGACGTAGATGTCCGCCTTACCCAGGGTATCCTCGACTGTCGATACCTCATACCCTTCCATGGCGGCCTGCAAAGCGCATATCGGGTCTATTTCCGCGATTATGACCCTTGCGCCCAGCGCCCTGAGGGATTGCGCCGACCCTTTCCCTACATCACCATACCCGCAGACAACGGCCACTTTTCCGGCCACCATGACGTCCATTGACCTTTTTAACCCGTCGCCGAGCGACTCTCTGCACCCATAAAGGTTATCGAATTTAGATTTGGTGACCGAATCGTTCACGTTTATTGCGGGAACCAGCAGTTCCCCTTTTTTCATCATGCGATAAAGACGATTGACCCCGGTGGTGGTTTCCTCGGAAACACCTTTCCATTCTTTCACAAGCTTGGACCACTTGCCCGGCTCTTCCTTAATAGACTTCTTAAGTACGCTTAAAAGCGCGGTTTCATCCTCCCCGGACGGATCTCTATCCAATACGGAAGGATCCTTTTCGGCGGCCAGGCCGAGATGGAGCATGAGGGTCGCGTCACCACCGTCATCCACGACGAGATGAGGTCCCTTGCCCCCGGGGAACGTCAGGGCCCGTTCGGTGCACCACCAGTATTCGTCCAGCGTTTCTCCTTTCCAGGCAAAAACCGGGACACCCGCCTTCACGATCGCGGCCGCGGCATGGTCCTGGGTGGAAAAGATGTTACAGCTGGCCCACCTGACCTCTGCCCCAAGCTTTACCAGTGTTTCTATTAGAACCGCCGTCTGGATCGTCATATGGAGCGACCCCGTTATCCTGGCACCGGAAAGAGGCTTTTCCTTGCTGTATTTCCCTCTTATAGTCACAAGTCCCGGCATCTCGTGCTCGGCTATTTCGATCTCCTTTCTTCCGGGACCGGCAAGCCCTATATCCTTTATCTTATGATCTTCAGCCACTTTAGGCATATCTCCTCCGATTCCGTCGTTCGTTGTTCGGGGTTCGTGTTTCGTTTTGCGTTAATATCGTCGTCCCCGCATGCTCTAAGCGGGGCCCCCATAAAAATAATAATTTATGCGATCCCCGGTCTCGTTTCGCTCGCCGGGGGTAAAATTCGGCCTAACGATTTATGTCACTTTGTTCCATAAATCGTGGCCTCATTTTATTTTGCCTTCTTTTTCAATACCTCCGCCATATCTATCTCTTCCCAGGTAAAGCCCTCTCCGTCCCTTCCAAAATGACCGTAAGCGGCGGTCTTCTTGAATATGGGGCGTCTGAGCTTAAGTTTCTCGATTATACCTCCCGGGGTAAGATCAAAATTTTCCCTGACCAGTTTGACCAGATTGCTTTCAGGGATCTTGCCGGTACCGAAGGTGTTCACCATGATACTCACCGGCTCGGGAACACCGATAGCGTAAGCGAACTGGATCTCGCATTTTTTCGCCATTCCGGCGGCAACTATGTTCTTTGCCACGTAACGGGCCATGTAGGACGCGGATCTGTCCACCTTTGTCGGGTCCTTCCCGCTGAAACACCCTCCGCCATGGCTACCGACGCCCCCGTAAGTATCTACTATTATTTTCCTTCCCGTAACACCGGTGTCCCCCTGGGGGCCGCCGACTTCAAAACGGCCCGTGGGATTCACGAAGATCTTCGTGTTTTTATCCATAAGGGCTTCCGGTATTACCTCCTTTATGACCATCTCCTTCATGTCCCGATGTATGTCCTTCATGTCGACCTTGCGATCGTGATGCGCGCTTATTATGACGGCATCAACCCTTTTCGGCAACCCGTCATGGTATTCCACGGTGACCTGGCTCTTTCCGTCCGGACGGAGGTATTTCACGAGCCTTTCTTTCCTTATTTTGGCAAGCTGCCTGGTAAGCGCGTGTGCCAGGGTTATCGGCATGGGCATGAGCTCCCTTGTTTCATCGGAAGCGTAACCGAACATCATCCCCTGGTCACCGGCTCCGCCCGTATCCACGCCCAGGGCTATATCCGGGGATTGTCCCTGGATGGACGTCATAACACCGCAGGTCAGGTAATCAAAACCGTACGCGGCATCCGTATATCCTATCTCTTTTATGGTCCTTCTCACCGTTTTCGGGATATCCACGTAACATGACGTAGTAACCTCTCCCGCGACTATGGCCAGACCCGTGGTCACCATCGTTTCACACGCCACCCTCCCGGATGGATCTTCCTTGAATATCTCGTCCAGTATAGCGTCTGATATCTGGTCACATACCTTATCCGGATGCCCTTCCGTAACGCTTTCCGAAGTAAATAAATACCTGTTGCCTTTCATTTTTTTTCCTTCCCTTGTTTTTTAAATTTCCTTTTGCCTGTATTCGATGTCCGCTTTCTCAAGCGAGACCTTGTCGCCTATGTCGTACCATCCTTCGGTAAAGACATATCCGTATACGCCGTCGTTTTCAGAAACCCATTTTACGAAGTTCCCGGGAGCGTCTTTAACCAGATCCGTTCTCATGTACTTCTTCATCATGGGTAAAATGGATTCCGGCATGTAATAGATCCCGGTGGACGCCAGCGTGCTCCTGGGCTCCGAAGGCTTTTCCTGGAATTCCGCGACCTTGTTGCCGCCGTTAAGCGATACTATCCCGTATCTCTGCGCCAGCTTGCGGTCTTTCACGTCAAAAAGAGCTACGCTGAATTTGCCTTTTTCCATGGAAAAGCTCACGAAATCCTCGATGTTGAATTCAAAGAGATTGTCTCCCGCTATTATCAGGATGTCGTCTTCGGGCTTTTCCTTTTCCAGCACAAGATTGATATCGCCGATGGCGCCGAGACGGTCTTCGTTCGATCGCGTAAGATCGTTGATCACCTTGAGCCCCACGGAAAAGCTGCGATCCCTGACCCATTTCACGAGCATGTCGTGGAACTTGTCGTTCGTCACGATATATACTTCGTCGCATGATCCTATATTTTCCAGTTTCCTGAGCAATCTCTCCAATATGGTCCTGCCTCCTACCTTGACAAGTGGTTTGGGCCTGTCCAGGGTCAGAGGATACAATCTTGTCCCGTAACCAGCCGCTAATATTAAGCCTTTCATGTTTTTCCTTCCTTGAATTTTAGTTTCCAGTCCGCAGTTCAGAGTCCACAGACATTGAATTGGACCGCGGACTCACTAATCCGCCAGCTCTATCGCTATGTCGGGCACGAGGTCGAGCAGTTTCTTTTTCGCGTATTCCTGGACTTCTTTGCCCGTGTTGAACGTGAGCGCTTTTTCGGCTATTTCCTTAGCCTGCGCGTAACTTATCGACCTTACTATCTTCTTGATCTCCGGCACCGCGATAGGAGACGTACTGAACTCATCCAGCCCCAGGCCGAGAAGTATCATGGTCAACGACACGTCGCCCGCCATTTCACCGCACAGCGCCACGTGTATATTTTCGTGATGCCCGTTATCTATGACTCTCTTGATCAGGCTAAGGACCGCCGGGTGCGTCGGTTCATAGAGATACGCTATTTTTTCATTGACCCTGTCCACGGCAAGAGCGTACTGGATAAGATCGTTAGTGCCTATACTGAAGAATTCGACCTCTTTGGCCAGTTTATCGCTGGTAATAGCCGCGGAAGGCACTTCTATCATAGCCCCTACCGGGATCTTTTCATTGAACGCCACCTTTTCTTTGCGCAGGTCCTTCTTTACCTCTTCCAGCATTCCATTAGCCTGCCTTAATTCGCTGAGCCCGGATATCATCGGATACATCAATTTCAGGTTCCCGAAAACCGACGCGCGCAATATAGCCCTCAGTTGTGTCTTGAATATGTCGGGCCGGGCGAGACAAAACCTTATGGCCCGCCAACCAAGGAAGGGATTCATCTCTTTCGGCACGTCAAGCTGCGAGAGGAACTTGTCTCCCCCGAGATCCAAAGTCCTTATTACCACACAATTGGGTTTTATCCTGAGCGCGACCGACTTATAGGCGTTGAACTGTTCTTCCTCGCTGGGGAGATCACGTCTGTTCATGTAAAAGTATTCCGTCCTGTAAAGCCCTATACCTTCGGCGCCGTGCGATATAACGCTGGCCACGTCTTCCGGAAGTTCTATGTTACCGGCGACGTTCACCTTTTTCCCGTCGGTCGTTTCGCTGGGAAGGGATTTGAGCTCCACGAGCTCCCTCTCAAGATGCTCCAGCTTCTTCTTGTCCTTCTGGTACTTCTCGATGAACCTTTTGGTGGGGTTGACTATGACGACACCGTGTGTTCCGTCAAGTATGACCTGGTCCCCGTTCTTGACCGTGTCGGTAATTGTCTCAAGACCGACTACCGCGGGTATTTCAAGGGATTTCGCCATGATGGCGGTATGCGACGTTCTCCCGCCGATATCCGTGGCAAAACCTATTACGCGGCCTTTATGCATCATGGCCGTATCGGAAGGAGAAAGGTCATAAGCGACCACTATGGACTTGTCCTCGAGGCCTTCCATGCTTTTTTCCTCCACGCCTATGAGATTGCGGAGTATCCTCTTGCCCACATCAGTTATGTCGCTTACCCTGTCGCGCAGATACTCGTCTTTCGCCGCGGACAGGACGCTTATGTATTTGTTAAGCACTTCCGCGAAGACGGCCTCGATGTTCTTCTTTTTCTTCCTGAGCCTCGCGATCACCTCCTGGACCAGAACACTGTCTTCCAGGACCAGTAAATGCGCCCGGAATATGTCCCCGTGCTCGACACCCATTTCGCGCGATATCTTCTTCTCTATGGCAAGGACCTCTTTCCTGGTCTCCTTAAGCGCCTCTTTGAACCTCGCTATCTCGTCGGATATTTCGCTCTCCGGGATCTTTCTTTCCTTGGGCACGAGATCCTCGGTCCCATAGATGTGCACCTTCCCTATCGCTATGCCGGGAGCGGCCGGGATACCTTTAAGCTGTATCTGTTTGCCTGTCGAAGGTTTCTTTTTTTCGTTCATTCGTCCACATCCTTTATTATCTTTAGTCTGGCCGTCACGGGGACTCGGGGTCTATGTCGTTCAAGAGTATCTCGGAAAGCTCTTCAACCGCCTTCCCGGCGTCATCTCCGCTGGCGACTATGGTTATCTTCGACCCTTTTTCAGCGGCAAGCATGAGTATCCCCATTATAGACTTGCCGTTCACCTCCTGATCTTCCTTGATGATGGTTATGTCGCTATCGAATTTATTCGCTATCTGCACGAAAAGCGCGGCGGGCCTGGCATGAAGCCCCGTCCTGTTCTTCACTACTAATTCTTTGCGAATTTCCATCTACCACCTTACCGAGATTGTGATGTTCATTTCACGCTTATTGTCGTATCCCGACGGCATGAATTCGTCCCCGAACAGCACCGAAATACCCTGGAACGTCTTCCTGAGACCGGATTCCGTTTCGTTCACCGTAAAGACCGGATAAGTGAACACATCTGCTTCTTTTTCAAGACGAAAATCGATGCCGACCCCCGAATGCATGTCCCTTAAAAATAAGTTGTCCGCCCGCGCCATCTTCGGCCGGGAAACGACCGTCTTGTCCCATACAAGAAAATTGAACTCAATGGCGTATCTCAGGCGCAGGTTGCCCCCGGAATGTTTACGTATCCCATGGGAGAACTCTACGGACGGCCCGCGGCCCATGGTGATCTTTTTGACGATCTCCAGGTCGAGCGGCCGGCCGTTATCGACGAATACCTTGTCCCTCCTCGAAAGCGCCTGAGAGATCGAATCACTTCCGACTTCCGTTATCGACGAATACTGCCCCTTCAGGAAACTATCGATGCTCCCGCGGAACTTCTGCATGTCCTTCCAGGGTCTCTTTTCGCTCAGAACATGGGTAAGAAAAGAAGCGCGCTGGTAGTCGTCGTATCTCAGCACTTTCGCCAGCCCCCTTTCTCCCACGCCAAGCAGATCATGGACGTCGATAAAATCGCCGCGCAACACTGCCCTCCTTGCCTCTTTTATCCTGGCGGAATATCCTTTCGCCAGCTTCCTGTGATAACCCTCGCTTGTGCGCGACATTGTGTTGCCCAGGTTAACGTTCAAAGGTTTGTGATCGATCTCTTTGACGGCGCCGCCGGCGGATGAGACATGAACGTCAAAGATCCCGTTCCGCAATACCGTTTCGCGTTTCCCCGGCCCGTAATCCCTTTCCACCGCGCTGATCGGGGTGTTTTCGCATCCCGATCTATCTATATGGTTCTGCGCTCTTATGAGATGTTCATAAACCCCTGAGCGCAGATGCGGCAGATATACTCCTCCAAAAGTCCCGTGCCAATACGCGCAGTTCGCCTGGGCCTTGAACAACTCTCTTTTCGCCTTGGCTATATAAGGATATTCTCCCTCCGGTCCTGCTCCGGCTTCCATTTTCCTGAGCGTTTCACTGACCGATATCATCCTTCTATGCATCCTGTCGGCTTCAGGGTATTTTTTGAGGAAATTCCTGAAATCTCCTTCACTCCATTCCATCATCTCCGCGTAACTGGATGCCGGCACTTCACCGACCCGCTCGGGGGACACGTTTTCCATGATCTCCGAATACGTCAATGTTTCTAGCCACCGGGAGTTTTCATTTAAGAGCCCGAAGAAATCACGCAGCCATCCCTTTTCGTGCACCCACTTATAAGTGCACGGCCATGCCCCGAATTTCTCTCCGTCATCGGCAAAAAAGAAACACGTTTCGCCGCTGCCTCGCCTGTCACGCACCCATTTCATGTAATCGAGCGTGGCTTTGGGCGGACGGAACGGCATATAGTACCTGAGCCGCGTCAGGGACGGGAAAAGTACCAGTTCGCTGGTCTTTCCGCCGGTAGCGCACGGCCCGTAGATCCTGCTCTCTTCCAGGCCCGCCCTGAACAGGTGGTAATCATCCACTATGGTATATTCCGCTCCGGAAGAAGTAAGCGTATCGACCAGGCCGGGCTCCCATACTTTTTCCGCTATCCATGCGCCGCGGGGCTCTGCCCCGAAGATGCGGCTTATGAGATCATTGCTCATCTTCAGCTGTTCGATCCTGTCGGATTCCGGAATAAGCGCCATTACCGGCTCAAAACATCCTCCGCCCATGATCTCGATCTGGCCCCGGTCCGTCATCTTTTTCGCTTTTTCAAGATACCCGGGGTGCCTGTCCTCAAACCATTCGAGCATGTTCCCGGAAAAATGAAAAGTAGCCTTCACTCCGGGAAAATCATCCAGCGTTGCCAGGAGTGGCTCATAGGCGCACTTATATGCCCTTTCTATCTCCCCGCCAAGGTTAAAAACGGGCTGGTAACAATGAAAGGCCATCGCGAACTTGGCTTTCCCCGAAGGGTCTTTATCTTTTTTTATGCTCATTTATTATCTTCGTTATTACGTCGCTCAATTTATCGGCATCATGCCGCACGAATTCCTTCATGCTGGCAATGTGCGCTTTAACGATAGTTATATTCTCCTGCTCAAGCCATCTTTCGTCGTTCTCGTCCAGTTTCACGGGAAATTTCTTTTCTTCCTTGTACTTTTCATAAAGCTCTTTGGGGATGCGCGAAATATTCGCTATACAGTAGTTGATTATCGAAGGATGCGTGTGTTTTATCAGGGCCCTGGCATGATCGCTCACGGAATAATCGTCCGTTTCTCCCGCTTCGGTCATGACATTGCATATATATATCTTGGGGGCGCGGGATCTTATGAGCTCCCTCTTGATGCCTTCTATCAAAAGGTTCGGCATCACGCTCGTGTAGAGACTGCCGGGGCCAAGGATAATGGCGTCGGCTTCGCGTATGGCCTCGACCGATTCCTGGGTCGCTTCGCACGCGCCCGGCATAAGCGTTAGACGGGCAATAGGACTTTCTCTTTCATCCCTTATACGGCTCTCTCCCACCGTCTCCCTGCCGTTCTCCCTTTTTGCGACAAGCTTTACTTTCTGAAGCGTGGCCGGGAAAACGTTACCCCGTATAGCGAGGACCTTGCTGGATTCCCTGATCGCTTTCGCGAAATCCCCCGTAACCTGCGAAAGAGCCGTGATGAAAAGATTCCCGAAGTTATGCCCCCGCAACTCCTTACCTTCCCTGAACCGGAACTGGAAAAGCGCCCCCAGAAGGTCCCCCGAATCGGAAAGAGCCACAAGACAGTTCCTTATATCCCCGGGGGGAAGCACGTTGAACTCTTCCCTCAAACGCCCGGACGACCCGCCGTCATCCGCGACAGTAACTATCGCCGTTAGATTGCCGGTCTTTTGTTTCAGTCCCGTCAATAGCGTTGAAAGTCCCGTGCCACCGCCGATAACGACTATCTTTGGACCCCTCTCAAGTATACGTTTCTCGTATATCTTTTCGACAAGAGCGCCTTCTCCTCTCCCCGGATCAGGGACCAGGGCGGTCATGAAAGACTTAAGGATCCTCTTCACGGCCACTATCACGCAAATGATGCCGATCATTATAATGAGTCCGGCTATGGCCTTGTTCTCGGGGTTTCTCTCGGCTATGACTATCACAAAGCCCATGGATACCATGAGAATGCCGAATACCGTGAGAGATATCCACCTCTTGATCAGCATTCCCGGGTATAGCCATTTAAGCCGTTTCATTATCTGGCCTCTTTAATGGATCGTTTTCTGTTCTTCTTCTTTCATTATTTTGGTTATTTCCATGGGGGTCCCGGCGGAGCGCAGCCTGTCCCGAACGAATTTATCGTCCAGAAGGCGCGATATCTTGGCAAGCGCCTTGAGATGCGGGCCGGGGGTTTCACCCGGAGCTATCAAAAGAAAAAATATGTGGGTTTTTTCGCCGTCCAGCGATTTAAAATCAACACCCTCCCTGGAAACACCGAAAGCGGCGACCATCTTCTTAACTTTATCACACTTCGCGTGTGGGATCGCCACCCCTTTCCCTATCCCGGTGGACCCCAGCATCTCCCTTTCCTGGAGTTTTTTGAGGACCACGCTCATGTCCGCTTTCTTTATCTCGCCGGACGAGACCAGCAGCGAAACAAGCTCCTTAACGACTTCTTCTTTCCTGGTGGATCCTATATCGGTTGAAATGGCGTCTCTGTTTAAAAGATCCGTTATCTTCATCTTACTCCTTGCTTGACTGTGACTGTATGTTTGATTTATTTGACCCGAATTTTATATTGGCAAGCGCATGTTAGAAGATTTACCTGCTCTTTGCCTTTAACCGGCTAAGGTAGATAAAAATGGAGCGGGTGATCGGACTCGAACCGACGACAATCACGTTGGCAACGTGATGCTCTACCAACTGAGCTACACCCGCTCTATATCTTCGGCATACAGCGTTCAGCGTGCGGCGTTCAGGAAACCTGGACGCCGCACGCTGTATGCTGTCTCAATCTGGTACCCGCACAAGGGCTCGAACCTTGGACCCACTGATTAAGAGTCAGTTGCTCTACCAACTGAGCTATGCGGGCAAATTATTTTAGGACGTATTATAGCATATGACCAAAAATAAGTTCAAGTATAAATATGATAATAATGCAGGGGCATGATTAATCATGCCTGTTAATTTTCCGTTAACGGATTTGATAGATCAAACTCCCGTATATGGTTGGGAAGATAGGTTCTAGGTTGTTTTAACGAACTTAAACCTGATACCTAAAACCTGGAACCTGCTCTTAGAAGCTGTGCGTCTTGACAAAGTCAATGACCTCGTCAAGCTTGGCCTCCGCCATCGATATGCACGTATCAGCGCACCCGTAATACAGCCGGATAATGCCATCGTTTATTACCGCGGAGCTGGCAAAGACCACGTTAGGCACGTCGCCCACGCGCTCATAAAGTTCAGTGGGAGCCAAAAGATAGTCTTTCGTGCGGTAAAGCACCTTCCATGGCTCGTTCAGGTCCAGAAGCGCCCCGCCGACGTAGTACAGATAACCGTTGCAGCTCGTCCATACACCGTGATAGATAAGAAGCCATCCTTCTTCCGTTTCTACCGGAGCCGGACCGGGACCTATCTTTGTCGACTGCCAGCTGCTTTTTTCGGTCCCGAAAACAAAACGGTGGCAACCCCAATGTGTCAGGTCCGGGCTCGCGGAATAGAACATGTCCCCGAACGGCGTGTGCCCCCGGTCGCTTGGGCGGCTTAGCATCGCGTATTTCCCGTCCACCTTTCGCGGAAAGATAACACAATTGCGGTTGGCCGGGAGGGTTAGATTTTCCTTCTGGCGGAAAAGCTTGAAATCTTTCGTAGTTGCCATCCCGATCATCGGCCCATGCGGCGAATCCAGGCACCAGGTAAAGTAATAGGTGTCGTCTATTTTCGTAAGACGGGGGTCATAAGTCCGTTCCCTTACGGTAAGATACGGGTCCGGGCTTTCCATTTTCAGGATATGCGGATCTATATCCCACTTGATGCCGTCTTTGCTGAAACCGACATGCATGGTAAAATTAAAATCTATCTCGTCAACCCTGAAGATACCGGCGTATCCGTCACCAAAAGGAACTATGGCGCTGTTATGGATGCTGTTCGCTCTCGGGACCGCTTTAGCCGTTATTATCGGGTTCCCTTCGTATCTTTTGAAAACAGTCTCGTTAGCCATATTCCACTCCTATGTTAAAAGTCAAATTCTCCTTTTTTACAACTTTCGGCATACAGCGGGCGGCGTCCAGCGGCCAGGATCGATGCCCCTGGAAATCAATAACTTATAGCTGAAAGTTTTAAGCTGTAAACCGTAAGTCAAAAACCGTCTGCGTGGTAATATATCGTATTTTTGAGAACTTATCCAGAAAAATCTTACAGTTTACGGCAAGCTTACAGCTCACGACTTACAGCTTAAATCTTTCAGCAATCATACTTCGCCGCGATCGGCATGCGCCTGCCGGAACCGAACGCTTTTGACGTGACTTTCAGTCCCGGGGGCGCCTGCCTTCTTTTGTATTCGTTCCTGTTAACGCTTCTTATCACCCATCTCACCATATCGGGATCGAATCCTTTTTTAACCAGTTGTTCCTCTGTATCCCCTTCTTCGAGATAACCCTGCAATATGCCGTCAAAAGTCTCGTATGGCGGAAGCGTATCCTGGTCCAGCTGCCCCGGCCGCAGTTCCGCGGAAGGCGATCTGTCAATAACGCTCTGCGGTATTATTTCGGACTCGCGGTTGACGTATCCGGCCAGCCGGTACACCATGGTTTTGGGAACGTCGGAGATAACCGCCAACCCTCCGGCCATATCGCCGTATAAAGTACAGTATCCTACGGCAAGCTCGCTTTTGTTCCCGGTCGTAAGTAAAATGTGTCCATACTTATTGGAAAAAGCCATTAGTATGTTACCCCTTATCCTGGCCTGTATATTCTGCATCGCCACGTCCACTTCCGGCCCCTTCTCTATTTCAAGATCCTTCTTCAGGGCATCGATGTAAGCATGGTAAATATCCGCGATAGGTATCGTCTTGAACTCCACACCCAGGTTAACGGCCAGTTCTTCGGAATATTTCGCGCTCTCCCGCGAAGAATACGGTGAAGGCATGGCTATCCCCAAAACGTTCTTTCCTCCTATCGCGTCCTTTGCTATACAGGCGACAAGGGACGAATCGATGCCGCCGGAAAGCCCCGCGACGGCTTTGGAAAAACCGCATTTCCCCATATAATCCCTTAGACCAAGCACCAACGCGCGGTAAATGGCGCCCGTTTCATCATCGGGAACATAACGCTTTTTATCTCCCGTCTCTTCCGTGTCGACGGTTTCCACTTTTTCTTCGAAGGATGGCAGCACCGATACGGGCTCTCCGTTCCCGTCGACGCACATGCTCCTGCCGTCAAAAACGAGCTCGTCGTTACCTCCTACCTGGTTGACAAAAACAAAGGGCGTGCCGTATTTCGCCGCGTGTTTGCTTATAAGCTTGCGGCGCGCCCCCTCCTTCCCGGAATGGAACGGGGACGCGGATACGTTTATCAACATGGTCGCCCCTTCCCGCTTCAGCTTGTCTATGGGGTCCGTCACGTAAATTTTTTTCGGCCACATATCGGGATCGTTCCACATATCTTCGCATATCGAAATGCCGAGCATCTGGTCCTTGAAAGGTATCACCTTTATGTCCGGTGAGGGATCGAAATACCTTGTTTCATCGAACACGTCATACGCCGGCAGAAGCGCCTTGTGGCTCGCGCCGAGGACCTTTCCGCCCGAGATCAAAACCGCGGAATTATACAGCCCCTTCCCCGTCTTCTTCCCCGTCGCGGTGGGGGCCCCGACCAGCAAAGCGGCGCCCGGGTATTTACCGGACATCTCACTGAGCTTATCGAGCGCCGTCCGGGTCTTTTCGATAAAACCCGGTTTTTCCAGGAGATCCCTCGGCGGGTACCCGGTAAGCGAAAGTTCCGGAAAAACAATGAGGTCCGTTTTTTTCTCGTTATCCCGGAAAATACCGGCTATCTTCCCGAGGTTCCCGTCTATATCCCCGATCGTCGGATTTATCTGGGCTATTGTTATCTTCATGTCCTCTCCGATCTATTTTATAAAACCCCGCTTTTAATGTACAGACCCTTCCGATCTAAACAAAAAGTCCGCAAGGACTTTTTGGCATTTTATATGGTGGTATTGCGAATGTTCTTGCGAGGGCATCGTCGAGTCAGCTTGCCCGCAGGAGGCAAGCTGACGTCCTCAAAAGAACATTCGCAATACCCGGAATCGTGGCGCGCCCGGGGCGATTCGAACACCCGACCCACTGGTTCGAAGCCAGTTGCTCTATCCGGCTGAGCTACGGGCGCACCTTTATGTCTATAAGATTTCTCGCTTCGCTCGAAATAAATTCGGCCAAATAACTTATGTCGCCTGCGACTCCATAAGTTATGGCCTCATTTAGCTACGGGCGCGCAAATTTGGAACAAATTTGCGAAGTGATCGGACAATGGTCCGATCACGGTCTATTTTTGATTCTCGATTTTCTCCCAAAGATCTCTCGCTTACGCTCGAGATAAATTCGACCGTACAATTTATGTCGCTCCGCTCCATAAATTGTGGTCTCATTTAGCTACGGGCGCGCAAAATGAGCACATAACTTAAGCGACCACAGGGAGCTTAAGTTATAAGTGCGAATTGTCCTCGAACCCCTTTAGGGGTGAGAGAACTTAAATTCTCGTTTAAAGATCTCTCGCTTGTCCTTTATGGGCTCTTACACAAAGTGCCGCTTCATAGATCATCCAGACCCCGAGGACTAGCAGCAGCGAGCTTATGGTGAACAGGTGCCAACGCCCCGTCTGGAAATAATGTGCCAGCTCAACGATCATCGCCCAACTCGAACTCACGAACATGAAAAGCATCGGTATCCCGGTGACCCACATCCTCGAACCCTTTTTTATAAGATATACCGTGGCCACCAGAAGCACAAGCCCGGCGAGCAATTGGTTGCTGGTACCGAAAAGCGGCCAAAGCACGAGCGCTCCCGTTCCTCCTCCCTGGGAAAAAGCCAGAATGCCCGCGGCTAAGACCGCCAGAGCCGTTGCCGGGTATCTTTTCTGGAGCGGTTTTATGTTATAGTCCAGCGCCAGCTCCGTGATCACATATCTTTGTATCCGTGTCGCGGTATCCAGGGTTGTCCCGGCGAAGGAAGCCACCAGCACACCCACCAAAGCGTATCCATATCTAAGCGGTATGCCGAGAACCGAGATCATGTTGGCCGCGCCGTTGACGAATGCCGTTATTTTTGCCGTAAGACCCCTGGCCACTTCCCAGCTGGAATAATGGTGGTTCCACGCGGCTATCCCGCGCAGGACCTCCCCGTTATCCCCTTTGACATACATGCCTATGCCGGCGGCGACCGCTATGATCACCAGAACCGAAAGAAACCCTTCCGTAAGCATACCCCCGTAACCTATAAAACGGATATCGCTCTCATTTTTGAGCTGTTTGGAGCTGGTGCCGGAACTGACCAGGGAATGAAACCCCGAGATCGCGCCGCAGGCGATCGTGATGAAGAGGAACGGCAATATGGGAGGAGCGCCCTCCGGGGCCATCTGGAGCACGGGGGCTACCATCGCCGGACGCGCGAATATGACCCCCAGGCCCATAAGCGTCAGGCCTATGATAAGCTGATGCGAGTTTATGTAATCGCGCGGCTGCAAAAGGCTCCACACCGGAAGTACCGAAGCGAAAAAAGCGTATGCAAAAAGCAGAATGATCCAGATCGACATGGGGGTTATCCCCCCTATCGCGGGCATGCTGAACGGAAAATGCACCCCCGCGATAATGGACAAATACATCAAAACAACCGCCGCGACCGACAGGATAGTGATGTTAAACTTCTTCCTGTAAGCAAGCCACCCGACCGCCATCGCTAAAGGTATCTGGAACCATACCGGAAGGACCGACTGCGGGTACATCTTGAAGATAACGGCCATGACCATGCCGAAAATAGCCACAACTATCCATAATGAGAAGAGTATAACAAAGAGAAAAAGCATCCTGACGCGCGGGTTTATGACCTTCTTTGACAATTCGCCGATCGATACGCCTTTGTTCCTGACCGAAATGATAAGCGCGGCATAATCGTGGACGGCTCCGGCAAAGATCGAACCAATAAGGATCCACAAGAGAGCCGGCGCCCATCCCCATATGATAGCGATCGCCGGTCCCACGATCGGGCCCGTCCCGGCTATCGAGGCGAAATGATGCCCGAACAGAACTTCTTTATTCGTAGGCACAAAGTCAACATCGTCCCTGAGCTCTTCGCTCGGGACGGGATTACGTTTATCCGCGCTGAATATCCTTCGGGCGATAAAATTCCCGTAGAACCTGTAAGCAAGAATAAATAACGTCAGCGATATGAGGACTATCCAGATAGAGTTCATTTTTAAATTTAAAAGTTAAAAGATAAGATTGAAAATTGTAATTAAAAATTTAAAATTAGCTGTAAGCTTTACGAATAAGAAAGAGAACGGCCAGTCATTCTTTACCTCTCTACTCCTTTACATCTTTACTTCTTTCGTTTTTAGACATTACTCCGTCGCCCCCGTCGCTTTGCTCCGCAAAGCGGAGCAGCGGGGGCTCCTCGCAATGACAAAAGAAGGTGCTTACATTGTCTGATGTCGGATGTCCCCCTTTCACCTCGTGCCTCTCGCCTCTAGCCTCGCGCCTCTAGCCTTACCTATCACTTATCACTCAATTCCCGTCACTCGTCACCCATCACCCCTTACCCTTCACCCACCCGTAATACGCCAAACTGTCCTCAAGCCATTCGCGGGCGTTAAGAACGAATCCGGGCCAGCGTGACGCCAGGCAAAGCCCGCGGGCCGTATCCGCGTTACCTTCGCCTATCCGTCGCGAGATCGTCGCCAGGTCGAGCTGCAGGCGAAGCGGCACGCGCGTTTTCTCTTCTTCCGGTGAAAGCCCGACCAGTGAAACCAGGGCTTCCGCCCCCTTGGCCAGCACATCAAAAAGCGCTTCCTTCCCCCCGATAGCCTCGACCATAACACTGTTAAGCGGGCCAAGCCGCTCGATCTCGAGCTCGCCCGTCTGTTTGTTGGAAATATTGTCCGAACCCACGTATCCCAGGCCTTCTTCCGTAAATCCCAGCTGAAAGATCCTGTGATAGATCGTTTCCAGCGCCGGGCCGCGCCTGGAGAGCCTGTAATGGGCCCGGAGTCCCCACAGCCCGAAATCTATATGCTCGTTCACCAGCGGGATATACCTTCTTCCGAATTTTTTTTCGAACGCGCCTATCGCGTCTATGAGCCTGCGCCTGGCCTTATCACGGCTCATTACCAGAGCGGCCATTTTTTGTTTACGCTTATCTTCGGTGCTGACGATATAATCTTTCAAGGCATCAAGCGACTCTTCGTCGTTATCGTCCCGTATCCGTATTTTCGCTTTTATATAGTTCGAGGACATCCTTTTGTCCGAAGCGAAAAGACGGTATATCCATAGAAGCTCCCGCATTTTCGCCTTGTCATGGACGTCAAAATCGATAAAGGTCGGGTGTATTTCCGCGGAACCGCCCTCAACTTTCGAAAGGTCCGGGATTATGTATCCGTCACCGGTCCGCGTTATGCGAAACCCTCCCAGACCGCCGCCGCCTTCATGTGGCTTCACGAAAAAGGTCCTGTCCCCTGTCTCCATCTGAAGATCCTCTATAGCGGCCAGAATACCGTCAACAACATCATCTATCTCCTTGTCCTCCACGGGTATGGTCTTGTACCTGGCGACCCTGCTCCAGTCTTTGCCTCCATCTGAAAGTAACCGGTAAGTGCTGTCTTTATCCGAAAAAACGCTGCCCGGAGCCGTGATCTTTCCCGGGACGATCACGGTCCCCTCTCTTTCGAGCTCTTCCGCCAAAGCTACGTTATAAACGTTCTTATTGGCGCACTGGCTTATCAGCAGGGTCCCCGCGGGATCTTTGTCTATTTCTTCCGTCAATTCTTCGCGGCCGTTAACCACCTCGACCGGTATCGCGCGCCCTTTTTCCCTTAAGAGATCCTCGAAGATACGCGCCGTCTCATATGAGGTCGGCAGGTTGTCATGTGAAGCGTTCACCACGAGTATCCTGGAAGGCAGTTGCCCGTCCGCGCCGGCTTGCGCCGCCAACCGGCATCCCGAGAATCTCCCGTCCTTTGCCAGCATTGCGTTGAATTCGTCAATAAGGCCGGCATTAAGGTCGCCAAGCTCCCCGTCGAACACTAACGCGTTGAGATAGAACGGGGCCCTGTAGGGATCCTTCCCGTTGTAACCCGTGACGTAATACTTAGGGTCTCTCTGTATCATCTTCTTGTCTCCAATACCGCCTCGGCATCCGTTTTTTTCGACTCACGCAGCGCAAGTTTCTTGTAAACAAAAGCGACCGTTTTCTTCACGTCTTTCGATAACTGTTTTTTGCCGACCGGGTCAAGGGCGTTACCGCGCATTTGTATCTTCAACATGGGGGCTCCCGGCTCTATGAGAGTGCCCGGCGCCGGGATCCCGCCGGTTATGAGTATTTCCCCGCGCCTCGAGCAGTTTTCGAGAGTAGCGCCTCCCCTCACGAACGAAAGTTCCTGCCCTGCGCCCCTGTAAACACCGGGAACCATGTCTCCCTTAAGGGTTTTTTTCCACATCCTGTTATGGAGTATGACCTGGGCCCCTTCGAGCGGACGCATGGCTTCATGTCCGGGATAATCCCTTATGAAACGCCTGCACGCGGCGTCCCTCTCCTGCAGGAACTCCGCTATGTGCAGGAGAAAAGGCGTCTGTCCGGCACGCCCTTCAAGCATGTCCAGCGTAGTGTGCAGGGATGTGGAATTCTGGAATCTCGGATTTATCTCGATCGGATATACCGTGCCGTCCCCGCACACAAAGTCCATCCCGAATATGCCTCGATATCCCGATGAAGCCATCCATTTGCCCGTTACCTGCACTATCCTCTCGACCTGCCGTAATATCTCCGGCTCAAGGTCCCGTGCAGCTGAATAATCATTACCGCAAAAGACCGATGGATAACTGCAGCACTCCGGCACCCCCACGACCTGGACAGAAGGCGTCATGCATATTACCCGTGCTCCCTCCGGCGAAGACACTATCACCGCGTTGACGTTCAACGCGGGACCGTTCATATATTCAGCGATGATGGCCTTCGAATCCGGAAAGGCGGCTTTTACGAACCGGAAGTCCTTCTCCTCGAACACTATAAAAGTTGAACTGCCGCTTGAGCCATACGGGAACTGCACCACGAACGGCGATGACAGCTTTTTCGCGAGAGCCCTGAAAGTATGTTTCGCCGGGTGATCTATCATACCTTCTATCCTGGAAAGCCCCAGCTTCTTCAGGTTCCTGTAAAGCAGCAATTTATTGTCAAAACGGGTTTTGAGGATCTCGGGAACGGCGTAAAGGACAGGGTTATTCTTGAACAGGCCGTTTTTTTTCTCGAGGGACCTGACCGAGCGGTAACATAAGAGATGAGCCGCTTTTCTATAACTGTTCAACCTCCGGGAGACTTCCCGTCCGAACTCGCCTTTGAAGCTGCCCTTAAGGTCTTCATTCGACCAGTTCTTCCGGACGGGCTGGTACTTCTCGACCGAGTACAGGGCCTCTTCGCGGAAATAATGTTTCAGGTCCCTGCCGTAACTGCAGCTTATTATAAAATCCAGCGGAAGTATGCGGTTAACGCCTGCCGCGTCATGGGCGCGCTGCCCCATCCAGCCCCATGGGCCGTATTTTTCCCTCAAATAGGCGGCTATTTTACCCGAATCCCTCATCCGGTCTTCCGTTCTTTTTTCTTGATAAAATCCGGCAGATACTTGGGCCCCTTGAGTTCGCCTCCATCAAGCAGACACCTGACCATGTCCACGTCGTCAAACCCTATCTTACCCACATACAGTATACTTAAATCACCGCCTTCTTCAACATACTTTCTTAACTTTCTCCAACCGCTTATATAGTGGAACCCTTTCGTGAAAGCCCCCCTTTTCGAGGTATCTTTCAGGCCTCTCTTGACGCGTTCGGCCAGCCTGTAAGCCGCGTAATCCGGGAAAAATTCGAGTAATCCGGTAAAGGTATCGTAAAAGGACCCGTTCATGGCAAGATCCACGCTGACGGCCCTTCCGGAATACAATTTCATCTGGCGCGTATCGATATCCAGGCACCCGGATTCTTCTTCCGATAATATGGCCAGCCCTTCCTCGAGCTCGTTGTACCCGGCAAGCCCCTCGGCGAATACGCGATGGGGCTGCTCTTCTCCGTTAGCTCCCCTGAAAACGTGCACCTGCATCTCGTGAACCTTCAGCCTTTGTATTTCGGCTCCGGTATATTTTATGCCGGAATTGATGTATATGGTCCTGTCCTTGCTGGAAACCGTTACTTTGGGCACTATTTTATCAGTGATCACCACCTTCCAGTCGAGACCCTGTTTACGGATCTCATCCCGGAGCGACGAAGCCAGGCCTTCGGGCTCCACCGTTTCCTCAGGATATGCGTATCCCTGTTCCTTGCTTTCCGACAATATACCTCTGGCCGTATCCAGGCATTCGCTGTCGGGCCTGCCGTATAGAAGCACGGAAAGGTCGGTGATATCTTCGTCCCCGGCGCCCAGGAGTTCCAGCTGTGTGAGCATGAAATCGATCTTCTTCGCCAGCAAACACTGCATGCCGTCTTCTTCGTCAAGCGCGCCTCTTAAATTTTCGAGAACACCCATTTCGCCGGCAAAATGCCTTTCTCCGTAAACGAATATCGGATTATATGTTTTTCCTTCTCGGATTTTTTCAAAGAACTTCTTCTCTTCGCTCTCGCGATTAAGAGGCGTAAGGCGGGGATAAAAATCCACCTTCCTCAATATTTCGCTGATCTTGCCGTCTATTTGTTTCAGGTCCTGTTGCATTTTAGTAGTCGTGGGTCTTGGGCCGGGTTTTGTGTCATGTGCTATGTGTCATGTGTTATGATTGTCAGACATGACACTTGACACGTGACACATTACACAAACTTCCATCCTTCATAATCCATTAACCTTGAATTCCCGTCACTCGTCACCCGTCACCTCTCATATCCCACAGGCATCATATAGACCGGCAATTCATCGGCGGTCCCCAGTATTTCTTTGACATCCCTGTCTATAAAAGCCCCTACCATTACCGTGCCCAAACCCATACCCTCAGCCTGCAAGTGGATATTTTGCCCGAGATGGCCCGTGTCCATTGCCACGTACCGTTCCATCCCGCGTTTGCCGTATCTCCGCAACGTCTTGTCATACTGCGCCGTGACAACTATTGTCACAGGCGCGTCCTGTATCATTCTCTGCGACAAAGCGGCCCTGGCAAGAGACCCCCGAAGATCACCTTTCTTCACCAGTTTAAGCTGATTTTTCATCCATTCATAATGGTAAATGCCCGGGATAAGACCCGTAACATTGCCGGCAACAAGGTATATATCGAGAGGATAGATGGCGCCCGCGGAAGGATACGCGCGTGTCGGCCCGGTTATGCCGTCCACGGTCTTCCCTCCCGCTGCCCATAAAAGCTGTGATACTTCCTGCAGGGAAAGCGCTTTGCCGGAAAAATCTCTCACCGACTTGCGCCGGAATATCGCTTCTTCCACGGACACGGTCCCCTTATGGATCGGCTTCGGCAGGGTTATGACCTCGTCCGCCGAATGCGCCTCAATGCCGGTGCAGGAAAAAAACACCGTTATCAAACACAGTAAAATTGCGCGTAAGTACATGTTCCGCCCTCCCGCTTAAACGCTCAACTAAAGGAACGACCTTCTCTTCTCAGGTCCGTCTTCTCCCACACCCCGTCGGGTTCCATGCATAAATATATCCACGCGGGCGTACCTGAGGATCTTATCCATCTTATCATGTTATTATATATCGCTATACGCAATTCTGGGGGGTATCGCAATTTCCCGTCGGCCCCGGCAAAGAAATCTCCGCAATAATAGATATTGTTATCGGCGAACCGTCTTTCGGCTGTCTGCTTCAGCCCGGGAGTATACCGCAATGTTCCGAGACTTACCCATGCCGTGTTCCGGGCGATCTCTTTAACTGAAAATATCTCTTTTACAAGAGTCTCGTATTCGCGTTCCCAATCCCTGTAATAAACGACCGGGTCAAAATGAAAACCCACACGAAAGCCTCTTCGTGCCGCTCTTCTTGCGGCATCTATCCTGTCCCCGACCGAAGCGCCGCCTTTCTCATATCTCCGGGCCATGTTCCGCGTGTTCATTGACCAGGATATGACCACGTTATCATGCGGTTCCTGTTCCAGAACGTTATCTATATCTATCGTCTTGGTCTTGAGCTCCAGCACCAGGTTCTTCATATCCCTGAAGAACGGCACCAGGAATGAGGAATATTTCGTGTGCCTGTCCAGGTAAAGCGAATCGGTGAATTCCCCTGTGCCTATCCTGGTCCTCTTTGCCGCTTTTCCGTCGAAATCGCGCGCGGCGGCCAAATGGTCTTCAATATTCGCCGGGAATATAAGGCCC
Organism: uncultured Planctomycetia bacterium; assembly: GCA_964565425.1. Lineage (GTDB taxonomy): Bacteria > Omnitrophota > Gorgyraeia > Tantalellales > Tantalellaceae > CAZMEZ01. The sequence continues at coordinate 5,672 of CAZMEZ010000016.1, read as the reverse complement.
GGGAAATTGCTGTATAGCTGGAGATAACAATACGAACAGTCCAGCGCGCAACCGAACCCCATGTTAAGTATAGTGTAGCCGCATCTTACAACATTTTTCGTGCAGGGGCAGATCTTGACGTAAGCCGCTTTGTTCTTTATCACAAAAAGGTTGTCGCGCCTGGCGTTATAGAATCCGATCGGATCCTTTTTGGCCAGGCCCTGCAAGGCCTCCCGCATGCTATCCATTAGCACCGTCTCGGCCCCGGCGAAATTCGCGATAAAACGCGCCGTCCAGTCCAGGTCTTTTACGCTTTTTTCAACGAATATCCTTTTCGGATATATTTCAGAATCCCATACCGGGCATTCCTTGTCCGACGCATGCGCGGTAAAAGGCATGATATGGGGATCGTCACCGGTCTTCATGGAAGGATACCGTATCCGCAGGAGCTCTTTTTTTATCCTATGGTAAAGTTCCCCCTTCCCGCCCTCCAAGAGCTTATCAATGTTGATCCCCCTGGCAACATCCTCTAACGACAGGCTATTAGCACGGCATATTTCATAAATAAGACGGGATAGTTGGTTTTTTTTGTTAATGCCAAGCTTTATCGGCAACTTTTGTTGGAGGTATTTTTCTGTTTCCGCTATAAGATTAACATTATTCCGAACCGTCATATGACCATTATAACCCATGAAGGGCAAGGGTCAAGAACAAGGGGTATAAAATATTGAATCATACCCAAAACTAATGTATACTCTCCCTGATAAACAATGGAGGACTTATGAGGAAACTAATTTTTTCAGGTCTTGTCATCGTAGCAAGCGCTATCATCGTGATGTCGTTCTTTCTGCCGTGGGCGAAGATCCAGACATCAGTCACAGGGGTATCGAAGGAGCTTACTGGCTACGCCGACAAGGAACTTGGCGACTCTCCCTTTGCCGGCAAGTTCATCAAGAAGCTGGATACGGTAACAGGCGCCATCTCCTCCATGGGAGATGTTGAGATAAAGTCCATCGTGAGGGGATACAAGATCCCGGCCCTGGTCAACAGTGACAGCTCCAAGGTAGCCCTTTCCCTGGCGCAGGTGCTTTTCAAAAGCGCGGAAGGCGTGGACAAAAAGAGTTATCTTGTTTATCTCTTGCCGATCTTTGCGGTTGTATGCGCCTTCCTCGCGGTAATCGGATTGAAGAATAAGCTGTATATATTGCTGATGGCCGTTATTGGCGGCGTAATATCCGTTGGTGGGCTCTACAATCTGTTAACCATGAACATCTCGAGCATGGTCGTGAAAATCAGCATTGAAAAAGGCCTCTGGTACACCATGTACGCGTTTCTCTTTATCTGCCTCGTGGGGATAGCCTGGCTTGCTTTGGACCGGAAGAAGATCTAGTAATATATTTTTGTTGCTCTCGCACGGTACCGGCTGAGATACGGGCACAATGTAATCTCGAATACTTATTTAAATAAAAAACCCGCTAAAAGCGGGTTTTTTATTTAAATGGCACGCCCGGCAGGATTTTGCTTCCGTTCCCTTGTCGACCCTGACGGGCGAAATGCCGAAATGAGTTTTTGACGCAAAATCACATTTTAGCGTCAAAAACAAATGGAGGCGCCGATAAATCTTCCCTTGCGCTTTTTCTCTAAAGATTTATCAAACCATCTTGAGCTTGACGAAAGATGGCACGCCCGGCAGGACTCGAACCTGCGACCCTCTGCTTAGAAGGCAGATGCTCTATCCGGCTGAGCTACGGGCGCACCGTGTATAAGAAAATCGACAATCGAAAATAGATCGCGATCGAAAATCTCGTATCTCTGTTTTAACCTGTTATCGATTCTCGATTTTCGATTGCTCCAAATTTTTGCCACTGCAAAAATTTATGGTGCGGATGGAGGGATTTGAACCCCCACGGTAAAACCACCAGGACCTAAACCTGGCGCGTCTGCCAGTTCCGCCACATCCGCGTATTTGGAACATTGGAGCATCAGAACATTGGAACAATCGACTGCGTATAAAGCAATATCGGTAAATGGTCTTAACTATTCCCTTTTTTCTCTCTAATGTTCCATTGCTCCAATGTTCGATTGCTCTGCTTTTTGCTCAAAGCGCAAAAAGCTGGTCGGGAAGGTGGGATTTGAACCCACGACCCCCTGCTCCCAAAGCAGGTACGCTAGCCAAGCTGCGCCACTTCCCGTATTAAATAAATGCTTTACAGCTATATGTTATTACAAGATTTTTCATTATAACAACGCCATTTTTGTTAGTCAACTCGCATTTTTTTAATTGACTTAAAGCATGTTCGCACATAGAATAAACTCTCGTCATCCAATCTTATGGTGGGCGTAGCTCAGTTGGTAGAGCGCCTGACTGTGGCTCAGGTTGTCGTGGGTTCAACCCCCATCGCTCACCCCAGTTAAATAAAAACCCGGCTTTTGCCGGGTTTTTATTTAACATGATAATCCCCGCGCCTTGCGCCTTCCAGTTACACTATGTTATACTTACAAAATCATGGGAACTTTCTTCAAGATAGTGGTCCTTCTCCTGCTCCTGGCCGCCCTCGGCCTGGCCACCTTTTACTCCCTTAACAGCGAAGAGATACATGAGAAAATACACGCACGCATTGAATCGGAGCTTTCTTCCCTGGCGGGCCACAGGGTAAGTATCGGACGCGTAGGATATGTCCCGCTCCAGTCATTATCCCTGGACCATATCAGCGTCTATTCGAAAGAATACCCGGATACCGCCATCGTCAAAGTGAACAGCATGATCGTGACACCCGATATCCCCGCCTTGATATGGCGTAAACAGCTGAAGTCCACCATAACGCTCGACGGCTTCCGTTCGGGTGATATGCTCTGCAACGCGACGCTCAAAACGGTCTCCCGCGAATGCGATGATCATAAAAAGATACTCGACCCTTCCCTGCTGTATTCCGTTACCCTCATGGACGCGGCGATCGGAACCCCTTATCTTGCGTTCCGGGACGTCTTCGGGATAGTCGACATTGAGAATTTATCGGTCGCGAAAGGAAAGATAAGGTTCTCCTGCCTGGGGAATAAATATATGGCCGAATTCACCGCGGGCGCCGACGGTGCGGCGAGATACGACATGACGCTGCGTTCCGACGATCTCGGGCTAAGCTGCACTTTCCTTAAAGAGAACGGGAACGTCACGATCGAATCGCTGGAAGGGATGTTCTACACCTTCCATTTCGACCTGAAGGGAGAAGTTACCGATGCCTTTTCGGAAAAGATGACCTGTGCGATGGAAGGCGCCGTGGAGACCAGACTTGAATCATTCGCCGCGTTGCCCGGGAAAACCGGCGAATTCGCCAGGGCGCATTCCATGTCCGGTACGCTCAGATCGCGTGTTTTTCTCAAGACAACGGGGAAAGATCTCGCCGAGGCGGATATCACGTCCACTCTGGTCGCGGAGAACATACGGATAGACAAATTCCGGATAACCGGGATAACATCCAGGATCAACGTCCGGGAGGGATCGCTTTCCACCCCGCTTTTCAGCGGAATTATCTACGGCGGGGCTCTTGCCGGTAACCTGGAGATGGATCTCACGGCGAAAGGGATCCCTTATCGTTGCTCCCTGAAACTTAACAATATGGACTTCGAAAGGCTAATGCACGATATGAGCGGCAACAAGGAGAAGGCCTACGGGAACCTGACCATGGGGATATCGATAACGGGAATAACCGCCGTTCCCGGCCGTATCAGGGGGAACGGGAGCATCAATATTTCCGACGCCGATCTGGGCCCCATGCCTATACTGACGCCGCTTCTGGGAGATATATACGCCGCCGCCCAAACCTTCGTTCCCGCCATAAAACCCGTCAAGATAGACGCGGCCTCGATGGACTTCGAGATAAAGAACCGCCGGATACTGACCGACAACCTGGTTCTTCATGGAGAGGATATTACTATAAACGCGGAAGGATACATGGATTTTGACGGGAATCTCGATCTCGTCTTCGAGAACCGCCTGCCGCATCCGGATCCCGAGAAGGATCAGGAATGGCCTAAGGCCTTGAGAAACGCTATCGTGAGTTTCGGAAGGTTCCTGGGGAAGACCCGGCTCACCGGGACGATAAAAGATCCCAAATGGACCAAATGACGGCGATCAGTTCTGGTCCAGGTATTTCCTGATCTCCGCCTTTAGCCCGCGCAATGCCAATGCCCGGTGACTTATCTTGTTCTTGAAAGAAGGCGTCATCTCGGCAAAAGTCTTTTCGTATCCATCGGGTACGAAGACAGGGTCGTATCCGAAACCGTTCTCCCCCCTGGGGCCGGTCAGTACGCTGCCCGCCACCTTTCCTTCAAACGTATGAAGAAGTATCCCGCCGGCGGCCAGCGCTATTGTGCATACGAACCTGGCTTTTCTGTTCTTTTTGGGGATTTTGTCGAGAAGCTTCATGAGTTTTTCGTTGTTCTCCCGATCGGTGGCCTTAGCCCTCGCGAACCTGGCGGACCTTATGCCCGGCTTGCCGTGCAGCGCGTCCACCTCCAGCCCGGAATCATCGGCCAGGACAAGCCCGTTGAAGAACCTGGACATGGTCACGGCTTTTTTGACCGCGTTCTGGCGGAAAGTCTTACCGTCTTCTACGATTATGGGAGGTTTAACGGGAAGGTCTTCAAGGTTCATTACTTTCGTCTTCTTGAACTCCTTTAAAAGCTCCTGTATCTCCCGTCTCTTGTTCCTGTTATAAGTAGCCACCAGTATTTCCATCACGAGATCACTCCTTTGAGCGCCGCTTTTTGTTCGCCGATAAGGCTCTTTATGCCCTTCCCCGCCAGGTCCAGCATCTTATCAAGAAGTTCCCTGTCAAAAGGCTCTTTCTCGGCGGTCCCCTGCACCTCGACCAGCTTGCCCGAATCCGTCATTACCACGTTCATGTCGACTTCCGCGCGCGAATCTTCGTTGTAATCAAGATCAAGGTAAGGCTTGCCTCCCACTATGCCAACGCTCACCGCCGCTATGGAACTCTTTACCGGCATGTCGTCAAAAATGCCCTGTTTTTTCAGATGATCAAGGGCCAGGCAAAGCGCCACGAAACTTCCGGTAATGCTGGCGCAACGCGTGCCTCCGTCCGCCTGTATGACATCGCAATCCATCCATATGGTCCTTTCGCCCAGGGCCCTTGTATCGACGATCCCGCGCAGGGCGCGCCCAACGAGGCGCTGTATCTCATGCGTCCGGCCGCCTTTCCTCCCGATGGACGACTCCCTCGAAACCCTTTTCTGGCAGGACCTGGGAAGCATCGAATATTCGGAGGTTATCCATCCGGTCCCCTGCCCTTTGAGGAAAACGGGGACACCGTCTTCAACGCTTGCCGTGCAGAGCACTTTGGTGTCTCCCAGCGCGAGAAGGCACGAACCCTCGGCATATTTGATGTAATCGGTCTTTATTCCAACTTTCCTTAATCCGTTCGCGGGTCTTCCGTCGGCTCTCATCACATTACCTCATCCGTTTTTCAACCTCTCGTAAATATCGCGACCGCCCGAATCCACACCGACCACGAGCGGAAAATCCTCGACCTCAAGCATGTATATGGCTTCCGCGCCGAGATCCCCGAAAGCTACGACCTCGCATTTTTTAACCCTTTCGCTCAGATAAGCGCCCGCTCCGCCGGGCGCGAGAAAATATACGGCCCCGTTATCCTTTATCGCTTTAACCACATCGCCGG
>CAZMEZ010000015.1:0-36581 GCA_964565425.1 uncultured Planctomycetia bacterium | reverse complement strand
AATCTAAGATCATCGTCTGCGTCTTAATCTTCGTAATCAACGCCTCCTCTCGCCTCTAGCCACTTGCCTCTATCCTTATCCGTGTATATGCGCAATAAATCTGTGATGATCTGTGTTTTAAGGCAATATACACCCAAGACCCAAGACTGAACTACGCTCTCGCCAGCATTATCCTGATATTATCCATGAGATCCCTGAGCTCCCGCCTGTCGAATTCGACGGCGTCAGGGATGAGCTTGATGACCATTATGCTTCTCTCCCTGCCGAACAGGAGCGCAAGATCATCAGGGGTAAGATCGGCTATCGATAGCGCGTTCGGTATCATCGCGTAATGTTCCCGGAGCGTTTTCTCGTCCCATCCAAGATGCCTTCCTATCGAGAAAAGCATTATTTCGAGAAGCGGCAGATAGGCGTTCCCGGAAAAAGCGGTGTCCTCGACGCCGGCTATAGTGGCCCGCCCCTCCAGGGCGCTATAATAGGTCACGTTCGAATTTCTTGTTATGATAATGACGTTTTCGGGAGCCGCTCCGCCTCTTCCGGGAGTCGTTATGTTCGAAACCCTTCGCGCCAGTGAAGCGCCTTCGCCTTTTATTATCTCAAGGTTCCTGAAAAACCTTCTGAGATCCTCGTTGTTCCCTTCTATCGCGGGCAATAATCCTATAAGCTTCCGCAGAAGGCCGTTTATTTCGCCCTCGCCGAGTTCCTGGTCAAGCGCCAGGACCACTTTTTCGTCCCTTCTCGAAGCAGCGATAAGGGCATTAACGAACCTCGGTATGGCTGAAGACGCCGTCTCTATTATATTATCGCGCCCGGGAACAGGATTTCTTTTCTCCTCCGCGCTGTCCCCGACCGGTTTTTCTTCCACAGCATCTGCCCGGCGGTTTTTACGGTAGATCACGTGCTCTTTTTCCCCCGTACGGTCCGGATCCCTCAACTCTGTAGCGTGAACGGTTTCGAGCCCGTGCGCCTCTATGAATTTTTCCGAAGGAAGCAGCGCGTTCTTAACAAGTATCAGCCCGCCCCGCGCCGTTTCCTTCGTGACCTTTTCGAAAAATCTGTCCCAGCTGTACGCGACAACTCCCGGATTTGAATCCGCATCCCCCATGGCACCGCCCCATCCCGGGTATTTGATAACTGTCAGGCCGAATCCGCCGGCAAAGCCGTAGCCCGGCTGGCGCGGGATGAAATAATCCCGCGCATCAAGAATGAATCGCACCTTCCTCTGTTCGCCCGTCCCTCCGGTATCGATCACGGCCTCGAACTCCAAAAGACCGTTCTCGTCGAATTCTCCCCTGAGCGCTTTTTCCGTATTGACGGCGTCAAGCGTAATGCCATAAGAGTCGAGATTATTCACGAGCAGCATCCTTGTGTAGAACTTCCCCGAGCTTAAACGCAGCTTATCGTATTGATTATCGACGAGAACGAAAGTGTCCAGTTCGGCGAACGCTTCCAGCGCCGCGGCCACGGCCCACGCGTCATGCCCCGCCCCCGGATAAACAGCTGTGGTGTTGGGAAGAGTAAAAGCCCCTACGGGGAGGCCGGATTCTTCGGACACCTCAAACAGGCCTTTCCGCTGTCCCGCAAGAGGCATTTCTTCGCCCTCCTCTTCCATACCGAACAGATCCCTCTTTACCGCGGCATAGAAAAGGTCAAAATATTCGCCGCCTGAAACCTTATCCTCGACATGACTGTAATCCGGGACATACCGGCTCACCTCCCTTTCCCTCTCCGACAGGTGCGCGACAAGTTCGTTCCTGAGGGAGGGAGACACGTCCGACAAAAATATTACTTTTGATAAATATTCCGGGAATTTCCTCCTGATATGTTCCTCAACGAATCCGTCGGCGATGATCACGTAGTCTGCCTCGTATAATATTTCGGAGCTCATCTGCGCCGTTGAAAATTCCGTGATTATGTCAAGATCTATGCCTTTTTCTATGCATACCTCCACCAGGTCTCCATAGGGGATCGCTACCGCCTGGATACCGCAGGAATCCACGCTCACGTTGCCGAATCCGCCCCTTTGAGCGACATCCTTGGATATAACGTCCAGGAGCATGCTTCTTTGCGCGTTCAAAATACACGAAAAAAGAAGATTGACTTTTTCTCCCCTTCTTATTTTTGCCTTCATTTCGCGCGCCATATCGGCGGACGCATCATCCTTAACCGCGTCCCGACCGACCAGCGCCGCGGGAGAATGGTCCTTATCCTGGGCGGCCTTTTTGTTGGCATTTTCATGGGACATCCTGGCGAATTCGTAAGCTATCCAGGTAAAAAGAACGGTAAAGAACGTTACGACGCTGCCGGGCATGCGTACCTCGATCATGTAGTTTAGCCCCAGCCCGAAAACCGTGCTCGTCAGCATGTTGAACCCCGCGACCGATAAGGGCGCCTTGAAAGCGTAACGGAGCCTGTCCCGCAAGCCGGCGGCTTCGTCCGGAGCTCGCCTGATATTGCCGGCATGCAATATCATAAATAAGGAATAGACCCCGGCCATGCCTCCGAGAAAAGCGTATATGCCGACCACTCCCGCAGCCATGAGAACGGCCAGCGTGCCGAACGGCAACAGCGTGAATATCCTTTCTTCTATCTCCGGAGCGTCCAGCGCGGCGTAAGCGTGGAAAGGCCTGAACGGCGCGACCAGCTTATGCAGGAAACGAAGCCCTGCCGGGGAATGATCCTTATCCTTGACGGACCTTTCGTTGACCTGTTTATGAAAAGTTTTGGCGAAATTGTAGGCGATGGCGATAAAGATAACGGTGAAAGTGGTGATGACCGAAGCGGGCATGCGGCCCTGCACCATGTAATTCAGGCCGAAACCGGATACCGCGCTTGTCATCATGTTGAAACCGGCTATGGTAAGCGGCGCTTTGAACGCGTAACGGAGCTTGCCGCGCAAACCGGTGATCTCAGGCGGCGCGCGGCGGATGTTGCCCGCGTGCAGGATAACAAAAAGCCCGTAAACAGCGGCCATGCTTCCGAGAAAAGCCGAGAGCCCGATCACGCCTGTCGCCAGGAGCGTGGCAAACAAGGCAAAAGGCGCCAAAGTGAAGATCTTTTCCTCGATCTCGGGGGCGTCTATTGCCGCGTATGCCCAGAAAGGCCTGAAAGGCGCGACAAATCTCTGGATGAAACGGAACCCGGCGGGGGACAAAGGCAGGTCCCCGGGTTTCTGCTTGAATCCGTCCATCTTTATCCGCTTTTTTGTCTTTCTTATGAACAGCTTCGTCAATTCTTCCCTGTATTTTTTCACCTCTGTTTTCTTCTGGCCCAACCAATACGCGAGCGAATTTGACAGGAGGCGATTGGATTCATCCCATTTTGCCGGATCCCACGCTGCGAGATAATATTTCACCGTCGCGGCATCCAGCATGAATTGCGCCGTGTACTCGCCGCCCTTATTCTTTTCCGTTTCTATCGCTTTGGCGAATGCCTTTTCGGATTCGGCGTAATTCTTCCAGTAAAATTCCTGCCTTGCCCGGTCGTAAAAATCCTTGCCATGCACTTCTCCCATGAAATCACCTTCGGTGGCCCGTTCCCTCGCTTTGAGCAGACGGATATACATTCCGACCATGTGGAATTTTTGGCCGTCTACCGGCATTTTGAAATATTCCGCGATAAGGCATCGTATCGCCAGGCTCTGTATTTTGACCTCCTCTCCCGGACAGGATCCCAGTTCCTGGGATACCTCCTGGGCGATCTCTTCCAGGGCCTTCGCCAACTGCTCATAACTATGGGTCTCCCAGGCGTGCAGGACCGCTAATTCCCAGCCATAACTGACGCCCATTCTTAACTCCGCTATCTTTTTTTCCACGAGAGGACGGTATTCATCCAGGTCCTGTTTTCTCAAGTTGGCGCTCTTTCTCTCTTCGGCATTGAGTATAAAAGACCGGTAAAGCCACTGCCTCGTATCGAACTCGTCCCGTGGCGTATGATAAAACTCGATCTTTTCGCCTTCTCTTTCCTGGCCCCAGGTCTCCGCCTCGGCCTCTTTGTCGTAATATTGCATGATCTGCAACTGTGCCGAGAGGATATCCGGCGATATCTTCAGTTTCTTAAAATCATGGCCCCCGACCCTCCATCCCCACCTGTCCTCGGCTATGTCCGGGTCCTCCATCTCCGCGCGTGTCCCCCATTTTGTCTTTTCCCGCGGCACGACTATTTTGGGTTCGTCCGGTTTTTTCGTTTTATCTTTATCCGCGGCCGGCGCGGTGGTCCTTTCTTTTGCGGCCGGCGGTTTCGTTCCTTTCGCGACTGTTCCACGAGGCACCCTGTACCTGCCCACCGGACCGGACGAAACGCCGCCCTGCCCTCTCCGGGCGGCCATCCTGGCCATGATGATGATGGAAAGCGAAAGACCGAACCACGGTATCGCCAGATGCATGGTCAGAAAAACAAGCAGAGCCGAGACGGCCAGGGAAACGACAAGGTTCTTCCAGCTCCAGTTCCTTATGAGAAGGTATACAAAAAGCGCTATCGGCAGAAAAACAGCAAGACCCACGGTAATGGTGTTTACGGGAAGGCTCAAGAAAAGGAGTGAAGCTACGCCTACGGAGGCGACAAACCCCGATGTTATGCCTTTCCATCCCCATCTCCTGGCGAGCATATACACAAGCGTCGTAAGCGGTATGAGCGCGGCCGCCCCGAGCGTCACCGGCGTAACGGGAAGCTGTATGTAAAGCAGGAAGGACAGCATCGCGGCGGTCACGAAAGTTACGAACAATGCCTTTATGCTTATAGCGCGGAAGATATCCCTGAATGACACAGATCTCTTTACTTTTCCCGGCGCGGAAGTCTCTTTTTTAACGGCATCCTTCCGATCGGCGGCTTTTTCGGCATCATCCGGCTTAGCGGCTTCACCCTTCTTCTTTCCCCTTATCCTGTCAAATTGCCTTTTAGCGAAATCGATCATGGGACTTTTTATGACTTCCTTCTCCTCCAATCCCTCTTCGACCACCTTGTACATCCTGTTCAGGACCCCGGTGACATGCGCGTCTTCGTCAAGAAAAGCCGCTTCGGGGATATTCTTCACGAAGTCCCTGTGTTTATCGATTATCTCCTGGGCTATATTCTTTATTTCTTCCCTTTTATCCTGCTTTTCGGGATCCGTAAGTTTTCTGTTTTCGAGAGCGGACCTGCTTTCCCGGGCCTTCGCCCAGATGCTCTCCATCTCCCATATCCATCTCAGCCGTATCACGACTTTTTCGTATTCTCCCTGCAGTTTTTTCAGAAGCTTCCGGGCGTTATTGCGGGGGCGGGCGTTCTCGCGGCGGGACTGCCGCAGGAATTCGGAACGCACCACGCGTTCATAATATTTTTTGAACAGTGTGTAGAACTTCGTGGCTTTCTGGGGTCCGTCGGAAGTCGTAAAATCCTGTTTTTCGAATGCGGGCTTTTCCTTGTCGATCTTTTCCCGTGAAACTTTCTCGAACTTAGGCGTTTTACACGCGTCCCAGATCACCTTTTTCAGGACCAGCGCAAGCTCCCCGTCGGCGTGCCTTTTTGTTGTATCCCCCGATATCCCTTCGTAATTCTCCCTGTATAGATCCTCCTGTATCCCCCGCCCCTTTTCATGCCCGAAATACGGGCAGACTATCTCGTGAAAAAGGTACTCTTCCAGCGTTAATTCGTCGTTTTCCGCGACATCGAGGACCTGGCTGGCCAAACCTACGGTATTCGGGAATTTTTCCCTGAGCAAAGCGTTGACCTGATATGTCGTGCTTTCCTTGAAACTGACCGGAAAACGCGCCGTATTGAATCCGAGAAGCCATCCCCTGGCCTGCGACGCGTCTTTCTTCTCCGGGATCACTATCGCGTCGAATTCAACGAATTCCATTGATTCGACCCTCTTTATCGCGGTATTTATTCTCTGCGATACATTAATGCTTAATTTGTTTTTATCCGCTCTTTTACGGATATTCGCGAGGGCTCTTGATATTTTTCGATTAAGTGATCCCCTTATCTTCCTGGAGGGAGTCGCGCGTCCCGCAAATGCTTTATAAAGCTCGTTGGCGTCTCCCCTGGCAATAGACCCCGCGGAGGAGGGCCGCCTGGCAAGGATCTGCCTTGAGAGATATTCCCCCACCTTTTTATTCTCGAGAACGTCGTAAGATGATCCGGGATCGTTCGCGCCGGGTATCCTGTGGTTATAATATCTTATCCGGCACGGCCCCATGTCGATGACCACTTCGCCCTCTTCGGCGGAACCCGATAAAATACATTTTTCGATAACCCTCCCGGGTATATTTTGCCCCTCTTCGATCTCGCGCAATGCGTCCCCGGCGCGCCGCTTCATGCTGAAAAGGTTCCTGTTTTCGGGGTCTTGTTCGTATCTCGCGAGAGCTTTAGACAGATATCCGCTTAAGGCTGCAAACGCTTTACCCTGATCCGCGGATGGGTCAAAAAAGAGCCGCGGCTGGAGATCATTACGCTGGAACATCTCCGGGTTCGCCCACACTACGCCCTGCCAGATCAATGAAATAATTATTATGAATGATATTACTTTGAATATGGATGTGCCTGATAATTTACTCATATTCTGCGCCGACTGTAAGGACCCCTTCGTAGCGTAAATGCTTCGTAGTGTAAAGATACGAAATACTAGCTACTATGCTTTTTAATATCTTAACTTATGGTGTACGGTGAAAATCATAACATGTATTGTTAATACTATCAATAGTTATTTTTACCTTTTTTCATTCCTAACTGTTAGGGGCGGGCCTTAACCTGGTCGGGGGACGGTTCGCGGCTTGGCAAACACATAAACAAAGGCCAACCGCGGAACCTGTAAACATAATCAGTAGTAGCATAACACGGTTTCTCAAGCTGATCGGGGAATTAGAGGGAGACGGCGACGGCGAGCTGCATGTCCTCGTAGTCGCGGATCTCTTCGTAGTCGATGGGGTTGATATTTATGATGTTGTTGGCAAGGAAATTCTTGAGGTCGTCCAGGTTGTTCAATGTCGCCACTACCTCTTCGCCGGCAAGCATGCTGAGGGTATTGCGAACGCGCCTCAGACCTTCCATCCTGGCCGCGTCGTTATCGGCGTTGAAGCAGAACGCGATCTGGCGGCCCAGAATGAAACGGGCGGCTATGTCTACGGCCCTTGCTTCCCCCCTGGCGAATGCATCGGTATACCCGTCGCGCACGAGCGTAACACGGGGGTCTGTCCGGTATTGGGCGAATTCCGGTTTGGCCTCGTCCATCACGTTATCCGCCAGCTCCATACCTTCCATCTGGGGCGTATAGGAAACAAGGCGGGCCTTTGCTTCCGCGGGAAGTCTATCAAGCTCTTTCATCGCGCGGTCCATCGCTTTCCTGTAATTATCCGCCGTCGCGGCCGGGTTATCTTTCTCTATCCTGAAAACGATGATCTGCTGGTTATCCGCCTGTTCGCCGAATTTGGTCTTTATTTCCGAATTGAATTTCCGGACCGCTTTTTCCATGCTTCTGAAGGCATCGGGATTATCCAGGTCATATACACCGGCAACGACTATCTTCACCGGATCCGTTCTTCTTTCGATCTCTTCCCCGGCCCTTATGTCGTTCGCCTTGCGGCTTTCCATATCGGCACCCGCGCCTTCGGGGGCTTCAGCCGCCGCTTCGACAGGCCGTTCCCCGGCCGCGAGAGCTTTGGCCATCTTGAACTCTCCGGCCTTCATGTTTATAAAATTACGCAGGGAATCCTTCAGCGGATTCGACTCGCCGAAGATCTTGCCCTGTATGGATTCCGCGCGGTTATACTTGCCGTAGATGGCGTCGTGCCCTATACCCGGTTCGTACAGCTCGTGGAAAAGAAGTTCAGCGAGCTCCCTCGCCGAAAGGCTCCTCACAAGCTCGGCCGAGATCCCTATCCTGTCGAATTTATTGAAGCCGAGAAGATAGTTCTCCTCTCCCTCCACATTCGCGTTAAAAAGATATACGCTGTTTATGATCCCTTCCCGGGCGGCGTCTCTTTCGCCCTGCCCGGCATCCACCCTGCCGGTCATGAGCTCGACCATAATATTCAGGTCTTCGCCCTCTATCTTTCCCCTCCTGAGCTCGTCGTAAAGATAGTCCAGCGCCGCGTTAAGCTTTCCCCCCATGGTATCGTCCATTGCCGCTTCTTCGCCTATCGTTCCCCGCAGCTCTTCCAGCGACCGGGCGCTTTCAAGCGCGTCTTTCAATGTCCCGTTCGCGACGGCGGCGGATTCGTCGGTCTTTTTCTCTTCGGCCGGCTTTCCTTCTTCCGCAGGCGCCTCGGTCCTGGATGCCGGCCCTTTTATCTCCGCTGTAAGTTTACCCCTCATGGCTTCCCGTTTGGCCTTTATTCCTTCCATCCTTTCCCTGTATTTGGCCATAAGCTGTGACGGGGGATCAATATTGCTCAACACGAACGGCTTGTGTTCCCAGGTCAGTCCTTCGGCTTTCAGGTCGGCGATATGCGTCTTTATCATTTCGATAAGGAGGTTATCATACTCGAACACATTTTCGTTCCTCAGATCTCTCAATCTCTCGCGCACATTAGGCCCGCCGTCCATAACTATATCCCGGTATCTCGTGAGAATTTCCAGGAATCTTTGTTCGCGATCGAACGAGGGCAGCGCCATCTCGATAGCCATGTCCTGCTGAACGCCGTACTGGGGCATATCCGTTAATGTCTTTTTGAGACCCGCCATTACCCGCAAACGGTTTGCCGTGTTTTCCGGTTTTTCAAGATTAATATCGTCCCCTGTTAATCCCTCTTTAGTCACGGTGGCCGCGAGAAGGGCCTTCCCGGCATCCGTGCCGATGAATTTCGTGAAAGACTCATATAATGTTTTTTGGATATCATTAAAATCCTTCCTGATCTTTGTCCGCTCCGCCGAGATGCCTTTGGATTTTCTTTCTACCACATCCCATAGCTCCATGCCCTTAATTATATTCAACAGGTTCGCACTCAGGATCCCCAAACCCTCCCCCTTGCCGTAAACATCGAACCCGTTACGGGCGATATCCTGCAGCATTACATCAAGGCGGGTGGCCGCGTGGTTCTCGCCTTCTTCGGCGCGCGATCTCTGGTCAGCTTCCATCCGGCGCAGGAAAACAACGACCTGGGCGCTCCTCGCGGCATTATCCGCGTTCAATATGCCAAGGATCTTGTCCACACTTCCCGCCCTGGAAATGGCCATCTCCCTGAGTCTCGCGACATCCATGCCTTTGAGATTCTCATATCCCACTTCCTTCATGGCCTTAAGAACGGCTTCCCCTTCTTCCCCCGAGAGGTCCATTCTCGCGATCTCGGCCCGTAAAACCGCGTCCACACCGTCTATCTCGGCAGGGTCGGCGCCCTCGGCGGCAAGCTTGCCGTCCTTGACTATACCAAGGACCGCGGCAATCGTCCCGGCCTGCTGGACGGCAGCGGCCCTGATCTTCTCGTCGGAACTGGTCAGGTTCTTCATGTTCAACGCGATGCCGTATCTTTCCAGCATTCTCGTCCTCTCGTAAACGATATCGGGGCCATATTGCAGAAGCGTCAGGCTATGGCCATAAATATCGACACCTGAACGTCTCATGGTGTCAACAAATTCCCCGAGCCGGGCGAGACCGTTCTTTCCGGCGTAAACCCCGTTAAGACCCTTTACCTTGTTCCCGGCCATCTCCATCGCGGCAACCGCTTCGTCCGGCGTTTCCGCGGTTTCAAAAGCATTCTTCACTTCGGCTCGCGCGCGCAGGTCATCGACCGAATTCCTCAAAAGAGCCAACCCGACACCGTTGTATATGGAGTATCCCAGGTCATGGACCGCATTTATCCTTGCTTTGAGATCCTCGGGGGCGATACTGGCCAGTCTGAGGTCCTCGGGGGTGGTCCCCAGCGTTACGCCGAGCGCCCTGAAGATCTCCGGCGTTGAATCCAGGCTGTTTATGTAATCCCTTTTGGCGTTCACGAAATTGTAGATCCTGCTCTTGGTGTCCGCGAACCTTTTCTCGAAAGCCCCGGCTTCGGCCGGGTCAAGTATGGCGTCAAAAAGCCCCATATCCCTGTATCTGGCATTGTTCCTTTCGATATCGAAAGCCTGGTTCAAGGGGCCATTCAGCCTGTTCCAGTCAAGAGCGCCTTCCATGACGGCGTTCTCCACCATCACGTCGACCGCGTTAAGCATCCCGTATGCCGCGTTCAGGCGGTCACGGTAATTTTCCCCGGCTTTGGCGATCTCCGCGTCAAGCTCGCTCTTTAATGCCGCGGCCTGCGCGGTTATATCTTTCACGGCCCGGGAAGGTTCATAACCCACCATCCTCGAAAGGGCATCTTCATAACCTTCGAGCATATTCACGGCCTTGACCGCGGCGGCGAGTTGATCCATATTCCTGGAGGGAGCGGTCCTGAAATCCCTTATGGCTTCTTCCGCCGACCTCAAAAGAGAAGCTGGATACGCGACATCCAGGTACTCGTTTATCCACACGAGACTTCCGGCGGAATTATCAAAATACAGGTCATCCGCGTGATCTATCATGGCCTCATCGATTATCCTCTGCACCTTGTTGGCCGCGAGTATCATCGCCGTCGTCTCCAGCTTACCTCCCACCGCTTCCGCGCGCACCTTCCTGTAATCGGCCAACTCTCCGGGTGTAATATCCGATTCACCGAGCCTGTCCACAATATCACTAAGTACGCGGGACCTGGCCAATTCCGCGCGTGCTTTGTTGATCTCGCGGGCGTACCCGTCCAGGTTATACCTGCCGTCCCTGTAAAAATCCTGCGCCGGGTACCGGGCTATCGCCACTAAAGCCTTGGCACTCGCTTCCCTGAGTATTAACCGCGAAGTGCCTACGAACCCGTGATAAAGCCCTTCATTACCTACAGCCCTGTCCATCCTGTAAATAAGGCCCAAAAGCGTCAGCGCTTTATCCCTGTGCCCGGGTGTCGGATTGTCAGCCTCCGCGAGAAGCGCTGAGATCTCTTCCAATCTCTCCGTCTCTCTTTGCTCCCTGATGCGGTTCATTTCCGCCTGATTCAATACACTGTCGATCTTTTTTTCCGCTCCCTGCGCCCAGTCACGCATGAGAAAACTCCGGTTCTTCGCCTGCCATCCCTCAAGGATCCTGCGGACCTTCGCCAGGACCTGCGGATCCTGCCAGGAATCGGTCGAAGGCTCACCCAGGCCCTCCCACCTGACGATATTGAACACCCTGTAAACCGTCATGGCCGTTATCGCCCGCAACCGTCCATCTACCTCGGGCGTCTCGCCCATATTGGTCTTGATCGCCGCGTCGGCCAGTTTATCTATATTATCGATCTCGTTCCGCAGCTGTTCCTCCAGGAAAAGCCTGCCTTCCGGGTTCATATTACTCAAATCGCCCCGGGCTATCGCGGAGATGAGACCTCCGGTCATATCCAGTTCCGCGTCTGACGCTTCAGGTGTAAGTTTGAGAATGTTCTCAAAAGTCACCTCTCCGAAAGCCGCCCTCACGGGCTGCATCTTTTCCGCCGCCTTTTTCCTTGCTTCCTGTTCATACGCGGCCCTCGCGGCCCATTCACCAACACCGTAACTTTTGTTCCTTGCTATCCATCCTTCGAACACTTTCCGCGCTTGCGCCAGGACCGCGAAATTGCGCCAGAGCTCCGGGGTTGGCGTACCCGCCGTATCCCAGCCGAGTTTTGTAGCCATCTTGTTCAACATCGGGTTAAGAATACCCTTCATCCTGTCAAGGGTCTCTTTATCGCTTTCGGTAAACGCTTCGCCCCTGTTAAGTCTGGCGACAAAAGCGGCCATCTGATCTATCCTTTCCATCTCGCTGTTCAGTTTTGCTTCTATGTCCGCGCGGGTGTCCATTTTCATGTCATATATATCGGCCTGCCTTATTTCCGCATCGGAAAGCTGCCCCGGATTAGCTATGGTTATCGCGGCTATCATGTCCTTCACGGCATCCAGATCAGCCGCGGACGCTTCGGGCGTGGCTTCCAATGTCAGTTTATACGATCGTTTCTGTGTTTCGGCCTGATATGCCGCGGCCCATTCGCCCATACCATAACGCTCATT
Source organism: uncultured Planctomycetia bacterium (assembly GCA_964565425.1). Taxonomy (GTDB): domain Bacteria; phylum Omnitrophota; class Gorgyraeia; order Tantalellales; family Tantalellaceae; genus CAZMEZ01. The sequence continues at coordinate 24,581 of CAZMEZ010000015.1, read as the reverse complement.
CCTCGCCATCCATCCCTCGAAAACCTTGCGGACCCTTGCCAGGAGTTCCGGATTCTGCCACGCTTCCTCCGCGGAGAGCCTGCCGTATTCCTTCCAGCCGGCCATCCTCATGACCTGGTACACGGTCAAGCTCAAACGATTGTCCAGCTCAAGTATCTCATCGAATTCGGCGTCGGAAAGCTCCCTACCCACGGCCATCTTTTGCAAAAGTTCCCCCGCCCTGTCTATCGCTTTAACGAAATCGTTTAATTTGACGGCCAGTTTAGCCCTGTCATCCAGGCTTGCCATGCGCGTGACATCGCCGCCTTCCTGAAGCGCAAGGATATTGATCACTCTCTCGGTCATATCAAGCTCGAATTCCGTTACTTGCGGGGCGTCCCCGACCAGACCGCTGAAAGGAACAGGCGCGACTTCTCCTTCCGCGCCAAGCCCGAGCATCAATGTCAATCTTCCTTTTACGGTGTTCCACAAATTTTTCGCGCTCTCGCCGCCCATTTCGGCAAAAGTCCTGTTGACCTCCAGGTAATTTTCCCTGAATTCCGGATCGAGCCGGTTCATCACGGCCAACACACCATTGTCCGAGTTTAGTTCCGGGGTCAGGAAGAATTGATAAGTGCCCGCCGGGCCTACTTCGGGTATTTCCCGGCCTAAACCTTCCACCACTTTCATGGCCCCGCCGTTCTGGCCGGCGGAGGTCACCCAGTAAAAACCGGACTGGTCCCCGCCTTTTTCCAGCCTGAACGCGAGGTCGTACATCTTTGCCCTCTGGCTCGGGCTTTTTATCCCCCTCAGGGAGTCAAGAAATTTTTCCTCGATACCGAGCTGCCTTTTAAGCCAGTTCGTCTGCCTGCTCATCCAGGCGGCATCGCTCGCTTCCTTATTTCTTCCCACTTCGGTCAATATATTTCCGTACCCCTTTCTCAGATCAGCTATAGCTTTGCTTATGTCGTTATCCGTCAATTCGGGCCTTCCGGCAAACCGGCTTTCGATCATGCGTCTCAGGTCGGCTGCCATGGACTTGTATTCCGCCTCCGGTGGCGCGACGTTAGAAGCGAAATCGGTCCGCCTTATCATGGTTTCCATCTCGGCGAAGACATCCGCCCTGTCCTCCCCGGGGAAGGAAGTATCCAGGAATTTCTCAAGGGCCGCCCTCAACGCCTTTGTCGAAGCGCCGTCTCTCTGGTAGTTGGCATAATCTTTTTCGCCCGCATCTCCCCTGGCAGGACCGCGATAGGTAGCGAGGCCGAACAGGTCCGCAATCTGAAGCATGGTCTCGTCCACAAGCGCGGGAGAACCGGTCACTTTACCGTCCCCGCGCGTGCGGGTCCTGTTCCTTTCGTGGAAATCATGGAAAAGGGCCGCCAGGAAGGCCACTTTTGTATCGCGTATGTTTTCGCCTTTGGACAGCGCCATCATCGCGTACGTAACGGCAAGGTTATGCGCGTGGTTATGATAGTTCTCCGTGAGAAGCCCCATCCCTTTATATATCTCACCCACGCTGTCCATAACTTCCACGGCCGCGGCGAGTTCGGAAGTATTCAACCCATGATCTATAAGAAGCCCCGTTATTTTATCCGGCATTTTCTCTACTATGGAGTTCATGTCACCGAAGATCTCGGCTTCGGCCGCGGGCGCTTCGGCTCCTTCGACAGCGGGGGCTACTATGTCGCGGGCGGCCTCAACGGGTGACTCTTCGACCTCCTCGACCGGAAGCGCTTCCCGCATGGCATCCCTGAGCATTTCCATTCCTATGACATGCATTTTATCGGCAGTGGCTGCCTTGCCCTGCGCCCTCAACCTGGCCTCTTCATAGAATACCCGCCGGATCAAATAACCCCGTCCTTCTTTCATCGTCACGGTCTTTACGGCGCTTTCAACAGGGACCAGTTTCTGTTCTCCATTTTTATCCGTTTCAAGCGTGTATTGGGTCTCTATCTGCACTTGTTTTATCCCTTCTTCCCTGCTTTCCGCTTCCCGCGCGGCGCGTTCCGCGGCAAGGGCTTCCTGCAGCATCCTTTCCGCTTCGACCCTCTTTTTGATGACAGGTCCTTCTCCCGCGAGAATGGCGCCGGCAAGCTCAACACTTTTAGCTCTGGTCGACTCGTCGACTTTATCCAGCCTCATCATAAGATGGGTAAATACCATCGCTTCTTTTTCATTGACGCTCCGCAACATATGATCCCTTATCGCCGGATTGCCCCAGAAGGCCAGGGCAACCGCCGGATCGGCCATCCTGTCGACAAGGGCGTCGGTGACATAATCCTGGATTTCCGACACGAAAGCTGCTGCATCGGCTTTCATATCAGCGGGTGATTGTCTTATCATCTCCGCTCCGGCTTTATTAATAAAATCGATAAGCCCGGCGATATTCTGGACCGCCTTCGCGGTCTCACCGCTGTCGAACTGCCTCCCGATCTTGTCCCTCAACATAGCGTCTCTCACGGAATTCGCGGCAAACTGGAGAAGCGTATCATTGGAAGTGATAATGTAATTATCCAGATACTGTATGAGATCCGAATATGTCTTCCGAAACTCGGAAGGCTGCCTTTCAATAACGGGGGCTATCGCTTTTCCTAAAGCGGTGGCCTCTTCCCTCGCCGCGAAGTCCCTGGCGACCTCCGCGCGCGCCGCGGCCTCCATCTCCCATACAGGGTTATCGAAAAGTTCCGCGGAAGCTATCATCTTAGCCGCGTTCTCGGCCGATCTTACGGCTTCCGAAGCGATAAAATGGTCGCCCGCGATCCCGGCGATCGCCTCGTGCACTATGATATCGACGGCATTCCCCGCATACGCGGAATTAATGTGTATACCGCGGCCGCCGGCATGGCCTTCGAAATCTGTCGTTCCCACGTCAACGATATTGATAGCGACAGTACCGCTACGTATGGCTTCCGCGAGATCCCTCAGTCTCTGCGCGTTCACGCCCGCGAGACGCGAAGCTATTTCATTTATACGGTCGGCCGCGGCGTTCCTCGCGTCCTGGCTCACCGCTTCGTATTTCCCGGCTTCATACGCCCTTCTTATCGGCTCGTCCATCTCCCTCTGGTGGACAGCGTCCATCAGGCGGTTGAGCGACATAGTTACCGTCGGGGCGCTTCTGTCCCCAAAATTAAGCACTTCACCGTTCGGCAGCTGCAGCGCGACCTGCCTACCCTGGGCGATCTCGGCCTGTATGTACACGGCTGCCCTGAAGGCATCGACATTGGCCCTCCCCCAGGCACCCTGAAGATCAGTAGTAGCCTGAAGCAAACTGGCTATCTGTATCATGTTACCCGCTATCGCGCCAGCCAGCACCTTCTGCATCCCCGCTTCCTTGCCGGCCAAAAGATCGAAATACGGACATTCATATCCCTTTTCGTTCCGGAAGTTCGGCATTATGGAAATATAGGAATACCCCTTCTTCCGGTAAAGGTCGCACAGGTTCTCCGTATGAAAACCGCCGGTAACGACTATCGCCACATCGTTGGCTCGCCTCGTGAAGGTTATGTTCTCTATAAATCTGTCGTCCCTGTCGAACGAGTACTCGAAGAACTTCTCGAGATCGCCCCTGTGCCTGTCTATTGTCTCCAGGCCTTCCGCCGGCTCGGTCCTTATCTTATAACGCGGGGCTTCCCGTTTTATAAAGGAACTGTAATTGCGCATATCGAAGGCTGACCTGTTCTTCCGGTAATAATTGTAGTCGTCCTTGGTCAGGCTGATGTCGAAGAGGTTGGCGAGAAGCGTGAGGTTCTTCGAAAGGACGTTAAGCTCCCTTTGCGTATCGTTCTGGTACAGGACATCCTTGACGGCGTCTTCCATCTGGCCCATCTCCTTCATGACCATGGAACGGTCTGCCGCGTGATAAAGAGAGATATAGACGAAATATTTCCGGAACTCCGGATATTCATCGAGGCTGATGTCGGCGAACTTCGCTTTTTTGACCAGAAGATCGTAATACTCGAACCTGGACATCCTTTTCTGCTTGAACGCCACGGTCTTGAGCACCAGTTCTTCCAGCGCGCGTTTCGACAGCGTCCCGCGGAGCCTCTCCACGAGCTCGTCCCTCTGCGTGTTGGCCTTCTTGAAATCTATATCCTCCTCCTGTTCCATCGACTGGTATAACAGGTACAGGTTCGGATAAGCCCTGGTATCTATAAGGTGGTATTTCGCTTTTTGTACGAGATAACTCAGATATTCCTTGAACTTTATCCCGTTGGACTTGAACTGCGAATATTGCCGGTCGAGTTCATATAATTCCGTCGAATATATCTGCCTCTTCAGGTTGTCCATGACGTGCGTCAATCCCTTGAGCCTTTCATCGACCTCGCCTTTATACTGAAGAGATCCGCGGTAAACACTGAGGTTCTTCATGTAAAGCCCGGGGTCTTCGAGTCCCCAGAGCTTCACTTTTTCGGGATTATTGATGGCAAAGTCCTCCGCTCCGTTCACGAGGCCCTGCGCCACGAAATGATCCGAGACGTTCTTCCTCACTTCCCGGTCGCGTATATCGGTAAATATCGAAAGATCGTAAACGCCTGCCCCGCCTTCAAGGTTGACGTTCTCGACACCATACTCGTTGGCAAAGAAAGCGATTATTTCGTTGATCTTTTTCTGGGCGGCATAATTACAGTGGGCGTCCTGGATATGGACTACAAATTTTCCGGACTCGCCTTTTGATTCAAGCCTGACGGTCCCCAGGTTGGAGGGAAGCTCGAGCGTTTCGATGTCCAGTTCGGCGAACGATTCCTCCGTCTCCTCCGGGAACATGATCCGGTAGAGATCAAGTGTCACGATCTCCACCGCCCCCGCGTCGGCGATCACGAAATTGGCGAAAAAGGCGCATAGGACAATAAGCCCCGATACCCTCTTCACCATTCTGTGTTTTAAGAACCTGCCGAACATGATGACCCCTGTATGTTTATAGTTTTTAAAAGTTTTTATTTTGTGGCCAAAAAAAGAGACTTCACACCCTTTCTTATTTAGAGTTTGAAGAAATCATATCCCTTAGCACCCATACTCTCCCTACTATATAGTTTATACCTATGATTTTCCGATTTCAAATGTATCTGACTAACTTTTTTAAACACTTACTATTTAATACCCTTTACGCTTGAGCGAGCATAACTTTAATGTTTTCAAATATTTCGCGTATTTCCTGCCTGTCAAAACGCGTGGCTTCAGGTATGAGCCTTATTACCAGAAGCCTCCTGTCTCCCCCAAAAAGGATACCCTGATCCGCCAGATCCATGTTATCAAGGGAAATTACATTAGGTATGTTCCCGTAATATTCCCTCAGGGATTTTTCGCTCCACCCGATATGCTTGCCGATGGCAAAAAGAAGTACTTCGAGAAGCGGAAGATACGCGGTCCCCGGAAATCCCGTATCATCCACGGCGGCTACCGTTGATCGCCACTCCAGTTTTTCGTATAAATGAAGGTGATCGAATTTCGTTATTACTATGACATTCTCCGGCTTGACCGATCCCCCGGAAGGATCCGTGATCCTGCATATCCTTTCGGCGAGTTTTGCCCCCTTGTCCTTTACGATCACGAGGTTCCTGAAGAATTTTTCCAGATCCTCGTTATTTTTCTCCAGTTCCGGCAAGAGGCCGACAAGCTGCTTCAAAAGCAGGTTGATCTCGCCGTTTCCCAGGCCGGCATCGAACGCCAGGACCACTTTCTCCTCTTTTCCGGAAAACCCCACCAGCGCGTTCACCAGACGGTCCACGACCGCGCCCGCATTGGCTTTAATAGCGGCCGCTTCGGGGCCTATTCCCGGCTTCAGGGTGCTGTCGGCGGCCACCATCCCGCGGAATTCATCCGGGTAAACTTCACCAACTATCCTGGCTGCCGGCATCCTCGCGGAATCATCCCCGAAACACATGGAAAAAAGCTCCCGTTTCGTTCCATCATACCCGCCGCTCATTATTTTATCCGCGAGCCCGCCTATCCTGCCGGGCATGATATGTTCCAATATCTTTTGCGCGTGTTTTTCCACGATCTCCCCGAATTCCCGGTACAACCGCTCCTTTTCCATGAGCTGCGTTATGTCATTGTCTATCTCTTTCTTGAAGCCCATATATATCCGGTCCAGCGTGGAGCGGACCTCCGCCTCGTTAAATTCATATTCGGCATATCTTTGCATGGGCGGGAAAAGCCGGTCTAAGGCGTATTTCCCCATACGCATCTTATTCTCCATGAAGGCCAGAAGCTCTTCCCTGAATCCCGCGTACAGCTCCTTCAGCGCTTCATCCCTTACCCCGTATTCTCCCGTGTATGCCGCGGCGCCCGAAACAAGAGCGAAGGTTACGCGCATCTTTTCGGCCACGGCGGCTTGCGAAGAAGCCAGCATGAACTGCGTCTGGGTGCCGCGGGACCTCGCATCTTCCTCGTGGAGCAGTTCGCCGGTCCAGGGATCGACGCCCCCCCCCAGATTGCCCGCCCTCATCCAGGGATAACCGGGTATCGCCGGATAATCCCCCTCTCCCGGTTGTTTCGCGGTCGCGAAATACGCGGCGGCGAATATAAAAAAGGCTTCGGCGGCATGATCCCCCGTTGCCGTGAAGGAAAAGTTCCTCGCATCAATGATACCGAGCGCCTCCAATTTTGCCGCAAGCATGGACTCCACGGGCCACGGCGCGGGCGGTATCCTCATTCTCCTTTCTCCGTCCTGCCAAACGTATGACTTTGCCAGTTTATGCCGTGTGTGGACGCGAGAAATGTAATTGAGGAGTTTTGCGCTTAATACGGCGCGGTCCATCCCCTTCTCGTTCCCGGAAAGGACATTCATGCTTTGATCCATACCGAAAGAAGGGAAGTCTCCCGCGATAACCTCAAGCGTTTTCAGCGAAGGGATAACATGCTCCTTCAGGCCGTCAATGAACTGCTGCGTTATGCTCTCCCTTAATACCGCCTGTTCAACGAGGAGCACTTTAATGTAGGCCTGGGAGCCGATGGAAAGACCCTGGAGATCAAGGGAACCGAAGGTCTTATCAACCATATCAAAACTCGTCCGGCCGTTCTCTCCGATATTGAACTGCAGTTGGTTCTCCCGGAGGCCCGCGGCAAGCTCCATCATGTATTCTCTCTCGGCATTATTGCAGAAATCCATCGCTTCTTTTCCGGTGAAGCCAAGACCGAAATTACGGAAATGCTCCAGCGTAGCATCCAGGTCCTGCCGTGCGCACAGATCCGCTATTTCCAGAGCTGCTTCTTTGTCGATAACGGGATCCAGACCGAAATTCGCGAAGTTCGACGCCGTTCCGCGGGCGCTGTTCGAGGCGCCCGCCCTGGCTATCTCTATAACTGTCTCCTTTTGCCTTACGGGATCGAACCCGAACTTCCCGAAATAAGCGGCCGTTCCCGTCGCGTTCTGTCTCGCGCAGAAAATAGCGATATCCTTCGCGGCCTTAAGCTCCACTTCGTTCTTTCGCGGATCGATGCCGAAGTTTTTGAAAAAACGGGCGGTCCCCCTTCCGTTCTCCCGCGCGCACCTGAGCGCTATGTCCCATATGTCAGTCAGGTCCTTGTCGGGATCCAAACCGAAATTCCCGAAATGCCGCGCCGTACTCGCGCCGTCCTTTTCCGCGCAGATCCTGGCTATGGCGACAATAAGGTCCTTGTGTTTTCCCCTGCTCAGCCCCAGGACGGTGAAATTCGCGGCGACGGTTCCGGCGGCCAGTTCGATACAGTCAACGATCACTTCCCTGACCTCTTCGCTGTACCTTGCCGGATCCAGTTTGAATATGTCGAAGCTCATTACGGTCCGGCGCGGATTCTGGCGGGCGCAAAGATGAGCTATCTCGACCCTGGCGGGGGGATATTCTTCGTCCTGAAGATCCACGCCGAAGCGTTCAAAGATCGCTTCCCGCACCTTATCATATGACCGGATAAGATCCGAATTCTCGGATAATGCTAAAGCGTATCTAACGGCTTCCATGATCACCATTTCCCTTCTCCGGCCCCCCTCAAGCGCCGCGTAACCGGCGAAGACCCCCGTCCTTTTCAGCAGCCTGATGATCAAATTAACGGCCAGGTGGAGCCCCACGCTCGCCGAGAGAGCTGCAGCCGGGTTCGAAGAATACAATATCGCGATCACGGCGCCTCCGGCCGCTACAACAGCCGGAGCGGCATACAAACCGGTGATTCCCTTGATATCCTCATTGTTCCCGGACTTGTTGAAATAGTGCAGAGAAACGAATAATATCCCCGTAACCGCGAGCGCCACGGTGAATACGGCCAGGTTCGATACCGGCGTCAACGGCGTATACTTATTGAGCAATGAGAGGGCGGCAAGAGGCAGGCCAACCTTCCCCATCTCTTCAAAGACAGGAGCATGCAAAAATGGGGAATAAAAACCAAACGCTTTTTTACCGAGATAAGAAAGAGATGCTGATCCCGCGTCATCTTCCGCCTCGGACGCGTCTGCTTCGCGATCACTATACTGACCCGCTGCGTCATCTCTTTTATTCTCGGCAAAGGGATCCATATCCCGCGATCCGTGAACTATCACTTGCCTTGTAAGGTATTCGCCTATTTTCGCTTCACCGATGATCTTGAAAGGCTCTTCCGCTTTTTTCGAAGCCGCTATCCGCTGGTTGAAATATCTTATCCTGTAAAGCCCCCCGTCTATAACGAATTCACCGTCTTCGGGCGACCCGGCAAGCGCCGGAAGTTTATTTAACATCACAGCCGGTATCGCGCCGCTCTCTCTCAGCTTAAAAAGAGCGGTCTCTATCCGGGCCCTTATCGTGTAAAGATTATGATTCGCGGGATCGAGTTCCAGTTTCGTCAGAAAATTGGCAAGATACCCGGTGAAAGCCGACCGGAAATTATCCGGATCATCCGGCATGCTGAACATAGTCTCCGGCTGAAGCTCGTCGCGGACAGGGATATCCGGAGCCGCCCATGCTATGCCCTGCCAGAACAATAAGGCGCATAATATGAGCGCGATACTTTTCGTTATCTTTTTTTTGTATAACGCGTACATTTTACCCTTTCGCCTGTTGTTATCAATAGATCTTCAAATTAATTAATAACTCAGGGTGCACTTCTCCCATTAAGTATAATTTACTTTTTTTACTCTTAACTTTCATTTTATGAATACACTATAACATTAAAAAATGCGCTAATCAATTACTATATCTTACTTTTTTGTAATTTAACTTGTGGTGGGCACCTTTTGGTCGTCCAGGAACGAGGAATTAAGCTCGCGGGCTCTTTTTTTGAGCGCATTTACCCCGTCCCATCCCGCGATGGGAAATGCCGGGAAAACACTGTTATTCTGAAGAAGAGGCTCCGAGAGCGCCTCCTTGAACGGGCTTGCCATTACTGTCCCGGGTATCGGCGAGAACTCGCTCAGGGATATCCTTGCCCCGAGAGAATGCACAAGATCGATGCCTTCGGCAACGTCTTCGAGGTCCGTCCCGGGCATGCCAAGCATCAGATAAACGGTGTACTCCCCCTCTTCGTAGCCCGCGGCCTTGAGATTCCGGACCGCGTTCTGCAGGTCACCTTTTGTTACCTTGCGGTGAGCTTTCCCGGCTTTTGTGTCGTCAGCGATCTCGAGACTCAAGATCGGGTTCTTAAAATTCGCCTCTTTCATAAGTTTCGCGATGTCTTTTGTCAAAAATCTCGCGTGAAGTCCGTTCGGCGTATAAAAATCGGCTTTGACGCCGGACCGTTTGATCCTTGTAAGATAATCTGTTATGTATGTGCCGCCGAACAAGAGCGCATCGTCATAAAAAGCAAATTTATCAAGCCCCCTTTCGTAAAACCCCGTAAGCTCCCCGATAGCCTTATCCATGTCCTTGAGCATGAACGCGGGTCCAAGCTTTTTCTGCGCGCAATACGCGCAGTCGAACGGACACCCCAGGGAAAGCCGCAGCACCGCGTACGAAGGGTTTCGATACCAGCTATAATCTATCGGCGAATCGAGTATGTTCCGGAACGAAAGATCGCATTTCTTTCCCAGAAGCCCTGAAAGTCTTCCAAGTTCGCCGTTCCTTATGACATGATCGGCTCCGCTTCTTTCGAGGGCGTGGTCGTGGGCAAGGGTCGCGTAAGTGCCGCCCAGGACGACGGGAACACCGGAATATTTTTCCTTCAGCATCCGCACGGCCTCGAAGACGCCCGGATACCAGTAGGTCATCCCCGAGGAGACCATTACGATGTCCACGATATCATCGGGAAGGATCTTTTTAAATGTCCCCGGCGGCATGCCGTATCTTCTATATCTTCGCGGGATATCCTTGAGAACAGCGGGTTTTTCGATCTCTTCCGAAAAGAACTTGCCGGTGCCGTCCGGGAGGTCTTTCGGCCGGTCTTTGAGAGCCGGGTGATGGCGGTCCAGGGCGTCTGCCAGGTAAACACTGAATCCGTTCTCTTTCAATATGGACGATATCTTGAGGAGCCCCCAGGGTTTGAGCCACATGTCATAGGCGGCGAAATCACATATCCAGGGGTTTACGAGAAGTATTGTTTTCATGATCCGGGAGCGTTCCTGATGCTTTTCGAGGAGCGTACCAATGTGTAACCCAGGACAGCGCCCAGGCATCCGCCCGCGGCTATGTCCAAAGGATAATGAACGCCTATATAGACGCGCGATAAGGCCGCCAGAACGGCGAGGACGTAAAACACGTGCCGCCACCTTTTAAAACATGACGCCAGAACAAGGGCCGCCATGAAAGCCGTGGCGGAGTGATGCGACGGAAAGGAAAACCCGCCCGCGGGGACCAGCAGGTTGACGTCGCTAAGCGCCACGTAAGGACGGGGCCTTGCCGCAAGGTGTTTGATAACGTAGACGATATAATACAACAGGGTTTCTCCGGCCAAAAGAAGAATGCCTGAGAACCTGATATCACGATCTCTCATAAAAAGCATCAGAGCGGCGACCGCTGTCACGAACGCGCCGCCGCCCAACCACGTGATATACGGCATGAGGAGGTCAAGGACCGCGTTCCGGCAATCCCCGTTTAAAAAATAGAACACCGTCCCGTCCATGTTAAGCAGTCCGTTCATATTTGCCGTTCCTTCACATCTCTTCTTATGATCTTCCTCAGGTCTTCCGTCGTTCTAAGGCTTTTTACGCCTTCTATATCCCACGTATTAAGGCCGTACACAGGTATTTTGGCGTTCAGGGCGAAAGCGATCTCGGAAAGTGTCCCGTATTTCCCGGGAAGAGCGACCACCATGTCGGCCGTACCGGCGACAAGTGTGTTCCTGGAATACCCCATTCCCGTAGCGATAACGACGTCAACGAACTCGTTCGCGGCGTCTTTGTCCTCTCCCGGTATGATCCCGACGGTGAGGCCTCCCGCCTCCCTGGCCCCGCGGCACGCCTCTTTCATTATCCCCCCGAGCCCTCCGCAGACAAGCGTGGCCCCCTCTTCCGCCACTATCTTTCCCGTTTCACGGGCCAGGGATGCCGTCGCGCCGTCGCAGTCATGCCCGCCTATCACCGATACCAGGAAATTTCTCGTGTCCATGTGTCCCCTTTTCTAAATACCGTTCTTTTTCAAAAAAGCGTCTATCCTGCGCAGGTACTCGCCGCTATACACAAGCATGCCCTCGTTATGCCCGCCCTTCATGCTGTATAACTCTTTGGGTCCGGTAGCCGCTTCATAAAGCTCTTTTCCGTGGTGATAAGGCACGATCTCGTCTTCCGTGCTGTGTACGATAAGGACCGGCATGTCAAGTTTGCCTATCTTTGACTTTGTATCGTATTTTATCGTCGTTACGAGGTCCATCGGGAGGAAAGGATACACCTCTTTGCCTATGGCCGGGACGGACGTGAAACCGCTTTCGGCGATAACGGCCGGCGGCGATACCCTCGTAGCAAGTTCAACAGCCACGGCCGCGCCGAGCGATTTACCGTGGATAATGATATTCTTCCCGTCCACATCGTTTCTCGTCCGTAGATACTCATAAGCGGCGAGCGCGTCAAGATAGGTCCCTTTCTCGGAAGGAGAACCGCCGCTCCTGCCGTAGCCCCTGTAATCGAATATGAACACGTTAAGGCCCAGTCCGCGCAGCATGCCGATGATCTCCAGGCGATGGCTTATGTTCCCGGCGTTGCCGTGACAAAAAAGGACCGTCGCCCGCGCTTCGCCTTCGGCGGGAACGAACCATGCGTTGATCCTTATGCCGTCGGACGTCTCGAAATAAACGTCTTCGTAAACCATACCCGCGTCTGCGGGAGCCGTTTCCATGCCCCTGTAAGGAAAATATACGCTGCTTCTTTCGAACCACCGCGCGTAAAAGACGATGAGGACCGTGGCGAGAGCGAATAGAAGGATGTATAGGATGAGTTTTATCATGTTCGTCAGAGCACTAGAGCACTGGTCGCAAAGCCCAAAAGTCACAAGCACAAAAGCGTCAGAGTGTCATCGTTCGCTTCGCTCACTAGTGTCAAAGTATGATAAAAACACTCTGACACCAGGCCCGAAGGGCCGATGACACTAGCCCGCGAAGCGGGCGATGACGCTGTGACACTATATAGCCGTCCCCCACGCCATGCGCCGTGGGATCACGCGTCACCCGCGATATTTACACTGACCTTCGGAGGATCATGGAGCGCGTTATGTATAACGCACTTCTCCATCGCCGAGATCAGGGCCTTCTTTCTCGCTCCAAGATCGGCATTAGGGACCGAAACCGTGACGTCTATTCTTTCGACCCTTGGCTTATTTTTGTCGAAATCCCAGTCCACCTTCACGGAAAAACCTTCGGGATCAAGTTTGGCGGTCTTCATATATCTGGTCCCGTAAAGGCCCATGCACGCGCCCATTGACGCGATGAAAAGCTCCGTCGCGGTGGGACCGGCGTTCCGGCCGCCCCTCTCCACCGGGACATCCGTAACGAACTCATGGTCCCTTATCTTTATCCTGAACTGCTTATCACCCGCGTAAGATATGCCTATCTCCATATATCCTCCTCATGTGGAACATGGTTTCTTTTTATTATATAATAAACTCATGGGCGCTCAAACATTCTTTTCCGTCATAATCCCCACTTATAACAGGGAACAGTTCCTGCGAAAAGCCGTGGATTCGGTCCTCGCTCAGACCTTTCGGGATCTTGAGCTTATCATAGTGGACGACGGGTCCACGGACGGAACGCGCCGGCTTCTATCCTCTTACGGGGATATCCGCATATCCTGCCTCTACCAGCCCAATAGCGGCGTTTCGAAAGCCAGGAACAAGGGCCTCGAAAAATCCGGCGGCAGGTTCATAGCCTTCCTTGATTCGGACGACCATTGGGCACCGGAAAAACTTCAAAAAACGCACGAGTATATAAACCGCTTCCCGGCAATAAACATTTTTCATACCGAAGAGGTCTGGTACCGGCAGGGGAAGCTCCTGGGACAAAAGAAAAAACACGAGAAACCCACCGGCCACGTGTACGAAAAAGCGCTCCCCCTGTGCTGCATAAGCATCTCGACCGCGGTCATAAAACGGGACGTCTTCGATACGGTGGGCCGCTTCGACGAGGACCTGGAGGCATGCGAAGATTATGATTTCTGGCTGAGGGCGACCAGCCGCTATGACGTAAAGCTTATCCCGGAATACCTGACGATAAAGGACGGCGGAAGGCCGGATCAGCTTTCCTCAAGTGTATGGGGTCTCGACCGTTTCAGGATAAAGGCGCTTGAAAAAATGCTTTCCCCGGGGATCCTCTCCGGAATGGATCGTGAACTTACCTTCGCGGAGCTCAAAAAGAAATGCCGCGTCTTCGCTTCGGGCGCGAAAAAACGCGGCAATTCGGAAATATCTGAATATTACAGGTCCTTGCCACTTAAATACATCTAAAACCACAGTTCTCTTATCGCTTGTTACGAAGATCTAGAGAAGATTACGGAGATCACATCTTCACAATCCAGAAGAGAGTGTTAAGTCGTGAATCTTCGTAATCATTATTGTTCGTTTTTCGTTGTTCGTTTCTCGTTTGTAATTTGGGATTTGGAATTTAAATATTTCACGCCTTCCCCGCGCTGCCAAGGACCTTCTCGTTCTTGTGCTTGTACATCCTGACGAGTTCTTCGCGGGCCGGTCCGAGATATTTCCTGGGATCGAACTCTTTCGGCTTCGTGGCGAGGCCCTCGCGGATCTTGGCCGTCATGGCAAGCCTGCCGTCCGAATCGATGTTTATCTTGCAGACCGCGGAATGCGCCGCTTTCCTGAGCTGGTCTTCGGGGACGCCGACGGCGTTCTCCAGGTTACCGCCGTATTTATTGATCATCTCGACGTATTCCGGCATTACGGAACTCGCGCCGTGAAGCACTATGGGAAATCCCGGGAGCCTTTTCTCGACCTCTTCAAGTATATCGAACCTGAGCGGCGGGACCTCTTCTCCCGGCTTCAGCTTGAACTTGTAAGCGCCATGAGAAGTGCCGATGGAGATGGCCAGGCTGTCCACTCCGGTCTTTGACACGAATTCCTCGACCTCCTCGGGCCTTGTGTAATGCGACACCTCATGGCTGACCTCGTCCTCGATACCGGCCAGGACGCCGAGTTCGCCCTCGACGGTGACGTCATGTTTGTGGGCGTACTCCACGACCTTTTTGGTAAGGGCTATATTGTCCTCGAACGAATGGGCCGACCCGTCTATCATGACGGAAGAGAAACCGGATTCTATGCAGGATACGCAAAGCTCGTACGTGTCCCCGTGGTCCAGGTGCAGGGCAACGGGCAATTTCGCTCCCGCGGCCTTGATGACCTCCATCGCCCCCCAGGCGATATACCTTAAAAGCACCTCGTTCGCGTATTTTCTCGCTCCGGAAGACACCTGCAGGACTACCGGGGATCTCGTCTCTATGCAGGCCGTTGTTATCGCCTGTATCTGTTCCATGTTGTTGAAATTATAGCCGGGTATGGCGTATTTGCCGTCTATGGCCTTCGCGTACATCTCCTTCGTGCTTACAAGCCCCAGATCCTTATAGCTATGCATATATGACCACCTTCTTTTCCAATTCCGGATTTTACCAATATGCCTAAAGACCGAATAGAGTTTATTTTATCAACTTTCGGTAACAATACAAGGGAAAAATAAAGCCGCGCCGGGGTTTAAGCGGGCTGCGGGACCGCTTCCAGAGAGGGGTTTTTCCCTATCATATCGAGGAAATTGTGAAAAACATGAGCGGCCGTTCCTTCCTCCGGATGCCCCTGGAGGCTCAACGAACCGTCTTTGTATCTAAGCGCTTCTATTATCTCGACTTCCTTGCCGCTCTTGTCTTTTGAGCGACTTACCGCTATGACGTCGGCATCCGCGGGCGGCGTCGTTATGGCCAGTTCATGGTACTTCATTATGGGCATCCTGCCCTTGGGGCCCAGCACGGGATCATCACTGATAACTTCGATTTCGCGGACACCTTTGATCAGGCTCGAAAGTTCTACCATGACCCCGCCGCCGGATACGGCCTTCCATTCATGAGAAAAACAGATGTAAAGCTTGGGGACGCCCGCCGTATCCTCTTTTACGGGCGTGCCGTCGCCGCCGGAATGGATTATAAAATCAACGGTTCCCGCTTCGGATTCGGCCCGTATGTCCTCGAAACTGAAGATGTTGAAGTCGAACACATTCAACGGCCTCGACAGATTATACATCTGGACTATCCGCGTTATGTCTTGCGCGAACTTGCTTTTATAGTTGAATATCGCTACCTTTTTCATACCTCAGCAACCCTTTTTTGTCGAGCTTCTTCAGCTCCGTTACCGTGCTTCGGGCCAGATTGAAAGTCCTCCTTTTGGGAAACCCGGGGAACATGTTTACGTCCACCACGTAAATATCCTTGAGCTTATTATCTATTATAACATCAACGCCGGCAAAATTCAGATCCAGCGCCCTGGCGGCCTTAACCGCCGCTTTCTTGATCCTGGACATGGCTTTATCCGGCATCACCTTCAAAAGGCGGATATCCCCGCGACCGCCCTGCGAGATGTTCGTGGTCACCGCGTCGATATTGTTCCGCCGGGGATAAACGTAAAGTGCTTTGTCGAAAAAGGTATAGACCCTGAAATCGACCTTATCCCCCCCTATTTTCAACGTGTCTACAGCCTCCTCCATGAATACCGATTTCCTGCGGAAGAGATCCCGCAAAAAAGTCGTGTTGCCGGTCACGTTATGGAAATGCCAGCCGTAATCCGATCGGCGGCTTATGATCTTGTCGTTCCTTATCTCGAAATTAGTCTGCCAATCACCCAGCTGGAGATAAGTTATTCCCTTGCCCATCGAACCGCAACACGGCTTTATATAAAACCGGTGCCCTTTCTCCAGCATGCGGTTGATCTCACGTATCCTCCTGACTTTGCGCGTCGCCGGGACCGGGGTGCCGGCCCCGGACAGGGTCTTAACAACAAGCACTTTATCCCGGTAAAGGGAAGAAAGCCCCGGGTCGTCGATCAAAAGCACTTGTTTACCGGGCATAGCCTTGCTGATGATCTCCAGTATGGCGGCGCAAAAGTGACGGAATTTCCCGTAGAAGGTGTAATTGCCGTAAATCCCGCGGTACCCGCGCTTTTCGATATTTTTATTCCAATATTCAAAAGGGAAAAAGAAAAAGATTATGACCTTTTCGGTCGATATATCCGGGAGCCTTCGCTTCAGGAGGTCTTCATAGCTCATGGTAGCGTAGCAAAAACCCTGTTTTTCGATAAACCTTTTCTCTTTATTCAGTTTTCTGTAAGAGTCGAAGTCTAAGCTGTCTCCCACGGAAAGAACGGTAATATTTTTTTTCTTCATGGATTATCCTGTGTATTTATTGAGATACTCGTATCCTTCGGCCAGTCGCCTGTCCTGCGTTATGACGGCTCTCCTGATCTCTTTCGGGATGGCTATATGGTTCTTGACAT
This sequence comes from uncultured Planctomycetia bacterium, assembly GCA_964565425.1. Taxonomy (GTDB): domain Bacteria; phylum Omnitrophota; class Gorgyraeia; order Tantalellales; family Tantalellaceae; genus CAZMEZ01. The sequence continues at coordinate 7,755 of CAZMEZ010000015.1, read as the reverse complement.
CCTTTACCCCGTGAGCGGAGATCTGATAAACATAGTCCCTTATCATCGCGCTGAAATCCCTGGAGGAATCCGCTGGCAGTTCCGCCGGCAGATTGTCGACCGGGAGCAGCGTTACCCCATCCGCTTTATAGCCGTCGGCATAATCATCATTCATGGGATCATACGTGTAAACGGGGTTCTCGGGCGACCTTGCCTCGCGGGTGATCTCGATAGAGCCGCCCATATCACATGAAACATCGACTATGATTTGCAGCCGGAAATCCTTTTTCCTGTATAATTTCCGGATCATCTCCTTAGTTACGAGCCGCGGGTAACGTTTATCCCAGTAGCTGGCGTGAAGAAGCAGGTTAAAATGCGGCAGGTATTTATCGAGGTTCGACTCGAACTGTTCGGGATGTTCGAGATATTCTTCGAAATAAAAACCTTTTCCGTGCCTGGCCCGGAGTTTTTCTTCCCTGAAAAGAACTATCTTATAGATCCTGTTCTTGATATATCGCTGATGCCGGATAAAACGCCCTATGTCCCCGGGATGAACCTCTATGGGAGCCAGGGGCCCCAGGATCTCCTGGGCGCCTTTGGAAGCGTTCCCGTGTCCGGTGATCCCGATTATAAAAGGCGTCAGGCGTTTATCTAACCCCTTTTCGTGTATGGTCTTATATGCCGCTTTTATATCCTTTTTTAAGCCATTGACCGAACGGTATTTCCAGGAAGGCTTGACCTTCGGGAAGGGATTTTTAATACCCTTCCATTCCAGTCTTTTTCCCAGATAATAAAGACCATCGACCATGCCGCATATCCCCGCATACGTCCCGAAATAGACCAGTCTCCTGCCCGTATCATCGGTTATCTTCTCATAATCTATGAGAGTAACCCCTTTTTCCTTGAATTTCCTCAATAGAGGCATGTTATGAGACTGCCCCTTGACGGTATGTGAAAAAGCCATGTAAACCTTCTCATCGAGCACCTTTTCGGGATGCGGTTCTTTTATGCCCACAAGAAGGTCAGATCTCACGGCCCTGCCCACTATTTTAGCGCCCTTCGCCCGGTAATCCCGGTCTTTAAAAACCCTCGTGGGGCTGGACTCCACCTCGACCTCGATCCCCCTGTCGACCAGCCATTTTACGTCGGAAGGCGTTAGCGGAGCTCTCTTCTCCCACCTGTTCTTTTCTTCCTTCAGGATGCCGACCACAAGATTTTTTCTCTTACCTTTTACGGTCATAATAATCACTTCCGCGCTCTTTTTGAGATACCGAACGTGTTTCCCTTCTCCAGCAATGATGATATCGTCATGCTCTTGAGCTCCGCGGCAATATATTTTTCCATTTTATCTATACGCTTCTTCATGTAGCAGGTTCTTATATGCGGACAGGTCTTGCCCTTAAAAACATGTTCGCTCAGATCGAACGGACCCTGGAAAACTTCGACAATATCTAAAACCGTTATTTTCCCGGGTTTTACCGCAAGGGTAAACCCCCCGCTGCGGCCCTTGGACGACTTTAACAGGCCTTTCTTGTTAAGGACCTGCAGTATCTTCCGCAGGAAAGGCCGTTGCATGTCGAGCCGCCGGGTAAGGTCGCGGGCGGAGAGCCCTTGTTTACCCGCGCCGGCTATGCAGCACAGGGCCCTGATAGCGTAATCCGTATCCCTCGTAATAAGTTTCATTGCGCCTCTTCAGAGGTTTTCGGAAGCTCGTAAGGTTCGTCCTTCCCGCCGACGGAACTTATCATCGCCAGGTCGACCACCAGTTTCCCGTCCTTGTTACGCTTGACGTAGAAATCTACGCTTAGGATCTCCCCGTTGTCAAGGTCCCTGAAGACCGCCGTGGCATACTGGTGTTCGTCCTTTTCCCAGACCCCTCTCGGCATGCTCATGAAAACCAGTCTTCTCGCCCGCCCCATCCTCGGGTCATCGACCGATACGGATCCCTTGCTCCTTTGCTCTCTGTTAATGTGATCCATTATGATCTTCCGGACTTCCGCCCCGGGGGGTTTGAGTTCCTGATCGGGATAGTAAAGCCGGTAATCGACAGCGAAGGCATTGCAAGTGAACATCGATATCATAATGACCGGAATAATAACGTTCAATATCCTTTTCATGCTCGTCTCCCCGTTCATTTAAACACTATTCCCGTTTCCATCGACCAGAAGAGCAGGTCCAGCTCTTCCATGGGTATCCCCGTCTTTTCCGAGAACTTTTTCAGTTTGTCTTCGAGTTTGAGATACGTCGCCTTCGATACGCTTTTCGGCGCATCCTTGATAACACCGTACTTTACCATGTTCTTCAGGATATGGACGTCCAATATGGCGAGGCCCGCCCCCAACCCTATATTCCTGAGAAAATGGCTGGCCTCCTTGTATCCTATTCCCTTTACGTTCTTAACGAGCCAGTCCCGCGTCGCCGGGATATCCCGCGTGTTTATCTTATCCTTTACCCTCAATGAACGTCCCGGACAAAAAAGGGCCCTCGTCTCAACTATAAATCTGGCCTTGTTGTTAGGGAACCGGACGGCGGTAAGCCCGGCCCTTATCTGCCGCTCGTTCCCATTGAAAAGAACACCGCTTTTCTCCATAGCCGATACGGCCTTGTCGCAATATACGGCCCTGGATTGAGGCGTGCATATGCAAAAGCATAATTCACGGAATATCCGCCTGTCCGGCTGGCGCCATACCGTCCTGAACTCTTTTAATCTTTCCTGTATGGCTTTCTTCCTGATCCTGTATTCCGCGTTCAGCATCCGGGTCATGACACCATGTTGATGAGTTCCTTGGCGATCTTGATGTGGGTTATCTCGTCGTTCCTTATGGATATAAGCCGGTCTTTGATCTCACCTTCACGCAGCTGTTCTATATAGTGGTCGTAGAAATGCCTGGCTCTTTCCTCGTAGACGAGTATTTCCTCGAACTCCTTGCGTAACGCGTCAATATTCATTTTTGTCTCCCGCCTCCACCTCGCGTATCATGCTATCAACCGCTTCCTTGTGCCTCGAGGAGTCGTTATAAAGCCGCGTGAGCAGCTTTTCCATTTCTTTTTTCCTGCCTTCCTCGACCTCTTCGGTCTCTTTCAGCATGGCCTTGGCGAAATTCGCGAACATGGTCACCATGCCCTCTTCGACGTACGCCAGTTCGTGAAGCCCGGCAAGAAGCCTTTCACGTGTTATCATGATCTATCCCCGCTCCAGTCGTCTTTTTTAGCTTTTGATATATAACGGAAAGCCTCCAGCGCGGCTTTCGCCCCCTCGCCCGCGGCTATGATTATCTGTTTTTCCGGGACATTCGTAACGTCCCCGGCCGCGAAGACACCCGGCACGTTGGTCTCGGCGCGGCAATTCACCCTGATCTCCCCCAGCTCGTTCTTGTCGAATGCTTCGGCAAAAGCGGAATTGGGTTCAAGCCCGATCTCCACAAACACTCCCCGGACGTCCAGCGTCTTTTCCGTTCCGTCCTGCTCTACCTTGATGCCTTTGACGAATTTATCTCCCGTGACCTCAACAACCCGGGCGCCGTTAAGTACCGCGACCTTGTCGCTCGCCATCGCCTTTTCCCGCATTATCGCGTCGCCTTCGAGCTCGCGGGTTATATTCACCACGTATATGCTGCCGGCGATATTCACCAGCTGCAGAACGGCATCCAGCGCGGAATTGCCGCCGCCGACCACCGCCACGTCCTTCTCCGCGAACAGGGGGCCGTCACAGGTGGCGCAATAAGTAATACCCTTGTTCTTGAATTCTTTTTCCCCCGGGACACCGAGTTCCTTCGACCTCTTCCCCGAGGCTATAACGGCCGTTTTCGACCTGTATTCCGCCTTCCGCGTGTTGACGATAACGACGTTGCTCTCTTTACTTATCCCGGTGACTTCCTCCCCCTGCTTCACGGGAACCTTATATGTCTTCATGTGCTCTTCGAACTTGGCCGCAAGGTCCGCTCCCGTGATAAACTGGTAGCCGGTGTAATTTTCCACGTCACCGCTCCACGTTGCCTGCCCCCCGATATCGCCCGTAAGGACAAGCAGGTCCATGCGCTTGCGCGCGGCGTACACGGCCGCGGTTATGCCGGCAGGTCCGGCCCCGATTATTATTATATCGTATATTTTAGTGGCCAATTTATACCCTTATTTTGCGACATGTGACGAGTGACGTGTGCCTTTACTGGAGCCCCAAAGTCTGCGCTATCCTGTCCTTGTCGAATCCCACGATTATCTCGCCCTCGATATCCAGCACCGGGACACCCATCTGGCCTGATTTCTCGACCATCTCGGAACCCAGGTTCTGGTCCGAAGAGACATCGAGGTCTTCAAACGCCACGCTGTTGTCCTTGAGATATTGTTTGACTCTCATGCAAAAGGGACAGGTCGGTGTGCTATACACTTTAACGCTCTTCATGTTTTATATCCTTTCTTCAGATCGAGCAGCTGTCTTAGATGATCTTTCTCTTCGGCTATAAGCTCGTCCACGAGCGGCCTGTCCTCTTCTGGCACGATTTCGCGGAACTCACGGTACAGAAGGATGGAATCTTTCTCAAAACGGATCCCCAGGTCCAGCCCCTCCGAAAAGTTCTTGACGGCCCTGGCCACTTCGGTTCCCCTGTCTTTCCGGGTGAACACGTACTGGCCGGCGAGTGCGTTCATGTAAGCGAAATAATCGTCCGTATAAGCGCCTCCGGGATTATATTCGCAGGAAGAATCGAACATCCTGCGGAATATGCCTATATGCCTCTCTTCGGCTTCCGAGAGAAGTTTGAATACCGTTTTCATTTCCGCGCTATCGGCTAAACGGACGAGTTCATTATAGAACTCCTTGCCGTTCTTTTCTATCTGGATGCCGATCTCCGCTATCTCACATCCGGAGAACTTTTTAGTCATCATCTACCTCCTGCTTACAATATTATGCAGGGGTTCGACATGTCGAACCCCTGCAATTTCAATAATTTTCCGCGAGAACCTCGTAATACGCCTGGGGATGCGCGCAGGCCGGACAGGTCTCCGGAGCCTCCGGTCCCTCGTGGACATATCCGCAGTTCCGGCAGTGCCATTTTATCGGCGCGCCCTTCTTGAATACCGTTCCTTTTTCGAGGTTTTCAAGCAGTTTTCTGTATCTTTTTTCGTGCTGTTCCTCGACCTCCGCTATCTCGTCAAACTGGACGGCTATCTCCTCGAAACCCTCCTCGCGGGCAATACCGGAGGCGTCTTTGTAGAGCGTGGTCCATTCCAGTTTCTCCCCGTCGGCGGCGGCCTTTAAATTCTGCTTCGTATCGCCTATCACGCCCGCGGGATACGCCGCGTTTATCTCCACCTCTCCGCCTTCGAGCAATTTAAAGAAACGCTTGGCGTGTTCTTTCTCATTTTCGGCGGTTTCAAGGAATATCGCCGCGATCTGCTCATACCCGGCTTTTTTGGCAACGCTGGCGAAATACGTGTACCTGTTCCTCGCCTGCGATTCGCCGGCAAAAGACGCCAGCAGGTTCTTCTCCGTCTGCGTTCCCTTTACGCTCTTCTTTCCCATAGCTATTTCCCCTTTCAACTTTTACTCGTTACGCGTCACTCGTCACGCTTTCCATAACATATGCACGTTACAGAACTCCCTTACTTCTGCGATATCCGACTTTTTAATGCAACCGCAAAAACGCGCGTGCGGCTTTTGCCCCGGTTTAAGTTCCGCGCGGTGGATCTTGTCAGCCGTCAGTATTTCCACGAATTTGATGCAGTGTTTCTCCTCCATGGGATGGTCCACGCTGCCCACCTTGACGAGTATCCCCTCTCCGTCTTCTTCTATGACCGGGACGTGTTTTTCCTTGCCCTCGTCTTTTGTCTTTGCTTCAAGTTTCTTCATCGGCTGGCCGCAGCAGACAAGCTCCCCGACCCCCTCGTAAAGCATTTCGACAACATTACCGCACACTTCACAACGGTATATCTCTCTTAGCTTCGTCATGATATCCCCCTTTTTACTTTCTCCTTTATGTCGTTAAGCGTTCCCTCGTCCGGCACGTACTGGACCTTTGCCTGTTCCATGAGTTCGAACCCGCAGCCCCTCAGCACATCCTCTATCTGCCCGACGCTTTGCCCTCCCCAGCCATAAGAACCGAACGCCATTCCCTTCCTGTTCTTCGGCGCGAGCCCCTTCATGTACGCAAGAAAAGCCGCTACCGTCGGCAGCATGCCGTTATTCAACGTGGGTGACCCCACACAAATATACCTGGAATCCAGGACCCGGGTCATAACGTTGGATATATGCTCCGCCTTGAGGTCCGTAAGCCTTGCGGGTATTTTCTTTTCCTCAAACCCCTCGTAAACGGCCCTGGCTATCTTCTCCGTGGAATGCCACATGGAATCATAAATAATAACGGCCTTCTCTTTTGTCTCATTGGAGCACCATTGCCGGTAAAGACCGACCATGTCCTTCAGGTGCTTGCGCCAGATGATACCGTGGCTTGGAGCGATCATATCGACATCCAGTCCGGAAACGGCTTCAAGGGCCTTTTGCACCTGCGCCCCGAAAGGTAACACTATATTGGCGTAATATTTCGCGGCTTCTTCTTTTAATATACCCCAATCAAGTTCATCGTCGAACCTCTCGGGCGCAGCTATATGCTGGCCAAAAGCGTCATTCGGAAGAAGCAGTTTTTCTTCCGGGATATACGTTGCCATGGAATCCGGCCAGTGTACCATCTGAGTAAGCACAAAACTCAGCGTTCTTTTTCCTATACCGACCGAGTCGCCGGTATTGACCACCCGCATTTTCCAATCCGCGTTGTAATGTTTTTTTAGCCCCTTTTCGCCATTAGGCGAGGTTATAACGGTGGCATTCTTACACAGGTCCATTATGCGCGGCAGGCATCCCGAATGGTCCATCTCTACATGGTTGGAAACGATATAGTCTATCCTTGAAGGATCGATAACGGACTTTATCCTCTCCAGCATTTCCTCGAAAAGATAATGCTTTACGGTATCTACCAGCGCTACCTTTTCATCTATCACGAGATAAGCGTTATACGTGGACCCTCTTTCGGTGCTATACCCGTGGAAATTCCTTAAGGTCCAGTCTATAGCGCCTACCCAGTGAACGCCTTTTTTTATTTCGACGGCTTTCATTTGTTACCGGATCTTTCCTGTTTTAAGCTTCCTCGAACTGGTCCTTTCCCACCCCGCACTCCGGACATACCCAATCGTCCGGGAGGTCCTCAAAAGCAACGTTATCGTTCTCCGCGGGATCATATATATACCCGCAAACCTTACATCTGTATTTCTTCATATTTTCTCCCTTCCTTATTTTGCTCTCGGAATGTATCCCTAATATTCTATGACATGCGGCATCAGCTTTCTACTGCTAATTTACGATCAATGTTTATGTCTTAAGGCCGTACCGGACCGCTTTAAGTTACTTCACAGCCCCGACGGCGTAGATCTCAAAATACATCCGCGGGGCTGTGTCTGGGCGGGAAATGAGAGGCAGTTTAACGTCATGCCCGGGACACTCTACAGCACCCCTCCTTGCAATGCGCAACGGGGCGCAGCATGTATCTTACCGCAACTTCCATGATCCACCTCCTTGGCTGTGCTGGCGCTTTTAACCCCATACTATAATGATACCATTTTAGTATCATTTGTCAAGGGGAAAGTGAAGAAATTCCACCCCCGTCACATGTCACCCGTCACCTACAACAATTCCTTTATCCTGCTCTCAAAGAACTCCCTGTCCCTGTATCCCACGACTTTTTCGGCTATGCGTCCTTCGCGGTCTATGATAAAGGTCGTGGGGATACC
>CAZMEZ010000014.1:22652-40137 GCA_964565425.1 uncultured Planctomycetia bacterium | reverse complement strand
CTTTAACCTTTAACCTTTAACCTTTAACCTTTAACCTTTAACCTTTAACCTTTAATATGAAACCTAAAGTCATTTTTATCGTTGGACCCACATCATCGGGCAAGTCGGCCGTTGCTGTATCTCTTACCGAAAGGCTGGACGGTGAGATCGTGTCCGCCGATTCCATGCAGGTTTACCGGGACATGGATGTTATCACCCAGGCGCCTTCGGGGGATCTTCTATCCCGGGTCCCGCATCACCTGGTAAAGATGATCCCTCCCGAAGAGGAATATAACGCGGCGAAATTTGCCGCTCGTGCCGGGGATATTATCCGCACATTGATCGTCAGGTGCGGCATGCCTATAGTGGCCGGAGGAACGGGGCTTTACATTAAGGCGCTTGTCGACGGTATCTTCTCGTCACCGCCGAAAGACGAGGACCTGCGCCGGAGCCTCAGCGATATCGCGAAAGAAAAAGGGAATGAATGCGTCCATGACCGGCTTAAGAAGGTCGATCCCGAGACCGCGGATAAGCTGCACCCGAATGACCTGCGCCGGGTGATCCGGGCGCTCGAAGTATACAATGCCTCGGGCAGTACTATCCATAAGAAGAAAGCCGAGTCGGAAGGCATTTCCGCGAAGTACGATTGCGGGTTTTTTGGCCTCGAGCTCCCGAGGAAGACCCTGTACGAACGCATAAACGCGAACGTCGAGAAAATGTTCGAAGCGGGACTTGTCGATGAGGTAAGGTCTCTGAGGGGCAGGCGTCTCAGCCTGACGGCGGGAAAAGCCCTGGGGATAAAAGAGGTCGCGGCGTATCTGGACGGGAAGCGGAGTCTTGAGTGGGCGAAGGAAGAGCTTAAAAAGAACACCCGGCGCTATGCCAAGAGGCAGCTTACCTGGCTCAGGGCGGACAGGCGGATAGTCTGGGTAAACGCGGACAGGGAAGTTGGGGCGATAGCGGGGGATATCATGGAAAAATTGAAAATGAAAAATGTAAAATGAAAAATCATAATTCAAAATTTAAAATTAATTAAGGCAAAAGCATTCGCTATACATCAAGGGTTCTTTAATGCCAGGGGATTTTGAGTTTCTGGCCATGATTTCATTCTTTATTCTAAACGCGCGATAACGCTCCAATCCAAAAATTTTGAATTTTAAAATATGATTTTGATTTTTTGTTTTTGACTTTTAAATTTTTATGGTCATTACACGATCCACAGCTAAAAAAAGGGAAAAGGCGGTTATTGTTACCGTCGAAGAGATAGGCAAGGAGGCCTGGTCCCTTGAACAAAAGGTAAAAGAGCTTGAAAGCCTCACCAGGTCATGCGGCGTGGATATAATCGCGAGCGAGACCTGTCGCAGAAAAACGCTTACGCCCAACTTTTTTATAGGCAAGGGAAAAGCCGCGGATATAGCGGCGCTTGTCGACCAGGGCGGCGCCGATGTCGTTGTTTTCAGCAATGATCTTTCGCCTTCCCAGCAAAAGAACCTCGAAGAAGTGGTCAAGGTCAAGATAGTGGACCGCACACAGCTTATACTCGACATATTCGCGCGCCGCGCGACTTCGAACGAAGGAAAGGTCCAGGTGGAGCTCGCGCAGCTGGTGTATCTTCTCCCGCGGCTCAGCCGGATGTGGCTTCACTTGTCTAGGCAGAGAGGCGCCGCGGGAGGTATCGGCATGAGGGGCCCCGGCGAGCAGCAGCTCGAGGTAGACAGGCGTCGCGTGCGTGAACGTATCGCAAAGCTGAAACGCTCGCTCAAGGATATAACGCGACAGCGCGAATTGAGAAGGACCCAGCGCGAAAAATTCTCAATGCTCACGGTCGCGCTGGTGGGGTACACCAATTCGGGTAAATCCACCCTTTTCAACGCGCTTACCGATGCTGAGGCAAAGGTCCGTGATCAGCTTTTCAGCACGCTTGACCCGACGACAAGAAAGGTGCATCTTCCCAATAACCAGACGGCGCTTATTTCGGACACGGTAGGGTTCCTTCATGATCTGCCGCATCACCTGATAGAAAGTTTCAAGGCCACACTGGAAGAGGTTATATCCGCGGATATACTTTTCCACGTTATAGACATGAGCGATGATCTTATTGATCTCAAGAAGGGCGCCGTGTTCGAGGTTCTGGAGGAGCTCGGGGTGGAGAAAAAGCCCGTGGTCACACTGCTCAACAAGGCGGATAAAGTGCCTGACGAGCTCGACGTGGAGAGAATAAAGCGTAAATTCGAGAATCCACTGGTGATCTCGGCGCTTCATAAAGAAGGCCTGGGCGAAGTGATTGACAGGATAGTCCAGCTCATGCAAAAGGATATGGAAGACATCGAACTCGTGCTGCCGCAAAAGCATTACGAGGTCGTGACGGCCATAAGGGAAAAAGGAATGATACGCAGGGAAGAGTTCACGGATAAGGGGATATTCATATCGGCGCGGGTGCCGAGAGACGTGAAGTACGCGATATTCAAGTATTTGAGGGAGAAGAAGTAGGGACAAGGTGATAGGTTTTAGGTGCTAGGTTCTAGGTTGTCTGAACGCCTGCCGTAAAAACCTGAAACCTGAAACCTGAAACCTAGAACCTGCCCCACAAACCCCTTGACATCCCGCCTCAAAATGTTATAATTTAGCACTCGGATTAACTGAGTGCTAAAACGCTGGTTACTATAATAGTTATTACAGGTTACAATATGCCTACCGGAAAGACTAATAATAAAGAGCGGCGGAAACTGATCGTTCTGGATCATATCGTGCATGAATATGTCTCATCGGCCGCGCCCGTAAGTTCCATGGTGGTGGCGGGAAGGATGGGCGGGAATGTGTCGAGCGCGACCGTCCGGAATATCATGGCCGAGCTGGAGGACGAGGGTTATATCGAACAACCGCACACGTCAGCGGGCCGTGTGCCGACGAACAAGGGGTACAGGCAATATGTGGATATGATACGGGACGGGATAGGTTTCAGGAAAAAAGAAGCCCAGCGCCTTGCCGTGGAATACAACCGCAGGATAAAGACGATCCGCGAGGTTATCCGGACCACTTCGCATCTCATAAGCCGCGAACTGCGCAACGCGGGCGTCGTGATGTGGCCCGGCATCGAATATTCATACCTGAAACATCTGGAGCTTGTGAAGGTAAGGGCAGAGACCGTTCTTGCCGTTCTGGTCACGATGACGAATGACGTGAAGAATTGCGTCGTAAGGCTCGAGAAAGAACTCAAAAAAACAGATCTGGATGAGATAGCCAATTATATAAATTCCAATTACGAAAGAAGAAATATATTATCCATCTACGATGACCTGAAAAAGACCATGGTTCGGGGTAACGGAGACATGAGCGGGGACGTGATCAGATCCGCCGGCGCCGCCCTCAACATAATCGATACGGTGATAGAGAACGACATAGAGAACGAGATATACTGGGAAGGCCTGGATTATTTCATGGACGAGCCCGAGTTCCGCGATATAAACGTTACGCGTAATATGCTCCGGGTTTTCTCCGGAGGAGGGGAGCTGCTCAGGGTGATGAAGAACGATCTTCGTCACGAAGGCCTCCGGGTGCATATCGGGGACGAGAATATATCCAGCATGCTGAGGGAATGCACGATCATAACTTCGGGGTATTCGCTGGGCGGCAGGATAGTCGGCAGGATGGGCGTTATCGGTCCCACCAGGATGGATTATGACCACGCGCTCAGGACGCTCATATGTCTTTCGGACCTTATAAGCCTTAAACTGGAAGAGCTCAACGGTTAGGGGTGGAGGATGCGGCATAAGAAGGAAGAAGGAAAAGAAGCTCCGGAAAAAAAGACCGGGGCCGCGGGAGAACCCGTCGGGGTCCGGCTCTCGGACGACGAATATGAAGGGCTCAGGAAAAAAGCGGAAGAGCGCGACGAATACTATAACAGGTGGCTTAAGGTGCACGCCGAGTATGAAAATACGCGCAAACGCATCGAGAAGGAAAAATGGGAACACATGAAGTTCGCTAACGAAAGCCTGGTTTCACAGCTGTTCCCGATAGTCGATAATTTCGACCTGGCCCTCGCGGCCATGGAAAAGGCGAAAGACAAAACAGCGGTCATGGACGGGATAAAGATGGTGCAGAAAGAGTTCCACAGGATAATAGAAGAGAACGGTGTTGAAAAAATAAAGACGATAGGGGAGAATTTCGACCCCAACATACATGACGCTGTTTCTGTCGTTGAGACGGATGAGCACCCCGACGGTATTATCCTGGAGGAAGTGCGCGCCGGCTATATGTTGAACAAGCGGCTTTTGCGCCCGGCGCAGGTGGTAGTCGCCAAGAATTTTCCGGGAGAGCCAGGCGGGTCTGAAAGTCAGGATAAATGACGGAAGTGTCATAGTGTCACAGTGTCATCGTGTCATCGCTCGCTTCGCTCGCTAGTGTCAGAGCGTCAAAGAACTCTGACACTCTGACACAAACATATCGTCAACCTTATATCAAATAGAAGGAGGGAAAAATGGGTAAAGTAATCGGTATCGATCTGGGAACGACCAATTCCTGTGTGGCCGTGATGGAAGGGAAGGAACCCAAGGTTATACAGAACGCTGAAGGCGCGAGGACCACGCCCAGCGTTGTAGCTTTTACTAAATCCGGGGAAAAACTCGTCGGCCAGCCGGCAAAACGCCAGGCCGTCACCAATTCGGACAATACGATATTCAGCATCAAGCGTTTCATGGGCAGAAAACATTCCGAGGTGATGGAAGAGGAAAAACTTGTACCGTTCAAGGTCGACGAGGACGACAAGGGCAATGTGGTCGCGGTGGCCCAGGGCAAGAAATACACCCCTCCTGAAATATCGGCCATGGTCCTGCAGAAGATGAAACAGACCGCGGAAGATTATCTGGGCGAGAAGGTCACCGATGCCGTTATCACGGTGCCCGCGTATTTTAACGATTCACAGAGACAGGCGACCAAGGATGCGGGAGAGATAGCCGGGCTCAAGGTATTAAGGATCATCAACGAGCCGACGGCGGCCAGCCTTGCGTACGGCCTTGAGAGGAAAAAGAACGAGAAAATAGCCGTCTTTGACCTCGGAGGCGGTACTTTCGATATATCGATACTTGATGTAGGCGAAGGCACTTTCGAAGTAAAGTCGACCAACGGTGATACGCATCTGGGCGGCGACAATTTTGACCAGAAGATAATCGATTGGATGGCGGAAGAGTTCAAAAAGGAGCAGGGGATCGACCTCAGGAACGACAAGATGGCCCTTCAGAGACTTAAGGAAGGCGCCGAGAAGGCAAAGTGCGAGCTTTCCTCGAATCAGCAGACAGAAATAAACCTTCCTTTTATCACGGCGGACGCGGCGGGCCCTAAACACCTGACGATGACCCTCACCAGGTCCAAGCTGGAACAGCTCGTGGACAACCTGGTGGAAAGGACGAAAGAGCCGTGTTACAAGGCTCTTAAGGATTCGGGATATTCGGCAAAGGATATCGACGAGGTAATACTCGTGGGCGGACAAACCCGCATGCCTAAGGTACAGGAAGTGGTAAAAGCGATATTCGGGAAAGAACCTCACAAGGGGGTTAACCCCGATGAGGTCGTCGCCATGGGCGCGGCGATCCAGGGAGGTGTATTGAGCGGCGAAGAAAGCCTTAAAGATGTTCTGCTTCTGGATGTTACTCCGCTTTCGCTCGGGATAGAGACTCTCGGAGGCGTGATGACGAAGCTTATAGAGAAGAACGCGACGATACCCACCAAGAAGAGCCAGATCTTTTCGACGGCGGCTGATAACCAGACCGCCGTTTCGATCCATGTCCTTCAGGGGGAAAGGGAAATGGCATCCGATAGCAGGACACTCGGCCGGTTTGATCTTATAGGGATACCGCCCGCGCCGAGGGGCATCCCGCAGATAGAAGTGACATTCGACATAGACGCGAACGGCATAGTGCATGTCTCGGCAAAAGACAAGGCGACCGGCAAGGAGCAGTCCATACGCATAGAGTCTTCGAGCGGCCTTTCCAAGGAAGAGATAGAAAAGATGAAAAGGGACGCGAAGGAGCACGAGGCGGAGGATAAGAAGAGAAAGGAGCTTATAGAGGCCAGGAACCAGCTGGATTCCTTCATATACGCCACGGAAAAGGCCGTGAAGGATTTCGGGGAAAAGATCTCCGAGGACGAGAAAAAGAAAATAAACGAGGCCGTGGAGAACGCCAAAAAGAAACTCGATTCGGAAGACGCCGGCGAGATAAAGAAAGTCATGGAAGACCTGCAGAAGGCCAGCCATAAGCTGTCCGAAGAGATATACAAGGACGCGCAGGCGAAGGCGCAGCAGCAGGGAGCGCAGGGAGCACAGGGCGCCGAGCAGGGCGGAGAACAGAAGAAAAGCGACGAAGATGTCGTCGACGCGGATTATAAGGTTGATGACGACAAGGAGAAAAAATAAGAGCAGGTTTTAGGTGCTAGGTTCTAGGTTGTTTGAACGCTGTGAGAACCTAAAACCTGCCACCTAAAACCTGGTACCGGGAACCTTTCTAAATATGTCTGACTATTACGAAATACTGGGTATTAGCCGGGACTCGACCGCGGATGAGATAAGAAGCGCTTACAGGAAACTTGCCCTCAAGTACCATCCCGACAAGAACCCCGGGAACGAAGAGGCCGAAGACAGGTTCAAGGAAATATCCCACGCTTATGAGGTGCTGAGCGACCCCCGGAAAAAGACCCGGTACGATCAGTTCGGTGAAGCCGCCTTCGAACCCGGGGCGGGTTTCGGCGGGTTCGGATTCCATGACCCCTCGGACATATTCCGTGAGGTCTTCGGGGGCGCTTTCGGAGACCTCTTTGAGAATATGTTCGGTTTCGGGGGAAGGCAGAGGAGAGGCCCGCGGCGGGGCAGGGACCTGGAACATACGCTTAAGCTGGATTTTCTCGAAGCCGTCAAGGGCGTTACCAAACAGATAAAGGTCCGCAAATACGAGATATGTTCCTCCTGCAAAGGTTCCCGGGCGAAACCGGGCACCGGTAAGGACACTTGCCCCAGATGCGGTGGCGCGGGGCAGATCAGGCAGTCCGGCGGATTTTTCAGCATATCCAGGACGTGTGATACATGCGGGGGCGAGGGGGAGATCATAAAGGAACCTTGCCCGAAATGTAACGGCCTGGGCAGGACGGAAACCTTGAAAAAAATAGACGTCAAAGTCCCTGCCGGCGTTGATACGGGCGTGAGATTGAGACTATCCGGGGAAGGCGAGCCGGGCAGCAGCGGCGGACCCGCCGGCGACCTCTTTGTCCTTATATCGGTCCGCAAGGATAAGTTCTTTTCCAGGCGCGATTACGACCTTTTATGTATTATACCGGTGTCGTTCGCCCAGCTGGTATTCGGGGACGAGGTAAAGGTGCCGGGCATAGACGGCGAGGAGGAGATATCCTTATCCGCCGGGACGGAAAGCGGACATATTTTCAGAATAAAAGGTAAAGGTATCAAGCGTCTCGACGGCAGGGGCAGGGGCGATCAACTCGTCAAGGTCCAGGTAGAGATACCGAAGAACCTGGATGCCCGGCAGAAACAGTTATTGCGGGAATTCGAGGCGACCTTTCAGGGGAAAAAGGCTTCGGGGAAGAAGAATATCCTGGGTAAGGTGAAAGATATATTTGGGTGACGCGTGACGGGATCTTAAAAGGGGAGAGCAATGCCGACATATGAATATAAATGCGAGAAATGCGGTTACCGTTTCGAAGAGTTCCAGAGCATAACGGAGGCGCCGATCGAAGTATGCCCTGAATGCCGAGGTAAAGTGAAACGCATTATCGGTGCCGGCGCGGGCATAATCTTCAAAGGCAAAGGTTTTTACCAGACGGATTACAAAGGCGGCGCGAAGAAGGGCGAAGACAAACCTTCTTCCTGTCCCGGGTCCTGCGATTGCCCGTGCAAGGAATAAAAGTGTCACGTGTCATGGTTCATCACATATCATGACACATGACACATAACACATGACACAACCGGAAGGACACGGCATGCTAAGCTGGGTAAAAGACGACAGACACGTGTTTGCCTGGGCGCCCACATTGATATGGTGCGTCATTATACTCTTCTTTGCCATATTACCGTACAGGTTGCATCCGCCCCTCACACTGGGATATTTTGATAAGATGGCCCATTTCTTTGAATATACGGTCCTGGCGGTCCTTATCGGGAAGGGTTTATACGGCACCGGGCGCGGATTTTCTTCCAGATCTATATTATTAACATTGATATTAGGTAGTGGATATGGTATTTTAATGGAACTGATCCAGCGGTTCGTTCCCGGCAGGAGCGCTGCGGTGGGGGACGTGCTGGCGAATGTGGCAGGTATGGTGTTCGGTATTATATTAGCAAGGCTGGTATTATGGCGGAAATAAGGCCCTTCAAAGGACTGTTGTACGATACGGACAAGATAGGCGCCGATCACTCGAGCGTCATTGCCCCGCCTTATGACGTGATCTCGGAAAGCCAGCGTGATGAGTTGTACAAAGCGAACGCGCATAATGTTATAAGGCTTATCCTGGGCAAGGACCTCGAAGGCGACAGCGCCGGCGCGAATAAGTATACGCGTGCCAGGGACTTTCTCGACAAATGGCAGGAAGAAGGCGTCCTCGCGAGCGACAGGGATGACAGCTTTTACGTGTATCTTCAGGAATACGAACACAAGGGAAAAAGATGCCGAAGGGTGGGGTTTATCGGCCTGATGAAGATCGGGGAATCGTCGGGTGACGCGCTTCTCCCTCACGAACGCACCCTCGCCAAGCCCAAAGAGGACCGGATGAACCTGATAAAACAGGTGGGGGGGAATCTAAGTCCCATATTCAGTCTTTATCACGATCCGGAAGGAAAAATAAAGAACGTTCTCGAGGAAAATATAGCCGCCGCGGAGCCGGCTATCGACATAACGGTTGACGGGGAAAGGAACGCTGTCTGGCGCGTTTCGGATCCGGCGGCATTAAAGACGATAGTTTCCTGGATGAAGGGGAAGAAGCTGTTCATAGCCGATGGTCATCACCGCTACGAGGTCGCAAGGATGTACCGTGACATGCGGAGGCGGGAAAAAGATTACGACGGAAGCGCCGATCACGTTATGATGTATTTTACCGACATGGCGGATTCCGAGAACCTTACCATCATGGCGACGCACAGGGTCGTAAAGGAAATGCCCGTCGGGGAAGACGAGGTCATCAGTAAGCTCGGGGATTATTTTGATACCGTTTTCTACGAGGATCTCCCGGCTCTCATGAACGCGCTTGAGAAAGAGTTCGCGCAAGGTCACGCTTTCGGGTATTTCGGCGGCAAAAAGCACGTCCTTATCAAGCCCAGAAACAGGGACGCGATATTCGCTCTCATGACCGACGAGAAAACGGAAGATTGGAAGAACCTGGACGTGAGCGTCCTGCATTCGGCGATATTCGGGAAGATCCTCTCCGTCAGCGGCAAGGAAGGCAACATAACTTACGTGAAAGTTCCCGGGGAGGGTGAACGGCTCGTGAAGGACGGGAGCCACGTGGCGGCCTTTTTCCTCAATCCTACGCGGATAGGGCAGATGAAGGCGGTGGCGGAGCGCGGTGAGATGATGCCACAGAAGTCCACGTATTTTTATCCCAAGCCGCTTTCGGGGCTTGTGATAAATCTGTTCGAGAACGCCAAGGTCAAGGCCTAAGAAAAAATGGTATTTTTTTCGAAAAAACCCATATTCGGGAGGGCGAGGAAAAAGGATATCCCCGGCGGATTGTGGACGAAATGTCCCGAATGCGGGGAGATGCTTTACAACAAAACGCTCAAGGATAATCTTGAAGTCTGCCCGAAGTGCGATTACCACTTCAGGATAGGGGCTTATGAGCGGATACGTTGCACCGTGGATCCTGATTCGTTCGAAGAGATCGACAGGGATATGACAAGCAAGGACCCTCTCAAATTCAAGGGCCCCAGTGATTATCCCGCAAAGATAAAAAAGGACCAGAAGATCACCGGTCTCAAGGAAGCCGCTGTTGTGGGCGAGGCCCGCATAAACGGCAGGCGAGCCGCCATAGGCGCGACGGATTCACGTTTTATAATGGGATCGATGGGATCCGTCGTAGGGGAAAAGATAACGAGGCTGATCGAACACGCGGACAGGGAGAAGATACCGCTTATAATAACATCGGGTTCCGGCGGCGGGGCGAGAATGTACGAAGGAATGCTTTCGCTCATGCAGATGGCGAAAACGAGCGCCGCTCTCGACAGGCTTAACAGGAACGGGGGCGTGTTCATTTCCGTGCTTACGAACCCCACGATGGCGGGTGTCATGGCAAGTTTCGCTTCGCTCGGAGATATGATAATCGCGGAACCGAAAGCGCTTATAGGGTTTACTGGACCAAGGGTCATACAGCAGACGATCAAGCAGGAGTTGCCGGAGGGGTTTCAGAGCTCGGAGTTCCTGCTGGAACACGGACTGATAGACCTTATCGTTCACCGTGAAGACATGAAGGAGACCCTTACAGAGCTGATAGATTATTTAAAAAGGCCGTAACGGGTGACGCGTGACGGATAGACATTTGCCGACGGATATCGTATGTAGGACTGAATATGTTTGTTAGCCAGAAGGTGGCGATATGGCACAGGTTAGTTTGAAGGGAGTAAGTAAGGTATTTCCCGGAGGGGTATTAGCCGTAAATAATGTTAATTTCGGCGTGGAGAACAAAGAGTTCGTCGTGCTTGTCGGGCCTTCGGGATGCGGCAAATCAACCACGCTTCGGCTCATAGCCGGGCTCGAGGCGGCTACCGAGGGCGACATCTATATCAACAACCGTGTTGTCAATAACATACCCCCCAAGGACCGTGATATCGCCATGGTTTTCCAGAACTACGCTTTATACCCCCACATGACGGTCTATGAGAACATGGCCTTCGGGCTCAAACTTAAAAAATATCCCAAGGAAGAGATAGATTCGAGGGTGAAGGAGGCCGCGGGGATACTCGGCCTGGAAAAACTTCTGGGCCGCAGGCCGAGGGAACTTTCCGGAGGACAGCGCCAGCGCGTGGCGGTCGGACGATCAATAGTCCGCAAACCCACGGTGTTCCTTTTCGACGAGCCATTGAGCAACCTCGATGCCAAACTCAGAGTACAGATGAGGATGGAGCTTCACCGCCTGCACATAAGGCTGCAGGCCACGATGGTTTATGTTACGCATGACCAGACGGAAGCTATGACCCTGGGCGACAGGATAGTCGTTATGAAGGACGGAGTGGTACAGCAGATAGACGCCCCAACCAGCGTGTATAACCATCCTGTCAACAAGTTCGTTGCCAGTTTCATAGGGGCGCCGCCGATGAATTTCATGGAAGGCAAGATCATCCAGAGAGAGAGAAGGCTTTATTTTGACGAAGGCAACTTTCGGGTCAGGATCGTAGAGGGCATGTATAACGCGCTGCAGGACTATACGGACAAGAGGGTGATAATGGGCGTGAGGAGCGAAGATATCTACGACAAACTTTTCGTCTCGGAAGCTCCGCCCGAAAATATAGTCACCATGACATGCGAAATCGTCGAACATCTCGGTTCAGAGGTATATATACATTTGAATACCGGAAAACACGTTCTGGTGGCAAGGGCCGCGGGCGACGCCAACCCCGAGATAAATCAGGACATGGATGTCGTTCTTGACACGGGCAATATCCATTTCTTTGATAAAGCGACCGAAAAAACAATCGTCTGATTTTTTATGACCCCTTTCGCTAAAAAGAATCTCCTTATACCGTTCTCTTTTATCCTTTTCACGGGATTGCTATATTTCCTTATCAAAATGGTCCCCCTGTTCAGGGGACAGGTCCAGCACCTTGAGATGGTCGTTATCAGCATAATGATACTGATGAGCCTGGTCATCATGTTCTTCTGGTCCTGCATGGGGGTGATGGGGGGGCTGGCCTCTTTCCTGGTAGCCATGATATTCCTGTATAAACCGCTTACGGCCCTCACGCCGTATTATTACGGGGTGCTTATACTGGCCTTCTTCCTGAACAGTTTTACGGGGTATTATATATTCAGGAAGATAAACGTCTCCACCCAGGACTACACCGTCACGATAGAAAAGATCGAAGAGGACATAAATCTGATCAGCAACCACAAAAAAAACAGGGAAGCGGAAGTTATTGCCATGGGGGAGAAGGTGGATAGCCTTCTCAACCTCAAGAATATCGCCGACAATCTGAGCGTTACCCTGTTCTCCGATGAGATAATAAAGATAGTGACGGAAAAGACGTTTGAATTGTTCGGCGGGGAAAAAGGTGACAAGAGAGTGCTCCTTTACATGGTCGATGAGGCCCGCAACGAACTTAACCTTTCCTGCGCGTTTAAGGGGAAGGACCGGAAGTCCGCCATGTTGAAAAAAGGCGGTATATTCGACAGGTGGGTGATGAAGAACATGAAGAGCCTTCTGGTCCGGGACGTGAGAAAGGACTTCAGGTTTTCGGTCGAGGACGAAGACACCGAAGTGGATTTTACTTCGCTGATGAGCAAACCTCTCATCATAGAGGGCAACGTAATGGGTCTCTTAAGGGTCGATAGCCTCCGGGAATCGGCTTTTGAACAGCATGAGCTGAGGGTGTTGGACATTATCGGGGAACTCGGATCGGTAGCGCTTGAAAATGCGAGGCTCTTCCGACAGACCGAGGAGCTGGCGATAAAGGACAGCCTTACAGGCCTTTATGTGCGCAGATTTTTCATGGAACGGCTCGAAGAAGAAGTGAAGAGGGCTCTTCGCGGAGACAGGACTTTTGCGCTACTTATGCTGGACATCGATAATTTCAAGGAATTTAACGACAGACACGGGCACATCGCCGGCGATGCCGTTCTGAAGAACATAGGCCGGATCCTGATGTCAAAAGCGTCGGCGGGAGATATGGTGGGAAGATACGGGGGGGAAGAGTTCGTTTTTCTGTCGCTTGACTGCGGCAAAAAAGACGCGATGAACCTCGCCGAGGACATACGGAAAGAGATAGAGGGCAAACCCGTGGTGCTGCGCCGTGAAAAACAGTACGTTACTGTTTCCATAGGTGTCGCGATGTTCCCGAAAGACGCAAAGCTCAAGGACGACATAATCTGGGAAGCCGACAGGATGTTGTACGAAGCGAAAGCGAAAGGCAAGAACGTAGTATGTTCAAAATGAAGGTGGCACTGATATACGGCGCGAATCTCCTGCTGATGCTTATCAGCTGGCTTTGCTATAAGTACCCGCAGGGTGACGAGTATCTATTCATATATATGATCTCGCTGCTCTTTATGGTGGCGCCGTTCGTGATAACCCCGCTTTTCACGGGCATCATGCTGGGAACCAACGTAATGTTCTTTGTGTTCTATTCGTTCCTGGGAGCCCTTAACCCGGTCGATATTTTTGTTCTTGTTCTCCTTTTTGCTTCCTGCGCGGCCGCGAGTTACCTGGTCAGGGCGCTCTACGAAATTTTCGCCGGTTATAATAAGTCGAACATCCGATCGGAAGAATTGCGGTATAACAATATAGTGAACGAACTTGATGTTATAGACCGGAGAGGACGAAAGATCGAGAGCGAGCTTAACCGGATATCACGGCTTTATGAAATAACGAAAAAACTGGCCCCGGTGCTGAAGTTCGAGGACTTGCTGAACGCCTTGCTCGTTTTCCTCGGGGAGAACTTCAGCTTCGAAACGACGCATTTGCTGATATTCAGTAAGGGTGAGTTCCTGAGGGGGATATCAAAGCGCTCCGGGGGAGGGGATTATTACGAAGACCCCGGCAAGGTGCTGGATTATGAGGGGATGGTCGGGTATTGCGAAAAACACGGCAATAAGCCCTTTTTCGCGGCCAAGTCCGACGAAAGCGGGGTTTTCGATCCGCTGAACATACGGGCCGATACCTTAATGGTGTTCCCTTTATTCGCGGGAAAGGAACTTTCCGCTATACTGGCGATAGAAGGTGCCACGAAATCCAGCTACGGCAGGTTCAGGATCCTTATGCCGCAGATAGCCCTGGAATTCAGGAAAGTCGAGCTTTACGAAAAGGTCCAGGAGCTTTCGATAGTGGACGGTCTTACGGAGGTTTACCTCAGGCGGTATTTAATGGACCGTCTTGAGGAGGAGGTCGATCGCGCAAGACGTCTCGGCCTTACTTTTTCCGTAGGCATGATCGACGTCGATCATTTCAAGGAGTGCAATGACAAGCATGGCCATCTGGTGGGCGATGCCGTGCTTAAGAAGATAGCAGAGAAACTTAAAAATTCCGTGCGTGAGGTCGACATGATAGCCAGATACGGAGGGGAAGAATTCTGCGTGGTGCTTCCGGATACGGCCAAAGATCTGGCCATGTCCGTAGCCGAGCGTCTCCGCAAGGCCGTGGAACTCAAAGAGATAAAGGCGTTTGACGAGAGCGTCAAAACGACCGTTAGCGTAGGAGTAGCTACTTATCCTGAGGACGGGGATAGCGTGGAGTTTTTGATAGAAAAAGCCGACACCGCTTTGTATAAAGCCAAGAGAGGCGGCCGGAACAAGGTATGCGCGGTGTGATGGGTGAAGGGGCGTGTTATGTGTCAAGTGTCGTGTTGTGTGGTCATAACACATTACACATGACACGAAATCTTGCACCTTGGGCCTTGTGCCTAATAACGGGGATTGGAGACTAAAAGGTGAGGAATAAGAGGATTTTCAGGTATCTGTGTTTTCTTTTGGCGATCTTGCTGGGAGGCGGGAGTTTTCCCCTGGAGGCAAGGTCGCAGGACTGGCTGCCGTCCTGGCCCGGCGCAAAAAAATACCGGACCGAAGAGGAACGTATAAAGGCCCAGGAGGAAGAAAAAGAGAGGAAGCGCAACCTCCAGATATACCGTCTTCTCGAAAAAGGCCGTGAGGCGCGTTACGAGCATAACTATAAAGCGGCCCGAAGTTACGGCGAAAAGGCCCGGAAGCTTGATCCGACGAGCCGCATGGCCAACGCGTTCCTGGAGCAGCTTGACGTCGAGGAGGAGCGTTACCGGCAGCAGCAGGAGGACGAGAAGGCAGAGAAGAAACGCGCGAAAGAAGCAAAGCGCGAAGCGCAAGGCGCAAAGCGTGAAGCGGAACGCCTTGCCCGCGAGAAAGAAAAACAGGAAGCCGAAGCGCGAAAGCTGGCCGAAGAAAAGGCGCAGGAAGAAGCAAAGCGCAAAGCGCGAAGCGCGAAGTCGGAAGCGGAACGCCTTGCCCGCGTGGAAGAAGAACAGAAGGCCGGAGTGCAGAAAGAAGCGCCGAGCGCAAAGCGGGAAGCGGAACGTCCGGCTGAGCCCAAAGTGAAAGAGGAAGTGCCTGAACAGGCACCGGAGCGCCCGGCCGAACCTGCGGCAGAGGGGACAAAGGCCGAGAAGGAAAAAGAACCCGCCAAGCCGGTAAAGCGCGATAAAGCCGTCGAAGGGGATCTGGCTAAGCTCATGAAACCCGGCCAGCCGATAATAGTCGACGGCGACAAGGTCGAGTTCTTCGAAAAAGAGGGAAAGATAGCGGCAAACGGTAATGTTTCCATAACCTATGGCGACGTTAAACTGACCTGCGACCGGATAGAGGTGAATACCAGGGCCAGAGTGGCCTTATGCGAAGGGAACGTTCGCATAGAGCAGGCCGAAGGCACGCTCACCGGTGAACGCATCAGGTATGATTTTACCAACAAGGTGGGCGAGATAATAGGCGGCGAAGTCGACGCTTTCCCGTGGTTCGGCAAGGCGGAAGAGACCGGTAAGGTGGGCGAGAACGAGTATCTGCTCAGGAAAGGATATGTTACTACCTGTGATCTGGACGAACCCCATTACAGGATCGCGGCAAAAGAGATACAGGTTTTCCCGGATGACAAGATCATTGCCAAGAACGTGGTCGCCTACATCGGAAAAGTACCCGTCCTCTGGTTCCCTTATTACTATCACCCCATAATACAAAGCCGCGCGAAAGTGCAATTCATCCCCGGGAGCAATTCCGACTGGGGGTATTTCCTGCTTTCGGCCTGGCGTTTCCACATAAGAGGCAACAGCAAGGTCGACGTGCTTATGGATTACAGGACGAAAAAGGGCTTCGCCCAGGGCGCCAATATTTACTATGATCCCGCCGATTTCGGGCTGGAAGGCCTCGGATACGGCCTTTTCCGGATGTATTTCATCGAACAGAACGGATGGGGAACTTACTCGAAAAAGGCTTTCCGGGAAGGCGAATCGACCGATCCGGAGATGAGGGCCAGGTTCCAGTGGAAACACCGCATTGAATTCGATCCCACAACGGTCGGGATGATGGAGTTCAACAAGCAGAATGACGAGTACGTGCTGAAGGATTATTTTTATAACGAGTATGAAGAGAACAACCCTGTCCCGCTGAACTATGCCTCCATAATATCCGCTAAACAAAACTATACTTTCAGTTTAACGGCCAATCTGCGGTTCAATGATTTTTATACCGTTGTCGAAAAGATGCCGGAACTGAAGCTGGAAATACCGGACCAGCGGTTGTGGGATCTGCCTTTATATTACAGTTCGGAAATGAGGGCGACGAACTTCAAGAAAGAATACGCTTTTATCAGCAATCCTACGGAAGAAACTGCCAGGTTCGATTCACACCACAAGCTTTCATATGTCACCGCGTTCGGCCCTATCAATCTGACCCCTTATGGGACGTTCAGAGAGACGCTGTATTCCAAGACGAAGCGGGAAGGAGCCTCCGGCTCGGCAAGGACGGCCGTAGGGGGCGGTATAAACATATTTTCCCGTTATCACAGGGTGTTCGATGTGTCGACGAACGCCTGGGGGCTCGATATAAACGGGCTAAGGCATATCGTGGTGCCCACTGTCGATTATTTCTACTTGCACCAGCCGACCGTGGACAGGGATAAACTGTTCTACATGGACGATATCGACAGGGTAGAAAAGAGGAACGGGGTCAGGTTCTCGCTGGAAAATAAACTGCAGACAAAACGGCATGTCGGCGGCGAATTGGAATCCGTGGATCTCGTCAGGTTCATAGCCGGCGTGGACTATCTGTTCAATATGAAGAAAAGATCATTCGCTTTTGATGAAGAGCGGTTCGAGAACCTTAATTTCGATCTCGAATTAAGACCTTATGACTGGTTCTATATCGAGGGAGAACTGGACATAGCGCCCAAGAGCCAGACGGTAAGCACGGGCAGCATTGAATTCAATCTTGACCCGGGTGAGGATTTTCACGCGGCGATGGGGTACCGTTATGAAAAGAAAACCCCCGTGTCGCGTAACCAGCTTACCTTTGATACGAGCTACAGGCTTAGCCCGAAATGGAAACTGGGGTGGTATGAAAGGTTCGACTTTGAGGGCGGGGTCATAGAAGAGCAGCAATTCTCGATAGTAAGGGACCTGCACTGCTGGGAAGTGGAAGTGGTTTACGATATAGACGGCGGTAACTTCTTAAAGGACGATTACACTTTCTGGATAGTTTTCAAGATCAAGGCCTTCCCGGACCTGCCGATCGGATTGAACAGGTCTTTCCAGAAGAGAGCGCCGGGAACGCTTAATAGATAGCAGGGTGAC
>CAZMEZ010000014.1:0-22552 GCA_964565425.1 uncultured Planctomycetia bacterium | reverse complement strand
GGGTGACGGGTGACGCGTGACGAGGATGAGTCGCAAGTTGCAAGCCACATGTCACAAGTTGTTATTCGCAAACTGCTAACCGCTTATCGTTAAACGTTTTACGCCCCAAACCGCCGAAACTCGCCGCCGTAAGCTTATTATTGCGGGATAAATTCCGATATGCTATAATCACTTCTTATCGCGCCTATTATTTATAAAAATTTTACCAATTAATTAGGGGTAGCACATGAAGCTCGCTATTATAGGGACCGGTTATGTCGGCCTTGTCACAGGCACTTGTTTAGCGGACCTGGGGAATGAGGTGATATGCGCGGATAACAATGAGAAAAAGATAGATACCCTGAACAAGGGTGAGATGCCGATTTACGAACCGGGGCTGAAGGAACTCGTGGAGAAGAATGCGAGAAATAACCGCCTCAAGTTCACCTCGGATGTGGGCGAAGCCGTGCGGAATTCGAATATAATATTCATCTGCGTCGGCACGCCTCCGAGGGATGACGGCAGCGCCGATCTTATCGGCATAGAACGGGTTTCAAAGGTGATAGCCGAAAATATGAACTCATATAAGCTGATCGTGGAGAAAAGCACGGTGCCCGTTGAAACGGGGGAATGGGTGAAAAGCACGGTAAATGCTTTCAACAGGAAAGGGTATGAATTCGACATCGCGTCCAATCCGGAATTCCTGCGGGAAGGTTCCGCCATAGAGGATTTCACGGAACCGGACAGGGTCGTGATAGGTGTCGAATCCAAGAGGGCGGAAGAACTGCTCAGGGAACTTTATGGTCCGCTTGATACCGAAATAGTGGTCACGAACATAAAGGGAGCCGAGATAATCAAACACGCCTCGAACTCGTTCCTTGCGACTAAAATATCCTTCATAAACGCGCTCAGCAACATATGCGAAAAGGTGGGAGCGGACGTTAACGAAGTCGCGGAAGGAATAGGGCTCGATTCGCGCATAAACAAGCACTTTCTCAAGGCGGGGATAGGCTTTGGAGGTTCATGCTTCCCGAAGGACCTCAAGGCCTTCATCCGTATATCCGAGAAGCTGGGATACCCGTTCGGCCTCCTGAGGGAAGTAGAGAAGATAAATGAGACGCAGAAGGACCTGGCGGCAAAGAAGGTCTCGGAAATGCTTTGGAACCTGCCCGATAAGGTTATAGGGGTGTGGGGCCTGGCGTTCAAGCCGAACACGGATGACATAAGAAGCGCCCCGGCCCTGGACATAATAAAAAAATTGCTGGCGGAAGGCGCAAAAGTAAAAGTCTTCGATCCCGTAGCGATGGATAATGCCAGGATGGAACTCGGACAAGAGATAACTTACTGCCATGATGCGTACGGAGCGGCGCAGGATGCCGACTGTGTCATGCTGATGACGGAATGGAACGAGTTTAAGGAAGTCGACTGGCAGAGAATAAAGAATATCATGAAACAGCCCATCGTCATCGACGGGAGGAATATTTACGATCCCGCGAAGATGAAAGAGATGGGGTTCAAATATATGGGGATAGGGCGGGGGTAGTGCATGGCGCAAAGCGCATAGCGGGTTAAGTAATACGTAATAAGTGATACGTGATGAGGGATGGGTTGAGAGAGGGGGAATGAGATGATAGAGGGCGTGAAGGTTAAAAAGTTAAAAGTGATACCGGATGAGCGCGGGCGCCTGATGGAGATCCTGCGCAGGGACGATGATATGTTCCAAAAGTTCGGGCAAGTGTACATGACGACCGCTTACCCCGGAGTCGTAAAGGCCTGGCATTATCACAAAAAGCAAACCGATAATTTTACCTGTGTAAAAGGAAAAATGCGGCTGGGGCTTTATGACGCGCGGAAAGATTCCCCGACTAAAGGAAATGTCGAAGAGTATACCATAGGCCCGGAAGACCCTCAGCTTATCCAGATACCGCCCGAGGTTTATCATGGGTTCAAATGTATAGGCGACGAAGAGGCCATTGTCATTAACACTGTCACCGAACCTTATGACCGCGGCGAACCGGACGAATACAGGGTGGATGCGTTCGAAAACGATATCCCGTTTGACTGGGGTAACACGGATATACACGGATAAAGAGCACGGATTGGCACAGATATCGATAAAAGGAGTGAACATGAAAGGCATAGTGCTTGCCGGAGGGCTTGGATCGCGTCTTTTCCCGCTTACGAAGATCACCAATAAGCACCTTTTGCCCGTTTACAAGAAGCCCATGATCTATTACCCGATGGAGCGTCTTGTCGAAGCCGGCATACGGGACATAATGGTGGTTACCGGCGGACAACATGCCGGTGATTTTTTGAGACTGCTCGGTAACGGCCAGGAATTCGGTTTAAAACAGATAAATTACGCATATCAGGAAAAGGAAGGAGGGATAGCGGAGGCTTTGAGCCTGGCGGAACATTTTGTAGATGGAGATAAGACGGTGGTGATACTGGGCGATAATATCACCGAAAATGGCATAAAAAAAGAAGTAGATGAATTCGGGAGACGGCCCAAAGGCGCCAGGATACTTATAAAAGATGTTCCGAATCCCGAGAGGTTCGGTGTGGTCGAATTCGAAGGGAACAAGATAACGCGCATCGTCGAAAAACCGAAAAAGCCCAAGACGGATTATGTCGTTACCGGCATTTATATGTATGATAGCCAGGTCTTTGATTTTATAAAAAAATTGAAACCGTCCGGACGCGGGGAGCTGGAAATAACCGACGTAAACAACATGTATGTCAAAAAAGGCCAGTTAACGTATTCAAAGCTTGATGGCTGGTGGACCGACGCCGGGACATTCGAATCGCTTCTCAGGGCCAGTAACCTCGTCGCAAAGACGCGGGGTGCGGAGGTTAAAGGATAAAATGAAATGATTACGGGGATTCATAGCTTAACGCTTTTTTTAGATTACGAAGACAGGTCTCCGTAATCCCGTTAGAATCTCCGCAATCAACAGAAAAACGAAATTCGGACGACGAACGACGATCGACGGAACAAAAGGAGACAACATGCGGTTATTGATCACCGGCGGATATGGTTTTATCGGATCCAATTTTATCCGCCTTGTATTGGAACGCTACAAAGATGCCCGTGTGATCAACCTTGATAAACTCACGTATTGCGGCAACCCGGAGAACCTGAGGGATATGTCAAAGGACGCCCGTTATTCGTTCGTCAAAGGCGACATCTGTGATCAAAGCCTGGTGGAAGATCTTATGGGCGACGTCGATGTCATAGTCAACTTCGCCGCGGAGACCCATGTCGACAGGTCCATAAAGTATCCCGACGAATTTATCATGACGAACGTTTTCGGGGTGAAAACGCTTCTTGAAGCGGCAAGGAAGGCCGGTATAAGCAGATTCGTCCAGATAGGCACGGATGAAGTTTACGGAAGCGTTCCCGGGGGATTTTCGAAAGAGAACGATCCGCTCAGGCCGAGGAGCCCTTATTCCGCGACAAAGGCGGCGGGCGACCTTCTGGCCCTCTCTTATCACGAGACATACGGGTTACCCGTGGTGGTGATAAGGAGTTCCAACAATTTCGGGCCATACCAGTATCCTGAAAAAATAGTGCCTCTTTTTATGACCAACATTCTGGACGATAAAAAGGTCCCGGTTTATGGCGACGGGGGCAATGTGCGGGACTGGTTATACGTCAAAGATAATTGTGAAGCGATAGACATGGCTATACGAGAGGGGAAGACGGGCGAGATATATAACGTCGGCGGCGGTAATTGCCTTGCTAATCTTGAATTGACCGAAAAAATACTTTCAGCTATGGGCAAGGGAAAGGACTCGATAGAATATGTCAACGACAGGCCGGGGCACGACCGGAGATATGCCCTGGATTCCGCGAAGATAAAAAATCTCGGGTGGAAGCCGGGCGCGGACTTCGACGCGAATCTGCGGAATACGGCCGAGTGGTATAAGAACAACGAAAATTGGTGGAGACCGCTCAAGGAGAAGGCGGAGATAATTAAATGGTGACGGGTGACGGGTGACGGGTGACGAGGGGAGAATATGAAGGATAGAACATACAGGGAATTACGGAAGAAGATAAAAGGCAGGAAGGTGACGATAGCCGTCATGGGCCTGGGATACGTGGGGCTGCCGATAGCCCTTGAGTTCTCGAAGAAAGGCTTTAACGTGATCGGATTCGACACGAACCGGCAACGGATAGGAAGGCTGAAGAAAAAGATATCTTACATTAACGATATATCCTCGGAAGAAATACGGAAAGTTTTTCGCAGGCAGCGGTTCACCGTGACAACCGATGTAAAGGCGCTTAGTTCCGCCGATGTCATCATCGTCTGTGTCCCGACACCATTGCGAAAGATAAAAGAACCGGACATGAGGTATATCGTCAAGGCAAGCCGTTCATTAAGATCCCGGATACGCCCGGGGCAGCTCATAATAGTCGAAAGCACCACTTATCCCGGAACTACAAGGGATGTCATCCTTCCTGAGCTGGAGAAGAGCGGGCATGAACTGGACGGGGATTTCTTCCTGGCGTTTTCACCCGAAAGGATCGATCCGGGTAACGAAAAATATGTTTTCGCGAATATACCAAAGGTAGTCGGCGGCCTGACCGAAAGATCCACAAAGCTCAGTGAGGCGCTTTACGGGGCCGTAGTAAAAAAGGTCGTAGGAGTTTCCAGCGCTGAGGTGGCAGAGACATCGAAGCTTCTGGAAAACACTTTCCGTATAGTGAACATAGGCCTTATAAACGAATTCGCCATGCTTTGCGATAAGCTGGATATCGACGTGTGGGAAGTCATAAAGGCGGCAGGAACAAAACCTTTCGGTTTCATGACGTTCTACCCGGGGCCCGGCATAGGAGGACACTGTATACCGGCGGACCCGATGTATCTTTCCTGGAAAGCCCGTACCGTAGGTTTCAGGACGGAGATGATAGATCTTGCGGCCCAGATCAACCACATGATACCGGGACATGTAGTAAAGCGCGCCGGAAAGCTTCTTAAAAAAGAAGGAAAACGGCTTAAAGGCTCGAAGGTGCTGATAATAGGCGTCACTTACAAAAAAGACGTCAACGATCTCAGGGAATCACCCGCGCTTGACATAATAGAGGGCCTCCAGAAGAAAAAAGCCATTGTAGAGTACCACGATCCTTATATACCGTATCTGAACGTCCCGGGCATAAAGATGAAGTCACGGAAATTGTCATCCGGTCTCATCGGGAAGCAGGACCTTGTGCTGGTGGCCGCGGACCACACCGGTCTTAATTACAGGATGATAGCCCGCAACGCCAGGCTTGTGTTCGATACGAGGAACGTGTTCGGGAAGAAGAAGATAAAAGGAGAGAATATAGTAAAACTGTGACGCGTGACGGGTGACGCGTGACGGGCGAGGAGGAGAAACAATGAAATATCTGGTGACAGGCGGGGCGGGATTCATAGGATCCAACATCGTCGAAGAGCTTGTGAAGCAAGGCAGGGATGTGCGGGTCCTTGATAACCTTTCGACGGGAAAAGAAGAGAACCTGGCGCCTTTCATGGACAGGATAGAATTCCTGAAAGGCGATATACGTTCGGAAGATGACGCGCGTAAAGCGCTGAAAGGCGTCGACAGGGTCATTCATCAGGCCGCTCTTCGCAACGTTGCCAAAAGCATGGAAGCCCCGGTCGCCACCAATGACGCCAACGTAAACGGCACTCTGAACCTTTTACTTTTGTCGAAAGAAGCCGGGATAAAAAGACTGGTCTACGCTTCAAGCAGTTCCGTTTACGGTGACTGCAGGGATTTCCCGCAGAAAGAAACATTTATTCCGTTCCCGATCTCGCCTTATGGCGTAAGCAAGTTGAGCGCGGAGTATTATTGCCGCATGTTCAGCGCCACTTTCGGGCTGGAAACCGTGTCGCTGAGGTATTTCAACGTGTTCGGGCCGAGGCAGAACCCGGAGTCGAAATACTCGGCCGTAATACCCGCTTTTATAGACCGGCTCTCGAAAGACCTGCCTTGCATCATTGATGGAGACGGGACCCAGTCCCGGGATTTTACTTTTGTCGCGAACGTAGTAGCTGCCAATCTGGCGGCCTGTGAGAGAGAAGGCGTTTCGGGTATGGTCTTTAATGTCGCCTGCGGCAGGGATTATTCGGTGGTAGATGTCGCCGAGGGACTTAAAAAGATAATGGGTAAGGATATCGGATCGGAACACGGTCCCCGCCGCGCGGGTGATCCTGACCGGACGTACGCGGATATATCGGGCCTGCGCCAAAAACTCGGGATAGAACCAAAGGTAGGTTTTGAGGAAGGCCTTAAAAGGACCGTGGAGTGGTTTACTAAGAGCAGGAGTTAGGTTTCAGGTGTCAGGTTATAGGTTAAGATGAGGAATAAAAAGGGAATAAACATACTCGGGATATCGGCGTTTTATGGTGATTCCGCTGCCGCGCTCGTGCGAGATGGAAAAATTATCGCTGCCGCGGAGGAAGAAAGATTTACGCGGAAAAAACATGACGGTTCATTTCCGGTAAGGTCGGTGGAATATTGCCTTGCCGAAGGAGGTGTCTACATCGATGAGATAGATGAGGTTGCCTTCCATGGAAAGGACCTCTGGCGTTTGGCCGAACGGCATATACGGGAAACGCTGAGCTATACAGGCGGCACGGTTTTCGTGGAACACCACTGTTCGCACGCGGCGAGCGCGTTTTACCCGTCACCGTTCAAAGAAGCGGCTATTCTTGTGCTGGATGATACCGTCGCCCCGGTGTCGACTTGTTTCGGTTCCGGTTATGGTGAAAAGATAAAGATCCATCGCCGGGTAGGATCCCCGCATTCCCTGAGCCTTCTGTATTCCGCTTTTACTTATTATTGCGGTTTTAACGCGGGTTTTGACGATTACGTGCTTATGGGTCTCGCGCCTTACGGGGAACCGGAATACGCTGATATTATCCTGGATAAGCTTGTCCGCCTGAGGGATAACGGCATGTTCGGGTTGGAAAAAAGGTATTTTGACGGGCGCGGCATCCACTCGCTGCCGAACGGGCATTTCGATGATCTCTTTGGAGGGCCACGGAGAAACCCCGCTTGCGAACTTGAGAAAAAACACCTGGATCTCGCGAGGTCTATTCAGGCCGTGTCGGAAAAAGTCGTAATGAACCTTGCCGGTCGCCTGTATCGGGATACGGGGTTAAGGAATTTATGCCTTTCGGGGAAAAGCGCCCTTAACTGTGTAGCTAACGGAAAAGTCCTCCTGGAGGGGCCCTTCAGGAACGTTTGGGTCCAGCCGGCCTCGTCCGACGCGGGTGGCGCGCCTGGCGCGGCGTTTTGGACTTATTACGAATACCTTGGCGGTCATGGACGGACCTGCGGTCCGGTGGACGGCCAGGGCGGAAGCTTTTTAGGCCCGTCGTTCCGCGAAGAAGAGATAAAGGGGGTCTTGGAGGAGCAGGATATTTTCTACGAAAGATTGACCCGGGAGGAATTGGTCAAGTCCGTTTCGGATCTCATTGCCGGGCAGAAGGTCGTCGGATGGTTCCAGGGAAGAATGGAGTTTGGCCCCAGGGCGCTGGGTTCGAGAAGCATACTGGCCGACGCGAGATCCAAGAAGATGCAGTCGATAATGAACGATAAGATCAAGTTAAGGGAATCGTTCAGGCCTTTCGCGCCGAGTGTTATCCTGGAAAAGGCCGGCGAATATTTTGACCTGAAAACAGAAAGCCCTTACATGCTTTTTGCCGTGCCGCTAAAAGAGGACAAGAAAGAGAACGCCAGGGCGGGGGCCAGGCTTAAAGGGCTGGAAAAGCTCAAGATCAAAAGGTCGGCCATTCCCGCCGCTACACACGTCGATTATTCGGCCAGGGTCCAGACCGTAAAGAGAGAAGACAACCCTCTTTTTTACGATCTCTTAAACAGGTTCTACGAGGACAACGGTTGTCCGGTTATGGTGAACACTTCATTCAATGTCAGGGGGGAGCCTATTGTTTGTACCCCCGAAGACGCGTACAGATGTTTTGTGAAGACCGACATGGATTGTCTCGTGATGGGTTCTTTTCTTGTTCGTAAAGATCACGCGGGCAAAGTACACGCGAAGGAGGGCAAGGGAACATGCGAATATTGCTGACCGGAGGCGCCGGTTTTATAGGGTCGCATCTATCCGAAAGGCTTCTTGACCTGGGGCACCGGGTGATATGCATGGATAATCTCATCACGGGCAGGAAGGAGAACATAGCGCGCCTTTTGGATAACGGGAATTTCGAGTTCATAAGGCACGATGTGACGAAATATATAGACGTTGAAGGAAAGATAGATTACGTCCTGCATTTCGCTTCCCCGGCAAGCCCGGTAGATTACCTGGACCATCCGATAAAAACGCTTAAAGTGGGGGCCCTGGGCACCCACAATTCGCTCGGTGTGGCAAAGGAGCATGGAGCCGGGTTCCTGCTGGCGTCGACCTCCGAGGTATACGGAGACCCTCTTGTCAATCCGCAACCCGAGACCTACTGGGGTAATGTGAACCCTATAGGCCCACGCGGGGTGTACGATGAGGCAAAAAGGTTCGGCGAGGCCATAACTTTGGCTTATTACAGGACGCATGGAGTGGATACCAAGATAGCCAGGATATTCAACACTTACGGGGAACGGATGCGTAATCATGACGGCAGGGTGGTCCCGAACTTTGTAGACCAGGCGCTGAAAGGTGAACCGCTTACCGTTTATGGCGACGGTTCCCAGACAAGGAGTTTCTGCTATGTCTCGGATCTTATCGACGGAATAATAAAGCTCATGGGATCCTCCCTTAACGAACCCGTCAACCTGGGCAATCCGCTGGAGATGAGCGTGCTTGATTTCGCGAAAAAGATCAGGGAGATCACCGGGTGTAAAAGCGAGATCGTCTATGAGGATCTGCCCGTCAACGATCCCAGGGTCAGGAGGCCCGATATAACAAAGGCGAAGAAGGAACTGGGGTGGGAGCCCAGGGTAGGGCTCGAGGAAGGCCTCAAAAGAACGATAGAGTGGTTCAGGGAATATTATAAAAACTAGGAAGGGAAGATCTATGTCACAGGAAAGAACAAAACTCAACGTACCGTTACTGGACCTTAAGGCGCAATATCAGACCATCAAAAAGGAGATAGACGAGGCGCTGGCAAAGGTGGTCGAGAGTCAGTATTTTATACTTTCGCCGGAAGTCGGTTCACTTGAATCGGAAATAGCGGAATACACGGGAGTGCCTTATGCCGTTGGCGTCGCTTCAGGCACGGATGCCATCGTCCTCGCGCTCAAGGCCCTCGATATCGGCCCCGGCGATCTGGTTATTACAACGCCGTTCACCTTTTTCGCGACAACGGAGTCGGTTTCGGTCCTCGGCGCGGAACCCGCGTTCGTGGATATAGACCCTGAGACTTACAACATCGATCCCGCGAAAGTCGAAGAATTCATTGCCGGAGCCGACAAGGCCACGCGTGAGAGGATCAAGGCGGTGATCCCGGTGCATCTTTACGGCCAGTGCGCGGACATGACGAGGATCATGGAAATAGCCGGCCGGTATGGCCTTAAGGTCATCGAGGATGGCGCGCAGGCGATAGGGGCTCTTCATAAAGGGAAGAAAGCCGGCAGTTTCGGGCACGCCGGCTGTTTCAGCTTTTTCCCCAGCAAAAACCTGGGAGGGTTCGGGGACGGCGGTATGGTCGTTTCCTCCGACGCGGAACTTATCGATCGTATCAAAAAACTCAGGGTGCACGGCAGCAGGGAGCAGTACGTGCATGAAGAGATAGGTTATAATTCCCGGCTGGACAGTCTCCAGGCGGCGATCCTCAGGGTCAAATTAAAGAAGCTGGACGGGTGGTTCAAAGGCAGACAGGCGATCGCGGAAAAGTACAACGAAGCCTTTGCGCCTTTAGGAATAGGCGTTCCAAGGGTGCGGGAAGGTAATGTCCATACCTATCACCAGTATACTATAGCCGTTGACGACAGGGACGAGCTCATCCGGCGCCTGAAAGATAACGGTATTTCCGCGCGCGTATATTATCCCGTGCCCCTGCATCTTCAGCCCTGCTACAGGGGCCTGGGGTATTCGATCGGAAGCCTTCCGATCTCCGAAAAAATGGCCGAGAAGGTCCTTTCTTTGCCCGCGTACCCGGAGCTTACGGATGATAAAGTGGAATACGTGATACGGGCCGTGGCCGATTTTATCAAAGAAAGGGCATAACGGCCCGCCGGGAGGTTTATAACATAATCATGTCTGACATCAAAGATAGGTCATTGAAGATCCTGGATAATCTGATCTTCCTCTTTTTCTGCGCGCTGGTTTTCTTTTTGCCTATATCGAATAGCGGCATCGAGATATCTTTCGGATGCATATTCGCGGGCATGGTGATCAGGTTTTTCCTCAAGCCGCCCTCGTTTTCATGGGTCAGGGATTTTTTCAGCGACAGGGTGAATCTCGCGGTGCTCGTTTTTTACCTGCTCATCGGGATTTCGATTTTCGCGAGCGGAGATCTTCCGGGGAAAAGTTTCAGAGCATGGATCGCGAAATGGGGAGAGGGTGTCCTGCTTTTTTATTTCGTTCGCGCGTTCCTCAGGAAGGAGCAGATCAAGACATTGCTTTACGTTTTCCTGGCGGCCACGTTCGTAGTGTGCGTTGACGGCATTTACCAGAAGTTTACAGGCCTGGATTTCATCAGGGGTTTCGAGATCAAGGAAGTCAATAATACCATACCGATAAGGGCGACCTTCAGCTACCATACGGATTACGCGAGCTTTCTTGTAACCGCGTTTTTTGTTAATCTCGGCGTTCTGGCTTTTTTGAAAAAAAGGCGCATGCGGGTGATCCTGGGTATCCTGGCGCTTCTCGTGGCGGTGAACATGTTCTATACCTATTCGCGGGGTTCCTGGCTCGCCTTCCTGCTGGTCTCGTTCTTTCTTGCCGTTTTCATACCGAGCAGGAAAGCGAAGGCGGGCGTTCTGCTGATAATGGCGATTTTCCTGGCGGGAATATTCGTTACACCCGCTCTCAGGGAGAGATTCGCGTTTATGCTACAGAAAGGCGGGGATTCCGGAAGGTTCAGGATATGGGGAGGCGCGCTCGAGGTCTTCCGGAGGTCGCCTGTCGTAGGATGCGGTTTGGGTCTTTTTATGGACAGGTTCAGGGAGTATACGGATATGGGAGCGCAGTACGCTCATAATTGTTACCTGCAGATGCTTGCAGAGACCGGCCTGGTGGGGTTCTTATCCTTTTCCTGGGTTATCGTTAGTATCATCCGTAAAAGTTGCGTAACATTGCTGAAAAAAACCGACATGCTCTCGATGGGCCTGTTTTCCGGATTTTTGGCTTTTCTTGTAGTCGCTTTTTTCGACACACAACTGTATTCGGTAAAATTATCCATATTGTTCTGGTTGATCGCCGCTATTCTCGTCAAATCGCTTAATAACGGTGGTTTTGTACCCGAGGCGGGGACACGAGAGGGGGGCATGTGAAGATATCTATACTGATACCCGTTTATAACGAAAAAAAGACCATCGAGGACGTTCTTGAACTCGTAAAGGGTGTCGATATGAACAAGGAAATAATACTGGTCGACGACTGTTCCACGGACGGTACGAGAGAATTGCTCAAGAACATGTTAGGGGATGGCGAAGGGGACATAAAGGTCTTATATCAGGAGGAGAACAGGGGCAAAGGCGCCGCGATAAGGACGGCGCTTTCAAAAGCGACCGGAGACTATTCCATAGTGCAGGACGCCGACATGGAATATTCCCCGCATGACATGGTGAAACTCGTTCGCATGGCCGAAGAAACCGGGGCGGAAGCGGTTTACGGTTCGCGGTTCCTGGAAACATGGAAGGTCACTTCGTTCCCGCATTTTTTCGTCAACTGGTTCCTTACGGCCCTGACCAATATATTATTCGGCGCGTCGCTGACTGACATGGAGACGTGCTATAAGATGGTAAGGACGGATATCCTGCGTTCCCTGGATATAAAAGCCAACCGGTTCGATATCGAACCGGAGGTCACGTCAAAGCTCCTCAAGAAAGGCTGCAGGATAAATGAAGTCCCCATATCGTACAGGGGGCGCGGATATGACGAAGGAAAAAAGATAGGCTGGCGCGACGGAGTGGAGACCCTGTGGACCATCCTGCGGTGCCGTTTTTTTTGAATAGGCCGCGAAGAGCGTATTGGATCATGAAGATATCGATACTGGTACCCGTTTATAACGAGGCGAAAACGATAATGGATGTCCTGTCGATGCTTGCGCACCTTGAGATCGACAAGGAGATACTCGTGGTGGACGACTGTTCTACCGACGGCACGCGGGAGATGTTGAAAGACAATTTCAGCGGGGGTAACGATCTTGTGAGGATCTTTTACCACGCGAAGAACAGGGGCAAGGGCGCCGCCTTAAGAACCGCGCTTGAACACGCCGGAGGGGACTACTGCGTGGTGCAGGATGGCGACCTGGAGTATTCGCCACAGGATATAGTCGAGATGGCGCGTGTAGCGGAAAAGACGGGGGCGGACGCCATATTCGGTTCGCGTTTCTACAATACCTGGAGGAGCACGAATCCCGCGCATTTTGCCGTCAACAAGTTCTTTACCGTGCTGACGAACATCCTGTACGGGAGTTCTTTGTCCGATATACATACGTGTTATAAGCTGGTCAGGACGGATCTTATGCGAAGTTTCAACATGCGGGCTGAAAGATTCGATTTCGATCCCGAACTTTGCGCCAAGTTGCTCAGGAACGGGAAAAAGATAAGGGAGATACCTATATCATACCGGGGAAGAAGCTATAACGAGGGCAAAAAGATCGGATGGGTCGACGGCATAGAGGCGCTCGCGACACTTGTTAAGTACAGATTTTTTACCTGATCTATAATATCTTACCTATGAGGAAAGACGTGAGTAATATCGTGATCTTAAGGACGGACAGGATCGGCGAAGTCCTTCTCTCGACCGTGGCCGTGAGCGCCGTGAAGCGGCGGTATCCCAAAGCGCGCGTGTCTTTCGTGACGTCGGAATATTCGCGGGCCGTTATCGAAGGCAGGGAGGATATAGAACGCGTTATTACCGCCGATACGATGAAAAAGGGTAAGGTCTTCATTAAAGCCGTGAAACTGGCTTCTTCCCTGAGAAAAGGCGGATATGACACGGCGGTTATCCTGAATCCCCACAGGGCGTTGCATCTGGCTTGTTTCCTGGCCGGGATACCCAGGCGCGTGGGTTATGACAGGAAATGGGGTTTTCTTCTCACCGATAGCGTTCCGGACGAGAGGGATAAGGGAGAAAAACATGAAATAGAATATACGATGGAGCTTCTCGGCAAGCTTGATATCAAGGATGCCCCGACGTTACCGCAGCTGCCTGTCAGGGAGAAATCCGCAAAGAGCGTCGAAGAGGTATTATCCCGAATGGGCGTTGATAAAGATTCACGTCTCGTAGCTATTCATCCCGGAAGCAGCAACCCGGCCAAGATATGGCCTCCGGAGAATTACGCCGGACTTATCCGGAGAATATCGTCGGAACTCGACTGCAGGATAGCCGTGATAGGCAGCAAGGGTGAAAAGGACCTGGATGAGGGGATAATACGTGGGACGGGCAGGGAGGTTATCGATCTTACGGGAGCGCTGGACCTTAAGGAGCTGGCGGCGCTATTGAAAAGAGCAGCGATATTCGTGGGCAATGATACCGGCCCCATGCACATGGCGGCCGCGCTGGGGACACCCGTCGTGGCGATATTCGGCAGGAATATACCGGGTGTGAGCCCCAAGAGATGGTGTCCCCCGGGAGAGAAGAACGTGATATTCCATGAGGATCCCGGATGTGACCCGTGTTACGATACCAAATGCCCGTATGATTATAAGTGCCTGCGCGCCGTGGCGGTGGATGCGGTGTTCGAGGCGGTGAAGGGATTGCTGGGTGAGAGTAAAGGATGAAGGATGAAGAAGTCACAAAGTCCAGAAGTCACAAGGTCACAAAGTTACAAGTGTATATTCCTAAACGACTACTTTATGACTTTGTGACATTATGACTTTGCGACTTTACGGCTAATGCTCTGGTCCCCGGTAACTGGTAACTTTGAATTGTCTGTTGTCTGAAGTCTGATGTCTGAAATGAAACGCATACTCATAGCCAACATATTCGGGATAGGAGACGTTCTTTTTACGACTCCCTTGATCGAAAATCTGACAAAGAACATGGAGGGCGTATCTATCGATTATCTGTGCAATGCCCGGACCAGGGATATCGCGGACAGTATCCCGGATGTCGGCGGGATATTTGTTTATGAAAAAGACGATATCCTCCGACGATGGAACAGATCCAGGATGGAATGCATAAGGGCGATTTACGGGCTTTTTTCGTCCATTCGCCGAAATCGTTATGACGCCGTTCTCGATTTTACTCTTTCCCGCAAGTTTGGATTGTTCTTTATGTTGTCGGGCATACCGAGAAGGATAGGACTGGATTACAGGAGGAGGGGTTTATTCCTTACACACAAGCTGCCTCTTGAGGGGTTTGAAGGCCGTCATGTTGTAGAATATTATCTGGACCTCCTCCGTTTTTTGGAGGTTCCGGTTTCGGCCGGTGAAATGCGGCTGGCCCCCGACGAAAGGTCCCTGGACTGGGCCTCGAATTATTTGAAAGACAAAGGAGCCGGGTCCGGGCCGCGCGTTGCTATCGTTCCGGGCGGCGGGGCGAGCTGGGGAGAACGGGCTCCGCGGAAGCGGTGGGAAAGCTCAGGTTTTTTGAGGGTAGCGGACGCGCTGGCAGGGCAGGGAATAGAGGTAGCGCTTTTCGGGGATCCGTCCGAAAGTGCTCTTTGCCGCGAAATATCGAAAAATATGGCACAAGGCCCATTTGCCGTTGAAAATTCCCTTACGCTCAAGCAGTACATCGCTCTTTTAAGCAAGTTCGATCTGGTGGTGTGCAATGACGGCGGGCCATTGCACATGGCGGTCGCGCTGGGGGTCAGGACCGTATCTATTTTCGGCCCCGTAGATGAACGCGTATACGGACCGTATCCCGCTTCCGGGAACCACAGGGTGATCAGGGCCCTGGAGATACCCTGCAGGCCGTGTTATAGCAGGTTCAAGTTGCCGGAATGCCCGGAACAAATGAGATGCCTGACGGAGATAGATCCGGAAGAAGTGGTAGGGGCGTGTTTGGAGTTGTTGGGAGATAGAGTGAACCAGTGAACCGGTGAGCCAGTGAACCAGATAACCGGTTAACTTAAGGAGATATATGGACAAAATACCCGTGAGCGTAGTGGTAATCACTAAGAACGAGGAAGACAATATAGCCGATTGCCTTGAAAGCGTCACATGGGCCGATGAGATCATCGTCGTGGACGACGAAAGCTCGGACCGGACAAGAGAGATATCCGGGAAATATACCGATAAAGTTCTTGTGAGAAAAATGGAGAACGAAGGCAGGCACCGGAACTGGGCTTATTCGCGGGCTTCCAACGACTGGGTGCTTAGCCTGGACGCCGATGAGCGCGTTACTGGAGAGCTGGCGGAAGAGATAAAGGAACTTGTTAAAGGGCAGCCCGGATACAAGGGGTACGCTATCCCGCGAAGGAACTATATAGGGGACCACTGGCTGCGCTACGGCGGAGAGTACCCCGCGGCCCAGCTCAGATTTTTCCTGAAAGACGAGTTCAGGTACGAGGAAGCGGAAGTGCACCCGAGGGCTTTCATGGAAGGGGGATGGGGGCACCTGAAGAACGACATCATACATTATTCCCACAGGGATATAGCGGATTATCTCAGCAGCCTGAATAATCAGAGTACGCTCGAGGCCCTTAAATGGTACAACACGGGGAGGAAGATGACCCTGGGCCACGCTTTGTGGAGGGCGTTCGACAGATGTTTTTATCGCCGCCTTATAAGAAAGAGATCTTACAAGGACGGTGTATATGGGTTGGTGGTAGCGGTTTTCAGCGGACTGTATCAGTTGGTGAGTTATTTCAAATACTGGGAAATGTGTAATAAACGTGACAAGTGACGGGTGACGCGTGACGGGAAAACAATACGAGTGTGACATAATACTCTTGAGCTACGAGAGCCCGGGGCTCCTGAAAAAATGCGTCGAGAGCGTTCTTAACCATACTACGGTGAGATCGCGTCTTATCGTCGTGGATAATGCGAGCAAAGATCCCGGAGTAGCGCGCTATCTCCACGAGCTTCACGGCAACGAGAGAGTGACCGTGGAGAAAGTGTTCAGCGAGGAGAACGAAGGGTTCGCGGCCGGCATGAACAAAGGTATGCGCCTCTCGGAGGCTCCTTTCGCGTGCCTGCTTAATAATGATTGCGTGGTATCCCGGGGATGGCTAAGGGAGATGATCGATGTCGCGCGTCAGGCCGAAGAGGTCGGGATGGTAAATCCCCAGAGTAATACCTTCGGTTCGTATCCGGATGAAGGCGCATCGATGAACGAGCACGCTGAGCTTTTGCAATACAAGACAGGGCAATTCATAGAGCTTGGGCACGCGGTGGCTTTTGCCTGCCTCATCAAACGTGAACTAATGGACAAGATAGGCTATCTGGACGAAGCGTATCGCGGCGTTTGCTATGAAGACACCGATTATTCGGTTCGCGCGCATAAGGCCGGCTATATAACAGTTATGGCCGAGGGGGCCTATGTTTTCCATGAAGAGCAGGCTTCAAGGAAGAACCTCGGGAATAAGGAAGAGATATACCGCAGGAACAGGGAACTGTTCGAAGGACGTTGGGGCAAACTTCTCAGGATATTTTATTTGGATCCGCCGGCTGCAGCAGAGGGCCGCATGGCGGACCTTTACGAAACAATGAAAGGGATGGCGCGCGAACGGGCGATAGTGGAAGTTTGGGTAAGGA
Organism: uncultured Planctomycetia bacterium; assembly: GCA_964565425.1. Taxonomy (GTDB): domain Bacteria; phylum Omnitrophota; class Gorgyraeia; order Tantalellales; family Tantalellaceae; genus CAZMEZ01. The sequence continues at coordinate 5,761 of CAZMEZ010000014.1, read as the reverse complement.
GGAACAGATCGACGGGAGAAATATTCCCGCACGGTCCTGAGCGCAGAAAATTGACCAGACACGCGGATGTTTCGGTAAAGGACCTTTCGGGAGGGTTTATCGCTTTGGCGGCGTTATGGCGTGTCCTTACGAAAAAAAAGAGGTTTGACGCCGTTATCATGCATGACGGTATACTTCTCGGGCTTTTGCGTGTTTTAAGGCCGTTCCATGGGGCTCTGGTGTTCAGCATTAAAAAGAAGTCGCTTGTAACGGCGGATAACGGGATGTTGTATGATCTGAAGAACCCTCCGTCGGTAGCGGAGTACCTTCGCGCGGGGATTAAAAACCCCAAATAACAAATTACAAACAATATACAAATTCCAAAAAACAATGACCGGAACAAATGACGAGACATGCGTATCGCAACTCGTCTGGAATTTGCAGTTTGGAATTTGTTTGTGACTTGTAATTTGGGATTTATCTGTAATTTGTGATTCGGAATTTGTTTGTAATTTGGAATTTGTGATTCGGAATTTATGAATAAAAAAACAGTATTGAAAATCATATTTACCGTTTGGCTGATACTGTGGGCGCTGTTCCTCCTGAGGGAGGACAAGGACGGGCAGTACGGGTCTCTGGCCTTTATGTACGCGCACGACAGCAATGAAGGTATGCGGCACCTGTATGGAGAGGGGCTCTATGATCTCGCCTCTTATTGCGCGAAGAACATGCGGGAAGGATCTAACTATAACATGATGGGATTTGGCAGGTTCTCTATAGATGAGGTCAGGGCGAGATATCTTCTGTGGCCCTTGAGGCGCGTGGACAGGGACGCGGATTACATAGTCATGCGCGGCACGGCAGGAGATGTCCCGGGTTATGAGCTTTCGGGCAAGGCGGGGGACGGGACATTATGGATAAAAAGGAGCGTGAAAAGATGAATTTTATCATCGCGCTTTTATGGCTTATAGTGTCAGGCGCTTTTATCGGCGTTGTTCTTGCCGGCAGGGACTGGCGTGGCCGCTTTGCGGAACTCCTGCCGCTTTCATTCTTTCTGGGCGCGGGATACGTGTCATTCCAGTTCCTTACTCTTTATCTTTTCGGGGAGGGATTCGACCTGATAAACGTCGTGGTGGTCCCGGGTTTCATGCTCTTGATGCTTGCGGTGGTTTGGGCGTCGGGAAGAAGAGACGCGGGCACAGGTATCTCATCCACCGGAGGAAGGCTTAATACGGCCGGGAAAGCTCTTTTAGCCGGCATTATCGTCCAATTCGTGTGGGTCCTGATCTTTACGTTGCCTATGCCTGTCCATTCGCATGACGCCGTGGCCAACTACGCGCTTAAAGCCAAGATCTTCGACATGGCCGGGGGGATCCCCGCCGCTTTTTTCGGTTGGAGCGAATACGCTGTCGCGCACCCGGATTACCCGCCGCTCCTTCCGTTCTTGATGACATGGGTCTATAGATTCACGGGGTTCAGTTATTTCGGGGTCAACGCGCTTATGCCTGTGGTGTACGCGGCTTTTCTCGCCCTTTTTTACTCATTGATGAGGAGGCGGTTCAATAGCACGTATTCACTTCTCGCGGCATTCGTGCTGGCGACGATACCGCAAGCCGCCGATTATTCGACAATAATGTACGCGGACCTTCCCTTCGCGGCTTTGGTCACATGCGGGACAATGTATCTGGCCCAGTACATGAGAGGAGGGCAGAGGGCGGATCTTTTGCTGGCGTCCGCGCTTTTCGGCATATCTTTATGGACGAAGAACGAGGCCATGGTGTTCGCGGGGTGTTTCTGGGCGGTACTCGTCGTTTTCTTCGCGAGAACGGAACGGCAGAATAAAAGGACTGTCGCGGGTGAACTCGCGACCGCCTTCCTGTTAATGGCGCTGATCGCCGCCCCGTGGTTTGCGGCCAAAGCTTCCGCGGCAGCCAACTGCGATCTGGACATGACGAAGCTCACGTTCGGACGGCTGATGCAGAACATCAGGGACATACCGATCTTTCTGAACCTTTTCCAGCAGGAGGTCTTTGGGCCGAAAAAATGGAACATCTTCTGGGTGATCTTCTTCGCCGCTATAATATGGAAAAGAAAAATGCTTTGGAAAGGCGAGATCTTTTATCTTACCCTTTTCATTGCCCTGGCCTTCGCCGGGTATTTTTCGGCCTACATGATGATAACGGGCGTAGACCTGTATTTTTGCATGAATACGACGATATCGCGTTTCATGCTGCATTTTTGCGGGATAGCCTTGTTCCTTATGGCTAATCTCGTGTACGGGGATATGAAGGAGTTGGAGAGTTTTAGGGATAAAGGTTAAAGGTTTGTGTTCTGTGTCAAGTGTCACGTTGAACAATCATAGCACATAACACATTACACATGACACAAGGTTCGGATGGCGGATCACGGTTTACGGATCACGTATCACGGCTAAAGGGGATATCTATCATGAACGACAAGTTCGTCTTCATCGACAGGGACGGTGTTATAAACAAGGACGGTGACGGTTGGACGGAACACGGGTACATTACCCGATGGGAGGATTTCCGTTTTATCCCGGGCGTTCTCGAAGCTTTCGCTAAATTTACCGGGAAAGGATACAAAAGCGTCATAATCTCGAACCAGAAATGTATCGGCAAGGGTCTCATGTCCCAAAGCGCGCTTGACGAAATAACCGAAAATATGATGAGGTCGGTAGAAGAGCATGGCGGCAAAATATCGGGTGTCTATCACTGTCCTCATCTTGACGAGGATGGATGCGATTGCCGAAAACCGAAAGAGGGGCTTTTTCTCAGGGCCCAAAAGGATCTGGGTATAAAAGATCTCGAAGGCAAATACTTTATCGGCGATTCTCATCGTGACATACAGGCAGGCAAAAAAGCGGGGCTAAAGACCATACTGGTCCTTTCGGGGAAGTCTTCAAAAAAGGACGCGGAAACGTGGGAGCATAAGCCGGATCATATCTGCGAGGACCTGCTCGAGGCGGCGGAGTTGGTGATTGGGAGTGATGGGTAACATTCCCGTCGTTCGTCGATCGTCGTTCGAATTTCGGGCCTGTCGGTACTTATTGCAAAGCGCAACGCGATATTCGGATCCCGAACGACGGACGACGAACTTGTGGCTTATTCTGGTTTTTGGCAACCGGTTGCCGGTAACTTTAGAAAGCATATACAATGGCTAAGAAAAAAATCATTATTCTTTATTCGACGGGCGGGCTGGGGCATAAAAAAGCGGCGTTCGCGCTTTTCGACGCCTTTCAGAAGAGGTCCGACGATGTCGACGTCGAGATCATGGATGTTCTCGAGTACGCTAACAGTGTGTACCGGATCGTATATCTCAATATTTACGTGTTCATGATGTCGAGGATAAAAGCGGTTTGGGGCGCGCTTTACCGTTTTTCGAACATACCCGTTGTAGACAAGATAACGCGGAGATCGCGGGGAGTAATGGACTTTAGAAGCCTCCCGGGCCTGGGTAAAGTTCTCGTCGAAAGATCACCCGATGCCGTAATAGCGACTCATTTTCTCTTGCCCAGCATAGCGTGGCGGCTTAAGAGAAATAAGGATTTCCGGGCCAGGCTTTTCACTCTTATCACCGATTACGGGCCGCACAACTGGTGGCTGTCCGATAATATCGACAGGTTCTTTGTGGGGGCGGAGGTCGTGGCCGAGGAAATGGTCAAAAGGAACATCCCTTCCGGAAAGATCACGGTCACGGGGATCCCCACGGGCGAAGAGTTCACGATGGATCTTGACGTTGAAGATCTGACGAAGAAATACGGGCTAGACAGGGAAAGGAAGACCATCTTCATCATGAGCGGCGGGTTCGGCGTAGGCCCTATAGCAAAAATACTTTTTTCGCTTAATTCCTGCAGGGCGGAGATACAGGTGATCGCCGTGTGCGGGCACAATAAGGCCGCCTACAGGAACATACAGCACCTGCGGAATAAACTTGATTACCCGCTGATACTGTTCGCCTTTACGGATAAGGTGGCGGAACTCATGAGCGTTTCCGATGTCATGATAACCAAGGCAGGCGGGATAAGCGTGACGGAAGCCCTGAATTCGAGGTTACCGATGATATTGTTCGCGTCGGTCCCGGGACAAGAGACATGGAACGAGGAGCTTCTCGCCGGAGGAGGGGCGGCCGAAAAAGCAAAGAAGGTCGATGAGATACCGGGGATCGTTGACCGCGTGCTCCTGTCGCATGAGGTTTATGAATCGCTGATGGCCGGGATAGACCGTATCCGCCGGCCGGACGCGGCGGAAAGAGTCGTGGACGCGGTGATGGGGGAGATAGAAGGCGCATAGCGCATAGCGTATTTAAGTGATAAGTGATACGTGATAGTTGGCGAAAGGGGGAGGTTGTATCTGGTATCGGTCAAAGAAGTAAAGATATAACGAGGTAAAGATGCAAAGAAGTTGTCCAGGGCAATTTTGGATTTTGAATCATATTTTTCAATTTTATCTTTTAACTTTTAAATTTTGACTGGCGCTCTGGTGACTTGTGCGCTGACTTTACGATTCGTGACTTTACCCGGTTTACCGGGCGCTTAAAGCTTACAGCTTAAAGTTGAATCTGCGACGATCTGTGTTAATAAAAAACATAACGGAGACAACAATGACATGCCACGATAAGATCTGCAAAGCCAGAAAAACATTGAAACTCGGCGAGAGCGCGACCATCCCGGAGATAAAAGAGGCTTACAGAAAACTTTCTCTCAGGTATCACCCCGATAAATGCAAGGACAAAGATAAGGCCGGGTGTGAGAAAAAATTCAAAGAGATCAATAACGCCAACGAGGTCCTGATAAATTATTGCCTCAATTACAGGTTCCCTCTGGAAGAGATCGAGCGGCCCGAAGACGAGAAAGAAAAAAAGACGAAAGAACACATGAAGAGGTTTTACGGCGGATGGTGGGGGGAGCTTGATCTGTGAAAAACATATTCAACGGGCACTATAAGAAATATGACGCGTGGTACGAGAGAAACGAGTTCGCGTACCGTTCCGAACTTGCGGCGATAAAGAAAAAACTTCCCGGATCAGGGAAGGGGCTGGAGATCGGTGTCGGAACAGGAAGATTCGCTGCCGCGCTGGGGATAAAATACGGGGTTGACCCGGCAAAGAAAATGCTCAAGATAGCCGCACAGAGAGGCGTGAAAGTGCGGCAGGCGCAGGGAGAAAGCCTGCCGTTCGGCAAACGCATTTTTGATTATGTCGCTGTTATCATAACCCTGAGTTTTGTCAGAGATCCGGGTAAGGTCCTGCGGGAAGCCTCGCGGGTCTTGAAAAAGGGCGGAAAGATCGTCGTCGGCATTATCGACAGGGAAAGTTTCCTGGGGGAATATTACACGAGGAAAAAAGGTATTTTTTACGGGGCGGCAAACCTTTTGAGCGTTGAAGAGGCAAAAGATTTGCTGATCCGGGCGGGATTCGGTAAACTTTCATATAGCCAGACGATCTTCAGGCTGCCCGATAAAATGAGGTCGGTCCACAAGGCCCGGAAAGGCTACGGCAGGGGCGGGTTTGTGGTGATAAGCGCGGTGAGGCTATAGGCGAGAGGGGAAGGTTGTATCTAGTATCTGGTATCTAGTATCGGCCAAAGAAGTAAAGATATAACGAGGTAAAGATGCAAAGAAGTTGTCCAAGGCAATTTTGGATTTTGAATTATATTTTTCAATTTTATCTTTTAACTTTTAAATTTTGACTGGCGCTCTGGTGGCCGGCGCTCTGGTGCTCTAACTTGTGACTTTGCGACTTACCTTAACCTTCATCCTTGCAC
>CAZMEZ010000013.1:0-40979 GCA_964565425.1 uncultured Planctomycetia bacterium | reverse complement strand
GGGGGCAATGCTGAAAATGTCTACTGTCTAGCCCTGACCCTAATTTCTCGCCCTAATTTCTCGCTAATTTCTTCTAATTTCTTTGCTAACCGGGGAACCGCTGGAACCGCTGTAGTAGAGTAATATATAAGCGTCGGTTTCCCTTAGCGCCTAAATAATGATATACTCTTTTCATGCGGGCGTTGGTGGTTGATGAAAAGAGCGGAGTAAGATACAGGGCCTGGGGATTGACCGATCCCGCGGCCGTCCTTCTTCTGGTCCACGGGCTGGGGGGGCATTCCGGGAGGTGGGGTTTTCTTGGGGAATACCTCCAGCGCAGCGGGATATCCTCTTACGCCATCGAACTGAAGGGGTTTGGTGAGACAGAAGGGCCCATCGGCCATATCGATTCCTTCAATACCTACTATAAAGACATCCGAAGTCTCCGCGATGTGATCTCGCAGGAAAATCCCGGCAGGAAGATATTTCTCGTCGGCGAGAGCCTGGGAGGACTGATCTCCTTCGCCGAAGCGACGCGCGCGCCGGAACTTTTCAACGGCCTTATATTGATCTCTCCCGCCTTCGCGAACCGCCTTAAATTCAGTATTTATAGGTACTTAAGGATATTTTTTGCCATGCTGTTCGACCCCGGGAAGCGGTTCCACATGCCTTTCGGTTCGGCGATGTGCACGCGGGACGGGGAATTCCAGAAGGTCATGGATTCCGACCCCAGAGAACACCGCGTGGCTTCGGCGAGACTCCTGTATAACACGTTGTCTGCCCAGACGCGCGCTGTAACAGGAAAGCCGGACATGGCGATACCCGTTCTGTTCCTGCTTGCCGGGGAGGATAAGCTGGTGGATCCGGGGATGAGCGAAAGAGTATTCACCCGGTTAAAGGCGAACGACAAGAATATCATCGTTTATCCGGACATGTATCACGCGCTCCCGATAGATTCCGGCAGGGAGGAAGTGTTCGAGGATATCCTTGAATGGATAAGGGACAGGGTTTGAGGGAAAGGACGGACAAGTGAAATATATTTTATCGATAGACCAGGGGACGACGGGAAGCCGCGCGGTCGTATACGATAAAAAGGGGGCGAAAATAGCGAGCGCGTACCAGGAATTCCCGCAGTATTTCCCCAGGCCCGGCTGGGTGGAACATGATCCGGAAGAGATATGGAAAAGCGTGGAAGCCACGGTCAGGAGGGTCCTTAAAAAGGTCCCGAAAAATTCCATCGCCGCGACAGGCATCACGAACCAGCGCGAAACCACCGTTATCTGGGACGCCGGGACGGGCAAACCCGTCCATAAAGCCATTGTCTGGCAATGCCGGAGGACCGCCGAGAGGTGCGACCGGCTCAAGAAGAAAAAAGGTGAAGCCGTTTTTTTCAGAAAGAGGACGGGACTTCCCGTGGACGCGTATTTTTCGGCGACAAAGATAGAATGGATACTCAAGAACGTTCCCGGCGCCATGGCGAAAGCTAAAAAAGGACGGCTTCGTTTCGGGACCACCGATACATGGATATTATGGAAGCTCACGGGGGGCAAGGCTCACGCCACGGATCACACGAACGCCTCGCGAACGATGCTTTACAATATCGACAGACTGGGATGGGACGATGCGATACTTAAAAGGTTCGGTATCCCAAAGAATATCCTGCCTGAGGTCAGGAAGTCGTCCGGAGTTTTCGGTAAAACAATAAGGACCTGCGGCCTTTCCGCGGGGATACCGATATCGGGCATAGCCGGCGACCAGCAAGCGGCGCTTTTCGGGCAGACCTGTTTCGAGCCGGGGACGATGAAGAACACTTACGGCACCGGATGTTTTGTCCTCATGAACGCGGGCAGGAAACGCCCCGTTTCAAAACACGGGCTTATCGTCACACTGGGATGCGGCGCTTCCGGCGAGCCGGTGTACGTGCTCGAGGGCGCTATATTCATAGCGGGCGCGGCGGTCCAGTGGCTCCGCGACGGGCTGAAGCTTTTCGCTTCTGCCCCTGAAACGGCAAAAATGGCGGAATCGCTGGAGGATAACGCGGGCGTTTATTTCGTACCGGCGCTTGTCGGCCTGGGAGCGCCGTACTGGGACCAGGACGCGCGCGGGAGCATTTTCGGTATTACCAGGGGGACGGGAAAGAACCACCTCGCGAGGGCGGCGCTCGAGGCGATGTGCTACCAGACGAAGGATGTCCTTGAGGCCATGCAAAAAGACTCGGGGCTAAGAATAAAAGAACTCCGTATAGACGGCGGCGCGGTGGCGAATAACTTCCTGTGTCAATTCCAGTCGGATATTCTGGGCATGGACGTGATCAGGCCCAGGATCATAGAACTTACTTCGCTGGGAGCCGCGTACCTTGCGGGGCTTGCCGTGGGTTACTGGAAAAGCGGACGCGAGATCAAGAAGTATTGGAGAAAGGACAGGACATTCAGCCCTAAGATGTCCGAGAAAGGTGCCGCGGATCTCTACCGGGGCTGGCAGGAGGCCGTTAAAAGAACGCTTTCCGGCGGATAGCCGGGCTATTTTTCTTCCACTTTTAAGGGGCCCGCTTAGCCGAAGCCCTCTGGCTTCGGCACTCCCTCGGGGGCGGTGCCCCTCGGTCGAGCGGGGATGACGATTCTTATATGCCGGATAAAAAATATGATGTGATCATTGTGGGCGGGGGAGTTGTCGGGGCCTCGATATCCCGTGAACTTTCCCGTTACAGGATAAGTGCCGCGCTTCTTGAAAAAGAAGAAGAACTCGCCTTCGGGGTTTCAAAGTCGAACAGCGGCATAATCCATCCTGGTACCCAGAACAAACCCGGTTCGCTCAAGGGCAGGCTGTGCGTGCAGGGGAACGCTCTTACGCGGAAACTTTCAAAAGAGCTCGGGGTGGATCTTCAGGAGGTGGGGGAACTCATAGTGGCTTTTGACGAGGAGGAAGTCGCGCGTCTTTCCGGGCTTAAGAAAGAAGGCGAAATGCTCGGCGTGCCCGGCCTCAGGATAGTGGATAGCGCCTGGCTCAGGAAGAACGAACCGAACCTGAATCCCGAAGCCCGTGCCGCGCTTTACGCTCCGACCGCCGGGATAGTGAGCCCGTACCGGTGGGTATACGATTTCGCGGAGAACGCCGTAAGGAACGGTGTGGAGATACATACGTCCACGGAAGTTACCGCGATAGCATGGAGCGTGGGGCATGGGGCGGGGAGTAGTTTCGAGATAGCTACGAATAAGGGTATTTTCAATGCGCGTTTTGTCGTCAATGCCGCCGGGCTTTTTGCGGACGATATAGCAAAAATGGTGGGAATAAATGATCTCGAGATAAAACCGCGAAAAGGGGAAGAATTCCTGCTGGACAAGAAGAGGTGGAACCTGACGAAACGCCTGCTTTTCCCGCTTCCCTCAAAGGTCTCGAAAGGGATACTGGTCACGAGGACCTCGGACGGCAACCCCATGATCGGCCCGACGGCGGAAGAGATACAGGATAAGGAAGATCTTGCCACATCCGATGAGGGCTTCGAAAAGGTCCTTGCCGGGGCAAAGAAGCTTGTGCCTTCGATAGACGGGAACGACATAATAGCGTATTTCGCGGGACTAAGGCCCGCCTGCGGGCACGATTTTGTCATCAGGCACGAGGATAAGGTCCCAGGGTTCGTGAACGTCGCCGGGATACAGTCTCCCGGGCTTACGGCGGCGCCGGCGATAGCGACCATGGTCGCCGGTATCCTTAAGGATAACGGTCTTCCGATGAGGAGGAAGTTCATATTCCACGGGCACCGCAAAAGGACGATACATCTCTTCGCCATACCGCTGGGGAGGACGAAGAAGCTCATAAAGAAAGATCCCTCCTATGGCGATATAGTCTGCCGCTGCGAGATGGTCTCGGCCAAAGAAGTGAGGGAAGCGATAAAACGCGGCGCAAAGACGATGGACGGCGTGAAATTCCGTACGCGCGCCCAGGCAGGCAGGTGCCACGGGAGTTTCTGCACAACCAGGATAATGAAGATACTTTCCGAAGAGACGAATACGCCTGTAACGGGTATCACAAAGAGAGGTTCCGGGTCTGAAATTATCAAGGAGAAAAGAGGCGATGTCTGAGAGGGAACTTGTCGTTGTGGGCGGCGGCCCGGCAGGCATGGCGGCCGCGATAGCGGCGCATGAAAGCGGGATAAGGGACATACTCATCCTGGAGAGGGACCAGTACCTCGGGGGGATACTCAACCAGTGCATACATACGGGTTTCGGGATAGAGCATTTTAAGGAGGTCCTCACGGGTCCGGAATACGCCTCAAGATTCATCGAAAAGGTGAAAGCTATTCCCGGGATAGAGGTAAGTTTAAAGTCTTTCGTCGTGCGCCTCACGGGTGAAAAAACACTTACATACTTAAAACCGGGCGTAATGAAAACGGTAAAGGCGAAAGCCTTGATAATGGCGACCGGCTGCAGGGAGAGGACGCGTGAAATGGTGCATATCCCGGGGACGCGCCCGGCCGGGATATTCTCGGCCGGGTTGGCGCAAAAACTTATAAACATAGAGGGGCTGTTGCCGGGAGAGGAAGTTATGATAGTCGGTTCCGGCGATATAGGGCTTATCATGGCGAGACGCTTTACCCTCGAGGGAGCCAAAGTAAAAGCGGTGATCGAGATAAGAAAAGAAAGCAGAGGGCTTTTGCGGAACATCGCGCAATGCCTTGAGGATTTCGAGATACCGCTTTACTTCAACCACAAGATATCCAGGATATACGGTAAAGACAGGGTGGAAAAGGTGGACATGGTCAGGGTTGATGAGAGCATGAACGAGGTTCCCGGATCGAAGGCGGAGATAACATGCGATACGCTGCTTGTTTCCGTGGGGCTTATTCCCGAGAACGAACTCATAGAGATGGCCGGGGTCGAGTTGGACAAGAGGACGAATACCCCTGTTTCGGAAGAACTTAATAAAACGTCCATCCCGGGGCTTTTCGTGTGCGGCAATTCTTTCACGGTTTACGATATCGTGGACAGCGTAACGCGGGACAGTATCATCGCGGGTCGCCTGGCCGCGGAGTATTTAAAAAGTAGATAATTGCGGAGATTAAGAACAGATTACGAAGATGCGAACATCTTTGTAATCCCTGAAAATATGGGCACAAAAACCATCACATGCATAGAATGCCCCGTCGGCTGTTCGCTTCGGGTGGACATCGAGAACCGCAAGGTTGTCAAGGTCAGCGGCAATAAATGCCCGAAGGGTGAAAAGTACGCGATAACGGAATTCGAAAACCCCTTGAGGATACTGACCTCGACGGTCCTGACAAAAGGATTGCCGGTAAAAATGGTCCCCGTCAAAACGGACGGGCCCATACCGAAGGGCAGGATCATGGATGTCATGGGCGAGATAAAAAAGATCATACTCGACCGTCCGGTGCGAGTCGGGGACGTGATAGCGGACAACATATCGGGTTTGGGGGTCAACCTTGTAGCCACGCGCGATATCGGGAGCGGGGATTAGCGTGAAGATACTCGCTTTTATCATATTGTGCCTGTTCGGCATTACAGGGTTTGCCGCCATATTTTTCACGACCTTCGGCACGCTGATCATCTTCACCGGGATAATCCTTTACGCGCTTCTCACTAAATTCGCCGTTATCGGCACGAACACCCTGGTTGTTATCCTGATACTGTACATCCTCGGCGAAGTGGTTGAAAATGTTTTTGTCATACTGGGGGGCAAGAGGTTCGGGGCCTCGAACGCGGCCGTGGCGGGAGCGATAATCGGCGGTATAGCGGGCGCGATCGCCGGGGCACCCTTGCCGGGCGTCGGCATAGTGCTGGGAACCTTTCTCGGGATATTTCTCGGTGGTTTCCTCGTCGAATTTTTAATTCTCGGCGATCTCAAAAAGGCCGTAAAAGCGGGTGCCGGCGGGATCTTCGGCAGGATAGGCTCCATAGCCGTCAAGGTAGTTATAGCCATTGTTATGATAGGCCTGGTGATGGTGAGGGTATTCTAGCAAGGATAAAGGTTAAAGGATGAAGGATAAAGAAGTGATGGGTGATACGGGATACGTTGCTATCAGCTATCTGCTATCAGCTATAGGCTAAAGGCGCGAGGCTAGAGGCGAAAGGGGAGCACCAGAGCACCGGTTCGCATAGCGCAAAGCGCAGAGCGTGCGAGGACGGAATTCGATGTTAGATGTTGGTGGGTGCGTAAGTTGCCGGTTGCCAGTAACCGGTTGCCAGAACAAGTTGCAAGTCGCACGTTTCAAGACACAGGGATGTCAAAAACCAAAAAGAAAAAATCAAATATACAAATCAAAATTCAAAATTTCTGTTTTTGCACTTTGATATGAATTGTTGAATTTTGATATTTGATTTTTGAACTTTAACACGTATCACTCATCACTTTACCTTTGGGTCTTGAGCCGTGGGTCTTGAGCCTTGAATTATGAATCCAACGGGAGTATACTTTTCGTTGTTAAGGGGAAAAGCCAGGAAGGGTGACATCAAAGAGCGGTATCGAAGAGCGATATGAATAGAGGGCTCTTCGCGGGGGAGGGAACATGAGAGTCAGATCAAGGATATTCTTTTTGGCGGTCGCGCTGCTTTTTGTTTTTACGGCGGCTGTAGCCGCGAATATATTTCTCGAAAGCCAAAGGTTGACCGTATACCGTGAAGCGGAAAGAGAAGAAAAAAGCGATCTATTCAGAAAATTCCTGGCACTCAAGGGAGAGTCCATCAAGACCTTCTCTTATGATTATACCTTCTGGGACGAGATGGTGGAGTATGTTGCCGCGAAAACGGACGAACTGCCCGAAGTCGGCAAGACGGGTGTGGCTACCGCGGAATGGCCGGATATCAATATCGTTACCGGCCTTGATACCTTCGCCTGTAATGCCGTGTGGATCTACAATAAAGAACTCGGCTATGTATATTCCGTGAACAATGTCGGAAACGAAGACCTCAAAGATTTTCCCGTTCCGCTAAAAGAGGCCGTTCGTAAATTGTTTCCCGGCGATACAAGGTTCTGTCATTTTTTTGTTTACATTCCCGAAGGCCTGATGGAGCTCCGCGGGGCCACGATCCACCGGGGCGCTGACGATCAGAGGGCAACCCCGCCAGAAGGATATTTTTTCGTGGGCCGCCTGTGGGACAAGGCATACGTGGACGGGATCGCGGATACCTTGGACTGTGATATTACAATAACGCCCACCGGCCCTCAGGATGAAGTTTCCCCGCCGGGGAATGGAGGGGGCGTAATAACCTTTTCAAGGGGCTTGCAAGGCTGGGACGGGATCGAAATAGCGCGTATAAATGTCCGGGCAGAAGACCCTTTGGTCGCAGGGTTTAAAAATGTCGCCATCCATATCCTGTCGATCTATGTTATTTGCCTGTTTTCAGGGCTGGCCATTTTGTATTTTTTCCTCTCGAAGTGGGTGGGAAGGCCTTTAAGCCTCATTTCCAGGGCACTAAGAGAGCAGGACGATAAATTCGTGAAAGACCTTTACCGGGATCAGGCGGAATTCGGCGTGATGTCGCGTCTTATCAAATTGTTCTTCGAGCAGAGAGAAGAGCTCGTGGGCGAGGTCAGGCGGCGCAAGGAGATCGAAGCGGATCTTCGGAAAAAGCAGGAGAACCTGGTCAGGGCAGAGTCGATGGCCTCAATGGGTAACTGGGAGTGGGACCTTAAGGCGAACAAGATAATTTGCTCGGACGGTATTTACAATATCTGCGGTTTTCCCCCGCAGCAGTTCGAATTTACGTACGATCTATTCGCCGGACACATATATCCCGAGGACCGGGAAATGCATAAAAAATTCTTTGATGAATGGTTCGCGAATAAAGATGCGGAGAAAGATATGGAGTTCCGTTTCGAAAGCCCCGACGGCCAGACAAGGATCTTCCGGGTCGGGGGGAGGATGTTCCTGGACGAGAAAGGCGAACCAAGCGCTATATTCGGGACCTTGCAGGATATTACCGAACACAGCAGGCAAGAAGACCAATCCAAAAAAAGACTCGCCGCGCTGGAACAATACAAGCAGATGACCGTTGACAGGGAAAACCGCATGATAGAACTTAAAGAGGAGATCAACAGGTTGTCGGAGGCGCTCGGAAAGCCGAGGCCGTATTAGTAGAGCCCAGAGCACCAGAGCACCAGAGCACCAGAGCACCAGAGCACCAGAGCACCAGAGCACCAGTCCCCAGCAGTTAGCCGGTTAGCCAGTGAACCAGTTTGCCAGGTAGGTTTTTCGGGTGTTCTTAATGCTGCAATTCAACTTTGCATTGCAATAACACAGGATAACTTTGCCACCATTGTATTTTATGGTATACTAATTATACTGCGGGTAACTTATATTTAATATAACCGGGGAACGCGACTTGGACACCGATAAACAGCCTTTAGAGCTTTATGATCAAATAGTAAGGGCGGTTAACCTGGCCATAAAGAACAGCGCCTTATATGCGATCGACCATCCTATCTGCAGTTCTTCAATAGACAATTTCAGGGCCACGCTGGGCAAATGGTTCGCGTCGGGGGAGAAGCTCGAGCTTGGCATTTCCCAGGACAATGTTTTCTTTAACGGCCAGACCGTCAAGGAAGGCGACGCGCATTATGGCGAGGTGGCCGAGTACCTTCACCAGCGGGGCATAATATCCCTCACGTTCATTGACGGTATTACGATAAAAGAGCTCAATGAGTTCTTCGGGTTCATCAAGAACGACAGGAGGTCCGTCAGGGAAAAGGGAGGGGTGCTAAAGAACATACAGGAGACCCCGCATATTAAGATAAAAGAGACAGATTACAGCGCGCTTCTCGTGAAAACTAAAAAAGAGCCTTCCACGGAAGAGGAAGCGGTATGGCAGTCCCTGTTCAAAGTGGTCGAGGAAGGAGACAAGGGAGAGCTTCCCGACTCCAAGATGGAATTCCTGACCGGTTTTTTCGAGAACTCGAAGGAATCGTCAAGGGTGCTTAACAAGGTGTACAAGGACGCGGTGAACAGCCTGCAGGATGAAGCCGCGGTCGGGGAGATACGCGAAACGGTAGGCAAGGTATGCAGGTATTTCGAGAAGTATTCCAGGCCGGAGGCGAAAAAGATGAAAGTGAAGCTTGTAGAGGTGGTTTCGCAGCTTCACCCGGACCTCATAAACATGCTTTTCGAGAAGACGGTGGTTAACGGCGAGAATTTCGACCTTGCCGAGGAGATAACCGGCGATTTCTCGGACAGTTACATCGCGGGCTTTATCGAAAACCTGATAAGCAATGAGGACACGTTCAACGAGAACCTCCTGAAGGTCTTCGATAAGCTGGCTCCCGGCGCGGACAAGGCGAGCAATATCGTATCCATGGTCGCCGACAAGCTTTTCAGTAAGAGGATACTCAATCCCGCCACGCTTTC
Source organism: uncultured Planctomycetia bacterium (assembly GCA_964565425.1). Lineage (GTDB taxonomy): Bacteria > Omnitrophota > Gorgyraeia > Tantalellales > Tantalellaceae > CAZMEZ01. The sequence goes on along the minus strand of CAZMEZ010000013.1, from coordinate 31,645 downwards.
AAAGATGCAGATGTCGATCAAGGAGATATTCAGCAACCATCCGGAAAGCAGTTTCATGACGCAGATGCACAAGATAACGGTCGATGCCGTCGTGAACAAGAAGATCGACACGCTGGTCTACGTGGCCCGTCTTTCACCGCTTATAAACAAGTTCGTGCAGTCGATGGAGGAGGGGCATCTCAAAAAAGAGGAGATATGGCTTCTCCTCAACGTGCTCTGGCTGGAGAACGACGCGGAAGAGTTCCGGAAATTCGGCGAAAAACTGGTGGGTATATTGCCGGAGCTCCTGGACTCCAAAGAGATAGAGCGCGTTAAGGAGATGCTGGAGTTCTTCACGGAAAAACAGCGCCCCGAACAGAAAGAGGACGAGGCGATGGTTTCCGCTACGAACACCCTTGTGGACAAGATAACGGCAAAGGAGACAAAGGACAGCCTTATCTCCTATATTCCCGAGGCCGATACGAAAAGCCTGGAATATATATCGGACATACTCCTCAAGTCTAAGGAAGAATCCGCGCATCTTCTTGTTAATGCCTTTATCCTCGAGATGAACCCCGCGCACGTGAACAAGTTCAGGCACATCATATCCAAGATGGAGGACGAAGTGGTCAAGGAGGCGATAGACCGCATAGAATACGGTGAACCCCTTATTGTGAGGAATCTCTTCAGGATACTGGTAGAATACGCTCCCGAAAAGGCCCATCTCATTTCAAAGAAAATGATAGGGCACAAGAACCCCCAGATACGCCTTGAAGCGCTTCAGGTATTCGCGCCCGGAACGGATGTGGAGCTCGGGGAGATCTTCACGGCCTTCAAGAGGGAAAGTAACGAGGAAGTCCAGAAAAAGACGGCGTCGGTTCTCCTGCTGACGAAGGATGAAAAAGTGATAGGGGAGCTCTTCAGGTATGTGGAATGGAGCCCGTTCAAGCGGAAATTTCTTGTGAGGCTTGTCGAATTGTGCGGGCAGATGAGGCTCAAAGAAAGCTTCATTCACCTCAAGCGCCTTTTCCTGAAGCGCCCCTGGTTCCTGACCAGAAGGGCTGAGGACGTGCGCGTCGCGACCGTCACGAGCCTCGGGCGGTTAGGCATGCCTGAAGCTATGGAGATAATAAAAACGGGCGGTAAAGACAAGAACAAACGTGTCAGGGAAATGTGCGAAATAATCCTTAAGCTCGGCGCGGAGAGGGCTGCGGAAGCGAACGGAGAGGTCAAAAATGGATCAGCCGGATAACACGAGGAACAGGGTAGAAGAGCTTATAATCGGGATGTCCAGGGCCGTGCAGATGTTCCTGATGTACGGCAAGGACCATAATCTTGCGCAGGAAGCGGTAGATAACGTTTTCGGGATACTGGAGGAATTGTTGTCGGAGAAGGAGGAGATAACCGTAGGAATTATCGGTGACGAGATCGCTTTTGAAAAAGAGCCTTTTTACGAGACGAGCATAAGAATGAAAAGCTTCATCGAGCACCTGAAGGATATAGACGTCAAGAAGATAACCTTTTCAAGGAGGCTTAAGAAAAATGAAGTAGCCGAGTTCTTCGAAAAGGTCCTTTCCGTCAAACCGAAGGACCTCACCGCGACGGATACCATCGAGAACATCTTTCTTTCCACGGACATACGGAACATAACCATCGGTGATATCACCTTAAGGAAAGAAAAAAAGAAGCCCGAAGGCCCCGCGATATCCCCGGGCATCAAAAGCGAATACCAGGAAGGCGTGGAATACCTGAAAAAGACGTTCGAGAACATAAAGGGTAACCAGCCCCTCGACGTCGATTCGGCCCGCCTGCTTGTCGAGAACATGCTGAAGGACCTGCTCAAGCACAAGAATCTGCTTCTCATGATGACCTCGCTGAAGAGCCAGGACCAGAACCTTTTTGTCCATGGCGTCAATGTCTCGATATTCACGGTCCTCCAGGCGGAGGCCGTTGGGCTTGACGAAAAGTACCTCGCGGACATCGGGATGGCAGGGCTACTTAAGGATGTCGGGAAGCTCGCCAAACCAGGGGATTACCTGTGGTGGGAAGACCAGGCCGACGAGGAGGCCCAGAAAAAGAGGGCGGAACAGGACATAGCGGGGGCCAAGATATTACTTGAGACCGAAGGGGTGGGAGTGCTCGCGGCTATAATCGCTTTCGAGCACAATATACCATATGACATGAAGGGCCACCCGAAAAAACTTTACGGGAAAGACACCCTTAATCTCATCAGCATGATGATAGCTATATCGGATCATTATGACAAAATGAGAAGCAACCCCAATTATCACAAGGACGGCGGGCCCGAAAAGGCGTATGAAGACATGATGAAACTGTCGGGCACCCGTTTTCACCCGGACCTTCTGAGCAATTTTTTCAGCCTTGTCGGCGTATATCCCCCGGGGACGCTTGTTGAGCTCGATTCCGGCGAAACGGCGCTGGTCATACAGACGAGCGCTTTGGACATAAAACGGCCACAGGTCGAAATACTCTATGACAAGAATGGAAAAAGATACGAGGAACCGAGCATAGTCAACCTGCTCGAGAAGGACAGCAAGGGTAAATTCAAGTGGACTATCGTGAAATCCGTTGCCCCCAAGGATAACCTCGCGGTACCGGAAAAGTATTCCTGACATATGAGGATCGGAAGCAAGACAACAATCTCTTTTTTCGCTACAGGCGCTTTCACGGCGGCCGTCGTGGCCTTTCTTTTCAGGGCGAACGTTCCTGGCGCGCTCATTATCCTTGCGATCCCTTTCATCGCGGCTATTTGCGGATTCCTGGCCTCGAAAGCCCTCTTCAGCCATGTAAGCAGGCTGGAAAGGGGGACGCAGATAGTCGCTTCCGGCAACCTGGAATACCATGTAGGGATGGACACGCGGGACGAGATCGGCGTGATCTCAAGGGATTTCAACCAGATGACCGAGAGCCTGAGGAACGCCCGCACGGCCATTGATACCCTGCAGAGGCAGAGCGTCATGCACGAAGCCACAATAGGGGAACTGCAGAAGCGGGAAGAACATTTCCGCAGGCTTTTCGAGCAGTCCAATGACGCCGTTTTTATCTATGATATCGAAGGCAAAATAGTGGATGTCAACAATAAGGCGTGCGAGATGCTCGGATATTCCAGGGACGTGCTCCTCAAAATACCTTTCCTGGACCTGCAGACGGAAGACGAGGTCACGGCTTCGAAACAGGCGATGAAAATGGGGGAGGAGGCCTGTTCGATCAGGTTCGAATCCAAATTCCGGAGAGGCGACGGGACAGTGATAGACGTGGGCATCAGCTCGAGCTGCGTGGACCTGAAGAAGGGCGTAATGCAGGCGATAGTTTCCAACATAACCGAGCGCAAACGGCTCGAAAAAGCGCTGAAGGAATCCGAGGAAAAATTCCGGAGTTTCATGGAAACGGCCAGCGACCTCATGTACATAACTTCGAAGGACGGGTATTTTACCTATGTTAATGAGGCCATGTGCAGCGTCCTGGGATACTACAGGGAAGAGATGATAGGGCTGCATGTGACCGAGGTCTTCGCGAAAGAGAGTATTCCGGAATATAAGTTCGAGCAGAAAAAACTGGCTACAAAAGGCGAAGTGTTGTACGAGCCCGCATGGGAGACGAAGAACAGGGTAAAGATATACGGGGAAATAAAGGTAGCGGCCATATACGACAAGAACGGGGAGTATGCCGGGAGCAGGGGCGTTTTCCGTGACATAAGCGAGCGCAAAAAGGTCGAGAGGTCCCAGAGGCTGGCGCAGCTCGGAAAACTCGCGGCGGACGTCGCCCACGAGATCAATAACCCCGTAATGGTGATCTCGGGGAACGCGGAACTCGCCCTTATGGAAGGCGGTCTCGGAGAAAAGGCAAAGAAAATATTCAATATCATTCTTGAGCAGTGCGAGGCAGCCAGGGGCATCGCCAAAAGGCTTCTTATGTTCTCCAAGCCGAGCAAAGGCACCTTCAAGGAAGTCAGTATCGCCGATTCCATAGATCTGATCGTGGATCTCGTCGAAAGCCAGTTCATGAGAAAACACATAAAGATCGTAAAAAAGACCGCTTTTTCGCTTCCTCCGGTAAGCGCTGACGAGAAACAGCTCCAGGAAGTTTTCATGAACCTCATCCGGAACGCGGCGGACGCCATGCCCAGGGGCGGCAGTATAACCATAACTGCCGCGCTGGAGGAAGACAACGTCAGGATAGACTTCACGGATACAGGCGAGGGTATATCCGAGGCCGACATGAAATTGATATTCGACCCGTTCTTTACTACCAAAGAGCACGGGACCGGCCTCGGGCTTTCGGTCTGCTACGGCATAATAAAAGCGCACGGGGGGGACCTGAAGTATTCGAGCAAACTGGGAGAGGGGACGACGGCCACGGTGGTGCTGCCGGTCGCGGGGAAACAGGGATGAGGGGTTGTGTTATGTGTCATGTGTTAAGTGTTATGTTGTGTGATCATAACACACGACACAAAAATCGGACGGCAATTTACGGATCACGGTTTACCGTTCACGATCTTATCCCTTGCCTAATATCGGGCCGGTGGTAAAATGATATTGCGCGAGTCATAAATAACGGCACCATAAGCATTTCCAGGACAGAGGGGGATGGAGATGTGCGCGGGATCGCCGAACTATATTAACAAAACCAGTTTTACAGTCCTTACCAAGTGTATCCTTGTTCCGTTTTTCGCCCAGGCAGAGGGAGCATGATGGATCCTCAAGCCAAAAAAATCCCAGGACTCCGCATAGCTGCGGCAGGTGTCGTTATAGGCGTTCTGTATTGGCTTATCGAATCCCTTGCGCATGTCGTTGTTTTTCATGACGGGACCCTTCTTCAGCAGGTATTCGCTCCGCGTTTTCATGAATTGTGGATGCGCTTAATGGCGCTGTCACTCATCGCGATCTTTACCCTTTACGCCCGTTATCTTATCCTTAAACCGCGCGATATAGAAAAAAAGCTTAACGAGACGGAAAAAAAGCTGAAAAGACTGTTTGAACACTCCATTGACCTGTTGTGTATCGCCGGCTTCGACGGATATTTTAAGGATCTCAGCCCATCCTGGACAAAGGTCCTCGGATGGCAGGGAAACGAGCTCCTTAAAAGGCCATGGTTGGATTTTGTTCACCCCGATGATATCGAAGACACCAAAAACGCCAGGTTAAAACTTATGGCCGGAGAAGAGGTAATTACTTTCAGGAACAGGTACCGCTGCAGGGACGGTTCATACCGGTGGCTTTCGTGGAACGCTTATCCGGCGCCGGATGAAGGGATTCTGTATTCCGTCGCGCGCGATGTGACAAGCCTCGTGGATTACGAGAACGAGGTGAAAAAGGCGAAGGAAAATTACGAACAACTGCTCGGTAGCATCCCGGACGCGGTCTATTCGGCAACGCCCGTCGAGTCGGGAACGGCCACGTTCGTCTCGCCCCGGTGGGAGGAATGGACGGGATATTCGACCGAGGATTTCAGGAAAGATCCCGAAGCATGGGTAAGATCGATACACGCCGAAGACAGGGAAAAAACGGTGAAAGATTACGCCGGCGCTTACGAGAAGAAAAAGGATTATCTGATAGAATACCGGCTGGTGCACAGGGAGACCGGGCAGGAGAGATGGGTATGGGACCGCGGCAGGCCGATATTGGACGAGAGCGGCGCGGTTATCAGGTATGACGGCGTAGTGACCGACATTTCCGAGCGCAAACGCGCGGAAGAAGGACTCATCAAGGCGCGCAAAGACTGGGAGAACATATTCCAGGCGATAGGTCACCCCACGATGATATTGGACCCGGATTTCAGGATAATGGAGCTGAATAAAGCGGCGCTTGACGCGGTAGGCAGGCCGGAAAATGAGGTAAAAAGGAAAAAGTGCCACGAGCTATACCACGGCAGCGACAGTCCTTCGGAATGCTGTCCGCTTGAAGCCATGAAGATTTCCGGGAAGGTGGAGACCAGCGTCGTGGAAGCGGAGGCCCTGGGCGGATTTTTTATTGTTTCCTGCACTCCGGTGTTCGATGGAGAAGGACGCCTCGAAAAGGTCATACATATCGCGACCGACGTGACGGAGCAAAAGAACATCGAGGGGGCACTCAAGGAAAGCGAACAATTCTTAAAGAACGTTTTCGACGGGATACAGGACGGGATCAGCGTTCTCGACAAGGACCTTAATATCGTAAGAACGAATATCTGGATGGAAAGGGTCTATGCCCACATGATGCCTTTGATGGGCAAGAAATGTTATGAAGTGTATCAGCAGAGAAAGGATATCTGCCCCTGGTGCCCGTCTGTAAAGACACTTGAAACCGGGGAAATTCATTCATCGGTCGTTCCTTATCCTTCAGGAAAAGAGCCTAAAGGGTGGATCCTTCTCTCGGCGTTTCCCTTAAAAGACGCGCAGGGCAATGTTACCGGAGTGATAGAGCATGCCAAGGACATAACCGCCCAGAAAAAGGCGGAGATAGAGCTTGAAAGATATAAGGATCATCTCGAGGGGCTGGTCAAAGAGCGGACCGATGAGCTCGAGTCGTTCTCGTATTCCGTTTCGCATGACCTCAGGGCCCCCTTGAGGGCCATCGACGGGTTTTCGCAGATTCTCCTTGAAGATTACTCAAAGACGCTTGACGACGAAGGCAAGCGTTTCTTGGGCATAGTAAGGAACAGCACGGTAAAGATGGGACAGCTCATTGACGACCTTCTTGATTTCTCCAGGATGGGACGCAAGGAAATGTCGCTCGAGGACGTTGATATGTCGTTCGTCGCCAGGGAGGAATACGAATCGCTGAAAATTTCCGATCCGGGACGCGAGATAAAATTCGACCTGAATGGGTTGCCGTCGGCCAAAGGCGATCCGGCCATGATGCACCGTGTTTTCGGGAACCTGATCGCGAATTCCCTTAAATTCACTTTGCCCAGAGAGAAGCCGGTCATCGAGGTCGGCGCGGAAGAAAAAGAAGACGAGAACGTTTATTTTATCAAGGATAACGGCGTAGGGTTCGACCCGAGATACAAGGATAAGCTGTTCCAAGTGTTCCAGCGGCTCCACAAAACCGAGGATTTCCCCGGCACGGGAGTGGGGCTTGCGATCGTAAAGCGGGTCGTGCGCCGCCACGGCGGGCGCGTATGGGCGGAAGGGGAAAAGGACAAGGGCGCGACGTTCTACTTCGCGCTGCCAAAGCGGTGACGGGTGGGTTCCGTCGTCCGTCGATCGTCGTTCGAATTTCGGGGTTAGCATAAAGTGTGACACGAAATACGAACCCCTAACGACGAACGACAAAAATGTAATTGCCCGATTTATCGGGCTGTATGGAGTCTGAACAGAGGAGGCGAAAATGACCGAAGCTATAAGAGCCGTGGAAATATTGCTCGTCGAGGACAAGCCGGAAGACGTGGAACTTACGCTGAGGGCGCTCAAGAAGAGCAATATAACGAACAAAGTTTACACCGTCGGTGACGGCGAGGAAGCCCTTGATTTTATCTATACCAGGGGAAAATACGCGACAAGGAACAGAAAGGAAGTTCCAAAGGTGATCTTCCTCGACCTTAAGCTCCCCAAAGTCAGCGGGATCGAGGTATTGAAAGAGCTTAAGTCCGATCCGGAGACAAGAAAAATACCCGTGGTGGTCCTTACCTGTTCAAGGGAGGAATCCGATATGCTGAAAAGCTATGAATACGGCGCGAACAGCTATATCATAAAACCGGTCGATTTCGAAAAATTTGCCGAAGCGATAAAAAAGCTGGGACTCTACTGGCTTGTGATGAACAAGATGCCGTGATACCCGTGGGAGGGAGCTATGGACGGAGAACTCAATATACTTATAATAGAGGATAATCCGGCCGACGCGGAGCTGGCCGAACGGGAGCTTAAAAAGGGCGGTTTCGTGTTCTCGATGAAGCGCGTGGAACGCGAAGAGCCGTTTTTGAGGGAGATCCAGGAATTCAAACCCGACGTCATCATCGCGGATTATTCGCTCCCCGGGTATAGCGGCATGGAGGCGTTGAGGGCGGCGATCGATCACGCGCCTTTTACGCCGTTCATAATTTTTACGGGGTCCATAAGCGAAGAGGTGGCCGTGGAATGCATTAAGGCGGGGGCGTGGGATTACGTCATAAAAGAGCATATTACCCGCCTCGTTCCCGCCGTCAGGAGCGCGCTGGAGAAAAGGAGCATTATCGAGGAAAAAGAAATGGCGACAGAAGCGGTCCGGCGCAGCGAGAATAAGTACCGCACGATATTCAATGCCTCTCCCGCGGCAATAGTGCTGCTCGATCGTAGCGGCAAGGTTTTGGACGCGAATGCCAGTATAGGGGAAATGACCGGTTACGCCCCCGGGGAAATAATAAAAAGGCACGTGGCGGATCTGCCGTATGTTCCGGCCGCTGACAGGCCGAAGATCGCTGAATCGTTCCGTAAGAGGATAGAAGGCGGAGACGTCCCCCCATACGAAACGGATCTTATAAAAAAGAACGGAGAGGGCATGGTCGGCCGTGTGGTCGGGAGCGTAATGAGAGACGAGGACGGCGAGATCTCCGGGGCGGTAATAGTGATATCCGACGTTACGGAGTGTAAAAGAACGGAGAAAAATATGGAAGAACTGGCTAAATTCCCGGAAGAGAACCCTTACCCGGTCTTAAGGGTGGACAGGGATGGCCGCGTACTTTACGCCAATGCCTCGTCGGATGTCCTGATGAACAGTTGGGGGAAGAAGGTCGGTGATTTCGTGCCTGATAAGTGGCGGAACACGACGCTGGATGTTTTCACGACGGGTGGAAGGCGGGTCCTGGAAGAAAAGGTGGAAAAAAAAGATTTTCTATTCATGTTCGCCCCCATAGTCGATGCGGGATATATGAATATTTACGCGAACGACATCACCGAGGTCAGGGAGGCGGAGAAGGAGCTTAAAGAGACCATAGCCCAGCTTCAAAGGTTCAAGGAAGTCACGGTGGACCGCGAAGAAAAGATGATAGAGCTCAAGAAGGAGATCAATAAGCTTTACAGCGAAAGAGGCGAAAAAGAGCCCTACGACGTTTCTTTTGCCGAGCATGAGTAAGCGTTGACATGTCAGGGGAGGGAGCGCGCATGAAAGTTTTTGTTAAAAAAGGAAAAGATCCCAAGATAGACCTCACGTTGCAGGAATTCGAAGAGGATCCCTTCCGCAAATTCAACGTGGCCTTCGCCCTGATGAGCGTGATACCTTTCCTGGTGTCCTTATATATACTGGTAACAAGGCTCTTCAGCTTCAATATCCTTGTCGGCGATGTGGGCCTTGTGCTTTTTATATCAATACTCGTATCCTTATGCGGGCTTTTTGTCGGGTACAGCATCATCCGCGATATACTCAGGAAAGTCGTCCGCAACGCGACGATCGCGAAAAAGTGCAACGCCAGCAAATCTTCCTTCGTGGCTACGGTATCGCACGAACTAAGGAACCCCATATTCGTGCTCTCGGCCAATATCGAAGGGATGCTGGAAGGGATGTACGGCCAGACAGGAGAGAAGCAGGAGAACGCGCTCAGGACCTGCAAGGAAGTTATCGGCCGCATGGAGATGCTGGTCACCAACCTGCTCGACCTTTACAAGATAGAGGCGGGCATGGTAAAACTCCGCAAGAAAACGTGTAATATCTGCGCGATCCTGGAAAAGCAGTTAAAGGAGATCGAGGTCCTTATCCGGGAAAGACGGATGAACGTGATCAAAGATTGTCCCAAAGATATCCTGACCGCGTGGGCCGACGAAGACAAGATAACACAGGTAATAAATAACCTATTAAGTAACGCTATCAAATATTCCCAGGAAGAAGGAAGGGTGTTAATACGGATATTTCCCGCGGGGGAATTCGTCAGGTTCGAGGTGCAGGATAACGGACCGGGTATCCCGGAGGATAAACTGAAAAGGATATTCGATAAATTCGAGCGTCTTGACGAAACGACACAAGGCGTGGGGCTCGGGCTTGCCATAACCAGGGACATTGTCGAGCTTCACGGGGGCAAGATCTGGGCCGAGAGCACGCCCGGACAGGGGTCCAAATTCATAGTAGTCCTTCCAGGCGTTCAAAAAGAGAACGCGCCCCAATAATCAACTCCACTTATTGTTAATCAGAAAAAAGCTAGAAAATCTACCCTTTTGTTTTAGGGGTATTTCGTTTATAATTAAGTAAATTTATAGTTAGGCAAATTAAAATTCAGAAAGAGGATAAATGTATATAAAACCGAAGAAGAATACATTAAAAATACTATCATTTCTTCTGATATTCACGTTGTTGCAGTATGTTGGCGGCGTTTCATTCGCGGGTGACCCGGGCGAAAGGGCCGTCAAATATGTCGATTCCATTTCAATGTACAGCGACAGTTTCTTTTCGGAACTTCTGGCGCCGCCTTCTATATTCAGCCCGTTATACGCTTTAGAGCGGGATGCCTCCGGGAAATTGACCATAACGGAACCGCCGATGCGGTATCGAGACAGGCTTTATACCGAAGTTATCCTTGCGTTCCTCGCTCACTCGGTGGATAATGACATCGGTGACGGGCCGTTCGAAGAATTCATGGAGAAAGTGTCCGTCGGCATGGACCTCGAAAAATGTCCCATAGGGCACGTGAAACGCATCGGCGGCGCGTATCACGCTTTGTACAAGGTGAGCGATCCGGAAAGGCCGCGCATACTTTTTCTCAGGTTCTCAGGGCATGAGCCGGGAAGTGCCGTTGAAAAAGGACGCGGCGCCGTTATAGAATTAGTTGACGGCACGGAGATACTCGTCGAGATCGATTACCTGAGCACCGGGGAGCTTCCCAGGAAATATACCATTGAAGAAAAGGAAGAGCTGATAATGATACACGAGGTGAGCGAGGTCGTGATAAACGGAGGCAAGCCGAAAAGGGCGGCCGATATGGTGTTCACCGGGGCGGCTTTCCAGGACCACAACACCGAGGTCTTTACGAACATATGCAACAGGCTTCTTGCGGCTTACGCGGAGAGCCGGGGCGATAAGCCCGCTATAAAGGGATTCCTCGCGGAGATGATCTCCAACGCGGCGGAGCTTTCGGAACGCGCGGAGGTATCACGTTCGGTGCAGCTTATCGCGGGACAGGCCCTGACGATAATTTCCTGGATGGACAGGAAGATCGCGGGAGCGGACGCCATGCGTCTTATTGCCGATATCGAGCGCATGGTGGCGAACGACAAGAGGGGAACCAGCTTTATTGATAAAGCAACGTTGCCCAAGGGAATATTCGAGGTGAAAACCGAAGGCGCCCCCGGGTTCTACTGGCGGGGCGCGGAAAAGATCAATAAGCTCGGCACCGATACGCCGGACCGGCTCGTGTTCGACAAGCAGGCTTTTGAGGCCGCTAAAGACAATGTTGTCCTGTATTTAATGGATCACGGTTTCCAGGCCGTCGGCTCCGCTATGCTGGAAATGACGGAGAAGGGAGATATAAGCACCCTGCATGAAACGGCATTTTTGAACGATCTCCTGCCCGGGTCATACCAGGTCACTAGTACCGGGGCGGGGCATTTCCAGGGGAAAAAGGTCGATATAAAGAACATCACCGCCGGCAGGGGTATACAGGTGAACGTAAGGTATAATGCCGACGGGACCATTGCCGAGGTAATAGCCCAGGAGGTGAAAGAAGGCCAGTGGACGCTGGCATTACCGGGCTATGTGGACTACATGATAAATCTAGGGGGTTTAAGGTTCAACGATATTTCCATGGACCTTTCGCCCGGGATCGCGGCCAGGTTCAGCCCGGGGTTCGATTTCAGCCCGGGAAACATTAAAGCCGTTCAGGCGGCTATCGCCGAGAAGGGGAAATCGGCGCCGTATCTTGCGGCTCGTATCGGGGACGAAGCTTATCTTATCAAGAACCGGACCGAAGCCCCGGATCCCGTATGGATATCGATGCCGAAGGGCTATTCCGAAGGCGTGGTTTTAACGGATCTCTATACGATTATGAACCCTGAGGTGTTGTCCGAATCCATCCCGGAGCTGGCTTATGCTCACCGAATTTCGGTATCGAAACCGGTCGCGCCGCCCATTGAGATGCTGAGCGATGAAAAGCTGTTATCGGCCGAAAAACGGACCGCTCCTTCGCTGGGGCATATTGAGGACATTTTCAGCCTGATAGACCTTAACGCCGGTTTTATGGCCGCGATACTGGGGCCGGAGGCAAAGAAGGATGTGCTTATACGGATACCCATAGAGGCTCTGGATGCGGTGGGCCCGGACAATGTGAAGGATTATCTTGCCGCGATACAGGATACCGCGCATGGATTTATCGAATTGTTTTCAGCCACGCAGGCCGGCAAGGTCGGTGACGATGAGTACGCGGAATACGGCATAAAAAAGAAAGATCTACCGAAAGGTTTCAAGAGCGGAAGGGAGAACACTGTCACGCTCTTTACGGTCCTCAAGGCGGAAGAAGTCTCCACAAGGGGCAGATCGGACGGAGAATGGGGAATAGGCGATGTGCGTCCGACCGATACGATAATCTCACCCATAGGACTCAATTACGACAAAGCAGGATTCGTAAGAAGTATAATTCTGGGGCTCAGACTGTCCGAAATGGCGAGGCAAAAGGCCGAGAAGGGGGAGGCCGATCCCGAATTCGTCAAACAGACATTCGTGCAATACAGGTATTTCTGTTTCTCCCAGGGGGTAAGGAACTTCAATCTTGAAGAAGAAGACCTCATCAACCTGGCGACCGGGAACATAAACAAGATGGTAGACGCGCTTAACAGGATAATAAGAGTGCTCCCGATAAGGCCGGTGAATACGGAAGAACTCAGGGAGATATATGAGCACGCGAGAGAGGCGCTGATCAGGGCGTAATTCAGCGGTTCGTCGTTTGTCGTTCGGATCTCGATGTTTTATGCGCCAGGAAATAGCTTTTATCAGGTTCATCATCATGCGACTTGCATGATTCGCTTGATCTAAGAGCACGCCAATTTCAGGATCTCCAACATAACCTAAATCTCTGCAAAGTTCGAATTGTGTTTCAAGTTCGGCGCATGAACTCAGGGCTATATATAGAAAATGCACATATTCTTTGAGATGGATGCGGACGAAACCTTCAGCGATATTAGAGGGGATCGATACGGCGGATCGCCGCATTTGAGCAGTCAGTCCATATAGCTCGGTTTTTGGGAAGCAAGCGGTTACGCGATAAACGTCTTTTGTCAGACTCATGCCTTTTTGCCACACCAGCAAATCTCTAAAGTTTTTGACCTTCTCTTGTCTTTTCATCTTATCTTCTTGTTTTTTACGAGATTCGAACGACGAACCCCGAACGACGTAATTAGATACAGTTTTTCCGTCTAAATTCATTCAAAAACGGGATTTTTGAGGTTTTTCGTAAAGGTTTAAAAAAGTAAGCCCATTACATTTGAATTATTTAGGTGACAGGTGTAAACTAAAAAATGGAGATGTAATATCATTATGAACGTAGTTTTTATTTATATTGTTAGTAATATAAAAAGGATATTTTTATGTCCACTAACTAAATGATTTAAAAAAGTATCAAGAAGGTGTGGTCATGTATAACGGTTGGTTAAAGGCACATAGGATGTTGAAAAAGGCGATAAGCGTGGTTCTTCTTGTCGCTTTTGTCGGCAATTATATCCTGTCCGATGCCTGGGCGGCGGTGGATATGGGTGAGATGCCGTTCGACGCCCGGCCCGGTGACGCCGGACTGGCCCGCCTCGATGTCGAGACCTTCACTATCCCCGCCCATCTCGGGGAGATCAAGCTCACCTGCAAAGGGAAGTCCGACAGGTTCATAGTGCATATCCAGGATGCTCACTGCAACCATTTCGCGCAGAAGAAAATATCCGACATTATCGATTATCTCAACAAAGAGTACGGGGTGAACGTTATCAATCTCGAGGGCGGCGCCGGGGATTATAACCTGGACGTCTTTACGGCTATTACGGGAGGGGAGATACGCAGGGAAGTGGCGGAGTACTTCCTGAAAAAGGGGGAGATAAACGGCGCGGAGCTTTACGCGATAAACAACCCCGACAGGGTCACACTGTGGGGCATCGAGGACAAGGACCTTTACCTTGAAAACCTGAAGGTTTACAGGGATTCGCTCACCTACATGGCCGAAGTGGAGAAATATCTCGGCGAGCTTACGCACGTCATGAACAACCTGAAGCGCCATATCTTCACCCCGGATCTTTTGAAGATCGACATGGCGTATAACGCTTATAAGGCGGGCAATAGCGATTTCCGCGATTATCTTGAGTTCCTGGTCCGGGAGGCCAAATCGCGCGCGATCGACGTAAGAGCGTTCAAGAACCTTTATCTTCTTTCGAGCGCGATGGACATGGAAGAGGGCATAGATTTCAAAAAGGCCAACGCGGAGCGGAGCGTTCTCGTGGACCGCCTGAAAGAAGGACTTTCGAAGAACGAGATAAGGGACCTTGTCGCGAAGACGGTCGATTTCAAGACCAGGAGACTGTCCCCGAAAGTGTTCTACGGCTATCTCCTGAAAAAGGCGCGCGAACTTGGCCTCGATATTGGGGATTATCCGGCGCTTTCGAACTATATCGTTTACGTGTCAACTTATGAGGCCGTCGATCGTTCAAGGGTCATGGAAGAGCTGGACGCTCTTGAGGCGGAGGTAAAGGAACCTTTGTACAAGAACGATATCCAGCGCGAGCTGAACGGGCTTTCCAAAGATCTCGCCATCCTCAAGAACATATTCGCCATATCGCTCACCAAAACGGACTACAGGTATTATCTCCGGAACAGGGCCTCGTTCGACGCCGTGAATTTTACCGCCTTTATCGAAAAACAGGCTCCGAAATACAGGATAACGGCGCGCGCCGATGCGGGCATAACCCGTCTTGACGGTTTCCGCGAGGAGATATCGAAGTTCTATGAATATTCCTTCAAGAGGGACGATATATTCCTGAAGAACATGCGTTTCGGCAAGGCCGCGGAAGGAGTGAAGGGCGCCGTGCTCATGACGGGCGGGTTCCACACCGAGAACCTGTGCGACCTTTTTGAGAAAGAGAATATATCATACGTGTCGGTGCTGCCGAAATTCAGGATAGAGAAGGGCTATGAATGCCCGTATTTCGACATACTCGCGGGCGAGACGGCGAATATCCAGCAGATGCTGCGTTCGGTGATAGCCCAGGCCGCGATGCTGCAGGTTGCGAGTTTCCTGTCGCCGGCGATAGCCGAAGCCGTATGGGGCGAGGCCGCTACATGGGCTTTCAAGGCCGCCGTGAAGGTACAGGAGATGGTGGCGCAGAGGAACAAGGTGGTTTTGACTGACGCCGAAGGCAGGACCATCGAGATAGGCGGGATGCCCTGCGAATTTGGTAGAGGCGCCGAGCGAAAGATGACTATCGCGCAGCTTTTGTCGGAAGTAGGATATACCGGAGAGATCCGGTCCGAAGCCGAGCCGCCCGCTGCCGAACCGCCCGCCGAAGCGGGCCCCGCCGTCCGGGCCATCGATAGCTATATCGCGGCGTACGGGGCTGTAGTGATCGGCGGCCTGCTCGGAGCCGTGACGGTCGCATTATCCATATTTACGGCGGGAGCGCCCGTATGGTTAGGTGGCCTTTCCGCCCTGGTGATGTCATCTTATTTTGCTTTAATGGCCCAGGCCGACAGGGCCGTCGATGTGGCCGATAAGGAAGGTATAGCCGCAAGGCCGTTCGATACCTTAAGGGACATAACAAAACGGTTCGGTCTGGTGCTCGCGCCTCAGGTATGGATCCATGAGATGGTCCACAGGGTAACGCGCCTGGCAAGACTGAACAGGGTAAGGATCATTGACGAAGGAATGGCGTACGCGGCCGAATATATACTCGCGACGCCGCTGGCCGTTATTTTCATGCTGATCGAAAAGGGTGCTTGGGGATTGATCCTGAAGCCCATCAGGGACAGATATCTTGGTGGTTCCAAGAAGCTTTCAGATATAGCTCTTTACGCAATCAAGGCGAATCTCGGGGACGAAACGACCGAGAAACTGTTATCGGTGGAAGGGATCACTCCCGGGGCCCTTGCCGGTATTGTCGATACCCGCGACCTTGAAAGATCGCAGAGATTTCTCGGACTTCTCAAGGCGATAGACCCTGATCTTCTTGTATGGTCGGCGAGGAGCGATCCGGCAGGATTTGTGAGGCTTTTGGAAGAAACGGGCAGGAATCCCGTCTTTCTCGATCACATGAGCGGCATGCTGTCCTTCGATAGCATCAGGCTTTTCGAATATAATTTCGAGAATCTGAATATCGGCGCGCTGAATATCGGCGCGTTCATTCTCGGGGAAAACATTATTCGTGACGCTTTTGCAAGTAGAAGATGGCGGGGTGTGTTGCAGGCATTAGCTTACCTGTATAACAAGGGTATGTTCGCGCTAACCGTATATTTCGCACGCTTAAGGGAAGCGCGCAGGTCCGCCAGGGAATACGGGAGGATGTCGCCGGATGCCCTTGTTGATAATCTCGAACAGATAAAGCGTCTGCAGGCCGAATGGGTTGAATTGCTCCAAGCCGGCGAGGCGGCCAAGGAAGAAGAGCGAAAAAGGCAAAGACAAAGAGAGAGGGGACTGTATATAGAGATCGAGCGGTATTTTCCCATGTTTGTCACGGTCGGCAACGCCCGTATGCGGTATTTCGACCTCACGCAGCTTAGAAAAGCCAATGAACAAATGTCGAAAGTGGATCTTTCGAAGATCCGCGAAGTTCTTCATATTTTCAGACGGTATTTACCCGCGCAGTACACGCAGGCGTTCAAGGATCCCCTGAAGGTTATACCCTTCATGTCGCTTATTTCCGATCCGGGCGAATTCGAAGAAAAAATGAAGGTATTCAGCTCGCTCCCCCCCGAGGTCAGAGACGCGTTCCTTCCGGGAGTTGTTATGGAACTCGTGGCGTCTTTAAGCAGGGACCAGCTCGTGGAACTGCGGGAAAGGATGGAGATACTGTTCGGCGGGGATTTCAGGATGCCCTATCTTGATCTCCCGACGGCGGAAAACATTGTTGCCCTTTCGGGGTCGGAAGTACAACGGATAGCTCCTACGCTGCAGGGTTTGACCCCGGAAATGAAGAGCAAATTTTTCTTGTTAAAACTGTCCCTGCTCAAAGAGGCCCGGGATCCCGCGCTGAGAATTGAAATCACGGATATAGAGGCGGATACCGCGTTGCGCTGGCAGGCTAACAACCAGCAGGATTTCGATCATATCTCCTCGCTGGCCGGTTGGTTCGCCAAAGAAGCCGCGCCCGGGGATTTCGATAAATACGTCGGACTGTTCGTTGATATTACTAGAAGACGCGATATCTCGATGGCGAACGGGCTTTATGATTTCCAGGGGAACGCTGTTGCGGCCGGAGTGTCGTTTCGGGAAGACAATGAATTTTACGGTTTTGTGAGATTTCTGGGAGGTCGGAGCAGGTATGCCGACAAGGCGAAGATCGCCGCGATGATGTCGGTCTGGTCCTCGATAAAACGTTTCGCTCCGGAGGAATTGACCCGGGACGCCGCAGAAGAGATGGAAAACGCTTTTTCGCGTTTTTCCCGCGATGAGTTCGGGATAAAGGCTTTCGTCAGTTCGATGGAGAAGATCACGGATGGGGTAAAGAGATCCTTGCTAAAACACATTACGGGCATGGAGATCCCGGACAGCCTTTTAAGTGACCAGGGCCTAATGTCCAGGATCCTGGTGACCGCTTCGCTTTATTACAGTATAGCCGGTGGAACGGTGGGGCTTGACAAAGATGCAAGGGAAGATCTGCAAAAGAGGATAAGCGAGGCCCTGAAACTGTTGGTAGAAACGGGCGGGTCATCCGACGCGGTCAGGGATTGGATGTTGAACGATATAGGGGAGAACCGGGAAGAGGTCGAGAAATTGGTATTCGCCGGATACGACAGGTCACTATGGGAAGAAGGGGTGACGGTAAAGGGTTTTGTTACGAGCGGCATGGACGAAGCGGGGAAGGAGCAGCAGCTTATCCGTCAGACCCAGCAGCTTGTTGAAATGGCCAAGCAGTTGGGGGTCATGGGGCCTGAAGAGATGGAAGGAGTGGTGCTGAGCAGTTATGGAGAAGCGGCGGAATTTGTCAAGCGTAATATCGTGGGAAAACAGGAAGAGGCGCTCGGTAATGTTTCCGCGGATGTGTTCGAGGAGCACGTAGCCAATGCCGAGATGATACTTTCCGATTTCAAACGCCTGGAAAGGGCGCAGGCGGTAGAGGCGCGGGAAGAAGAGATCACGATAGTCATAAGCAAGAATTTTCTTAACGAGTCCAACGCGGGCGTGGGGGTGCCCGGGTGTTTTAACCCGTTCACGGGAATACATCGCGAGATGCCGGTGATGCACGGGCTTGAGGCCAACGCTTTCTTTGCCATCGCTTATGATTCTTCGGGGAAACAGATAGCGAACACCGTTCTTGCGATGACCGACCGGGGGGTTGTCGTATTCGGTGAATATAATGCCGGCGCTTATAATCTTGCGCCTTTGTGGGCCGAGGCGTGGAAGGAATTGGCGAAGCGCGCGCCGGCAGTTATCCTTAGAGAAAATTCGGCCGGGATTGTTGATTCCGCCAGGTTGGGGGAAAAGGCCGGTGTCACGGCGGTAAGAAGGCCCAGCGAATGGGATGATCCCTATTTTGATTTCGGGGAAGTCGATGAGGATGGGGCTGCCGAGTTTAAACTCGCGAAGGCGGTTGTTCTGACCAGGGGCTCCATTGAAGCCGCGGGAGGATACGTGGGAACGGAAGCCCTTAAGCAAAAATGGGACGATATGAGACGCCGGGAGGAGCGGGTGGTCTCAAAGGCCGACCGGGAGGCAAAGGCCAGGCTGGACCGCGTCGCAAGGGCTATGGCGTCGGATGCCGAATTGAAACGGTATCTCCCGATATTAGGAAAGATAAAAAGTTCAGGGATGAGCCTTGAGGAGATCACGCGGGATGATGTCAAAGGATGGCTGGGGGAGGGCGAGGACAGGGTCGTGGATTCCGTGGCCCGGATAATCATGGGCGCGCCAGCCGCCGAAGCGGGCCCCGCCGTCCGGGCAAGGGACAGTTATATCGCTTTTGCTGTTTCTATGGCGCCCTTGGCGGCCAGTATTTTTGTAGCGTTCGCGGCCTCAAGCTTCTGGGGATCGATACTTACGGTGTTTACGGTTGCCCCGGCCTATATTTTGATACAGCAGGCCTTCCAGGCCGCGGCAGCGCAAAGGGCGGAGAGGATAACCGCGGCTGCCACCCCTGCCGACCCGGCCGAGGCAATACGCAGAAGGTTCGGTCCTTTCCTGGGAGTTTTCGTGAATTTCCACGAGGGGGTCCACAGGTTCACGGGCACATATCTTCTCCTCGACAGGATCCGCGCGGTCAAAAGGTTGACAGGGTTGGCGAATCTCATAGACGAAGTGATCGCGTACGGGGTTTCGTATGTTTCCGCGGTCCCGCTTCTGGTTTACGCGCTCGTGGCAAGCCCCGGGGAAGCGATCTCGTTCGGAGAGAGGATCTTGCGCCTGAACCTGCAACGCGAGACCCCCAGTTTGAAAAGGTTGCGCGGTATCCGGAAGAAGCTGTTCAGGGAGGAAATGAAAGCCCGTTCGGTATACGTGAACCCGGACAAAGACGAGCACAATACGGTATCAAGAGAATTCAAGTGGAAGGACCGGGAAGGCAATGATGTGGAAAATACCGCGGAAACGCGTATCCCCAACCTGATAAGAGGCGATGTCCTGGGGTCGAATGAATTCAGGGTGGAACAAAAACTCGGTGAAGGCGGTTTCGGGATGGTCTACAGGGGATCCGTGGCAAAAGGGCCTCTCGGTGAAGGGACCCAGGTGGCCTTAAAGATCTTCGACCCGGAGCTTTTCGTGCTTAAGGAAGAAAGAAAAGAAAGACGAGAACTGAATAGCGAAGAACGGGAAGAGATAATCAGCCAGGCGGCGATCAGGGTCTTTCAGGAGTACATGATGATGCGGAAGCTCGATGACGTAAGGGAGGTCTTAAAGGCATACGAGGTAGGAAGATATAAAGTGGATGGCAAGGAATATTTCTTTATTGCCATGGAATACGCCGACGGAGGCGATCTGGAGGACCTGATCTCCAGGCGAAAAGGGGAGAACCGCGAGGAGCTTTTCGAAACCGAAGAGATACTTGAATATGCCAGGCAGATGATGAACGGCCTGGGGAAGATGCACGAGAGGGGCATATATAACTGCGATATAAAACCCGGGAACATATTCTTCGTCAACGGCAAACTGAAGATAGGGGATTTCGGCATTTCAACGTATTCCCCGGAAGGCGGGCCTGTAAGCGAGCCCGTGGTCAAGGGTTCGCCGGATTACATCCCGAGGGAGACTTACAGGAGGTATACTTACAGCCCCCGTAACGATCTTTACGCGGCGGGTTGTTTGCTTTATCAGATGATGCATAACGGAAAACTCCCCTACAAAACACTTACGGCAACAAGATCTCTGGGAAGGCATTTTGCCCAGAGAGAGGGCGATATCGCTAAAGCTTTAGCCCGGCTTCAGAGGGTTACAGGGGAAGGTGAACCGGTTTCCGACCTGGAAAAGCTTGTTATAGCTTTGTTGCTCCAGGACAGGATGGCCCTGGCGGATCAAGGTCAGGAAGTAAGAGATGATATAAAGGACCTGAGCAGACGCGTATCGGAGACAGCAGAAAGGAAAGACGATCTCATCCGCAGTTTGGCGACGCGCGGATCGAGAAGGAAAATAATCGAAGACAGGAAGAAAGCGGCGGTGGGCAGGGAAGTGAGCCGCGATGTGGAAGGTTTTGAGGAAGAGGTATTGGCAATGGGCGTTGAGCTGGAGCCCGGAGAGGTGCAGGCAGGGATCGAAGCGGAGGAATTCGCGGCGGGAATGGAGGATATTGCGGTGGATATAGAAGGCGTTACCGGCGAATTGCCGCCCGTGGGGCCGCCGGTAGGCGCCGCTCAGGGCGAAGATATCGCTAAAGCCGGAACGATAACAGTGGATGTCCGGGTGGGCGGCGAAGAAGGGGTCGATATAGATTTCGGTGATCTTGTGGGCACCGATACTTCAACCCGTGGTTTTCGCCTGGAGTCGCTTCTTGCCAATATCTTTACCGGAAGGTATGGCCCGCTCAACCGGGTATTGAGGCTTCTTGCGGTCTTTTCCACTCCCATCCACGAAGCCGGCCATATCCTCGCCGCGAAATTCAGCGGCGTCCGGGTGGATTGGACATGGCGGGGGCTTTTCTCGGGTGAGGTCCGCACCGACAGGGCGCCGCCTGCCGTGAGATACGGCGGGATAATCGGGAATTTACTTGCCGGCGCGGTTTCAGGGGCGCTTCTTCTCTATTCGCTGCAATCACCTTCCGTTCTTACGGTCGCTTTGCTTTCATACATAGCCGCGGTCAACCTTGCCGCGATGTTCGCCGAATTCATAGGCGCGGCGTTCGGACGGGGAGATATTGTTGCCCTGTGGGCCCGCGTGGCGCGTCCCATCAGCATGAGGACAGCGGTGCGGCAAGCAGCGGGATTTGCGAGGGCTTCACTGGTCCTTGCCGTTTTTATCGGGACATTTGCTGCGGGGCTTAGTTACATTATAGGACGCCAGGTAGCCGCACCGGGTGTTGTCGTGGCAGGGGATTTCACTCAAGCGGAGCTCGACAGGTTGACCGCCCCTGTGTCCCGCGAAGAATATGACGCGCTGAAAGAACGGTCACCCGCGATGGCATGGCTTTTCGAGAGACAGGATTTTGAGAAAGTAGCGGCGTTTCAGGGAACACCCGAGATAAAAGACAATCTGAGGAAAGCCATCGAACGCATGCGGGAGATCGACCCGGCCAGGGCGGCGGAACTCCTCAGCGTTACGAAGCGTTTTCTCGTCATGGACCTTCCGGAAGGGGCGCAGGTCATGGCGCCGGAGGGAACGGATATCATTCTGATCGATACGGAGCATCTGCGAAAAATAGCGGAAGCCGGAGAACTGGTGGACGGCCTTATCGTGGTGGTGGCGCACGAGGCGAACCATATCGAGAATAAGAAGAAAGGGTTGTATCTCGGGGGATTGGGCCTGAGAGATCTGGCCATGGAGGAGGAAAGGGCATACAATGAAACGCTTCGATGGGCGCGGCAGCTGGGATACGCCTCCGAACAGCTGAGGATGCAGGAGTTCGTGACGAAACATATAAAGGACAACGATTATACGGGTATCGTGGCGAGGATGGTCACGGTCCAGCCCGGCGTGGCCGTGAACAGGGTGGTAGCGATAGGGCATGCCGTTAACGCGGGTGTCCTGTCGGACAGTGACGAATTCCTTACCGCGGACAGGGCGATCATGGATGTTGCTCCGCGCATGGATGAGGACGGAAGGCTCATGGTGATGCGCCTGGACGCCGTTTCAGTAGTTTTCATGAGGAACGGTATCCTTTACAAGGCCTACGTTACGGCGGATGGGACAAAAGTGGCGGGGACGGAGATCGCCCCGATCGCTCCGACGGAATCCATCAGAATGATAAAGAACGCGGACTACGCCCTCAACGTAAGGGAATCCTATCTTATGAGCCTGATCCGCCAGGCGCAAAGGGATGCCGAAGTCAGGAGAGCTCTTGAGGGGCTTTCGAGGGATCTCCAGGCAAAGATGGCCGGAGAAACGGATGAAGAGTTAAAAGACGAGCTTCAAAGACTTATCGGCATTATGACGGCGGCGGGGATAAAAGTAACGCCGCGAGCTGTTCCGGGTAAAGGGGTTTTGTGGTTTGCGACAGGAGCGATTTTTGGGATTATGGATCTTTTGGGTATAACCATTACGCCTATCAGAAGGGATTTTGTCGAGAATTATATAGTGCCCGTTCTTGAAGAAAGCGGTATGTTCCTGGGGCTTTATTTTTGCGGACCAATAATCTACCTGGGAATAAGAGGACTCTTTATAGCGTTACACGCGTTCCAGGACAGGGCTCCGCCTGCCGGAGCGCAACGAACGCTTCTTCAGAAGATCGCTATCCCCGCCATCGCTTCACTTGCGGCCCTTACCCCTCTTGCCGCTTTAGCGCTCGGAACGCCTTTAAATCCCGTGATATTCGCGCTTGTTGCGGGAACCGGCTTATTCGTCCATATTCTCGGGAACCGTTACGTGACCGAGTATAGATCGAATTTGCAAAAAGCGGTTTTAGGAGTAGATTTTGCCATTGAATACGAGGGTCGTTGGCTATCGGTCAATAAAATAGCCGAACTCATAGAAATAAGAAGCCCGTGGACTTTAGATCTGTGGTCAAAGCTTTCTCCGATGATGAGAGGCGCGGTGATAGAAGCTCTGAGCAGTGAAGGCAGAAGGCTTCTTGCGATCAATCTTTTCCATCAACACAATTTATCCGAACTCCGGCAAGGCGTGGTTTCGCCCGATCTTTCGGAAAGGAAGAACGCGGAAGAGCTCAAAGCCCTGCAGCAGAAAGTTTTTGAAGCCGGCAAGGCTTTTATGGCCCACGGCGTAGATAAGGGTCTGGGGACGTTTTTGAAGATCATTTTGGACGGAAAGATCGATAGCAGGTTCTTTGGTGCCTTGATGGACGGCGATCCGTCATATAATGCCGGGCCTCATGGGCCGCATTATATCATTGTAAACCATTTGGCGGATAATCCTCAGGACCGCGAGAATCATCTGTTTTATCTTGTTCCCGATAATGCGGATCGGGAAGTATTGATGCGAATAATGGAAAAGGCTGTAGACGCAGGTCTCGTGGAACAGGAGCTTGCTTATAGTATCAATCGCAGGATCGTAACCTATTCACAATTCGTAGAAATGTCCGATCAATACGCCTCGCAAATAGGCAAAAAGGTGCGGGTGACCGGAGTATCCCGTAGAGAGGGAAGAACTTATCTCGAAGCGGAAAGCTTTGACAAGAAAGGTAAGGCGATACGGCATGATATCCCGCTGGAAGAACGCGATAAAGAAGAACTCAAGAAAGAAGTGGACGCAGCGGTTGAGATGACCGATGAACGTTTCAAACCTATACTCAGGGCGTTCAGGGAGGCTCTTGAGAGAGATATGCCCTCATTATATGTATTTTCGCCGCTTGTCGGGGACCTTTTCGGATACGCTTCGCCCCCGGACGGCCTCATAGCCGTTCATGAACGCATTACCGATAACCCCGTGGCTTTCATTCACGAAATAGGGGAATATCTCATCAATTCCGGACGGCTCGATCTCAGGTATGAAAACGGGGCCATGCTGGTCATGGTGGACGGCGAACAGGCTGGGGAGCCAATGCTTCTCGGCAGCGACGCCGTCCGGCAGGCTGAAAAGAACGCGGAAAGCCCTCATTATCTTCTCAGGAGCCTGCAGAGGGAAATATTCGGCGAGTCCGACGAGAAGTTGACCGATAGGATACAGATAGAGCAGATAACCAAAACACTTTATGAAAGGCTTCCCGCGGGCGTGCAGGCCGAACTCGACATAACTTTTTTTGATGCCGCAAAAAGCATTCGCGACTTCATGAAGCGCGGCATGGTAGCAGGGGACATGAAAACCCCGATAGTCGTCAGCTACAGCGACAGGACAAAAGGCGGCAGGGAAACGTCGTTCCTCTTGAGAGAGGGCGATCCCGGGGTGCAGCCGGTCAAACTCGACATGGAAGACATAAAGGATCTTTATAACAACCGGTATGTCGGCGCGGAGATGAACATACTTATAACGGGCGCGGCGCCCGGGACGAGATCGTCCGAGGAGATCGAAAGGTACATGCAACTCGCGAAAATAGCCAGCGGTTTTCTTTCCGGACTTACGAGAAACAAACTTATCGCGGAACTCAGGAGGATAACCGGGGATAACACGATCGAATTCGAAGACCTCGGGGAGGACGTGTACATAAGGGACCATATCGCGGGTTCGAACAAGCACGTGTTCAAGATAGAGTTCCGTTCGAAGGCGGGAGATAGGACATATACCATAGCCGTGGCCACCAAGACCGAACAGGCCGCGGGGGACATCCAGGCGACCGAGATACGCGAGCTGCAGGAGTTGCAGAAAAGGCCCGGCCGGGTCGTTCCCAGGTTCGGCGCCGATAAGATGTGGGACGGACGGAGATGGTACACGGAAGAGTTCGTCGAAGGGAAAACAGGCAGGCAGCTTGATTCCGAGGGCGCCTTCACGAAAGCCATGAGAAGCAAGATCATATCGACGCTTCTTTCCATAACCGTCGGTCTCGGAGGCCTTACGCCTTCGGATATACACGGGGGCAATTTCGTGATCTCCGAAGGAACGGAAGAAGCGGTCATGGTCGATATCGGCAGCAGGAGGTTCCGCCTGATAAGGGACGCTTCGGATAATATCATCGATCAAGGCGCGAGGATGAGCCACAAGCTGATATTCCTGGCGACCCTTATGTCGCAGTACGGGTTCTTTGAAGGGACCAGGGACGGCAGGCTCGTGATTACCCCCGAGGACAACCATTTCATTTTTGAAACGATAGCCCGTGATGCCAACCTTGAGCCGGGCGAGGGCCTGAAGCTTCTAAAAGAGGCCTATGATTATTACAAGAGCACACCCGCCCTTGAGGTCGCGAGACTCTTTTCGAATATCAAATGGCGGGCGGGTTTCCGGAACGTGTTCGACGCCATCGGCGCCGACAGGTATGCCGGCAGGGAGGAGATGCCGCAGACCCTTGTCCCGTTCGCGGAAGTTTTCATGGAAAGCCTCGGTTCGTATCTCGCGGCGGCCGAACGCGCCCCGCCCGCCGAACTCCTGGAAGAACGCGTCCTGGAAGAGACCGGTGCAGGAGAAGCGGCGGTGATCGACGTGTATGCCGACCGGACAATGCCGCCTCTTGACGCGCGTAACCTCGCGCGCATCGCGGCGGAGACCGCCGCCGCGGTCCGCCAGGGCAAGGCCGTCAGGATCGACCTCAGCGGCCTCATGGGCATAGGGGACAGGCTCCAGAGATATACGGCGGCCGGGACGCTGCTCAGGCACATAGCGGAAGGAGTTGACGAGTTCAGGGGTGATACGGAGAACGAGGTCTCGTATCCGGCGCTTGAGATACTCAAGAACGCCGTTGTCCACGGCAATCGCCTTGACCTTGCCCGGCCGGTTTTCATGCATGTATCCCTGGATGCCGAGGGCAAAGCGGATTCCCTTAAGGTTTATGACATGGCCATGTCGGAGAAAGAGGCGGCGGACCCGGCGGCCATGGAGGAAGCAAAAAAAGCCGGTCTTCACGGATCCTCGACCTTTGAACGCGAAGTCGGCCAGGTGGCGGAATGGAGAGATTCATATGCGCTGGATAGGGCCGAAGGCGTAGCGTCCATCAGGCTGCAGCCCGCCGCGCCGGTCATCGATCTCGGCGCTATTATGCCTGAGGAAATGTTGGATGAGTTCACCGTGGAGGGTGAAAAGCCGGTGGTCCTGGATCTCGTTGCCAAAGGAAGATTTGAAGAAAGAGATGATGACCTGATGAGAGTCCTTGGTGAATTGGATGATGCGCTCAAAAATGTTCCCGACGACAGGCATGTCGTTATAAACTACCGCCATGACACCCCCGAAGGTATCATTTACACACAAGTTATCGACCGCGCGGACGTGATAAGAGGTGATCACTCTAAGATATTCCTGGATCAAGCCAAGCCGGGGAGTTACGAGTATGTGATGAAGTTCCAAGTGTTCCCTGAACACAGATCCATCCATTTGGATGCCGCATCTATAGGCAGGGAAGAACCGGGCGAGGAGTCTCCTTTAAGAGGAAGAGGTTTTATTTCTAAAGTGTTCGACAATTTTGCTAAAGCGCTGCAGGCCGATCATGAGGGATGGGAGATCTTCACTATCGCGTTGGAGATGGGGTATAAGGGGCCGGAAGAGTTCAAGATAATACCATATTTTATGGAAAAACATTTCGACGCCAGGCAAGAAATACCTAAAGGTATGGATGAAATGTTAGGTACAATATTGTTGGACGATAAGCTTATTACGTTCACAGGGCGTATCCGCGGAGCCGCGCCAACACGTTTCGCCGAAGTTCCGCCGACGGATTTCGCCGAAGTCCCGCCAACAGAGTTCGCGGAGATCGCCCCCGCGGCGCCCGCCATCGAGACCGAACCTTACAAGGCCGACCGTCTGGTCAAAGGGATCGTCATGGATCACAAGGGCGAAGTGGTCCACATGAGGGGCATGCGGCCCGATATAAGGATAATCAGGAGCTATCTTGACGCGCTCAGGGCAAGGACCTCCGGCGGCGACAGGATAGTTCCGGCGGTTAGAAAGGTATATTTGCCGCTGACGACATTGAGGAGACGGACTAAGATCGATACCAAAAATGAAACGGAACTTCCGGCGGAAACCATCGATCTTTTGAAGAAAGCGGCCCAGGAGGGAACGATAGAGCTCGTTGAATTACGCACACTCGAAGATTACGACAAGGCCGCGGATGAGTTGGGGGTCGACCGGGAAGAGTTCAGGAACCTGTTATATGATGTGCAAATACCCTTCCTGTCGGAATATGCCGGAAGGAACGCGCAGACGCGCTTGATGGACCTTGCGGACGCGGGGGATGAAGCCGGCCAGAGGGATCTCGGGGCGGCCGTCGCGCGTGCTTTGCGTACCCTGCATGCGAACAAGCTGCACGCCGGGGATCCCCATTTGGGCCAGTTCACTATCTCGGGCGATCTCAGGACGGCATACAGGGTGGACCTCGGCGACATAAAGTCGTTCGATGACATGGCGCCCGATGTCGTCATGCGCGCGGTCCAGGAGGAATACGATTGGATCGAAAAGAACCTCGAAGGCACTTCACCCGCCGCTGCCCAAGCGTTCAGGAAGGAATATCCGCGGGAGATGATGAGCGCGATAGCCGGGGAGAACGTGTATGCCGCCAGGGGCGCGATCGGTGACCTGCGCGGGGACGTAGTGGATTGGGTGGTCACGCCCATGGCGGAACTTGCCGATTCGGCGAAGTCGTCGATAGATTCGGGGACGAGAAGGAAATTCAGCCGGGAATATGGGACCGACACTTTTGCGGAAGGATATACGTACAAGGCGGGTATGAGTGATGCGATGCTTGCGGGGAACATGAAAAAAGCCTTCACGGAAACGCTCGAGAAGATGAGCCAGCCGAAATACGAAGCCAAAAAACCGAGGGCCATAATCTTTGTTCCCGCGGATAAATATGACCTCGCGAAAAAGACGCTGGGCGATGTGTTGAAAGAGATGGGGCTTGAGGGCTTCGAGGACAGGATATCGATCATAAAAGAAGGGAATATAGCGCCTAACGGCATGGTGGACGAGGTCATGCACGTCGTGTCGGGCAAGGCCCTTCTTAATTACGAAAGGTTCAGAAAAGGCGATTATCCGGGCGAGTTCGGCGATGCCGCCAGACTGCGCCTGGCGAACTTCCTGAAGACGCTGGTCGAGGACCCGGCGGCGATAGACCTTGCCTCGGACCCGGATATCATAAACAAGATCCTCGACGGTATCGCGGTCCTTACGATGAAGCGGATCGATTATGAAGAGATACAGGAATGGAAGAACGCGCAGGATGAGGTGTTACGGTCGCTGTAATTCAGCAGGATAAGCAGTCGTGGGTCGTGAGTCTTGGGTCTTGGGCGAGCTTTCTTGCTCCGAAAGCCAACCTGTGATAACCTATATTCATGGCGACAGTTGGAAGTTATACGATAACCCTGATAAAAACGCTCATTACCGTGGCCGCCGGATTCGTACTCACGTGCTGGATGTTCGATACGCCTCTCGCGAATGCGGCCATCGACTGGTTTTCTTTCGTCGCGGGCGGCTTCCTGGTGATCGAGGGCATCTACAAGATACGAAAATTCCGAAAGGACTCTCTTTTTCTTCAGTTTTTAAGGGGCGTCCGTATCCTTGTGGGAGCGGATGTATTTATCATCCATCTTATACAGTTCATCTGGGGCGTGGACGCGAAAATCTTAGCCACCTCATTAAAACAGGTCTTAATAGACTGGTCGGCTTTCTCCTTCGGTGTATTTCTCATGATAGAAGGCACTTACAGGATCATGGCCTCTTATGAATCCTCCGGCAGGGATCAGGTCCTGAGGATGATCAGGGTGTTCATCGGTTCCTGCGTGTTCACGATCCATCTGCTTCAGTTCTATAGATTCTAGCGTATAGCGATTTAAGTGATAAGTGATACGTGATAGGTTAAGGAAGCGTGTTATGTGTCAAGTGTCATGTGTCATGTTGTGTGGTCATAACACATGACATGAAATTCGAACCCCGAACGACGTACGACGACTCACGACTTACGATTCACGGCTCTTAACGGTTGAAATCACGCACCGCACAAGCTATACTATCCCTATGAGATACAGGAGAATAGCCAATACCGGCCTGGAAGTTTCGAGCATATGCCTGGGGTCCTGGGTCTTCGGGGGCGACTGCTGGGGCGAGGTGGACGATTCGCAGTCGGTCAAGGTCGCGCGGGAAGCGATCGATAAGGGGGTAAATCTCATCGACACCGCTCCCATATACGGCAGCGGGCGATCCGAAGAAGTTATCGGGAAAGCCATAAAGGGGAAAGCCGATAAGGTCATAGTGGCCACGAAAACGGGCCTTGAGCAGAAAGGCAAGGCGATAAGGCCTAATCTGACAAGAGGGTTCATCCGGGAAGAGGCAGAAGGATCTTTGCGGCGTTTAGGGGTGGAAAGGATCGACCTGTACCAGTGCCACTGGCCCGATCCTAACACGTCTCTCAAGGAAACTTTTTCGGCACTTAAGGAACTCGTCAGGGAGGGCAAGGTAAGGCATATAGGCGTTTCGAATTTCGACAAAAACATCCTGGAACGCTCTCTTTCCATGGCGCCGGTCGTAAGCGACCAGATGCAGTACTCGCTTTTCGCCCGGGACATCGAAGATAAGCTTCTTCCTTTTTGCCGGGAAAAGAAAGTCTCCATCCTCACGTACGGTTCACTTGGAGGGGGGATATTGACGGGCAAGTACAGATCCTGCAAGGATTTTCCCAGGGGAGACGTCAGAAGCTTTTTTTACAAGTATTACAGCGCTCCCTTCTGGGGCAAGGCCAAGGCGGTCTTAAGAGTGATCGAAGAGATCGCGAACAAAAGAGATGTCCCCGTGTCCGAGGTCGCCATAAACTGGGTCCTGAGCCATCCGGAAGTCGCCAGTTGTATAGTGGGGTGCAGGACCGTTAAGCAGCTCGAGGAAAATGTCAAAGCCGCCGAATGGGAGCTTCAAGCGGAAGAGGTCGAGGCGATCGAGAGGGAATACAATACGGTCTTTGCCTGATCAATCCGGGATGCGCCCGGTCTTTATCACCGAGGCAAGATAGCGGGCCGAATCTTTCACGGTCCTTTTCTGGGAAGAATAGTCGACACCCACCAGACCGAAGCGTTTGCCGTAACCTTCGGACCATTCAAAATTATCCAGGAGCGACCAGTGGAGATACCCTGTCACGGGCGCGCCTTCATTGATGGCTTTCAAGAGATACTTCAGATGGTCTTTTATGAACTTTATCCTCACCGAGTCGTCGGTCGTGGCTACGCCGTTCTCGGTGATCATGATGGGTTTTTTGTACCGGCAAAAACTTCTCACCACTTCGTAGATGCCCTTGGGGTAGATCTCCCAGCCCATGTCGTTCAATCCGCCGGTATTCTTGAGTTCCGGAGGATATATTTCGCCCATGGGATAATTCTTTAATGGTCTTTTCGCACATATGAACTGCCTGGAATAATAATTAAGTCCTATAAAATCGGTGGCATCCGCTGAAGGGAGTTTTTCGGGAACGCGCCCGGGCAGGTAGACGCGGCCGTTGATGATGGAGCTTATAAACGCATGGTTGTGGAATTTGCTGCGCAGGTAAGTGTAAAGCCTGTCCAGCGGTGAATAGGGCGAAAGCGGGTGAAAGGCCGTTACGGCCTTAGCGATCCCGATAACGGTTGTTCTTATCGACGGCTCTTCCATGGCGGCCCTGCGCATGTGGCTGTACGCGCCTGTATGGGCCTTAAGCATGTTCCTCAGGACGGTGAGCGCCTCGCCGAAGTTCGTTCTGCACGGCGGCCATTTGCCCTGGTAATAGGCGATGATGGCCAGTATGTTCGGTTCGTTTATAGTTATCCAGTATCGCGCGCGGCTGCCCAGCTCCTCGATCGCTTTGACCGCGAAACGGACGAAGTACATGTCGGCGTTCTCGTTCAACCACCCGCCCTTGCGGGAGAGCCATAGCGGCAGGGTGAAGTGATGGAGCGTCACCATGGGTTCTATGCCCCGCTTCAGGAGTTCATCGAGTACGGCTTTATAATGGTCCCACTCGGCCCTGTCCCAGACGCCTTCGTCCTTTTCCAGCCGGCTCCATTCGATCCCGAGCCGGTGGATATTATGGCCCAGTTCCTTAGCCAGGCGGTAGTCCTTCTTGAACCTGTTATAATGGTCGCAGGCCTTGCCTGAGGGTTCAGTGTTGCCTGCCTGTTCCCATTCCCACCAGTCGTTGTAAAAATTGTCCCCTTCGACCTGATGGGCGGAAGTGGCCGCCCCCCATAAGAAACCCTCGGGAAACTTGTTCTTCATAACTAGGATTATACCCCCATTATGGCGGACGGACAAGCCCCTCGAACCCCGGGGGGGGGGAGAACCCCGGGGGCGCGCCGACATATATGATAAATATGAAAAAATATATTGACGAAAAATCAAATACGCAATAAAATAAAAGGCGGGTGAGGGTAGGGGATATTCACCCGCCTTTCTACGC
>CAZMEZ010000012.1:18955-41034 GCA_964565425.1 uncultured Planctomycetia bacterium | reverse complement strand
GGGCGCATAGCTCAGCTGGTTAGAGCGCATGCCTCACATGCATGAGGTCGGAGGTTCGAGTCCCCCTGCGCCCACCAGTTTTTATTCTTGCTGAGCAAGAATAAAAACAGAGCATTCGTAAGTCGAGAGTCGAAAGACTTACGAATGCGGTCGACTTTCGAATGCCGAATTTCGTTTGAAGATGTGTTCGAATCTTACCGCAACCAGAAACGGAAGAGCATGACGGATAAAGCGAGCTACAAGGAACAGCTTCCCAAACTGATAGGCCTTAGAGGCATAGATGCCGAGATATTCGATCTCCGTTCGAAGAAAGAATCATTCCCCGTCAGGATTAAAGAACTTGAAGATTCCGTGAGCAGCAAGAAAGGTTCTCTGGGTCAGGCCGAAGATGAGTACAAGAGGCTGCAAGTCTCGAAGAACGAAAAAGAGAACGAGATGCAGGCCAAGGAAGAAAAGATCAAAAAACACGAGGCCGATCTGTATCAGCTGAAGAACAACGTTGAATATAAGGTCAAGCAGGATGAGATCGCCAGCGTCAAAGCCGACGTCTCGTTGATAGAAGATGAGATAATCCGGCTCTTTGATGAGATCGAAGCTGCCAAGGGAAGAGTGGAAAAAGAAAAAGCCGTGTTTGAGGAAGAAAAAAAGAAGATCGAACGGGAGAAGCAGGAAATAAAGGCGGAGGAACAGGAGCTCGACAAGAGGCTGGGGGAGCTCACAGCGAAGAGGGCGGAATATACCAACGATGTGACCCCGGAACTTTTGGCCGAGTATGAGAGGATACTTGAAAAACGGGGCAGGGTGGCTCTAGCCAGGATAGCCGGAGAATTTTGCGGGGAATGCAATATGCAGCTTCGTCCCCAGGTGATAAATGATGTCAAGCTCAGGAATAATCCCGTTTTTTGCGAAAATTGCGCCAGGATGCTCTATGAAGAAGAATAGTAACGTGGATACCGTCAAGATATTCGCGGACGGGGGAGCAAGGGGTAATCCCGGGCCCGCGGGTGTGGGGGTCGTTCTCCTTTCGGAGAGCGGTGAAAAAATAGAGGAGATATCCAGATTTGTGGGTATAGCTACCAACAACGTTGCCGAATATCTGGCGGCGATCTACGGTCTCCAGGAGGCCATTTACATGAAGGCAAACAGGGTAATACTAAGCCTGGACAGCCAGCTTGTAGCCCGGCAACTGAAGGGCGAATATAAGGTGAAGAACCCCGATATAAGGAAATTTTTCGACATCGCCTTGAATCTTTTCAGGGGTTTTGATAAAGTAGAAGTAAGAGAGATATCGAGGGATGAAAATAAGGAAGCGGATATCCTGGTAAACAAGGCTATCAATCTTCAGGCTCTTTTGTAAAAATAAGTTCATTGCCCCGTTCTGTTTTTTGAAATATGAACGGGATAAATTCGCATTTACAAATTATGTTCGTTTCGCTCCATAAGTTATGTGCTCATTGAAAGCAGATCGGGTGATTGCCCCTGCGGTTTTGCGCGGCAAGGTCGCGGGGGAGGAAAGTCCGGGCTCCAAATAGCAGCGTAGCGGGTAATGCCCGTCCACCGTGAGGTGAGGATCACTCCTCGGACCATCGGTCCTCGGGGTCATTTCCTGACGGAAAACTCGGGAAATGAGAGCCACAGAGACGAGTATCCGCGCCCATCTGGGCGAGGGGACGTGAAACGCGGCAATCTCTACGCGGAGCAAGGCCAAATAGGGGAGGAATCAGGAAAGTCCGGGACGTGCCCCGTTAGAGGTAAACCTCGGATGGGGCTAGCTGTCCCGTTAGATAATTTTTCTAACGGGGCATGCGGACAGACTGGTACGAGACGGCTAGTCTCGTTAATCCTTTCGCCTTCATTCGGGGATCAACCCTGAGCGAAGCGAAGGGTCTACTCCCGGGTAGGCCGCAGGAGGCCGTTAGCAATAACGGTCCCAGATGGATAATCACCGTTCCCGCGAGGGAACACAGAACCCGGCTTATAGATCTGCTTTGGATGAGCACACAACTTACGGCGCCCGTTAGGGCGCCGTAAGTTGTAAGTGCAATTTATCCCGTTCATATCCCACAAAATAATAAAACGGGACAATGGGCTTTTTATAAATGCGATCAGGATCTCCATGCTTTCAGGGCATCCCGTATGGAAGAGATAATCTCGATCAGGGAAGTACACCACACCTATAAAGCCGGGAAAACCAGAGTAGACGCCCTTAGGGGCGTTGACCTTGGCGTTAACCGGGGGGAGATATTCGGTTTCATCGGGCCGAACGGCGCGGGAAAAACCACCACCATCAAGCTCATGCTGGGCATACATACCCTCCAGAAAGGCCGGCTTGCCGTCCTGTCGAAAGACCCATCTGATCCCGAAACGCGCCGCACCATCGGATACATGCCGGAAACGGCGGATTATTACAGGCTTCTTACCCCCGTGGAGCTTTTGAGCATGTATGGGGATATCTTCGGGATAGAAAAGAAACTGCTCCGCGAACGGATCAACATGCTTCTTGACGAGGTTGGGCTTTCCGGTGAATCCCGGAGGCTGATGAGAACATTCTCGAAAGGAATGATGCAGAAGGTAAGTTTTGCGCAAGCCCTGATAAACGATCCGGACCTTCTTATCCTGGACGAACCCACAGGGGGGCTTGATCCCGTCGCCCGCAGAACGATGCGTGACGTGATCCGCGGTCTGCGGGAAAAAGGGAAAACGGTATTTTTCTCTTCCCACGAACTTTCCGAAGTGGAGCTTATAAGCGACAGGATCGCGATACTTAATAAAGGAAAGGTGCTCGCGGCGGGTTCGGCGAGAGAACTTCTGGGCGGGAAGGCGGAGGGCCTGTCTCTGGAGAATTACTTTTTGGACCTGATAGGGGAAAGAAAATGAGGACCATCCGGGCAATAGCATCGGGAATGATGATCGAACTTGTCCGCAAGAAGGATCTATATGTGCTTTTTATCTTTCTGATCGTTCTCATGCTTTTTCTTTCGTCCCAGCGGTATTTCCAGATCGAAGGCATATCGCGCTATATACGCGATTTCGGCTATACGATGGTAATGCTGTTTTCCTTTATCATCGCGGTAACGTTCGCCGCCAAGCAGATCCCGTCAGAAATAGAATCAAGAACGATCTATCCTTTGCTCGCCAAGCCCCTGAGCCGGCACGCGGTCATACTCGGCAAGTTCTGCGGCGCGAGCGCGGTAGCGATCCTTTCTTTCTCGGTCTTTTTCGGGGCATATACGTTCTTTTATAAAATAAGCGGCGGCGGTAGCGCTGTCCTCCTTTGCCAGGCATTTTTCTTCGGGACGCTCTTTCTGGCGCTGGTCTCGGCCCTTGTTGTTTTCTTTTCGAATTTTCTGACCGTGTCGGCGAATGTTACGTTGAGTATCCTTGCATACGTGGCGATCCTGGGCTTTTCCGCCCAGCTAAGAGAGCTTGTGTTGTATTCAAAGGGTTTCGTTTCGGCGGTATGGGGATCTTTATTTTATCTGCTTCCGCATTTTGATTTTTACGATCTACGCATACGCGTAACCCACGAGTGGGATCCCCTTGCCGCATGGGTGGTCGTTTCGGTGGCGGCCTACACTCTGGTATATTGCTTCATGCTCCTTTATTTCGCAGGGATGATCTTCGGGAGGAAGAAGCTTTGAAGGTAAAAGGCATTACCGTCCTGCTCTTATGGCTGGCGGCGATGATCCTGCTGGCACCCGCGATAGACACGTACGATCAGGGTTTTATGCTGCTCTACAAAAGATCCGATGTTCCCGTGCTCTGGCAAGTGATGGGGGAAGCGCGATCGATCATTTCAAATCTGTCTCTCTTGCAGGCCGACCTTTATTTCCACGGAGGGATAGGGAATGCGCGCGATGAGCATGAGGGCGCGTTCGCGTTTGTAGAGAGAGGGGCGGACCATGATCATGAGAAGTGTTTGCACGGGGAAATAACTCACGATACAAGCCCCTATAACCTGCTTTTGCGGCTGTCCGATGAGATAAGCATTACGGAGCATTTTCACCTAAAAGGCGATCAGCTCAAGGAAATAGTCCCATGGCTTTACATGGCCTCCGAAACGGACCCGAATAACGTTCTTGCTTATACACTTACCGGGTATTATCTTGCCTACAGGCTTGATA
The DNA here is from genome assembly GCA_964565425.1 of uncultured Planctomycetia bacterium. GTDB lineage: Bacteria > Omnitrophota > Gorgyraeia > Tantalellales > Tantalellaceae > CAZMEZ01. Next base: position 36,910 of record CAZMEZ010000012.1, on the reverse strand, counting down.
AGGTGGAACAGGCCCTGGCGTTTTTGAAAAAGGGGCTCATGAACAATCCCGATTCTTGGCAGATAAACGGCGAGATCGGACGCATTTATTTCCAGAAGGTGAAAAATTATTACGCTTCGTCACGATACCTTTCCAGGGCCAAGGTCCTGCTGGAAAAGGCCCCGCATGATAAGTTCCAGGAAAGGGCCATTCTTGCCTATCTGGCTTTAAGCTACGAAAGGCTCGGGGAAGATCAAAAAGCGTTGCCGCTTTATCATCGCCTCGATGATCTTTTCCCGGACCAGGAACTTTACGGGGAAAAGATGAGGCAACTGCGGGCCTTAAAATGAAAAGCGAGACTATTCGCTCGTCTCTTCGGATGGGAGGAAAGAAGATTGAAGACCTACCTCGAATGTATTCCCTGCTTTTTGCGTCAGGCGCTTGATGCCGCCCGTCTGGCCGGCGCGGCACCCCTGACCCAGAAAAAGATACTCGATGAGATATCCGTTATATTGCCGGGGTTTTCTCTTGATGTTACTCCCCCCGAGATCGCCAGGACGGTTTACGGGATAGTCGAAGAACATACGGGGGGCAGGGACGCGTACAGGCAGATAAAAGAGAAAAGCAATAAAATGGCGATGGATCTGTATCCGCGCCTTAAAAAAGATATCGAGGGGTCGGAAAACGTGCTTTTAAGCGCGGTCAGGCTTGCGGTGGCGGGAAACGTCATAGACTATGGCGCTCCTCATTCATTCGACATCGAAAACGAGATCGAGGAATGTCTCAGAAAAGATTTCGCTATATTCGATTTCGAGGAATTTTCCCGGGCGGTCAAAGAGGCGGAAAATATACTGTATATACTCGATAACGCCGGGGAAATAGTTTTTGACAGGATCCTGGTGGAAGAGCTAGCCAAAGATGTCGTTTGCGCCGTGAGGGGGAAGCCCATAATAAACGACGTTACCATGGATGATGCCGTGCAGGTGGGGCTCGACAAGGTCGCAAAGGTCGTTTCGAGCGGTTCGGATATCCCCGGGACATTGCCCGATGCGTGCGATGAAGGATTCCGGGATCTTTACCGCAGCGCGGATCTTATAATCAGCAAGGGGCAGGGCAATTTCGAGACGCTTGCGGACGAGGAGCGCCCCATATTTTTTATTTTCAAAGCCAAGTGCCCGGTGATCGCCAGGCATGTGGGTTGCGAGATGGGCGATATTATCCTTAAAAAACAGGACATGGGATCCGGCCGCCACGCGCGTTGAAAATATGCTGAAATATGCCGAGAGTGAAGATAAATGGATTTTTTAAAGAAGATCGATAATGTATGGCATGAAAAACTGACCCGCCGGGATTTCATTAAAAAGTGCGTTATGGCGGGAGCAGGGGCGGGTGCCTCGTTGTATCTTTTAGATATCATGTCCCGCTACAAGGCCTATGCCGCGATCGGGGAAAGAAGAGGGATGCGGGAGGCGCTTTTTTACGAAAAAGCCGGCGGTAACGCCGTAAAATGCACGTTATGCCCCCAGGGATGCGTTATGAAGGACGGGCAAAGGGGCTTTTGCAGGGTGCGCGAACCGGTCGACGGTAAATTGTACACGCTCGTTTACGGGCTTATATGCGCCGCGCACGTCGATCCCATTGAAAAGAAGCCTCTTTTCCACGTGCTTCCGGGGACCAGGGCGTTCTCCATTGCCACCGCGGGATGTAACTCAAGGTGCAAGTATTGCCAGAACTGGACGATCTCACAACGGCCACCCGAGGAGACCAATAACACCGTATTGAGTTCCGCGGCCCTGGCGGCGGCGGCCTACCGGAACAACTGCGCGTCCATAGCTTATACATATACGGAGCCGGTGATCTTTTATGAATACGTGATGGAGGCTTCACGTCTTGCCAAAGAGAAGGACATCCTTAACATCATAGTGACGGGGGGCAAGATCAACCCGGAGCCGCTAAAACGCCTTTGCGGTGTCATAAACGCCGCGAATGTGGACTTTAAATCCTTCGATGACAACTTCATGCGGGAGGTTTGCGCCCAAAGGCTGGACAACATACTCGAGACCCTTATCATTCTTAAGCAGAACGGTGTATGGGTTGAGGTCACGAACTTAATAGTTCCGACCTTGAACGATAAGATGAGCGACATCCGAAAGATGGCCAGGTGGATAAAACAGAACCTGGGCAAGGACGTGCCCATGCATTTTTCCAGGTTCTGGCCGCAATATAAACTGCGCTCCCTTTATCCTACCCCTGTCGAAACTCTAAAACAGGCAAGGGACATAGCTTTGGAAGAAGGACTGCATTTTGTTTATATCGGCAACGTTCCGGAAATAGGCAGCGAAAGCACTAAATGCCCGAAGTGCGGGAAAACGGTCATAAAAAGGATAGGGTACCAGGTGCTGGAGAATAATGTTGCCGGCGGAAAGTGCAGGTTCTGCGGGGAAGAGATTCCGGGGATATGGAGCAGGCCCTAGGTTTCAGGTGTCAGGTTTTAGGTTTACGATATTCGAACTACGATCGACGAACGACGAGCGACAAACCAATGACTTTTCGACGCGCGATAACTCTTTCGATGATACTGGCCGGGGCTTCCTCCATGTCCTCCCAGATCATTTTCATGCGGGAATTCCTGGTCGTTTTCTACGGCAACGAGATATCCGTGGGTATAATTCTCGCCGGCTGGCTCGTCTGGGGAGCGTTCGGGAGCGCTTTCCTGGGGCGTCTTTCCGACCGCATCAGCGCAAGGGTCCGCGTTTTTTGGGTATGCCAGCTATGCCTTTCGGTCGTCTTTCCGGTGACCCTGCTGCTCCTGAGATCGTCCAGGTCTTTTCTGGGGATGTCCACCGGGGAGATAATGGGGTATTATCCTATGCTTTTGTGCGCGTTTCTCGTTCTCTTCCTGCCGTGTTCTATAATGGGTTTCATGTTCAGTCTGGCCTGCCGCATTTACAGGGATGAAGAAAAACTGCCCGCCGTAAGCATAGCGCGCATATATGTGATGGAAGCCGTGGGGGCGTTGTCCGGGGGGCTTCTGGTCAGCTATTTGCTTATAAGATACATGACCCCTTCGGGGATACTATTCCTCCTTTCTTTCCTGAACTTGTCGGCGTCTTCCATGATGCAGCGGTATGGTGAGCCTTTCAGGGGGAGGAAAACCGTTATCGTGGCCACCGCGGCGCTGCTTATCCTGGGCACTGGCGCCATACTTTCCGGCGGCGGAAAATGGTTCAGGGATATTTCCCTGGAACGGTTATGGTCCGGGTTCAGTATCCTTGAATCCGAGGATTCGGTATATGGCAACATAACCGTGACGGAAAGAGGCGAGCAGCGGTCTTTCTATGAGAACGGGCTCCATCTTTATACGGTGCCCGACCTGCTTTCGGCGGAAGAGGCCGCGCATTTCACTATGCTGCAGGCTCCGGATCCCGAGGAAGTGCTTCTGATAGGCGGGGGTGTCGGAGGAAGGCTGCGAGAAATATTGAAATATCCCGTAAAAAGAGTGGATTACGTGGAGCTGGACCCGACCATCATCAAGCTGGCGGAACGGTATCTCGACAGGGCGGACGTCACCCCGATAAAGGATCCGAGGGTGAAGATGATCAACGAAGACGGCAGGTTTTTCGTAAAGAATACGGACGATCGCTATGACTGCGTGATAATAGATCTCGGCGATCCTTATACCGCCCAGATAAACAGGTTTTACACCGTTGAATTTTACGAAGAGTTGAAACGGGTCATGAAGGACGGGGGGGTAGTAGGTTTCGCCCTTACTTCTTCCGCAAATTACATAAGCGGGGAGCTGCGGGATTATTTGCGTTCAATATATCTAAGCGCCAGTTCTGTTTTTCCGGAAGTTATTATAATACCGGGAGATACGGCTTATTTTATCTTTTCGGATAAGCCCGGCATTCTTACGCAGGATGTCGGGGAGATGGAAAAGAGACTGGAAGCGAGGGGTATCGACACCAGCTACGTTAGAGGGTACTATCTTGCGGATAAACTTTCAAAAGAGCGTATAATTTACGCTAAAGACGCCGTAGAGGAGGACGTCAAGGTCGGGCTTAACAGGGATTTCCGTCCGGTCTCGTATTTCTATTCGACGGTATTCTGGGGCACGCAATTCGACATGACGGCATTCCGGAAGATGCTCGGGTCCATAAAGCAGGAGAACATATGGATCGCTTCGTCGTTTTTCTGCCTCTTGATCCTGCTCGCGGCCCTGACGGCAGGCGCGAGAACAGGCAAGAGAACGGTCCTTTTGGCCGTAATGACAACGGGTTTCGCCGAAATAATCTTCCAGATAGCGGTTATCCTGTCGTTTCAGGTGATATACGGATATGTGTTCTATAAACTCGGCGTAATAATAACGTCTTTCATGGTGGGGCTGGCCGTCGGCGGATGGGCTATATCCAGATCCATGGGGAAGATCCGGAACGATATGGGCCTTTTTACCTGGACGCAGCTCAGCATATGCCTGTATCCGCTCTTGTTGCCGGTTGTCTTCCGGGGATTATCGGGGGCTCAGGGGGGGCCGTTATCCTGGATGGGCGCTAACGTGATATTTCCGTTTTTGCCCGTGATCTCCGGGTTCATAGGAGGCGTGCAGTTCCCGCTTGCGAACAAGATATATCTTGAGAGAGCCGAAGAGACCGGGCGTGTGGCCGGTCTCAGCTATGGACTTGATCTCTTGGGGGCGTGCTTGGGGGCGCTCCTGGCGGCCGCTATACTCATCCCGGTCCTGGGCATCTTCAAAACATGTTATCTGGCGGCGCTGATAAATACGACGGTGCTGGGTCTGCTTCTCGCGGCTATTTTCGTAAAGAGATAAAAATTTGACCGGGAAAGTTTGCAATCCCGGGGCTTGATGATATAGTATATTAATATTAACGAAGTTCCATTACCTGCGGAGGCAATGATGCCGAAAATACTGGTGGTAGATGACGAGCGATCGGTCCGTGACGTTGTAGAGATATTCCTTAAGAAAAAGGGATTCGAGGTGCTTCCCGTAAGCAGCGGTTCCCAGGCTCTTGGTATCATAGCCAATGACGATACCATCGATCTAATGGTCCTGGACAACAGGATGCCGGGCATCAAGGGGACCGAGGTGCTGGAAGAGATGGAAAAGAAGGGCCTCGATCTGCCGGTGATCCTTCTTACGGGTTCCGTAGGCGTTACCGAGAAGATCCCCAAGACGAACATTATATTGAGAAAGCCCATCGATCTCAATATTCTGCTGGACAATATAAATAAGATCCTGGGTAATCCTTGAACCCGCTCTGGAGAGGCTATCCGTAATAGCCGTTTCATGGCGCCTTCCGGACTTTAAGCCCCGTATATTTTTTGTTCCCGCGCCGGGCGCGCGGCTTGTATTAAAGCGGCTTAGAGTATATAATTAGAATTAAAATATTTCGCATTTTGGGGGGGAGAAGACGGGCTCAGCTCATTATGTAAATGGGGACAATAACCGAGAACGTTAAAAGATTGCTCGAAGAGATACCCGGTCATGTTGAACTCGAGGCCGCGGCCAAGGCGCGGACGCCGGAAGAAATACGGGAAGCCGTAGACGCGGGTATCCGGATAATAGGCGAGAATTATGTCCAGGAGGCTCTCCGGGCTTTCCCGGCCATCGGCAACGAGGTTAGGTGGCATTTTATCGGACACATGCAGAAGAACAAGATAAAGAAGGCCGTTGAGGTGTTCGATATGATAGAAACGGTCGATTCTATGGACATCGCCAGCGAGATCGACAAAAGATGCGGCGAGATCGACAAGGTCATGGACGTGCTGATAGAGGTTAACAGCGGCAGGGAGGCGCAGAAATTCGGGGTCCTGCCCGAAAAAGCCAGGGAGCTTGTCGAAGAGACAGCCGGTTTGAATAATATAAGGGTCAAAGGCCTCATGACCATGGGTCCATTTTCAGGGGACCCGGAGGCCGCCCGGCCTTATTTTATAGAAACACGAAAGACGTTTGAAGATATCGAGGCATCCGGAATAGCGGGGGTCGAAATGAAGTATCTTTCGATGGGCATGACCAATTCCTATAATGTCGCGATAGAGGAGGGGGCCAATATGGTCCGGATAGGGACAAAGATCTTCGGAGGGAGAAATGTACGTTAAAGTCCTGTATGACGATGAGGCGAAAAGGGGGCTGATCCCCGGAAAAGGGTTTGCGTGTCTCATAGGCGACAAGATACTTTTCGACACGGGCGGCGACGCGGGCACGCTTCTTGAGAACATGGAAAGGCTGATGGTATCGATAGACGATATCGAAGCAGTGGCCATATCCCATGACCATTGGGACCATACCGGCGGGCTCTGGGAGCTGTTGAAAAGAAAAAGAGGGTTGAAAGTCTATGCCTGTCCGTCGTTCAGTGAATCTTTCAAAAAATGCGTCGTAGAACTCAAAGGGAAACTTATACTGGCTGATGCCCGCAAAAAGATAAGCGAGAACATTTACGTTACCGGCGCGGTGACCGGGAAGTACAAAGATGAGAGCATTAGCGAACAGGCTCTTATAGTTAAAGGAGAAAAAGGGGTATCCATCATTAACGGGTGCGCGCACCCGGGGGTGGTGAAGATCGTGAAGCACGTGAGAAAAGATATGAAAATCAGCGAATTATACATGCTTCTTGGGGGTTTTCATCTCGATGGCGAGGGCAGGGAATCTATTTCGAACATAGTCTCCGAACTGAACTTGCTCGGCGTTAAACGGATAGGACCGACTCATTGCACCGGCGATAAGGCAAGAAGGATAATCATGGGCAAATATCATAACAACTGTATCCCGGTGAAGGCGGGGCATATAATTCAGTTATAGTGACGAGTGACGGGTGACGCGTGACGAGTAAAACAAATATTCCCGGGGGAATTTACGATGTGATCATAATCGGCGGCGGGCCCGCGGGGCTGACGGCGGGGTTGTATGCCTCCAGGGGGCGGATGAACGCGGTTCTCGTGGAAAGCCTTGGCATAATGGGGCAGGTCCTGATGACCGAAAACGTGGAAAATTATCCCGGGGTGAATAAGACGGGAGGATTCGAGTTTATAGAGTTTCTCCGGAAGCAGGCCGGATCATTTGGGATGAAATACGTTCAGGGCACGGTTAAAAAGATAACAAGGGGCGAGAACAGGGGTTCGACTTTGTGGAAAGTGGAAGACGAGAACACGGTCTACGAAACCCTTTCGGTCATAATTGCCAGTGGGGCCAGCCCGAAAAAGCTCGATATCCCGGGGGAGAAGGATCTTCTCGGGAAAGGGGTTTCTTACTGCGCAACCTGTGACGGAGCCTTTTTCCGGGACAAGGAGATCGTGGTTGTAGGAGGCGGGGATACGGCTGTGGAAGAAGCGCTGTTCTTGACCCGTTTCGGCAGCAAGGTTACGCTCATCCATCGGAGGGACCGGCTGAGGGCGACAAAAATACTTCAGGAGCGCGCTCTCGATAACGAAAAAATGAACTTTGTGTGGGAATCAACGGTCGAAGAGATAGTCGGAAGCGGTAAGCTTGAAAAAATCAAGGTCAGGAACGTTAAAACGGGAAAACGAACGGATGTCCCGTGTGAAGGCGTGTTCATTTTTGTGGGATGGCATCCGAACACCGATTTCGTCAAGGGCGTGGTCGAGATGACCGACAAGCAGGCTGTTATTGTGGACAGCGGGATGCAGACGTCACAGGAAGGCATATTCGCCGCCGGTGATTGCACGAAAAAGCATTTACATCAGATAGTTACCGCCTGCGGGGACGGCGCCACGGCGGCATATTCCGCTCAGCAGTATGTGGATGAGATCAAGGGGATAGCGTATCGGTGACGTGTGACGGGTATGAGGCAAGGATAAAGGTTTGTGTTATGTGTTAAGTGTCATGTTGGACAGTCATAACACATGACACATTAAACATGACACAAGATTCAGTATCGATTTGCAGATAACGGTGCACGAGCAAATAACGGAGGCAATAAATGCGATCGGACCAGATGAAGAAGGGATTTGAAAGGGCTCCTCACCGTTCTCTTTTTAAGGCGATGGGGTACAGGGATGAGGACCTGGAGCGCCCCATAATAGGAGTCGCGAATTCTTTTAATGAAGTTATCCCCGGGCATATTCATCTTAAGGATCTGGCGGAAGCCGTCAAGGATGGCGTCAGGAAGGCTGGCGGTACTCCCATGGAATTCAATACGATAGGGATATGTGACGGCATAGCCATGGGCCATAAAGGCATGAAATACTCTCTTCCTTCGAGGGAAATAGTCGCTGATTCTGTTGAATCTATGGGTATGGCTTACGCGTTCGACGGTCTTGTGTGTATGGCTGACTGCGATAAGATCGTTCCCGGGATGATGATGGCGATGCTGAGGCTCAATATTCCCGCTATCTTTTTCAGCGGCGGGCCGATGCTCGCGGGGAGAAAGGACGATAAGGCGATCGACCTTATCACTGTTTTCGAGGGTGTCGGCGCGCGGTCTTCCGGCAAGATGACCGATGAAGAGCTGAAGGAGATTGAAAATATAGCCTGCCCCGGGTGCGGCTCGTGCTCGGGCATGTTCACTGCCAACTCCATGAACTGCCTGAGCGAAGCTCTGGGCCTGAGCCTGCCCGGCAACGGGACTTATCTGGCGGTTTCCGAAAAAAGGCGGCTTCTCGCCGTGGAGGCAGGCAAGCAGATAGTGGAGCTTATCAAAAAAGACATAAAACCCAGGGATATCGCCACGCAAAAGGCTTTTGAGAACGCTATGGCCGTTGAGATGGCGCTTGGGAGCTCCACTAACACCGTCTTGCATCTTCCGGCTATCGCCAACGAAGCGGGCATAAAACTCGATCTCAAGCTTTTCAACAAGATAAGCGAGCGGACGCCTAACCTTTGCCGCATAGCGCCGGCGGGCATCCAGCATTTGGAGGATCTGGACAGGGCCGGCGGAATACCCGCTGTTATGATGGAGCTGAGCAAAAAGAAACTCATAGATACGGGGCTTTTGACCGTGACGGGCAAGAACGTAGGAGAAAATATCCGGGACGCGGCCAATCTCGACCCCGAAGTGATACATCCGGTAGATTCGCCCTATACGCGGGACGGCGGGCTCGCCGTACTTTTCGGGAATCTGGCTCCGGACGGATCGGTCGTCAAAAAATCGGCCGTCGATGAAGGCATGCTTGTTCATGAGGGCCCGGCACGTGTTTTCGATTCGGAAGAAGACGCGATGAAAGCCATACTTGGCGGAAAGATAAAAGCGGGCGACGTGGTGGTCATACGTTACGAAGGGCCCAAGGGGGGTCCCGGAATGAGGGAAATGCTCGGCCCCACTTCAGCGATAATCGGGGAAGGGCATGGCAATGACGTCGCGCTTATTACGGATGGACGTTTTTCGGGAGGGACCAGGGGCGCGGCCATTGGGCACGTCTCCCCGGAAGCTCAGGAAGGCGGTGTTATCGCCGTTGTCAAGGAGGGCGATATCATAAAGATAGACATTCCGAACAAATCCCTGGAGCTCGCGGTGGACAAAGCAGAGATCGAAAAACGCCTCAGGCAATGGAAAAAGCCCGATTATAAGATAAAGGAGGGCTATCTTTACAGGTATGCCAGGCAGGTAACTTCTGCCTCCACGGGAGCGATATTCAGGGTGACGGGTGACGAGTGACGGGTGACGGGAATTCGGCATGGCGCATGGGGTTGAGATTTGTATCTAGTATCTGGTATCTAGTATCTTGTAATGCGCTTAGCTGTCAGCTAAAGAAGTAAAGACGCAAAGAGGCAAAGAAGATGCCACAAAGTCACAAAGAGGTCATATAAGACAACTTTGAATTCTGATTTGCATATTTGATTTTTTCTTTTTGATTTTTGAATTTTACTTTTATGACTTTACGGCTGGTGCTCCGGTGTTCTTATGCTCTGGTGCTCCAATTTTTCTGGTTTCTGGCAACTGGTTACTGGTAACTTGGAATATGAATAACTTCAAATTCTGCCCCCTGTGCGGGGAGCCCCTCAAAAATGGGTTCATAGACGGTAAGGACAGGGAGGTCTGCGGCAGGTGCCGTTGGGTCAGCTACAAGAACCCGGTCCCCGTGGTCGCTTGTCTTGTCAGGAGCAGACAAGACGAACTTTTGCTCATAAAAAGAGGTGTTGAGCCCAGTAAGGGTTGTTGGGCCCTGCCCGGCGGATTCATCGAAAGTGACGAGACCGTCCGGGAAGCGGGCAGCCGTGAACTCAAAGAGGAAACAGGCCTTGACGGCCGCCCCGGGCGACTCGTGGGTGTCCGGATGCACCAAAGCCCGATGTACGGCCCTCTGGTGGTGATCGGCATCGAGTTCCTCGTAGACGGCGAAGAGACAGCTGTCGGCGATGACGCTGAAGAGGCGTGTTTTGTATCCAAAGATAACCTTCCGGAAATACCGTTCAGTTCTCACCGAGATCTTATCGAGAAATATGTTCAAATTACGGGGTGACGGGTGACACGTAACGCGTGACGGGGAGAATCTGAACCGTTGTTTGCGGATCGTCGCCTGAATCTTGTGTCATGTATTATGTGTCATGTGTTATGATTGTCCTGCATAACACTTGACACATAACACATAGCACGCCGCTTAATGCTATGCTCCCCTCTTGCAATTGTAAACCAATGCTGGTAAAATAGTTTACAATATGGATGTGCTTAATATAAAAGAACTTATATCTATGCCTCTCGATGAACTCCTTGTGATGGCTGGCAGGGTCCGCCGAAAAGGCACGGGACGGAAACTGGAGATATGCGGGATAGTCAACGCGAAATCCGGCAGGTGCAGCGAAGACTGCAAGTTCTGCGCGCAATCCGCGCGCTATAATACGGATGTTACCGTATATCCCCTGAAAGCCGCAGAGGAACTTCTTGACGCGGCGAAAAGGTCCAAAGAAGAGGGCGCTGACCATTTCGGCATAGTTACCAGCGGCAATCGGCTTACAAAGGAAGAGGTGGAGATAGTCGCGGAAGCCGTGCGCGGGATACGGGAAGAAGTCGGGATGTTACCCTGTGCTTCCCTCGGCGCGCTCAATGAAGATGATCTCTTGTTCTTGAAGAATGCGGGGCTTACGCGTTACCATCACAATATCGAGACCTCCGAAAGATTTTATTCCCGGATCGTGACGACCCATGATTACAAGGAAAGGGCCAACACCGTGAAGGCCGCTAAAAAAGCGGGGCTTGAAGTATGTTCGGGAGGCATTCTCGGAATGGGAGAGAGCTGGCAGGACAGGATGGATATGGCGCTTTTCTTGAAAGAACTCGACGTTGATTCGGTGCCGCTGAATTTTCTGGTTCCGATAAAGGGAACGCCTCTCGAGTCAGCCGGGGGCGTAGCGCCATTCGATGCCATTAGGACTATCGCTCTTTTTCGCGTGATCCTGGCGGACAAGGCCATAAAGATCGTTGCCGGGAGGGAGACAGTGCTGAAAGACTTCCAGGGCATGATCTACGCGGCGGGAGCCAACGGCATGATGGTCGGGGGTTATCTTACTATAGCGGGACGGCCGGTCGAAGCCGACCGGGGCCTGATCCGGGAGATCACCAGGTTATGGAACGAAGAATAAATGAATTTCTGGAACAGAGCGGGAAGAAAGGTCTGACCAGGCGCCTTGCCGTGATCGCTCACGCGAAAGGAGGCCGCCTGTTCGCCGGGGGGGAAGAATACGTCAATTTTTCGTCTAATGATTATCTGGCATTGGCTTCCCATCCCGAACTTGCCAGGGCGGCTTCGGGAGCTCTTTCGCCGGCGCTTGGTTCGTCGTCTTCAAGACTTATGACCGGGACCACCGGGTTTCACGCGGCGCTGGAGGAAAAAATAGCACGGTTCAAGCAAAAACCCGCCGCTCTGGTTTTCAACACGGGCTACCAGGCCAATATCGGCATAATAAGCGCGCTTTGCGGTAGAGGCGATTGCGTTTTTTCCGACAGGTTGGATCACGCGAGCATAGTGGACGGCATACGTCTTTCGGGGGCAAGATCTTTCCGCTTCAGGCATAATGATGTGGGCCATCTCGAAGAACTCCTGCGAAAAGAAAGAAGAAAATTCCGGACGGCGCTCATCGTAACCGAGACGGTCTACAGCATGGACGGAGATATTGCGCCGTTGGCAGACCTGGCGCGTTTGAAGAAGGACCATGATTGCGCGCTCATGGTCGACGAGGCTCATGCCACCGGCATTATGGGCGAGAACGGAAGCGGCGCGGTGGAGGCCGCCGGTCTGAGCGGGGACGTGGACATCATAATGGGAACCTTCAGCAAGGCGCTGGGGGGGTTCGGGGCGTATGCCGCCGTTTCGGTAGCCCTGAAAAAGTTCCTGGTCAATACCTGCCGGAGTTTTATCTATTCCACGGCGTTACCGCCTTCCGTAATTGCGGCGGACATGGCCGCTATTGGCCTTGTAGAAAAGGAACCGCACCGCCGCCTTGAACTTTTATCGAACGCGGAGTATCTGAGAGGACGTCTTAAAGAGAGAGGATTTCATGTTAAAGGGGAATCCCAGATCATTCCGGTGATACTGGGAGGGAACGGGGAAACTGTCGGTATGAGCGAAGATCTGAAAAAGAAAGGGTACTGGGTGACGCCGGTAAGGCCGCCGACGGTCCCGGAGGGAGAGGCCAGGTTGAGGTTATCGCTGAGTTATGCTCATTCAAGGGAAGTGTTGGAGGGGTTTATTGAGGATATTGCGGGGATAGCGTAAAACGTTAAGGGGTAAGGTATAAGGGGTAAGCGTTAAAGTCTTATCCCTTAACGCTTATACCTTATACCTGAAAATGCACATACATAGGGAGCCGGCCATGAACAAGGACATAGTAGAATTCAATTTTTCAAGACATGCCAAAACTTATGACGACCATGCGGTGGTCCAGAAAGAATGCGCCGTAAGGCTTGCGGAGATGCTGGGAGGGGAAGAATTCTCCCGCATACTTGAGATAGGCTGCGGGACGGGCGAATATACCCGTTGCCTGGCCGACAGGCACCCTGGCGCGGAGATAACCGCTATCGACATTTCCGCGACCATGCTGGACATGGCCAGGAAAAAACTTAAAGACAGGAATGTCCGCTTTGTATTGGGTGATGGCGAAGATGTCGAGATCGACGAGAAGTATGACCTGATAACTTCAAATGCCAGTTTTCAGTGGTTCGATAATGTTGAGAGGGTGGTAAAGGTCTTCTCCGGCGCGCTCAACGAAGGAGGGGTATTGTGTTTTTCCATGTACGGGCGCGAAACCTTCCGAGAATTCAAGAGGGCGCTTGATGTTTATTACGGCCCCCACAGATGGTTGACGTCCAGCCGGTTCATATCATTCGAGGACCTGCGGTCAATGCTGGGCAGGCACTTTAAAAGTCCGTACCTTGAAGAGAAATTTTTTACCGTGCAGTTCCCTTCGCTTATCAATTTCCTGAGGAGCATCAAGCAAAGCGGGGCAAGGGGAGAAGGGCTGGATAACGATATTTATCTGGGCAGATACGGACTGAAAGGCATCGAAGAAAAATTCGCGCGGGAATTCGGCGGGGTCATCGCGACCCATCACGTGTATTTTTGCAAGGCAAGCTTATGAATAAGGCCCTTTTTGTGACAGGAACCGATACTGGGGTAGGGAAAACCCTTGTGACCGGGCTTCTGGCGCGTCTGGCCGTTGAAAAAGGCGTCAAGACCATTACGCAAAAGTGGATACAGACGGGATGCGCCGGTTTCTCGGAAGATATCGCGGCCCACATCAGGTTCATGGGGAAAGGGGAAGAATACGTCGAAGACTACCGCTCGGAAGTGGCCCCGTATATCTTTGGATTTCCCTCGTCGCCCCATCTTGCGGCGCTCCTCGAGAACAGGAAAATAAACACACAAAAGATCGAAACGGCCTTTCGGAGGCTTGCCGGGGATTTTGATTTCGTTGTTGTCGAGGGCAGCGGCGGGTTGATGGTCCCCGTAAACGACGAAGAGATGATCGTGGATATAGTAAAAAGACTCGAACTCCCGGTGCTTATAGTGGCGGAGAACCGTCTTGGCGCTATTAACCAGGTCATGTTGACCGCGGGTGCCCTGCGGCAAAAAGGCCTGCGGGCCATAGGAATAGTTTTCAACCGCCGGAGTCCAGGCGGAAACGATATCATCCAGAATGATAATCCGAGGATCGTGGAAAAGCTTACCGACGTTGAGGTCCTGGGCGAGATCCAGTACGGGGAAAGATCCGAAGATCTATACGGGAATTTTATACGCATAGGCGAAAAGGTCCTCGATAGATTGAGCAAATTTTAACTTTTATCTTTTAACTTTTAAATTTTAAGACCATGAATGACCTTGTTAAACGTGACCGAAGATATATCTGGCACCCTTATACCCAGATGAAAGACACGGAGAGAATGCCGCCGATCCCCATATCAAGGGCCGAGGGGGTGAAGATTTTCGATCAGGAAGGGAACTTCTATTACGACACGATATCCAGCTGGTGGTGCAACGTCCACGGCCACAATCATCCGCGCATAAAAGCCGCGATAAAAGAACAGCTGGACTCGCTGGAACATGTTCTCTTTGCGGGATTCACACACAAGCCCGCCGTTGAGTTGGCGGAAAAGCTGATCAGGATAACTCCCGAAAGTCTCACGAAAGTCTTTTTTTCGGATAACGGGTCCACGGCGGTCGAGGTGGCGATGAAGATGTCTTTTCAATACTGGGCGAACACCGGAAAAAAGGAGAAGGCCCGATTTCTTTCCCTCGACAGGGCATATCACGGGGATACGGTGGGTGCGATGAGCGTGAGCGGCATCAGCAGCTTTAACGAGAAGTTCAAGCCCTTGCTATTTGATGCTTTCAGGGTGCCGACGCCATATTGCTACCGCTGTCCGGTGGGCAGGAGCAGAGAGGAATGTTCGGTCGATTGTTTGGGCGCCGTGGAAGAAGTCCTTGAGGAAAATGCCGGCGAGATCGCGGCTATAGTGATAGAGCCGCTGCTTCTGGGGGCCGGTGGGATGATAATATACCCGGTCGAATATCTCAAGGGTATATGGGAACTTTCCCGGAAATACGAGGTTCATTTGATATTGGATGAGGTCGCCACGGGGTTCGGCAGGACCGGCAGGATGTTCGCTTGCGAACACGCCGGTATTAGTCCGGATTTCATGTGTCTTTCCAAAGGGATCACATCCGGGTATTTGCCGCTGGGAGTGACCCTTACGACGGAAGAGGTCTTTGACGCGTTCTACGACGATCATGACAAGCTAAAGACCTTTTACCACGGCCATACGTATACAGCTAATCCCCTGGCATGCGCGGCGGCGGTCGCCAGCCTGGAGCTTTTTGAGCGCGAAAACACCCTGAAAAAAGTCTCCGTGATAAGCGATATGCTGGGTTCTTTCCTGGACGATGTTTCCGCTCAGGCGATAGTGGGGGACACGAGGATGATAGGGGTTGTCGGCGCTCTTGAACTCGTTAAGGATAAAGAGGCAGGGGCGCCTTTCGGGGCGGAAGAACGTATCGGCCTGCAAGTATATGAACTGGGCCTGAAGAGGAACCTGCTGCTCCGTCCACTGGGCAATGTAATATACTTTTTTCTTCCCTTGTGCGTTACTCCGCGGGAGCTTACGGATATATTTTCAAAAGCGTCCGAAGTGATGCGCATGATCGAGGACCGGATCATGGCCCGGTCCTGAAGGTTCTTCCATTTTAACATTTCAAAATTAATCGTTTTCCTATACAATAAGATAAGTTAATTATAGTTTAGGCGATGCGGGGAGGTAAAACATGGCAATAAGGTCCGGCAGCGGAGACAAAGGTTTTACGGATCTTTATTTCAGAAAACGCGTAAGCAAGGACAGCTGGGATATATGCGCGATAGGCGACCTGGACGAGCTGAACAGTTACCTGGGGCTTATTAAATGCAGGACAAGGGCGCGGAAGCATAAAGAGATACTGGAGAAGATGCAGCACGCCATTTCCAGGATATGTTCGGAGATCGCCGTAGGGGGCGAAAAAAAGAAGACGATGGGATATTTGTTAAAGAAAGAGGATGCCGAGTGGGTAAAGAGCGTGATCTCCGAGCTGGAACACAGGGTCAGGTTCGAGAGCTGCTTTTATCTCCCGGGGGAGAACGAACTGTCAGCTTTCTATGATATCGCCAGAGCGGTTGCCAGGAGGGCCGAGAGGAGCGTAGTAGGGCTTTGCCATAAAGAAAAGGTGAAAAACGAGGACATGCTGTCTTATCTTAACTGCATTTCCGATATTTTGTTCATAATGGGTCGAGAGACCGCGGGCGCCCGGGGGAGATCTAAGGGCAAACGCGGAAGGAAGAGGCAAGGAGCAAAGAGCAAAGCGCGGAGCGCATAGCGTGGAGCATGGCGCTGGGGGAAGGGGGCTGTCCCCGATCAGCAAATAGCAGACAGCAGGTAGTTGCGCCATTGCGAGGAGCGACTTGTCTCGCCGGCTTGTCTCGCCGTAGCTTTAGCGAAGGCGGAAGCGACGCGGCAATCTATAATAACCAATAATTATTAACCAATAACCACGCACGCAATACGCACGACGAATTAATGATACGTGCTGGCAACCGGTAACGGGTTACTGGAACGAATGCTATGAAGCAAAACTACGATTATCTCGTGATAGGCAGCGGTCCGGCAGGCCATGTATCCGCGATAAGAGCGGCGCAACTCGGGCTCAGGGTCGCCGTGGTCGAAAAGGACGCGCGGATGTTCGGTGGAGTGTGCCTTAACGAAGGGTGTATCCCGGCGAAATCCCTGTTTCACAGCGCCGGCGTGCTTGACATCATACGAAGGGATGCCGGGCTTTGCGGCTTGGAAGTGAAGTACGGTCCGGTCAATATGCGTAAATTCGTTGACAGGAGCATAGAAGCGACGGAACAGCTGAAGAAGGGGCTCGGTTTCCTTTTCAAAAAGAACGGCATAGACTTAATAGAAGGTCTTGCCGCATTCGTCGACAAAACGACCGTTGAAATATCGGGAAAAGACGGAAAGACCTCTTTATCGGCCGATAAGTTCCTGATCGCGACGGGTTCGGCCCCGTGCGCGCTGGGATGCGCCCCTTTTGACGGTAAACGCGTTCTTGCGAGTTCGCATGCCATACGTCTTAATGAGGTTCCCGGCAATATGTTGATAGTGGGGGGAGGGTATATAGGCGCGGAGTTCGCTTCGTTCTTTAACGCGTTGGGCGCCCGGGTGACCATAGTGGAGATGGAAGATTCGATCTTGCCGGAGTCAGACAGGGATGTGTCAAAACGGATGCAGGCTGTTTTCAAACAAAACGGCATAACGATCCTTACGTCGAGCGTTGTCAATGAGGCCGTTGCGGGGGATGAGGGGGTCACGGTAAAGATAAAAAGCGGCGAAAAGGTGTTGACCGGGAAATACGAGGTTATGATCGTGTCGATAGGTCGCCGGCCGGCCACTCGCGACATAGGCCTTGAGAAGGCGGACATAAAGCCGGATGACAAGGGATTTATACCGGTGAACGGCAGGATGATGACCGGGACGAAGAATATTTTCGCGGCAGGTGACGTGGTGCCGGGCCCCATGCTGGCTCACGCGGCCTTCGCGGAAGGGGAGGTCGCGGCGGAAGCTGCGGCAGGCCATGCCCCCGAACCTATAGATTACGAATGTATCCCGGCTGCCGTTTTTACGGATATCCAGGCGGCAAGTGTCGGCATGACCGAGGAAGAGGCGCGTTCGCGAGGTCTTGAGGTTTCCGTGGGGAAGCATTTTTACAAGGCGAGCGGGAAGGCGGTTATCGATGACCGGACAGAAGGATTCGTAAAGGTAATAGCCGACAACAGCACGCGCCGGTTTTTGGGCGTTCATGTGATAGGGGAGAACGCGTCCGAGTTGATCCATGAATTTACGGTGGCTAAAAAGGCCGGCCTTACCGTGAATGAGGTGGCAGGGACGGTTCACGCTCACCCCACGCTTTCGGAGACGGCCGCGGATGCATGCAAAGCCGTATTTGGCAAGGCGATACACGGTTAAAACACGGATATACACGGAT
>CAZMEZ010000012.1:15317-18855 GCA_964565425.1 uncultured Planctomycetia bacterium | reverse complement strand
ACGGATATACACGGATGGGGATAGAGGCGAAAGGGGAGCACCAGAGCACTAGCCACCAGAGCACCAGTGGGTTTGGTTTTTGATAAAGACACAAAAGACACAGTTGTCCGATTTGCCGGGCACTTTAACTTAAAACTTAAAGCTATCCGTGATAATCTGTAATAGATCCGTGTAAATCAGTGTTTTAATATATCAAACGAATGGAGCGAACATCATGGAAATAGCGATATTAATACTGCTTGTGCTTATCGTCGGTCTTGTGCTTTTCCTGGCATTGAATCTCAGGCCGTCGGATGAAGGAAAAAGGCACATCGAATCCGTGATCAACGAAAAGTTCATCGATTTTTCAGACCGGATAAGCAAGACCATGGATAATACGCGCCGGCAGGTCGAAGATTCAAAGGATTTTCTCTCCAAACATGCCGTAAAGACCCTTGAACACTTGAACAGCATGAGTACGATCGTGAACGACCTCGTCAGGCAGCAGGAAAAAGCCCAGGAATTGGGCCAGTCCCTGGAGTACCTGCTCCAGACGCCTAAACTCAGGGGCAACTACGGCGAGACGATCCTGGAGGAGATGCTCGAACAGGTGCTTCCCGCGAAAAGCATGTGGGAGCGCCAGTACATGATCGAAGGCGGAGAGAAGGTGGACGCGGTGGTCAAATATAAAGATGTTGTAGTGCCCATCGACTCCAAGTTTCCCCGGGACGATTACCAGAAATATCTTACGGCCACGGAGGAGAACGAGCGAAAAAAACACTGGACTAATTACGAGAAGGCCCTAAAGATCCAGATAAATTCGATCAGGGAAAAGTATATAAAGCCGGAAAAGGGCACCACCGAGTTTGCCTTGCTTTTTATACCGTCAGAAGCGATATATTACGAGACCATAGCCGAAAAGAACTTTGTGGGAGACCCGTCCACCATATATACCTATGCCATGGAGCGCAAGGTAATACCCGTAAGCCCGAACACCTTTTTCGCGTTTTTGCAGATCATAATACTCGGGATACGTAACGTGGAGATAGCCAAAGAGGCAAAAAAACTGCAGGATATGCTTTCGCGGGTGGAGAGGGATTATGATTTCTTTTACAAGAACTTCGAAGAGATAGGAAGGGCGCTGGAGAAGGCGGCCAAGTCCTACAATACCGGCAAGACGCAGGTTCTCAGGTTCAAGAAGAA
Organism: uncultured Planctomycetia bacterium; assembly: GCA_964565425.1. Taxonomy (GTDB): domain Bacteria; phylum Omnitrophota; class Gorgyraeia; order Tantalellales; family Tantalellaceae; genus CAZMEZ01. Next base: position 17,673 of record CAZMEZ010000012.1, on the reverse strand, counting down.
CCTTGATTCCGCGTTGAGATTCGAGATCACCCACAAGGAAATACCCCATTCGGAAGCTCTTCCGGAAAAAGAGCATTCTGCATGAAAGGTGCGGTCATGCGCAGGAAAGCGATGCTTTGGGAAAAGATCGAAGACAAGAAGGTCCATTGTTTTTTATGCGCCCACCATTGCAGGATAGGCGAGAACGGTTTCGGGTTCTGCGGGATGAGGAAAAACCTGGAAGGGGAACTTTACACCTACGCATACGGCAATGTTATCGCCAGTCACGTCGATCCCATTGAGAAAAAACCTCTTTATCATTTTTTGCCCGGCACTTCCGCTTATTCCATCGCGACCATCGGATGCAACTTCAGGTGCCCTTTCTGCCAGAACTGGACCATATCCCAGACATCGTCGCGTGAAGAGGATGTGGAGGGGTATGAGCTTAAACCCGAAGAGGTGGTAAGGGAGGCCATACGTAATGATTGCCGGAGTATTTCGTATACGTACACGGAGCCTACGGTATTTTTTGAATACGCGTATGACACCGCCAAGATAGCCGGGAAGAAGGGGCTGTACAATAACTTCGTGACCAACGGGTACATGACGGAAGAAGCGATAGACATGATAAGCCCTTATCTGGACGCCGCGAATGTGGATCTGAAATTCTTTAACGACGAATCCTACAGGAATATCTGCAAGGGAAGCCTGCAGCCGGTCCTGGATTCGATAAAACACATGAAAAAAAGAGGGATATGGGTGGAAGTGACCACTTTGCTTATTCCCGGCGAGAACGATTCAGAGCAGGAATTGCGCGGCATAGCCTCTTTTATAGCGTCCGTGGGGGAAGAGATCCCGTGGCATGTGTCGAGGTACCACCCGGATTATAAGTACACGAAAGCGCCCCCGACGCCTGTCGCCGCCATGGAAGAGGCTATGGAGATCGGCAAGGAAGAGGGGCTGAAATACATATATCTGGGAAACGTCTTTACGCGGGCCGAAACGCTTTGCGCGAATTGCGGTAAAGTGCTGATCGACCGCGGAGGTTTTTCAGCGAAGGTAACCGAGGATTTCATAGCGACCGGAAGATGCAGAAACTGCGGGACTCCCGTGGAAGGGGTATGGGAATAGAGCAGGTTCCAGGTGCTAGGTTTTAGGTTTTAGCGATTCGAACGACAAACGACGGAAAGGAAGGAATATTGAAGAAACTACTTTTGATCTTGGCGCTTTTCGTAATTGTCGCCGTTGCTCTCGTTTATTTTTACGGACAGGAAATATTCCAGTATTCGGCGGAGACCCTCATAAAGAAAAACCTGCCTCCGTATGTAAAGGTGGAAAGGATAATCTTTGACCTCAGGAGCGGGCAGGTAAGGGTAAAAAATCTCAAGGTAAAGAACCCGCGCGGGTACATGACGGATTCCCTTGCCGAGATCGGACTTATCAATTGCAAGTACAAGGCAAAGAAAGGCAACATATTACAGGGGATAATAGTTACCGAGATAAGCGCTGATAAGCCCATTATAAATATTGAACGGCGCGCGGACGGACATTTGAATTTGAACGATATGGGGGAGGTCATGTCTTCCGGCGGGACCCCGGCTAAAGCGGCCCCTGAAACCGGTAGCAGTAAGGCGCGGAGCGTGGATATAAATAAAGAGATAGCGCGTCTGTTGACGCTGACGGATACTATTGCGATAACAAAGGGAAAGGTCTATTTTGTGGATAGTGTTGTATCCAGACCGCCGTATAAGCTCATATTCGATAACGTGAATGGTACGCTGGTGATGAAACTTAAAGGCGATTTTACCAGTGTCCTGACGGCTTCGAGCACGGGTAGCGGCTTTGTTAACTCCGACCCGGGACAGAAAGTCAGCTGGAAGGTTTCTCTTGATCCCAGGGCCAGCGCTCTAACGATGTCGAACCGGTTCGACATCCAGGGGGTGGAGATAACGCAATTCAAACCTTACTACGATCCTTATCTGCCCATAGTGATAACGCAGGGATGGTGCTCGGGCACGCTGGTGTTCGATTTTGACCGCGGGAACATAGGGTCCATGAACACGCTTGTCCTTAAGAAGTTCCGTTTCGCGCAGAAAAAAGAAGGACAGGGATATTCCGCCTGGCAGTCCGATACGATACCCAGGATGATCGAATATCTCCGTTCGAGTCCGGATGAGATCACATTCGATTTTAAGATCAAGGGAACGATGCGGGACCCGAGATTCTATCCCGGCGATCATGTGAAAAAAGCCATCACGGCAATGACCGTTGATACGATATCCGATGCCCTGAAACAAAGCATCAGGGGGGAAGGCCAGCCGGCCCCGGGTAACAAGTCCGATACGGAAAGGGTCGTGGACGCTATTCAGGAGTTGTT
>CAZMEZ010000012.1:1144-15217 GCA_964565425.1 uncultured Planctomycetia bacterium | reverse complement strand
GCGATCGCCACGATCCTTTACGGGTGTCTGATCATCCTGCGCCCGAAGACGCTGAAGGACGCGATCGAATGCGTAAGGGTGGGAAACAGGGTGCTCATCGCAAGCGGGATCAAGTTCGTGACGGGGCTTTTCCTCATGGTCGCGTCCCGTTACTGCAGTATTCCCTGGATCGTTCTTTTCTGGGGAGCCCTTTCCGCTTTAGGCGGGGCTACGGGGTTTTTGATAAAAAAGGGCGTCATTATGGATATTCTTGACTGGGTGGAAAAAAGGTTTGCCCGCCGAACATACCTGATAGGGGCTTTTATCCTGCTTGTAGGCGTGTTGATAGTCCTGGCTGCTTAATGTTCCGCTTCAGGGTCTTAGAAGAGATGACCGTTGCGTGATGAAGGAGGACCATGAAATACGGTTTATTTTTTGTGTCTCTGCTCGTTTTTGTTGTTATCGTTCTCGCGGGCGATACAGCATATTGCCTTGAGCTGCGAAGCGACGCTTTCGAGGATGGAGGGGATATGCCGGTTCAGTATACCGGAAAAGGCAAGGATGTTTCACCTGCCTTGACCTGGTCTGATGTCCCCGCGAGGACGCAAAGTTTTGCTTTGATCATGGATGATCCTGATGCTCCGATGGGGACATGGGTGCACTGGGTCATATTCAATATTCCGGAGACCGCTACAGGATTAAAAGAGGACATCCCCGGGGATCTTGTCCTGGATGACGGAACCCGTCAGGGGATGAACAGCTTCAGGTGGGTGGGTTACGGCGGTCCGCATCCTCCTCGCGGTCCGAAACACCGTTATTTTTTCAGGTTATACGCGCTCGATATCGTTCTGGAGCTCAGGGCCGGGGCAAACAAAGGGCAGCTGATCCGCGCGATGCAGAAGCATATCCTGGATGAGGCCACCCTTATGGGCAAGTTCGGGGAACAATAAGCAAGAAGGATATAGATGAAACTGTACGGCAAAAATCCGGTTCTTGAGAGGATCAAGGCCGCTCCCGGCACGATCCGCGATCTGTATCTGCAGAAAAGGACAGATCTTTCGGAGATCGTAAAAGAGGCAAAGAGGGCGGGGATCACGTTCAAGTCCGTCGATAAGGCCTGGTTCCCGGACCGGTGCGGTGACGTCCATACCCAGGGAGTCATGGCCGAGATCGATGAATTCACGTACGCTTCTTTTCCCCGAATGCTTTCCGATTGCCTGAACGGCGCTGTCACGCCTGTTTTCCTCGACGGGGTGTCCGACCCCCAGAATCTCGGGGCGATAATACGCAACCTGGCCTGTCTGGGCGGATTCGCCATAGTTCTCTCCGAGCACGGCTCGGCCCATGTGACCGAGACCGTTTTGAGGGTGGCAAGCGGGGGGGAAAATTATATCAAGATCGCCAAGGTCACGAATATCGCGACTGCCGTAAAAAAAGCGCGAGAAGAGGGTATTTGGATAGCGGGGGCTGTCGTAGACGGAAAGGATATCCTGGCCGCGGAACTCGCGTTTCCGATGGCGGTTGTGATAGGTTCCGAGGGGAAGGGCGTCAGGCCGGGCGTAAAGAAATATATTGATGCGGCCGTTTCACTTCCGATGAGGGGGGCGTCGCTATCGTATAACGTTGCCGTCGCGACGGCGTTATTCTGTTATGAGGTGTATCGTCGCAAAGCGCAGAGAGCATAGCGCAGAGCGTGATGGTGGGGCTAGAGGCGCGAGGCGAAAGGCATGGGGCGTGGAGCATGGGGCAGGGTGTGGAGATTGTATCTAGCATCTGGTATCCAGTATCTTGTAATACGCTTAGCTGTCGGCTAAAGATGTAAAGAGGTAAAGAAGAGGTCACAAAGTCACAAAGAAGTCGCATAAGACAACTTTGAATTTTGATTTGCATATTTGATTTTTTCTTTTTGATTTTTGAATTTTACCTTTATGACTTTACGGCTGGTGCTTCGGTGACTGGTGCACTGGTGCTCATCTTAAGCCTTGGGTTTGCATAACAACAGGGAGACTGTATGTCCGACAAGAACGTTCTGAACTTTATCGCTGAAATAGGCATGCTGAAGCGCGTAAAACGAAGCGGTTGGTGGATGGTCGGCATGCCTTACGAGGAAAGTGTCGCGGAACATAGTTTCAGATGCGCCGCTATCGGGTTTATCCTTGCAAGAATGGAAGGGGCCGATCCATATAAGGTCCTGATGATGACTCTTTTCAATGACCTGCACGAAGCGAGGATAAACGACCTTCACAAGGTGGCACATCGATATCTTAACGTCAGGGGCGCCGAAAAGACGGCTTTCGCGGAACAGGTGCAGCATTTGGGGAAGGACCTAAGAGAGGAGCTTCAAGGTCTCAGGAAAGAGCATGACGCGCAGGAGACGAGTGAGAGCGTCGTTGCCCGGGATGCCGATATCCTGGAGTGCCTGATCCAGGCCAGGGAGTACGCCGACCTGGGGTTCCAAAACGCGAAAAAATTTTTCAAGCAGGCGCCGGAACACCTTCAGACGGAGAGCGCCAAAAAATTATGGGAAAGCTCCCAGTCGTGGGACAGCAGCGCGTGGTGGGAGGAGTTGGGAAAATTCGAAAGGTGATTGTCTTAACACAGATGGACACAGATATAATGCACGGATTAACACGGATATAACATGTACCATCCGTGTTTATCCGTAATTGATCCGTGTATATCCGTGTATTAAACCATGAACAAAGCGACAAAATCAGAACTCAAGAGAGCCCGCGAACTTATGCGCGACAAAAAGGAACGCGACGATAGCGGTCTTTTTGCGGCGGAGGGGATGAAGATAATAAAGGATCTTTGCAGGAGGGGGCACCGGCCGGAGCAGATCCTTGTGTCGTCCGATTTTGCCAGGGCCTCTCAGAGCGTTCCGCTCCTGGACGAATTCGAAGACAGGGCCGTGAAACTTGCCGTTGTCGGGAATTCCGATTTTGAAAGAATATCGTCCTTGAAAAGTTCCCAGGGGATACTGGGGGTTTTCAGGAAACCCCGCATCCCGATATCGCTTATGGCGGGGGAGAAAAATAAATTATTCGTAATGTGTGACGGGATCCAGGACCCGGGGAATCTCGGGACGATGATACGCACAGCGATGGCTTTCGGGGCGGATGCCATGCTCATCACAGGGGAGACCGTTGACATTTATAATCCGAAAGTGGTCCGTGCTTCCGGCGGGGCCGTGCTGGACGTTCCGGTGCAGATGTGCGAAAAAGAGGAGATAAGGCGCCTGAAAAAAGAAGGGTTCCGCCTTCTGGTCAGCATGGCCGAAACGGAAAAAGGAAAAGATATAGCAGGGATCGGGGATCTGTCCGGTCCTCTGATCGTGGCTTTTGGCAGCGAGGGGAGAGGCATCTCGTCGGAAATATCGGAAATGGCCGATGTTTTTTTTCATATTCCCATCGATGAGGACGTTGAGTCATTGAATGTCATGGCCGCGGCCGCGATAGCGCTGTATGTGTTTGCGGGGAAGAGAAGAGCAGGTTCTAGGTGATAGGTTTCAGGTTCTTAGGTTGGTGTTTAAATAACCTAAAACCTAACACCTGACACCTGAAGGTGGTGTTTAACATGGAAAAGATATGTCTCGTTTACATAACGGCTTCGAACAGGGACGAAGCCATGAAAATAGGCCGGCAGATAGTATCGATTAAGCTGGCTGCTTGTGCTAACATTTTTGAAGGCATGACCTCCTTTTACAGGTGGGAAGGGAAAGAAGAGGAAAGCAGCGAGGCCGTACTTATTCTTAAAACAAGAGAAGCCCTGCTGCCCGCGTTGGAAAAAACGGTAAAGGATATCCATAGCTATTCCTGCCCATGCATAATTGCCTTGCCGGTTGTCCATGCCAGTAAGGAGTATGAGGAGTGGATATTAAGAGAAACTCGTAACGCGTGACGGGTGACGCATGACATGTCGTTGCCCGTTCGCCCGTTTCCCGTTATCCCGTAATCGGGTAACGGGTAACCCGGCAACGGCCTAACGAGACTTGTGACTTGAAACTTGCGACTTGCTTCTGAATGGAGGCATCATGAAATCCTACCGCGAGGAACTCTGGTTCAAGACGCCACACCGGCGCGATTACATCAACATAACGCCTCAGGTGCGGGAGGTCGTTCATAAGAGTGGCGTCAACGAAGGGTTGTGTCTGGTGAACGCCATGCACATTACTGCCAGCGTTTATATAAACGACGATGAGCCCGGCCTTATCAAGGATTATGACGATTGGCTTGAAAAACTCGCCCCGCATGAACCTGTGGAACAGTACCGCCATAACGGGTACGAGGACAACGGGGATGCGCATTTAAAGAGACAGGTGATGGGCCGGGAAGTAGTGGTGGCGGTAACGAAGGGTAAGCTTGACTTCGGGCCGTGGGAACAGATATTTTACGGAGAGTTCGACGGACGACGAAAAAAACGCGTTCTTGTCAAGGTGATCGGCGAATAGTCTCCCCGAAAGGGCTAAAACCCCGCATTTCTGGCATTTTTACGGCCTTATGGTATACTTTCCTAATGTAAAGCGGCCGTTAAATGCGGGCGCCATATGCAGGCAATTACGGGAAATCCGCCATGGGAGACGCCGAAAAATTATCCAATAGCGAACTAAAGAACCTCATTATCGAACATCTGGAAGACCTGGGGATCGAACGCGAGATGGTCGATGTGGAAGTAAGAAAAGGGCCGAAGATCGTCCTCCGGGGGGAAGTATATTCGGAGCGCGACAGAAAGACAATTATCCGGATGATCAAGGAAGATATCGGCATAGGGCAGGTTGTTGACGGGATTCTCGTGCTGCGGGAAGAATACGGCGATCAGGAAGACACGGGCAAGGCGGAAGAGGAAGACATCTACGAGCAGGGCGAAGAATACGTGGGGACGGAAGACATTTTCAGGTCCATGGAGGACGGGATACCCTATATTCCTCCCTCAGACCCTTCGTACCAAAGATCGTATGAGGAGTTAAGGTGGAAGAAGAGAAAAAAGAAGAGGCGTTGAGCGATCCCGCATCCGAGGGCGAAGGAGCTCTGTCTTTAGAGGAAGTGTCCGCTGATAAAAAAAAGTTGCCGTGGTATTTCCGGTCATGGATAATAATACTGGCTGTTTTCAGTTTCGGCCCTTTGGCGCTTCCGCTTTTGTGGGTCCGTCCACGGACCGGGGTGTGGGTCAAAGTATCCGTTTCGGTGCTGGTCATAGCGGTGACGGTTTGGATGGTGGTCGGCGCCACGGAGTATTATAATATGATGATGCAACACATGCAGGAGCTCTCCGCGGCGATGGAGGGAATGTAGGGGGCATAGCCAGGGATAAGCGTTAAGGGGTAAGCGTTAAGGTTTTTATCCCTTACCCCTTATATCTTACACCTTAGGATGGCGTTAAACATTGAACTGAAGGGAGAACACACATGTTCGGATTAGGATTGCCTGAAATACTGTTGATTCTTGTCATAGCGCTTCTTATTTTCGGCGCCGCTAAACTGCCCGAGATCGGCAGGGCGCTCGGCAAGGCGTTGAGCGAATTCAAAAAAGGCACACAGGAGTTTACCGAAGATAAGGAAAAAGACGACAAGAAGACAGGATGACCCCGCTTTACCAGGAAGAACACAAGAAGCTTGACGTAATTACCCACCTTGAAGAGCTGCGCAAAAGGATATTATATTGTCTCGCCGCTTTGGCCGTAGCCTCGGTCGTCGCGTTCTGGCAGGGTGACCGTATAATGCGGTTTGTCAGAGAACCGATATCGGGCCTGGTTAACGAGCTTATCTTCATAAGCCCGACCGAGGCATTCATGGCTTATGTAAAGGTAGCCCTCCTTGCCGGATTCGTCATAAGTTTTCCGTTGATACTTTATAACCTTTGGGCTTTTATCTCGCCCGCTCTGGATAAGAGGGTAAGGGGCCGTGTCGTGATCTGGCTCTCGGCTGCGCTTCTTCTTTTTCTGGCCGGGGTCTCTTTTTCGTATTTTCTGGCGATCCCGGCTGCCCTCAGGTTCCTGATAGGGTTCAGCGGCGGCATAGCCGTCGCGATGATAACCCTTGGAAAATATGTTTCATTCTTCGGGGCACTGATAGTGGTCGGCGGCATAACTTTCCAGATACCGATCATGATCGGTCTTCTTTCGGAAGCGGGTATTTTAAAGGCGAAAGATCTCCGGCAAAAAAGGCATTACGCGTTAATAGTCGTGATGATCTTTGCCGCCGTGATAACACCCACCCAGGATATTCTTAACATGCTGCTTTTCGCTTTGCCGATGATGGCGCTTTATGAAGTTGGCGTAATGATATCGGTTTACATAGAGCGGAAACGGCCGTAGCATGACTTTCAAAATTTCCTCACGCAAAAAGTTGCCATACCATGTTTTTGATGGTAAAATTTAAGGGAATAGAAAGTTAGATTTTGTTTTGTGGTTATGTGATTTCCCTTGTCTTGCTGTCTAACAGGTCTGTTCTGGCGGGCTGTTTCACGTGGAGACGGATATGCGAATGTTCATTTATCCGAAGATATTGAAGGGGCTGCTGGTGATCACGCTGATCCTGATGGTGAGCTTCCCGCCGACAACCGTCAGGTCCGAAGCGAATAATTTCTATCTGGAAGGAGTGGCGTCATGGTACGCCGGGTTTTCCCCGGGGGTTCGCCCGACCACGGCGAATATGGAAAGGTTCGACCATGAAAAAATGACCTGCGCTATTTGGGATATCCCGTTCAACACGGTGCTTGAAGTCGGCAATCTTAACAACGGGCGGAAGGTCCGTGTCCGGGTCAATGACCGGGGGCCCGCGAAGAGATTGTCTGAAGAGGGAAGGGTCATAGACCTTTCGATGGGGGCTTTCCGGGAGATAGAGGACCTTGAAAAGGGACTTGCCAGGGTCAGCGTAAGGGTAGTGGAGCTACCTTTTATGTTTAACGCGTTAAAAAATAATTTGTTTTTTACCGCTTTCGTGATTATAATTAGTTGTGATTTCGTGCGTGAATATTTAAACGGTATTTATGGGATCAAATTCGAAAAATATCATATTACTGATCTTGTCAGCGTCACTGGCGCTGGTGTTATCGTCGTGCGCAACCCGCTCGGTCTCAAGAATGTCCTCTCATCAGTCCATCGTATGTGAACCCTCGGGAGCATCCGCTTATATGGGAAAGGGCATCTATCACTCCGTGGCCCCCGGGGAAACCCTCTGGCGCGTATCAAAGATGTACAACGTCGATGTCGAAACCATTAAAGCCGCTAACAAGATACGCGATGTCCACGACATAGATATAGGCACGCGTCTTTTTGTGCCCGGCGCCAGCTCCAGAAAACACGTAGTAACGCTCTATCCCAACGATAAATGGAAATATATCGTGATCCACCACAGCGCCACCGATGCCGGAAATTCCGAACAGTTCAACAAGTCGCACATGCAGAGGGGATGGAAAGGGGTAGGGTACCATTTTATAATCGATAACGGCACCTGCGGCAAGGACGATGGGCAGATAGAGACCACGCCGAGATGGCTGAAGCAGGAGGATGGCGCCCATTGCAAAGCCGGCGGCATGAACGAAAACGGTATCGGCATATGTCTTGTCGGCAATTTCTCCAAAGAAAAGGTAACGCGCAGGCAGATGAATTCGCTGGTCTACCTGACGAGCACGCTGAGCAATTATTACGGAATACCCCGTAAGAAGATAATGGGGCACGGCCAGGTGCCCGGGGCGAATACGGAGTGCCCGGGGAAGAAGTTCCCGTGGAAGACGTTTAATTCCCGCTTTAGATAACCTGAAACCTAGAATCTAAAACCTGACACCTGAATCTTCTTGACTTTCCCTGAAACCGTTATATAATGAGTAAGCACTCAAAATAAAGGGGTATTTATTATGGGTAAATACCCAAAATAAACCCTGATTACATTGCACGCACGCTGATTATGAATGCCATTCGCACAAAAGGTCGCCCGCGCAAGAAGAAGATCATACAGGAACAGCCGCGCATAGACCATTTCAGCCCGAGGGGGCGCCCGGGGCGCCCGGATGAAGCGATCGTTTCGATGGAAGAATACGAGGCGATGCGGCTTTACGATTATATGGGCCTGCAGCAGAAAAAAGCGGCGGTTATGATGGGCATATCCCAGCAGTCTTTCAGCAGGATCGTCCGGGAAGCGAGAAAAAAGGTTTCCGACGCCATCGTTAACGCCAAGATAATACGGATCGAGGGCGGCGATTTCGTGAGCAAGTGCTCCATTGACGTGGCCAAAAAACTTCAACGGAAAATGCAGGAAACCTGAAATGCGGTTTTCCGGGATGGGAGAGATCATGAAAATTAACGAAAAACTCGAAGGAGACACCCTGACGATATCTCTTGAAGGCAATCTCGACGATCTCAGCAGCCCTTTGATCGAGGAAAAGATCGGCAGGGAGATTGAGGACCGGGCGGAAAAGTTGTTCCTTGACCTGGACGCGGTCAATTACATATCGAGCGCGGGGATAAGAGTGCTTATACTCGCCCACAAAGCAGCGGTAAAGAGGGGCAAAGAATTTGCCGTGGTGAGCATGTCGGAGAAAGTAAGGGAGGTACTGGAAATGGTCGGCATAATGCCGTTTGTTGCGGTCCGGGGAGGCGTGTGCGATGGCTCCGGAGCATGAGAAATACATGGTCCGGGCCACTCTGGTGAGCCTGTTCTGCAATATCGCGCTTGTGCTTATAAAAGGCACCGCGCTCATGCTCGTCAATTCCCTGGCCATAGCCGTGGACCTGGGGATATCGGTCGTTGGGCTCGCGGTATCCGTCATACTTTATTATTCGATAAAACTTGCCAACCGTCCCGCCGACCTGATCCATAATTACGGATACGGGAAGGTCGAAAACGTTTGCGAGAGCATGGAGGGCGTGATCCTCATCGGGATAGCCCTGGCCATGTCTTTCCAGGCTATAGCGCATCTGTTGCATCCAAAACACCTGAATATGCCCTGGCTGGGGTTGGCCTCTTCTCTCATTAACTCAATGCTGAATTTCGGCGGCGCGTATTACATCTTCAAAATGGCCCGTAAAAGCGATTCCCCGGCTATATACGCCGAAGGTGTGCATTACCGCATGGAAGGTTTTATATCCGGGATGATCGCCGTTTCGTTCGTTATCGGGATGTTCCTTGTGGCTAACGGCCGGGAAGGGATCGCCCCTTACGTGGACCCGGTCGCGGCGCTTTTGGTAAGCATTGCGCTCATAGTTCCGTCGTTTAAGCTTGTAAAAGGTTCTTTCTTCAAACTCCTGGACGCTTCGGTGGAGGAGGACAGCAAGATAGAAATATTGAGGCAGCTTGGCAGGTATATCGACCGGTTTTGCGGTTTCAGGGACCTCAGAACGCGAACAGCCGGGCGAAGAAAGTTCGTAGAGTTCAAGTTGGTGGTCCCCGAGGACATATCTTTCAAAAAAGGCCACGAAGTGGTCGATCTGCTCGAGAAAGACATAAAAAGGCACATCCCCAATTGTGAAGTGCTGGTCAAAATGGAACCGTGCGAAAAAGACTGCGTGTACGTAAAAAAGGGGGAGAGATGCCCCTATCTCGAGGTCGAAGAGTCGAAATTGTTTCTATAGTACAGGGTGACTGGTAACGCGTGACAGGTCCCAGTTCCCAGATCATCCCCGACGCCCGTCACACGTCACCCGTCACGCGTCACTCGAATTACTTTTATTTCCCTCTTTATATATGGTAAAATTACGCTATAATATAGCTTGGTAAAAGGTGTTTTCTGTTTCCTGAAGGAAAGGAAAAGCAATGATCTCTTCGGCTAAAAATTATCTGAAAGTCGTTTTTAAGAGGTTCGGCCTGGTCTTATCCATCATCGCGCTTTTCGCGATCATAGCGGCCTTCAACTATTTTTATTCCCCGAAAACATACAGCACCTCTATCACATTCTCCGTCCGGGAAAGGGGTCCGGCGGACTCAAGACCCGCCGTGATGAGCTTTTTAAGGTCGAGGACGATGGTCGAAAAGGTCGCGAAGACGGTGGGGTACTGGAACGCTGACGAACTGCTTTCGATGGTAAAGATACGGCCCGGCAAGACCGGGAAAAGCGTGATAGTGCTTTCGGTCAGGGGAAAGAGCCCCGAGAAGATGGCGGAAGCGGCTAACGCATGGGTGCGTGAATTTCAAAAGGCGGCGATCGACCCGCGCGTGGAAAAGGGATTTTCCATATCGGGCGTGAGCGTGATCGAAAAAGCGATGGTGCCGAAAGAGCCGACTCCGGTACATACCCGGAAGATCATGTACATCATTGTTTTCGGCATCCTTCTGGGGGTTGGTGTAAGCTTTTACCTGGAATACCTGGATCACACCCTCCGGACCGCGAACGGGGTTGAATTCTACGCCAAAATGCCTTTTCTCGGAGCCATACCACCCGCGCTTAAAGACGACAGGGAAAGCAGGTATTTCAACAGGATAGTCAGCGTAAAACCCGCGACGCTTATGTCCGAGGCTTTCAGGAACGCGAAGGTTTCGCTGCTTTTCGCGTTGGCGGGCGGAGAAACCTCGAAAGCGATCGCCTTTACCAGCGCCGAGATGGCGGAAGGCAAAACCTACGTTACATCCAACGTGGCGATAACTTTCGCGAATGCGGGAGACTCGACTCTTTTGATCGACGCAGACCTGCGCAAGGGGGAGTTAAAGGATGTATATGACATCACGGCGGACAAAGGATTAAGCTCTTTTCTGGAGGGGTCTTGTTCGTTTGACGAGGCCGTGGTCCAAACATCCATACCGAACCTGTCCCTGTTGCCGGCAGGGCCCTTAAAATCCGATCCCGTGTCGTTGCTTAAGGGCGCCAGGCTTGACGAATTGATGCAGACGGTCAAGTCCAGGTTCAAGAGGGTGATCATAGACGCTCCGTCGATCCGGGCCTTTGATGACATGTTGTCTTGGGCGGAAAAGTGCGACGGGATGGTTTACGTGATCGGCGCCGGGTTCACTCCGCTCGAGGATCTTAACACCGCGAAAGCAAAGATCGGCCAGAGAGGCTTGGTGGTGGGCGCGATCCTGAACTCAGTGGCGATCCCGAACGACTTTTTCTATTATTACAGTTATGCTAAGTTTTATCTGAAAAATAAGTTACGCCCTGCAAAAAAAGACAAATAAGACCGGCCCGATGACACCGTTATCAAGGCTGAAAGAACTTACCCTGAGGGACCATCTCCTCGCATTATGGAAACGCAAGTTTCTTATCCTCTTTTTAGCGTTGTTTCTTGGCGCCTACGGCGCTTTCTCCGAGTTCAGGTCCCCGGACGTTTATAAGGCCGAAGCAAGGATACTCATAGCCAATCCCGGCCAGGATGTTCCATTGCTCGAACTTTTGAACAGCCAGGCCTTAGCGGGGAGGGTTGTCAAATCCCTGGAGCTTGAAGAAGATCCCGAAGAACTTCTTCATTCGGTAAAAGGCACGCTGAGAGAGAACAAGAACATAGTCAGCATAGAGGTTACCGGCGAGGATAAAGACGCCGTCAGGGAGATCGCCGACGTCTGGGCGAAGGAGTTCGTCGAACTGGTACTGAAGAAGGACGCGGGTTTTTCGAAGACAGCCGGTATCCACATGCTGAGCTCCGGGAAAGCCGTGGTGCTCCCCAAGGGCAGGGAAACCGCGCGATTTTTTGTCCTGGGGCTGCTCATCGGTGTTTTAATATCAATAGCAAAGGAATACCTGGATACGACCATCAAGAGGCCGAGGGAGGTAGAACGTTACGGCAGGATGCTCTTGCTGGGATATGTGCCGCCCCGGGAGGAGGGGAGGGGGTCTGAAAGAGAACTTGATATGATATCTATCCTCAGGCCCGATTCGATACAGGCAGAGGCCTTCAGGAACATAAAGGCGTCTTTTTTGTTGGCTATCCCGGATGGGGCTGACCCGCGAACGATACTTGTCACCAGTTCCGTGCCGTCCGAGGGCCGGACCTTTATTTCCGCGAACCTGGCCGAAAATCTGGCCAGACCCGGGGAAAAGACCCTTCTTATTGAGACGGACACGGAAAAACCGCGCTTAGGCGAAAGTCTTGCCGTTGAAGAAAGATTGGATTCGACCATATACGGTCTTAGCGACTTGCTGGCCGGTGCGGTAACGCTGGATGAAGCGATATCCAGGACACCCGTGGAAGGTCTTTATTTTTTAGGATCCGGGAATTTGCGTCCGAGTGAAACAAGTCCCATGGGAAGGCGCAAATTCGTGGAACTCATACGCCATTTGCGTTCCTTGTTCGATAAGGTGATCGTAGATTCATCTCCGGTCCTCGTCGGCGATAGCGCGTTGGTGCTGGCCAGGGTGTGCGACGGTATAGTTTTCGTCATCGGCGCCGAGGTCGCCACCGAGCGGAATGTTGCCGATGCCAGGAGGAAGCTTCAGGATAATACCCGGAAGATACTCGGGGCCGTGCTTAACGGTACCGGTACGGGGAAGGGCCTGCAGGAATATCTGCCGGAATTCCGGGCGCTCATCAGAAAAATGCCGGGAATGCCCGGTGAGACGGAAGAACAAAGATCGGAAGGGGAGAAATGAAAAGAACAATTCTGGTTTTTACGGGGCTATTGGTCCTGTTCGCGGGTGCCTCAGCGCCCGGGTATGCCGAGGCAAGAACGGTTGTATACGAACAAGTCATGAGAAATCCGGACCTGACCGAGACATTCTCAAAATTCTGGATAAAAGGCGGCCTGATGCGCGTTGAATCCGAGGCCGACGGCGAGAAGGTGATAATGATAAAAACAAAGGACGGGTTGTACAATTACGTGCCGTCGCGAAAAATGCTTGTCAAGATCTCCGATTACGGCGGAACGCTGCTACCGGAGTC
Organism: uncultured Planctomycetia bacterium; assembly: GCA_964565425.1. Lineage (GTDB taxonomy): Bacteria > Omnitrophota > Gorgyraeia > Tantalellales > Tantalellaceae > CAZMEZ01. The sequence continues at coordinate 2,437 of CAZMEZ010000012.1, read as the reverse complement.
CGGAAGCCCGTTCGAATACATGGAATATTTGCGCCGTCAGAACGCCGTCCCGGCAGGCGCGGAAGCGGTGGAAGGGTATTCCTGTGATATTTATGAATTTTTTGACGAAGAAACGGGCCTTCAGGGGAAGGCGTGGATCTGGCGGGACGCCGAATTTCCGGTAAAGATCCAGATGGATACACCCATGGGCCGGTTCCAATCGGTTTTCAAGGACATAAAAATAGACCAGCCGGTGCCGGACAACATGTTCGAGCTCCCCGAAGAAGTCGAATATATCGACGCCACGGACGTTGTCGAAACGATAACGACGATGTTCGACAAAATCAGCGGCGAAGACCAGTAGGGTAGGGGGTGATTTATCTAACCCGTGATAGAACACCAGAACGCCGGTTTAAATTTAAAAGTTAAAAGGTAAAATTAAAAAATATAATTAAAAATTCAAAATCACGTTTGCTCGCCATTTTCGCGATTTGCGACCACAATCCGTAGTATCAGGCACTTTAACCTTTATCCTTAGAGCTAGACCCCGGTTGCCAGAAACCAGGATAGTTAGAGCGCCGGTGCGTCAGCCACCGGAGCACCAGATGTTAAGTCGCAAGGTCATAAGGTCGTTAACCGGTTAGCCAGTGAACCAGTTAGCCGGATATATCAAAAAATCCCCGCTAATAAAGTTTGAAACCTGCCGTTGGTTTTTAAAAATCGAGCCGTAGAAGGCGAATATTGAGTTCAGGCGCAAGGCGCAAGTTAGTTAGCCGGTGAGCCAGGCGTAAAGTCACAAGTTAGATCACCGGAGCACCAGCCACCAGAGCACCAGTTAGCGGGTATATCAAAAATCAAAAAGCAAAGATCAAATATGCAGATCAAAATCCAAAATTTCTGTTTTTGCGCTTTGATATGAATTTTTGAATTTTGATATTTGATTTTTGAACATTATCGGATGTTTGCACCTATAAACCAGGTTTGAGGCTAAATTGCCTATATACCCCGAACGTCCGATAAGCCGGCCGGGGAAGTTTGAAACCTACTGTTGATTTTTACAAAATTCGGGTCTTAGGAGGCAAATATCGCGGTTAAACATTATCGAACGTTCGAGGCTGAAAGTGAGATAGGTGGCGGTGCTATATTATCGGACGTTGTTAACGCGGGAAGCCGGACTTTAAAACAACGTCGGATAATATGCAACATTATCGGACGTGGACCCATATAGACGACGTGGCGCCTAATTTCTCTATATTCCTCGAACGTCCGATAAGCCGGCCGGGGAAGTTTGAAACCTACTGTTGATTTTTACAA
>CAZMEZ010000012.1:0-1044 GCA_964565425.1 uncultured Planctomycetia bacterium | reverse complement strand
ACCCATATAGACGACGTGGCGCCTAATTTCTCTATATTCCTCGAACGTCCGATAATGTATCTTATGTTAACTTGACAAAGGGAGAAAACCGCCCCCGGGTTTAGCCCCGGTCTCAGCTCTCTTTGCGGTTTTTAACAGCCAGTCGCATTGTCATTCCGCTTGCCTCGCCGAAGCTCTAGCAAAGGCGGGAGCGAGCGAAGCGAGTCGAGGAATCTAGATCCCTCGACTCCGTCCGCCTCCGGCGGACTACGCTCGGGATGACAGAACTGGCGTTCCCGCATCCAAGACTCACGACTGGAGTTTACGACCCAACCCCCTGGCCCCCGCAAGATCGTGCCTCTACGGGGCGATTTTCGGCCTCAAAATATCGTCATTGCGAGGCGCCGTAGGCGCCGAAGCAATCTGTAAGACTTGTCCCAGTTTTGCGAATAATCGTGCCTCTACGGGGCGATTTTGGGCGTTATTTGAGGGGTAAGTAGTAAGTTTTAAGCGTCCGGTATATCGGGGTTAGCACAGATCCGGCCATCAGCTTTCTGCTTTCAGCCTTCAGCGCCCGATAAATCGGTGGAACCTGGATCCCTCGACTCCCCCCGCTCTTGCTTTCGCAAGAAAGCGCGGGGGTCGCTCGGGATGACAAAAGTTGTCGTCCCCGCATTCTTTACATCTTTACTTCTTTCGTTTTTAGATTGCTTCGTCGGTCGCTTTGCTCCCTCCTCGCAATGACGAAATTCGAACGACGAACGACGGACGACGAACCGCGCACCTCAAACCGCGCCCCGCGCACCGCAACCGGTGCTCTGGTAACTGGTTACTGGTAACTGGTAACTTTCTCACCTCGACCCGTCCTCGAGCCCCTTCATGTAACCTTCTTTATATCCCGCGTAATAACCCTCCTGGTAGATGTCGTTATACGTGTATTGGTCGTTATAGGTTTTCGGTGTGCCGGTACCGGTATAGATCACCCGGGGTTGGGTTTGCGCGGTGTAATATTGGGGCTGCGCCGTCGCCGTGTAGTAGCTTTGGCTCTGCACGGTGGTGGTTTTT
>CAZMEZ010000011.1:17876-45260 GCA_964565425.1 uncultured Planctomycetia bacterium | reverse complement strand
TTGTATCTAGTATCTTGTGAATTTTACCGGGGACTGGAAACCGGAAACTGGGGACCCTTCTTGTGACCTTGTGGCTTTGTGCCTGGCTAACTGGTTTACTGGCTAACACCTTGAGCCTTGGAGAAGAGATGCTTACACTGGGTATCGAAACATCGTGTGATGAGACGGCAGCGGCCCTGGCCGACGGCGGAAAGGTGCTTTCCAGCGAGGTGTCGTCAAGCGTTCACCTGCATTCCCGTTACGGGGGAGTAGTGCCCGAAATAGCATCCAGGTTCCATACTGAGTATATTTATTCGGTCATGCAAAAAGCGCTGAAAGATGCCCATCGCTCCGCGGATGACATAGAGCTCGTCGCGGTCACGCGGGGACCGGGCCTGCCGGGATCGCTGCTTGTCGGGATAGCTTTCGCCAAGGCGCTTAGCCTGGCGGCCGATATCCCGCTCATCGGCGTTAACCATCTGCACGCGCATATGCTGGCCTGTTTTCTGGAGAAGGACGGCTTGAACGCGTTTGATGACATATTTCCTTTTCTGGGCATGGTCATATCCGGCGGGCATACGAGCATATACCGCTGTGCCGGCCTGGGAGACTTTTCCGTTATAGGCAGGACAAAGGATGATGCCGTCGGTGAGGCCTTTGACAAGGTAGCTAAGATCATGGGACTGGGTTATCCGGGCGGGCCTGTAGTCGAAAAACGCGCGGCAGCCTTCAAGGGAGAAGATACCATACGGTTCCCCAGGGCCATACTCGGTGGAGAGGAAGATCTGGACTTCAGTTTCAGCGGTATCAAGACAGCCGTGATGTACTATTGGAAAGGCTGCGATAAGACCGAAGAGGACAAAGACAGGGTATGCTTCGCGTTCCAGGAAGCTGTCACGGATGTTATAGAGGAAAAGGTCGCCAGGGCTTTGAGATCGACCGGGGCGGACAGGCTCGCGGTCGGCGGCGGCGTCATAAATAATGCGGCGTTGAGAGAGAGGCTTTCGTCAAGATGCCGCAAAGAGGGAGTAGAGCTGTACCTGCCGGGGAAGGGGTATTGCGCCGATAACGCCGCCATGGTCGCGGCTCTCGGAGAGACGCTGTTCATGACGGGAGAGAGATCGGATCTTTTGTTGAACGCTGAACCCGCCGGATTTTAAAAGGAGGTGGAGGTCACATGACAAACTCCGTAATTCTGTTAAGGCTCCTGCTGTCCGCTATTCTGAGCGGGCTCGTAGGGCTCGAAAGAGAGATCCATGGACGCGCCGCGGGGCTCAGGACGCACATATTGGTAGGCGTCGGTTCCACGCTTTTCATGCTCACTTCGATACTTGTGGCCCTTTTGTACGGCGATGCCGGAGGAGTGGACCCATCGCGAATAGCGGCTAACGTTGTTACCGGCATAGGGTTCCTGGGGGCAGGCGCGATCATCCGGTACGGCGCTTCGATCCGTGGACTTACGACGGCCGCCAGCATATGGGCGGTGTCCGCGATAGGCCTTGCCGTGGGCGCCGGGCTCTATATCGCCGCGGGGATAACAACGACCGTCGTGCTTTCCGTTCTTATCCTTTCCCGTCTTGAGGAGAGGATGGAGCTTAAACAGCCCGGGCGGCGGCTGTTCGTGAAGGTCGATGTCGACAGCAGCACTTCAGAGAAGGATATCAACAACGTTATCGACGCTTTCGGGGGGAGGGTGACGACATGCGACTCTCAGGCGGACAGGGAAAATAAATGCATCCTCATCATCGTGGACGCGGTTATGGAGCGAGCCTATTACAGGGATGTGGCGAACGAGGTTTCACAGCTTCCCGGTGTCAGGGAAGTATGCTGGAAATAGTCTGATTTACAGATTAGCCGACAAAATGTATAATATATTGGGATGCAAAAATACGAAGGAGGACGGAATGAGGAAAAAGAAAATGGAGATCACACCGCACAGCGAGGAAAAAGTACTGGACGTGCATGCCGGCATGCAGGGGACACTCCGTTTCGATGACCCCGTGAACCTCAGGATAAACGGGAAATTCGAGGGAACGCTTGATACCAAAGGCATGTTGATGGTGGGACAGAAAGCGGACATAAGGGCCAACATAACGGGTGAGAGCGTTTCGATAGCCGGCAACGTCACGGGGAACATCAAGGCGATGAAATCCCTCAAGTTGGAACCGACTGCCAAGCTCACCGGAGATGTTGAGACGCCGAGCCTCAGCATCCAGGAGGGAGCCATACTTAACGGCCGCCTCAACATGACCCAGGGGGCAGGCAATGTTTCCAGGGGCGATTGGATGAACATCAATCAGCTTGCCAAGTACCTTGAAGTCGACGTGAACAAGGTCAATGAATGGGCCAACAGCGGCATGCTTCCCGCAACGAGAGAAGGCGGCGAGTGGGTGTTCGACAAGACCAGGGTAGACCAGTGGATATCGGAGGGTAAGGTAAAGGTCTGACATGCCTGAAAAGATGCTGACTTTACGTGAATTGTCCGACTATCTGGGTGTCGGCGAAGACAATATCGTAGCCCTTGTTGACGAAGGCGTGATCATAGCCTACAGGATCGGGGGAGAACTGCTTCGGTTCAGGAAGGACCAGATAGACGCTATACGGTCCGAAATAGAGACTCGGCTCAAGGGATCCGGGAAGCAGGAAGTCAGCGAATCCAGAAAAAAGGCCAGGGAACGGCTTAAGGCGTTGAGCGAAGGGGAGATCTCCGATACTTCCCGGGACAGGATAGCCGATTTCCTGTATTTTAACGATTTTTATATCCTGTCCGGTGCCCTGATAATCATTCTTTTGCTGGTCATTTTTTTAGGATGACCGGCCACGCGGCCCCCGCGTCAGATGATTCATCCTGGAGCACGGGAGAGCTCGTCCCGTCGCGTCAGATCCGTCCGGACCGGATAAAAATGTCTTTTAAGGTTAAATTGTTTCTGGGATACATGTATAGAGCTATTCCGCATGCGATCGTATTCTTCGCGATATCGTTCTTTTGTCTCCAGTCGGCGGCGGATGTTGTCGTCTTGAAGAACGGCAAAAGAATGAAAGGTCTTATCCTTGACGAATATAAGGACCGGGTGGTGCTGTCAACGGCTGACGGGGAAAAAACGATAATGAAATCCAAGATCCGTTCCGCCATATACGACAGCGAGGAAGACGCTCTTATACAAAAAGCGAGGAATCAGTTCAAAAAACACCAGTACGTGGAAGCGTATTATACTTACAAAAAAGCCGCGGATCTGAACCCGGAACACGAAGAGGCGGTAGAAAGGCTTAATTACCTCAGGGGATACCTGGAGACCAAGACGAGAGACGACATCATGGAGGGCGTAAAGAACAACCAGGAGCGTTTCGGGGGCGCGAACGGACGAACGGTGATCCTCAGGGTGACCGAAGAACTGGGGCTCGTGCTGGGACAGGGTGAAAAGTATGTCTACGTGGATAAAATTATCAACGACAACCTGTCCGGCGCAGTTTTAAAACTTAAGCCGGGTGACAAGATCGTCAGGGTATGGGGAGAGATGACGGCGTACATGACCGTTGACGAGGTGGGGGTTCTGTTCCTTTCGCCCGGCGAGGTCCGTTTTACCATAGAACGGACGGTTTCCCCGTTGCTCGGAACCGTGAGATCCATTTTTCCAAGGTACGGCAGGATAATGGGAGCCCATCTCAGGCTGATTAAAAAAGGCATCGTAATAGAAAAACTCCGGCAGGGGGGGGCTTTCGCGCAGGCCGGTATGCTGAGCGGGGATCTCTTATGGCGGATAAACGGGAAGAACACGCGGTATATGCCTTTGTCCGAGGTTCTTGGGATGATAAGGACGGAGCAGGGTGAAAGGATAGAGGTCGACGTGCGGAGGGATGTGACCCTCTGGAGAAAGGAGTAGCAAGAAGGAATGTCACGATTTCGCAAGAGGACAAGGCTTTTTATAGCCAGAAGATTCCAGATCAGATACATAACCCTTATCCTTATCTTCATGTTCACCACGGCCATAGTGACGGGATACATGGTGTACGTCACTACATGGATCATGTTCGGGGAGAAGCTGGCTGCGGTGTATCCCCAGGGGTTGTTGCTGGACATAGTAAACAAAGTGAACATGGTGCTGCTGATGCGCCTTGTTTTCCTGAGCCCGCTCGTGATATTGATAGGGCTTGTGCTCTCGAACAGGATAGCGGGGCCGATTTACCGTATACAAAGGTTCCTGAGGAGGGTATCCACGGGGAATTACGATGAGAGGTTGAAGCTCAGGGAAAAAGACGAGCTTCAGGACGTGGCCGGGTCCATAAACCATCTTGTTTCCAAGCTGCGTTCCGAGCAGGAAAGGCGCAGAAAGAAAATGGATGACATGCAGGGCCAGACCGACGAGCTGGAGGCGGCTATTATCGCCGACGAACATGATAAGCAAAAATTGTTGACGAAGATAATGCGCCTGAAAAAGGACCTGGAAAAACTGAGACGGGAATGAGGGGCCCCGGGGCGGAGACGGGGCAGACTTGATTTCGGGAACATTCAGCTTGACAGATAACGTTATAAATATATAATAAACAAGGCCCATGGACATCTCGCCGGAAAATGTTTCCTGACAAGATCTTAGATTCATTCTGACGTTTTGACAAATAGCATAAATTATACAGATTTTAAACATCACTCCGTTTATTTACTTTAAAAATCTCCCGATCCGTTTATTTTCCGTCTAAAATGATAAAAAAACCCATCTGAGATGAACGAAAAGGAACGAAATATCTACCTTGTCGACGGAACTTCCCTCTGTTACAGGGCTTTTTACGCTATACAGGAGCTCAGCACGTCCAAAGGCGAGCCCACCAACGCGATATACGGCTTTCTGAATATGCTTAAGAAATTGATAAGGGAACATGAGCCCGGCATAATGGCGGTCGTTTTTGATCTGGAGGGGCCGACCGTGCGGCATGAAAAATACGAGGATTACAAGGCCCATCGTAAACCTATCCCGGACGAGCTTATAGAGCAGATACCGAAGATAAAGGAGATTGTAAGGGCCTATAACATACCGATCTATGAGGTTCAGGGTTACGAGGCCGATGACGTGATAGCGACGATAGCGGAGAAGGCCAAAAAGAAAGGCCTGGAAGTGACCATAGTGACCAGTGACAAGGACGCGCTCCAGCTGGTGGATGCTAAGACAAAAGTGCTTAGCCCCCATCCCTCGGGAAATAAAATATACGGGGACGAGGAGGTGATGGAAAAGTACGGGGTCGGCGCCGATGCCATGGTCGAATTCATGGCCCTTACGGGTGATGCCAGCGATAACATCCCCGGGGTAAAGGGCGTTGGGCAGGTCACGGCCAGCAGGCTTATAAGCGAATACGGTACGGTGAAAAACGTTTATCGGAACATCGAAAAGATATCCTCCGGATCATTAAGAAAAAAACTTGAAGAAGGCCGGGAAATGGCCGACCTGAGCCGGGAACTTGTCGAACTGGACAGGAAGGTGCCGGTGGAGTTCGATCTTGAAGGAGCCAGGACCGGGGAGCCGGATGCAGAGCGCCTGGCGGAGATATACAAAGAGCTCGAATTCGAAAAGCTTTTGGCGGAGATCAGTCCGAAAAAAACCGTTGGCGGGGAGTATTCCGTTCTAAGCGACGGGAAAAAGATATCCGGCAGGCTGCGTGATATCTCCGGAAAGAAGCGTTTTGCTTTCGCCGTTGTAACAGGGTCGGACCGGCGCGAACTTGAAGGGATAGCGTTCAGCGGTGAAGAGGGAAAGGCCTTCTACGTGCCGATGCCCGCGGAAAGAGGAGGCACGGGCGGAGCATGGGAACAATTAAAGGATATCTTTGAGAACGGCGAGATCGGGAAGATAGGATATGATATCAAGGAGGGCATGCTTGCTCTTCGCGGGTGCGGCATTGGGGTCGCCGGAGCCGGATTCGACGTGATGATAGCCGATTACCTGATCGATCCCTCCCGTCCGAAATACGATCTGGCGGGTATGTCGGCGCGCCATCTCGGGTACGGGCTTTCAACGGAGGAAAACCCCGGCTGGGATGAAAAGGGGCAAGCGACCATTGATCTTGACAGCGGAAGGCAGCCGATAGCGGAGTGCGAGAAGGTCGATGTTATATTCCGTTTGCACGGGATCCTGGGCCCTGAACTCGAAAAGAAGCATCTTTACGATCTTTTCAGGGACGTCGAGATGCCGCTCGTTAGGGTGCTCGCCGACATGGAGCATGAGGGGGTCGGCATCGACGCCGGCTATCTCAAGAAGAAATCGGCGGAGCTTGAAAAAAAACTTGAAAAAGTATCCGGGAAAATATATCAACTTGCCGGCGAAGAGTTCAATATAAATTCACCCAAGCAGTTACAGGTTATCCTGTACGAAAAACTGGACCTTCCGGTCACCAAAAAGACCAAGACGGGAGCGTCCACCGACGAGTCGGTGCTTAAAAAACTGGCTAAATACCATGAATTGCCCGCGGAACTTCTCGAGTATCGTGAAATAAACAAACTCAAGACGGCGTATTACGATTCCATGCTGGGTTTGGTGGATAAAAAGACACACAAGCTTTATGCCCGCTTTAACCAGGCGGTGACGGCGACGGGCAGGCTTTCTTCCAGCGAGCCGAATCTGCAGAATATACCCATAAAAACGAAACTGGGTAAGGAGATCAGGAGAGCTTTTTTGCCGGGACAAAAGGACAAAATCCTTATTGCCGCGGACTATTCGCAGATAGAGCTCAGGGTGATGGCGCATCTTTCACGGGACAAGAAATTGATCGACGCCTTCAGTAGGAACGAGGACATCCACAGGTTTACCGCCTCGTTGATATTTGATTGTTCCGTCAAGGACGTGACCGAGGCCATGCGCGCTACGGCCAAGACGGTCAATTTCGGGATAATCTACGGTATGAGCTCTTTCGGGTTGGCAAAGGACCTGGGGATAAGGGTCGATGAAGCCCAGAGGTTCATCGATTCCTATTTCAGCCGGTACAGCGGGGTAAAAGAATTCATAGACGCGACGATCGCAAACGCGAAAAAAAAGGGTTTCGTGACGACGCTTTTGAACCGGAGGAGATATGTCCCGGAAATAAACAGCCAGAACGAGAGGATAAAAGGTTTCGCCGAAAGGGTGGCGGTGAACACGCCGGTCCAGGGTTCCGCCGCGGACCTGATAAAACTGGCGATGATAAAGTGTCACGAGGCTTTCACGGGAACCGGAGTAAATATGATCATCCAGGTCCACGACGAACTTGTTTTCGAGGCGCCTAAGGACGGGCTGAAGAAGACCGCGGAAAAAGTTAAAGAGATAATGGAGGGGGGCATGAAACTTCACGTCCCCTTGGTGGTCGATGTGGAAGCCGGTCCGAATTGGTACGATATGGAGGAAGTGAGCATATAGCGCGAATCGGTCAGCAGCCGGGAGGAAAAATGGCAAAGAAATTAATAGGGGTAACGGGCGGCTTGGCGACAGGGAAGACGACCGTGTCGGATATGTTCGTTGCCAAAGGCGCGGAAAAGATAGACGCGGATGAGATATCCCACAGGCTTCTGGAGGAAGACGAGAACATACAGTTCAAGGTAGTGGACATCTTCGGGAAAAAGATATTATCGCAAGGCAAGATAGACCGCCGGAAGCTTGGGGAAGAGGTGTTTCACGATAAGCTCAAGCTGAGCACGCTCTGCCGAATAATGCATCCGACGATAATCTTCAGGATAAAAGAAAGGGCCGAAAGGTCGAAGATGGAAAAAGTGGTCATCGACGCCCCGCTTTTGATAGAAGCGGGGCTCAACGAATACGTGGATGTCGTGGTGGTGGTCACCGCCGACGTTGATACTCAGGTGAAAAGGGCGACATGTCGGGGGATCCCGAAGGGGGAGGCCAGAAGGATAATCGATTGCCAAATGGCCCTTACCGAGAAGGCGAGATTCGCCGACTATATCATAGATAATAGCGACGATAAGGACTTGAACGAAATAAAAAAAGGAGTGAACAAGATATGGCAAGAAATGTGAAGAAAGATACCGAAAGGGGTTCCAGAGACAACGAGTCCGGCACGACAAAACGCAAACGCGGCGAAAAAGAGCTGGATATCGTGCAGCTCAAGAACATGAAGATATCGGAACTGGCGGATCTCGCGAAAGATCTTAACATCAACGGTATAAGCGGCATGAAAAAGCATGACCTTATATTCAAGGTCCTGCAGACCAAGATCGAAAAGGACGGGTACGCTTTCGGGGAGGGCGTTCTTGAGGTCCTCGAGGACGGTTTCGGGTTTCTCAGGAGTCCGGACTACAATTATCTTCCGTGTCCGGACGACATATATGTCTCGCCTTCGCAGATACGCAGGTTTAATCTCAAGACCGGAGATACCGTGAGCGGACAGATAAGGCCGCCCAAAGAGGGGGAAAGGTACTTTGCGCTCCTGAAGGTCGAGGCGGTCAATTATGAGAACCCGGAGGTGGCGAAGAACAGGATACTCTTTTCCAACTTGACGCCTCTTTATCCCGATGAGCGTTTCAAGCTGGAAACGGACCCGGGAGAAATATCCATGAGGGTGATGGATCTGCTCACCCCTGTCGGGAAAGGGCAAAGGGGACTTATAGTGGCGCCGCCTTACAGCGGCAAGACGGTCTTTTTGCAGAAGTTCGCCAACAGCATCACTGCCAATTACCCGGACGTGAAACTCCTGATACTGCTGATAGACGAGCGTCCGGAGGAAGTAACGGACATGCAGCGTTCGGTGAAGGCCGAGGTCGTAGCTTCGACGTTCGATGAACAGGCCCAGAGGCACATACAGGTCGCCGAAATGCTTCTGCAAAAGGCGAAACGGCTTGTCGAGCACAAGTACGACGTCGTTATTCTTCTTGATTCCATCACGCGTCTTGCCCGCGCGTACAACGCGGCAATGCCCCATTCCGGGAAGATACTTTCAGGCGGTGTAGATGCCAACGCGCTTCACAAGCCTAAACGCTTTTTTGGGGCGGCACGCAACGTGGAAGAAGGCGGGAGCCTGACTATAATCGCGACGGCCCTTATTGATACCGGCAGCCGTATGGATGAGGTGATTTTCGAGGAGTTCAAGGGTACGGGCAATATGGAGATACAGCTGGACAGGAATCTCTTCCAGCGCAGGATCTATCCGGCCATTGACATCAAGAGGTCGAATACGCGCAAAGAAGAGCTTCTCGTGGAAGAGGACGAGCTGCAGAAGATATGGCTTATGCGCAAGGCCCTTAGTGATCTTGATTCGGTGGAGGCCATGCAACTTTTGATAGATCGCCTGAAGAAGTCCAAATCGAACTCAGAATTTCTTATGAATATGGGGAAAGCGTGAGTCAGACTACAGACTGCGGACTATAGACTATAGCTATTCGGTCGATGGCTATTTCAGGGGAACCGGACGCTAAATTCTGAGCGATAAATCCCTGTCATTAAACCAGTTATGTCTTCAGGCCGGATTTTATCAATAAATACTTGATATTTATCGGATTTTTAGTAAAATGTTATTTCCATTATAACCATAAATAAATAATATATTTATAAAGGGGGTTAGAAGTGAAAAAAGGCATACATCCAAAGTATATTGATAGCACGATAGTATGCGCTTGTGGCCATACCGTGCATACGCGATCTACAAAAGACACCATACACGTGGAGATATGTTCAAAATGCCATCCTTTCTACACGGGGAAACAGAAGCTGGTTGACTCGGCGGGCAGGGTGGAGCGTTTCCAGAAACGGTATGCGTCCGGAAAAACTACCGGTAAACAAAAATCCGAGAAAGCTGGGGAAAAGACCGCCGCGGGGAAAAACCCGGAGGCTGGAGAGCAAAGACCGGAAAGCGCGGAATCCTGAGGAACGGGTATTCCAGCGAAGAAGGCCGCTGATAGTCGCTCGATCGGATAGCGTGTAGTGAACGGGTCAACCTGTAGCTATGCGCTTTCTTCTTTAGTGAATGAGTGCGCGGATTTTGATGGAAAAGATGTTCGAACAACTCAAGAAAAGAAAAGACGAATACGAAAGTCTGGAGAAAGAGCTTTCGTCCCCCGAACTTTTATCGGACCGCGAACAATACCGGATCAAGGCCAAAAGGTACGCTGATCTTAAGGAATTGGTCAACAGGTATGATAGATATCTTGCTCTGGAAAGAGAAAAGGTTACCCTGGAGAAGATGATAAAAGAAGAAGGGGAGGACAGCGAATACTCCGCGCTCGCGAAGAAGGAACTTTCGGAGATAGAAGGAGCGATACAGGCCGAACGCCTTGCGTTGGAGGATATCCTGCTTTCGGGCGACAGTGATGAATACAGGCGCAATGTTATTATGGAGATCCGGGCCGGCACAGGCGGCGCGGAGGCAGCGCTTTTCGCCGCGGACCTCTATAAAATGTATATGCGATACGCGGTGAAAAAAGAATGGAAGGTCTCGCTTGTAAGCATGAGCGGATCCGAGCTTGGGGGCATAAAGGAAGTCGTTTTTTCGATTGAAGGCAGCAACGTGTTCAAACACCTCAGGTTCGAGATGGGGACGCACAGGGTGCAGCGTGTTCCCGAGACCGAAGCCAGCGGCCGGATCCATACTTCGGCGGCGACAGTCGCGGTACTTCCCGAGGCCGAGGACGTTGAAGTGAACATAAAGCCTCAGGATCTCAAAATAGACGTGTATAGATCGGCCGGCGCGGGAGGGCAGCACGTTAATACCACCGATTCCGCCGTGCGCATAACCCATCTTCCCACAGGGATAGTGGTCAGCTGCCAGGACGAGAGGAGCCAACATAAGAACAGGGCAAAGGCGATGCGCGTGCTCAAGGCCAGGATACTCGAAAAGATGCAGGAGGCACGGCAAAAGGAGATATCCGAACAAAGAAAAGAACAGGTCGGTAGCGGCGACAGGTCGCAGAAGATAAGGACCTATAATTTTCCCGAGAACAGGGTTACGGATCACCGGATCAACCTGACGGTTCATAACCTGAGCGAGATAATGGAAGGCGAGATCGAAGAGGTCATAGAGCCTCTTATGGATGCCGACAGAAAATTGAAACTGGAAACTGGTGCAGCGGAGAATGACAAGATCCAAATGACAAATGACAAATGAAATCCAAGATCCAAATGACCAAAAACCCCATCATTTGACATTTGCCATTATTTTGTCATTTGAAATTTGACATTTGACATTAACTATGAGTTACCGTGAAGATCTGCCGATACAGTATGAGGAGGGCAAGGCCCGGTTCCTTGGTATGGATATAGCCGTTGACTCGAGGGTGCTCATACCCCGGCCCGAAACGGAGCTTTTGGTCGAAGTGGCAGCGGAATTCTGCCGGGGTATGTCCGGCGGAAGACCGTTCATACTCGACCTGTGCACCGGAAGCGGCGCGGTATCTCTCGCTTTGAGCGGCATTGTCGAGAACTGCCGGATAATCGGATCGGATGTCAGCGAAGACGCCCTCGAGGTCGCGAGGGAGAACATAAAACGTTTCGGCAAAGAGGGGACAATAGGGCTGGTAGTGTCGGACATGTTTTCCGCGTTCGGTCCGGAGTACGAGGGCGCTTTCGACTGTATCGTTTCGAACCCGCCGTATGTTTCGGAAAAGGATTATGAGGGACTTGACGCCTGGGTCAAAGCCGAGCCGAAGATAGCTCTTTGCGCCGGCAATGAAGGGATGGACCATCTCGAGGTGATAGCCGGATGCGGCGGACGTATTCTTCGCCCCGGAGGTTTCGTGGCGGTGGAGATCGCTTATGATCAGGCGGCGAAGGTAAAGAACGCTTTGGCAATGAACGGTTTTACGGGGATCGAAAGTTTCAAGGACACGGGCGGCTACGAGCGTATCATAGCAGGGTGGAAAAATGGATAAACTGGTCGTGAAGGGCGGAAAAGCCTTGTCCGGGAGGATAAGGATAAGCGGGGCCAAGAACGCCTGTCTGCCGATAATGGCGGCGTCACTCTTGACGGAAGAAGAATGCGTTATCATGAACGTGCCCGACCTCAAGGACGTTACCACCATGATCAAGATAATAGAGTCGCTCGGGCGCAAGGTCGTTAAGCGGGGCAATAACATTACGATACGGGAGGGGAAGATAACCAATGTCAGGGCATCCTACGAGCTTGTGAGCACCATGCGCGCCTCCATAGCCGTATTGGGACCGCTCCTCGGAAAGTACGGCGAAGCGCAGGTATCCTTTCCCGGGGGGTGCGTTATCGGTCCGAGGCCGATCGACCTTCACCTTAAGGGACTCCGCGCGCTGGGCGCTAACCTCCGCACAGAAGAAGGATACATAGTGGCCACGGCGAAAAAATTAAAAGGAACAAAGATATATCTAGGGGGCCATTTTGGATCGAGCGTGCTGGCAACGGCGAACACGCTCATGGCAGCCGTATTGGCCGAAGGGGAAACAATACTGGAGGATGCGGCTTGTGAGCCTGAATTGACCGACCTTGTCGATTTTCTCGTCGCGATGGGCGCGTTCATCGAGGGCAAGGGAACGCCCACGCTCAGGGTTCGCGGCGTGAAGGAATTGAAAGGCGTAAAATACTCCATCATACCGGACAGGATAGAGACGGGAACTTACATGATAGCGTCGGTCATTACGGGCGGACACCTTTTTCTGGAAGACGCCAGGGCCGGGCACAACCTGGCTCTTATAGATAAACTGGATGAGTGCGGCGGGACCGTCAAGGAAAAGGACGGGGGGTTGGATGTATATCGCGCGGGGAGGAAGATACACGCGACGGATATAACCACGCTCACTTATCCGGGGTTCCCGACCGATCTTCAGGCCCAGATGATGAGCCTGGTTACGATAGGCGACGGTATCAGCGTTGTCACCGAAAAGATATACCCCGAAAGGTTTATCCATATAAGTGAGCTTAACAGGATGGGCGCCGGTATAATTCTCGAAGGGTCGACAGCCATAGTGAGGGGCGTCAGGAAACTGAGCGGGGCGCCGGTCATGGCTTCGGACCTGAGGGCTTCGGCCGCGCTCGTTCTCGCCGGCCTTGTAGCGGACGGCGCGACCGAAATATCCAGGATATATCACCTTGACAGGGGATATGAACGCATAGAACAAAAATTATCGGCTGTGGGGGCTGATATCCGCAGGGCCAGGGAAAAGGAGAAATAAAGAAGTTCGTGTCATGGATACATTACACATGACACATGACACAAACGTCGGCTGCAAGGCGCCGACCAGGGGAGGAGAGAGGAAAGATGGCAGTAGTTCTGAGACTCAAGATGTTCGGGACCAAGAAAAAACCTTTTTACCGTATCGTCGCGATGACCAAATCTAAAAAACGGGACGGTAGGGCGCTGGAAGAACTGGGGCATTACGACCCCAAACGGGGTAAAGACCAGGTGGCGCTTGACCGGGAGAGGGTAGAGTACTGGCTCAAGAACGGAGCAAAACCGTCGGAAACGGTGAAGAGCATTCTGAAGAGACTTGAAATATAATCGTATTCCGTCGTCCGTCGTTCGTATATCGTAACGAAATGCGAACGACTAACGACTAACGACGATACGGGTGTTGAAGTGAAGATAGATATTCTTACGCTGTTTCCCGATGTGTTTGGAGGCGTGTTCAACGAGTCCATGATAAAGATCGCTCGGAAGAAAGGGCTTGTTGATATAGAGATCCATAACCTGAGGAAATGGACCAATGACCGGCACCGCACCGCGGATGATAAACCGTACGGTGGCGGGCCAGGCATGGTAATGAAGGTCGAGCCGGTCTACGCGGCGCTTAAAGAGCTTAAAGGGGAAAAGAAAGAAGGCGGCGCCGTGCCGCTCATTATGCTCATAACCCCGCAGGGACAAAAATTCGACCAGCCGGCCGCCAAAGCCCTCAGCGGGATCGAGCATATTATTCTTGTCTGCGGCCATTACGAGGGGTTTGACGAAAGGATACGCGGGTTCGTGGACATGGAAATGTCCATAGGCGATTACATCCTTACCTGCGGGGAGATACCGGCTATGGTGCTGTGTGACGCCGTTGTACGGCTCATTCCCGGGGTGCTGGGAGATGAAGAGTGTCTCATGGAAGAATCCTTCGAGAATGGGATGCTTGAGTATCCGCAGTACACGAGGCCGGCCGTGTTCGAGAACATGCGTGTTCCCGAAGTGCTGCTGAGAGGTGACCCTAAAAAGATCAAGGAATGGCGCGTACAGCAAGCTATAGCGAGGACGAAGGCCAGACGGCCCGATCTGTTGAAATAAAAGAGACAATAACAGCCGACAGGAGGACCAGAAATGAAAGAAGGCATAAAGAAAGCCGAAGAAAAGCACATAAAAAAAGACCTGGCGCAGTTCAACATAGGCGATACCGTGGATGTGCATTTCAGCATCACTGAAGGAGACAAGACCCGTATACAGGTTTTCAGCGGCATCGTTATCGGCATGAAGGGCGCGGGTCTGGGAAAGACCTTTACGGTCAGGAGAATATCATACGGAGAGGGTGTTGAGCGTATATTTCCCCTGAACTCACCCCTTATAGAGAAGATCGAGATCGTCAAGAAGGGCAAGGTGCGGCGCGCTAAGCTGTATTACCTGAGGGGAAAAAAGGGCAAGAAGGCCACAAAGGTAAAGGAGAAAATTGCCCAGAGAGTCGACGAAGAAAAATAGCGCCGGCAGCTTTCTTTACGAGAAGAAAGCCGCGGAGTCGGGGTACAGGAGAGTGGCCGGCATCGATGAAGCGGGAAGAGGCCCTCTGGCGGGTCCCGTGGTTGCCGCGGCCGTCGTGATCAGGGATCCCGGTTTTGCCGAAAGGGTAGACGATTCCAAGAAGCTGACCGCGCGCATGAGAGAACGCGCTTTTCTTGACATACTTAAGCGCTGCGATGTAGGTATAGGCCTTGCAAGTGTCGAGGATATAGACAGGGTGAACATATATAACGCCACGCTCATGGCGATGGAAAGGGCGATCGGGGAACTTGAGGAAAAACCGGACTATCTGTTGATCGACGGCAGGATGGACGTCAAGGTGCCTCAGCCACGCACTTTCCTGGTACGCGGGGAGTCCCTGAGCGTTTCGATAGCATGCGCATCGATCATAGCCAAGGTCTTCAGGGACAAGATAATGACCGAAGACGACAAGGATTACCCCCGGTACGGTTTCGCGAAGCATAAGGGATACGGGACAAGAGAACATCTTGAGGCGATACGGAAGTACGGGCTTTGTCCTTTGCACCGTCGGACGTTCGGTCCTTTCGGGGACAAAAGAAGGGATAAGGGGCCACAGAAGGGGTATGACCCCGATTTCAGTTATAGTATTTGAGAGTCCGTTATCTTAGTAAAAGCCGGCGTGCCCGGCGAGAAAAAAGGAGCGGTTATGGGATGCAGGTATGACGTTAAAGTGGCGGCCGGGGTTAAGCTGAAGAATATCGAGGACATCGCGAAAAAAGCGGGCATAAAACCGAAATATCTCACGAAGCGCGGGAACCATACCGCCAAAGTTTCGGCGAACGTACTCAACGAGTCATTGAAGACGCGGAAGGACGGTAAGCTTATCCTGGTCACTTCCATGACGCCTACCCATCTCGGCGAAGGCAAGACCGTGAACACCATAGGGCTTTCGATGGCCTTTAACAGGCTTGGCAAAAAATCGATCTGTTGTTTGAGACAGCCGTCGCTGGGGCCGGTCTTCGGTATAAAAGGAGGAGCAACGGGAGGAGGGTATTCACAGGTCCTGCCCTCCGAGGAAATAAGCCTTTATCTTACCGGTGATTCAAGCGCGGTATCGAACGCTCAGAACCTTTGTGCCGCATTTCTTGATAACGGTCTTTTCTGGGGAACCCTGCATAATATGGACAAGGAAAGCATTACCTGGAAAAGGGTCGTGGACCTTAACGACAGGGCCCTCAGGAACGTGGCGATCGGCGGAGGAGGAAAACTGCACGGCGTGAACAGGAAGACAGGGTTCGATATCGTTCCGTCCGGAGAATGCATGGCGGTGCTTTCCCTGGCGGAAGACCTTAAGGACCTGAGGACGCGTTTGGGAAAGATCGTGATCGGGTTCGACAAGTCCGGAAAACCCGTTACCGCGGAAGGCCTCAAGGTTGCCGGGGCGATGGCGGTCCTGATGAAGGAAGCGCTTAACCCGAACCTGGTCCAGACGATAGAGCATACGCCCTGTTTTGTCCACACGGGGGCTTTCGCGAACGTATCACACGGGTCGGGATCCCTGATATCGGAGAAGATAGCCCTGAAACTGGCGGATTATGCCGTCATTGAAAGCGGTTTTGGGGCGGATCTCGGGGCGGAAAAGTTCATCGACATAAAATGCCGCCAGGCGAAATTCAAGGCGGACGCGATAGTGATCAACTGCTCCATAAGGGCGCTAAAGATGCATAGCGGGGATTTCTCGTTCAAGGGACATTCTGTTCCCGCGGAACTGAAAAAAGAGAATCTTTCCGCCGTGGACAGAGGGTGTTCCAACCTCGAGAAACAGGTCGAGAACCTTAAGATGTTCGGTGTGCCCATAGTAGTCTGCATAAACAGGTTCGATACCGATACGAAGAAAGAGATAGATGTCGTCATAAGGCGCGCTGAAGCGCTTGAAGTACACGGCGTCGCGGTAAGCGAGGTCTATAAGCTCGGCAGTAAAGGCGGGACCGATCTTGCCAGGGCCGTAGTGAAGGCCGCCCAGGAGAAGAGCAAGATGCGGTATCTTTATCCCGTGGACATGAACCTGAGGGGTAAGGTAGAGAGGATCGCAAAATCCATGTACGGCGCGAGCGAAGTGAAATATTCGGAGCAAGCCGAGGAGAGCATCAAGATCATTGAAAAGTCCGGCCTGGACCAGATGCCCGTGTGCATGGCGAAGACGCACCTGTCCCTGTCGAACAATCCGAATAAAAAAGGGAGGCCCCGGGGCTTTAAGCTCGGCATCGAAGAGATAGAGGTGTGCGCCGGCGCCGGGTATATAGTGGCGAAATGCGAGGGCATCAATACCATGCCCGGTCTTCCAAAGGTGCCGCGCGGGACGGAGATCGACATTGACGTTAAAACCGGAGAGATAAAAGGATTATTTTGAGGTATTGACATGTATGTGAACAAGAGCCTGGAAGAATATTTGAAGGACCTTGCGGCGCGCAGCATAACACCCGGCGGCGGGAGCGCATCGGCACTTACGGCGGCGATCGGAGCAAGCCTTAACCTGATGGTTATAAATTACAGCATCAAGCCGGAAAAAGAGACCTACGAAGGCCTGGTTTCCGCGAAACAGCGGCAGCAGGAGAGCCTCGATCATCTGTCATCACTGGTCGATGAGGATTGCGGCGCGTTCCGGCAGCTCATGGAAGCATTGTCGTCCAAAAGTGACGCCGATAAGGAATACATGGCGGCCGCGACCGTGCCGATGAATATCTGCAGGGAAGCGCACGTATCGATGGAAATAACGTCGTATCTTGTCGATAACGCGAACAGAAAGCTGATGAGCGATGTAGGTTGCGCGGCCCATATCCTCAAGTCCGCCTTTTACGCCGCGCAGCTCAACGTGCGGATAAACCTTAGATGGATAAAGGACGTTAATTTCATAGAAAGCGCCGAGAACGCGCTAAGGACCATGCGCAAGGATATCGAGAAGGTGGATGCCGATATTATACAGCATGTCCGGAACATCGTAAACGCAGGGGTCGCTTATGGCTAAGGTCATTGACGGCAGGGAGATAGCCCACTCTATAAACGGGAAGGTGAAGGAAGGGATAAGATCCTTGAGGCCTTCAGGGGGAGATCAGCCCAGGCTTGTTTCCGTTACCGCCGGCCAATCGAAGGATGCCGAGATATACGTCAACATGCAAAAAAAGGCCGCCGAGCTGGTGGGGATCGAATTCGTTCCGCGGGAATTGGGGCCGTATATAACAAAGGAAGTTCTCCGCGGAGAGATCGAAAAACTTAACGCGGACAGTGAAGCCACGGCCATCATCGTTCAAAAACCGCTTCCGGCCGGCATAAGCCACGATTCGCTGGTGGCTGAGATAAGACCGGAGAAGGACGCCGAAGGCATACATCCGTACAACCTCGGCAAGATACTCAGGAAAGAGGCCGACATCGTTCCGTGCACGCCGGGGGCCGTCATGAAGATACTCCGCGCGGAGGGCGTTGGCCTGTACGGCAAGGAAGTGGTGATAATAGGACATTCCGCGATAGTCGGGAAACCCTTAAGCATGATGATGCTCAACGAGATGGCGACGACTACGGTGTGTCATATAGGCACTTACGAAAAAGGAGAACTCGCGTCCCACGCGAAAAGGGCCGATATACTTATAGTAGCAGTGGGAAAGGCCGGGCTGGTGGGAGGAGACTGGGTAAAGGAAGGGGCTGTGGTCATCGATGTCGGCATTAACAAGACAGAGGAAGGCATCGTCGGCGACGTTAATTTCAGCGAGGTCGCCGGGAAGGCGTCGATCATAACCCCCGTGCCGGGTGGTGTCGGCCCGGTAACGGTGTCCATCCTGATGCGCAATGTTTTCAGGGCCTACAAGAACCAGGTTACCTGATATCATAAAATGGAAGGATAAATGGGAAGGATCTCTTTGGAACTGGTCCCTCGCAGCGCGGAATCGTTCGCCGGGGAACTTAAAACCGTAAAAGAACGATTTCCCCGCGTCGATACGCTCAATATCCCCGATATCCTCAAGTTCGACGTCAGGATACCGGAGGCCTGCGAGGTCGCGGTATCTTACTTTTCAAGGATAATACCTCACATAAGAGCGGTTTCCGTGAACAAGGAGAAACCGTTCCAATACGAGGAATTTTTGGAGAAGAAGAAGATTGACGAGGTCCTGGTGATACTGGGCGATAACCCGGAGATAGTTTCGAAAAGCGAATCCCCCTGCACTTCGGTCGAGCTTATCAGGAAGATCAAGGAAGAGGCTCCCTGGATCAGGGTGTATGCCGGGCTAGACCAGTGGAGATCAAGTTTCGAAGAAGAGATGGCATACGTGGAAGAGAAGAGAAAAGCGGGCGCCGACGGATTTTTCACGCAGCCGTTCTTCGATTTCGGGGAAATGGAAAAATGGGCCGCGGAGCTTAAGGACACGCATGTCTTTTTCGGCCTTGCCCCCGTCATAAGGGAATCTTCAAAACATTACTGGGAGACAAAGAACAGCGTCAGGTTCCCCGAAGATTTTGAATGCACGATGGAGTGGAATCACCGGTTCGCCAAGGAAGCGCTTAAGCGGGCGGATACGGACAAGACGCACGTATACCTGTGCCCGATAACGGTGGACTTTATAGAGTATCTAAAGGGGATCGTGTGACAGAAGATGGAGAATAAGATAACCGTATTGGATTTCAAACTGAAAAAAGAAGCCGGCGAGAAGATCACCATGCTTACGGCTTACGACTATGTCATGGCCAGGCTGATAGATTCAGCCGGGATCGACGCCGTGCTGGTGGGGGATTCGGTCGGCATGGTCGTGCTCGGTTATGATTCCACCGTCAGCGTAACGATGGATGAGATGATACATCACGCTAAAGCCGTTCGCAGGGGGGTTGAACGCGCTTTTCTCATAGGGGATATGCCTTTCATGTCCTACCAGGCGAGCGATGAAGACGCCGTTAAGAATGCCGGTAGGTTCGTGAAAGAAGCGGGATGCGAGGCGGTAAAGCTGGAGGGGGGAGCCGAGGTTTGTCCGCGAGTGAAAGCGGTCCTTGACGCCGGCATACCGGTGCTGGGGCATATCGGCCTTACGCCGCAAAGCGTCAACAAGACAGGCGGATATAAGGTGCAGGGCAAGGATCCGGAAACCGCGAAGAAACTCGTGGAAGACGCGGTGCTCCTGGAGAAGGCGGGATGTTTCGCGATCATACTCGAATGCGTGCCGAGTGAACTCGCGTCGGATATAACCGGCAGGCTCGGTATGCCCACTATCGGCATAGGGGCCGGAAGGCGCTGTGACGGACAGGTGCTTGTCACGTATGATATGGTAGGATATTTCGATAAGTTCACGCCCAGGTTCGTTAAACGCTACGCCGACATCAACGGCCAGATCCGCGCGGCCGTGGAATCCTTCAAGCGCGAGATCAAGAGCGGTGTTTTCCCCGGCGAAGAGCATTCTTTTTAATTGAAAAGTTAAAAGATAAAATTGAAAATTGGAGAAAAGGAAGAGCGAAGCATGGTTTATAGCGAAGTGCCGCAGAAGACCAAAGCGTATTTTGTTCAGCTTTTCTACCCGCGGGCGTGATACCCGTCGCATTTTTGGATTTTTAATTATAATTTTATATTTTAACCTTTAAATTTTAAATTTCTTATGAAGCTGAACATAGAGGATAAATGGGAAAAGATATTCGGCACCCGGCGCACAAAACGCATTTTTATAGCCGCCACCAAGCAGAATGTCGGCAAGACCACGGTCTCTCTCGGGCTCTTGGCCACGCTCAGGGACCGCTTTAAGAGGATAGGTTTTATAAAGCCGGTCGGTCAGCGTTATCTTGTGGAAGGCGGCGTTAAGGTGGATGAGGATTCGCTCCTGATGGACCGGATCTTTCAGTTCAACATCCCCCTCAATTACATGTCTCCGGTAGCTGTCGAAAAAGGTTATACGGAAAGGTTCCTTGACGGAGAGATAGTTGAAGACACGGCAGGAAGAATAAAGGACGCGTTTGACAAGGCGTCAAAGGGGAGAGATCTTGTAGTCATAGAGGGCACAGGGCACGCGGGGGTAGGGTCTGTGTTCGATCTTTCCAACGCGGCCGTAGCGAAGATGCTGGACTCCAGAGTGATCCTCGTGGCGCCGGGCGGGATAGGTAATCCTATCGACGAGATCGCCATCAACAAATCACTTTTTGACAAGATGGGGGTCAAGCTCGCGGGCGTCATCATAAATAAGGTATTGCCGCACAAGTACGATAAAGTGGACAGATACGTAAGGAAAGGGTTGGATCGCCTGGGCATACCGGCTCTCGGGGTCATACCTTACGTGGAACTGCTCGATATACCCACTATGCATGATTTCAGGGAAGAGCTGGACATGCATGTTCTCTGCGGCGAGAAGTACCTGGGCAGGCAGATGCGCAAGGTCCTGGTAGGCGCGATGGAGGTAAGAGAGGCGGCACAATTCATTGAGGACGATTGTCTGGTCATAACGCCGGGTAACAGAGCCGATCTCATAAATCTTCTTATCAAGGTGCACACGGGCCGCATCAAAGCGCCCCGAAGGATAGCCGGATTGATACTTTCCGGGGGTTTTGCCCCCAAAAGACGCATATATAACGCGTTAAAAAAGACGGACATACCTACTTTAATGTCGCGTTTCGATACTTATGACGTGGCTTCGCGCGTCCATGATCTTACGGTGAAGATAAAATCGAGGGATAAGAACAAGGTGAAGCTCGCGATAGACATGATAGAAAAATACGTTTATATCGAAAGGGTCGTGAAAAGTCTTTCCTGAAAAAGAGGGCACTAGAGGCATGAAGAGGTTTATCGCCGCGGTATTGGGACTTTCGCTTGTTACGGGTTGCGCGCTTCCGGGCGAGTCCGGAAGATTTTCCCGGACAGAAACGCTCATGGATACCTTTGTGCAGGTGAAGGCCGTATCTGCTTCGCATTCACGGGAAAAGATAGCGGAGGCCGTGAACGAGGCGTTCGGACTGGGCCGTCAGCTGGAGAAAAAATTCAGCGCCTACGATACCGAAAGCGAGGTCAATGCGCTTAACAGGGCCAAGTCTCTCGCTGTTTCGCCCGAGCTTTTTAACCTGTTGATAACGGCCAACAGGGTAAGCCTGATAACGGAAGGGGAGTTCGATGTGACCGTGGCCCCGGTGATGAAGGCGAACGGTTTTTATGGCGACATGCCGGCGGATCTGCTGAAAGATATCCCTGACGATTTCAGCGGCGTGGACTGGAGGAACGTCAAGATCCGCATGGACAAACACAAGATACTCCTCGTCAATAACGCGTGGATCGATCTTTCAGGTATAGCGAAAGGATACATAGTGGACCGCATGTCCGATCATCTCAGGGGAAAAGGCATCGAAGGTTTCATGGTGAACGCCGGAGGTGACATGTACTGCGGCAGCAAGGGGAAGAACGGCGACTGGAGGATCGGTGTCCGGAAACCCGGCGCGAAGAACATCGTCATGACCCTCGATATCGGGGATATGGCTGTGGCGACGAGCGGGGACTACGAGAACGTCGCCATCGACAAAGAAACGGGTGAGATCGTATCCCACATCGTGGATACCCGGGTCGATAAGCCCGTCAAGGAAAAAGCCTCAAGTGTAACCGTGATAACGCCTTCATGCGCCAGGGCCGACGCATTGGCGACCGGTATGATGGCCATGGGGAGGGAAAAGGCCCTGGCACTCGCCGATACACTCGAGGATGTCGAAATAATCGCGATCGAATGCAACCCGGAGGGACAATCCACCTACTATTCGCGGAACGCGAAAAAGTATTTATCTAGGTAAAAAAGAGCAGTTTACAATGGAAGAAAACGAAAAAAAAGAAAAAACAGGCGATAAGAGATCAAAAAAAAGCGATGCCCCCGGCACGGGCGAGACAAGAGAAAAAGCTCCGGCCGGGAAGAGTGAGGCGGGCGCTATCGCGCCGGACGATAAAAAGGCGAAAAAGGAACAGGCCCTGATACGCAGGGAAGAAGCCGAAAGGTGCAGGGCCAGAGAGCTCGAGCTTCGCCGGAAAGCCGAAGAGGAGAAGAACAGGGCGAGAGAACTTGAGCTCGAGGCGGTTGTCGAAGAAGAAAAACACAGGACGAGGGAGATCGAGCTCAAACTGAAAGAAGGCGCGGAAAAGTGGAGAGCGAAAGAACTCGAGTTTCGGAAAAATATCGAGATCGAAACGAACAAGGTAGCGAAACTGGATCTCGAAATAAGGAGAGAAGCCGAGAAGCACAGAACAGCCGAACTTAAGCTTGAAAAGGATATAGAGGCGGAAAAGAGACGGGCGAAGGAATTCGAGCTCGAGGCAGCGAAGCAGGTCGAGGAACACGCGGAACGAAAACTCGAGATCGAAAAGGGCATGGAAGGCGAAAAGCAAAAAGCCCGGGAGCTGGAACTCGAAAAGGCGAAAGAGGCGGAAAAACATGTCTCGAGAAGACTCGAGCTCGAAAACGGCACCGAGGACGCGAAGCGCCGGAACAGCGAACTCGAGATGGAAAGAGCAAAAGAGGCGGAGAAGCATAAAATAAAAAGCCTGGAATTTCAAAGGGAGCTTGAGGCGGAAAAACACAAGACCAGGGAACTCGAGCTCGTTATAAGCAAAGAAACGGAAGGGCGGAGAGCGAAGGAACTTGAGCTGGAAAAGGGCCTGGAAGAAGAAAGACACAGGGTAAAAGGACTGGAGCTCGAGATAAAGAGGATATCGGAGAAAAACAGGGCCGAAGAGCTTGAATCACAACGACAACTGGAGGAAGAAAAAAGGAAGGCCGCGGAGAGCGAGCGAGAGATGCTCCGGGAAGCCGCGCTCGGCAGGGATAGGGCGCGCAAGCTGGAGAAGGCCAGGGAGTCAGAGAAGAGAAGGGCCAGCCGGATCGAATTAAAAAAAGAAAGGGAGGCCGAAAGACACCTCGCGGCGGAGAAAAAACTTAAAAAAAAGAAGGAAAAAAGACCATTTGAAGCGGGGCAAAAAGCGGTTCTCCTGTGGGAAACGCACATAAGACCGGCTGCGCGCCGAATGGCGGTGGATCTGGCATACCTGTGTAAAGCCCTGACAGCGATAGTGAAAGTAGCCGTTGCTGCCGGTTTCAAGGCAATGTCTGCCGCGGCCCGGAGAACGGCTGGTGCGGTCCGGAGAACGACTGCTGCGGCCCGGGGGTTGAAAGAGTTCAAGCCGGGCGCGATTTCCGTGGCCGGCATTGTCATTGTTCTGGCCCTTGTCGCCGTTCTTTTTATGCGCGAGCGTGAACCGAGGCCCATGGAATACGCCATAAAAGAGACCCTGTCGAGGACATTCATACAAATAGAGTCCGGACCCAATGGGCGCCGGGATACGGATATCGAAGGGAACATGAAGGAAGCGGTAAGGTTCGCGCGGAAGCTCGATAAGAAGTTCGACCCGGATGATCCCGACAGCGAAGTGAACAGGCTCAACACGGAGAAAATGCTGGTCGTTTCGCGGGAGTTCTTCGACGTGGTGAAAAAAGCTAAAAAAATGAGCCGTATCACCGGCGGGGTTTTTGACATTACGTCTCCGGGCTCGGGCATGGATAACTTGATACTCAGGCTCGACAATAGCATATTGCTGCGTAACGGCATTTCGATAGACCTCTCCGGGATAGCCGACGGAGCGATCGCCGACAACGTTTGGGATTTTCTTAAAGTGCGCAAGATGGAAGACGTTATCGTGAACGTCGGAGGCGACATATATTGCGGCAGCCGGAAGAACGGCGGTTCCTGGTTCGTCGGATTGAAAGAGACGGGAAGCGGGGAGATGTCGGCCGTTCTGGCTCTCAGGGACAGGGCTGTGGCCACGAGCGGAGAATACGAGAGCGTTCCTGTCGATGGATATCCCGAGACGGCGGTCGCCCGCCCGGATCCTTCGGGCGAGTGGGTAAGAGAGGATGTCTCAGGGGTTGCGGTCATAGCGGGTTCCTGCGCGGAAGCCGAAGCGCTGGCAAAGGCCATGTCGGGCATGGAAAAGGACAGGGCGATCGAGCTTGCCGACGGCCTGGAAGGCGTTGAGGTTATTATAATAGAATGTGTCGAATGGGAGACGAAGCTAAGTTTCTCAAAAGATGCCGAAAAATTCATAGCGAAAAAATAAGAGATGCGTGTTGTAGTAGCGATGTCGGGAGGCGTTGATTCAAGCGTCGCGGCCCTTGAGCTGAAGAAAAAAGGGTACGACCTTATCGGTATCACCATAAAGACGTGGCCGAAAGAGGAATGTGGCACCGAAGGCGAACGGCTCTGCTGCTCGCTTTCGGCCATCCAATACGCTCGCAGCGTGGCGGAAGACCTCGATATCCCTTATTATGTGGTAGATCTTTCGAGCGAGTTTGCCGGGTCCGTAAAGCGCTATTTCGCGGAAGAATACTCAAGGGGAAGGACCCCTAACCCCTGCATATATTGCAACAGCAAGATAAAGTTCGGGTCTCTCCTGGATAAGGCGCGAGAGCTCGGGGCCGAGCGGATAGCCACCGGCCACTACGCTCAGATCAAGCAGGAAGGGGGCAGGTGTTTCCTGACCGAGGCCCGGGACAAATGGCGTGACCAGTCGTATTTCCTTTATGACATACCCCGAGAAACCCTTCCCTTCATCGAATTTCCGCTGGGGGAATACGCAAAAGAAGAGGTAAAAGAGATCGCCGAGAACCAGAATTTCATGTCGGCCTGGCGGAGATCGAGCCAGGACATATGCTTTGCTACGGCCGAGGGAGACTACCGGAAGTACCTGAGCAACATGGGGGTGGACGCCTTTAACTCCGGCGACATATTGGATGTCCGCGGTAACGTGGTCGGGAGGCATAAGGGCATAGCTTCATATACCATCGGGCAGCGCCGGGGCCTCGGATTGTCCGGATCCGGACCTGTTTATGTGCTCAAGATAGATCCGGAGAAAAATACGATAACTGTCGGCGAAAAGTCCCACGCGATGAACAGGAAAATAAGGGTAGCGGGGTTCAACTGGCTGGCGATAGACAGTCTTGACGGGGCGAGGGCCTTCGGGACCAGGATAAGGTATAACAGCAAAAAGGAGAAGGCTGTCATAACTCCACAAGGGCACGACGAGGCCATGGTGGAGTTTGACGAGCCTCAGTTCGCGCCGACACCGGGCCAGGCCGCTGTTTTCTACGAGGGCGAGACGGTGGCAGGGGGCGGCTGGATCGAAGAGGTTATAGAATAGGGCCGTGAATCGTGGATGGTGAATCGTGAATTGCGGCTGTGGCAGCCGGTGTGTTTGACAAACGCAGGTCTTTTAAATATAATTAAAGCTCGCATGGCTCGTTCATTATGGCGGGGTAGCTCAGCTGGTTAGAGCGCACGGCTCATACCCGTGTTGTCGACGGTTCGAGTCCGTCCCCCGCTACCAATTTTTGAGGACCCTTCGCAGGGTCCTCTTTTTTGTCCTCAAAAATCGGCATGGAATCGGCGACTAGAGGGGAAGAGTTTCGGCCGATTTCATATGTTTTTAGTGTCGTCATTCTATGAAAATAAATTTTCATACCCTGCCGCCACTAAAAACATTAGCGGAGTCCGGGAACCTTTGCCTGCTGCTTGGGCGGCAGGGCGGTTTCCGTCCCCCGCTACCAATTTTTGAGGACCCTTCGCGGGGTCCTCTTTTTTGTCCTCAAAAATCGGCATGGAATCGGCGACTAGAGGGGAAGAGTTTCGGCCGATTTCATATGTTTTTAGTGTCGTCATTCTATGAAAATAAATTTTCATACCCTGCCGCCACTAAAAACATTAGCGGAGTCCGGGAACCTTTGCCTGCTGCTTGGGCGGCAGGGCGGTTTCCGTCCCCCGCTACCAAATAAAATAAAAAACCCGCTTTGGCGGGTTTTTTATTTTATGGAGCGATCGAAAATAGAGAATAGAAAATAAATAAAAATAAGCTCTCGATTGCGGTCTATTTTCGATTTTCTATTTTCAGGCCCGGCAAAGCGATTTTTGTTCCCCTCACGGTTTACGGATTACGGTTTACGTATCAATATATCGTTGCTAAATATAGCATTATGTAATATTATAAACTAATGATATGGTATCGGACGGGAGGGGGAGCATGCCGAAAAGACTTGTAGCAGTTTTATTCATATGGTTCGCCGTCGTATCGTTAATTCCGGCCCATGCTTTCGTTTGCCGTGTCGGCATGGGGGTGGATTTTGTCCCCCAGCCCAGGATCCTTTTCCCCGACACGGACAGTGTCGATCTTTCCGGGAAAAAGTCGCTGGAATTCGCCTGGAGCCCGCACGAGGGTGATCGTTTCATGAGAAAATATTACGACTTCAGGCTGTACAAAGGGTACGAAATGGTGCAATCCGGCCTGATGATGAAAAAACGCGTAGCCGCAGGGACTTACGGGCTCGGGATCGATGCGCGCGTATTCGATAACGGGGGTATATATACATGGTCCGTGCGGCAGGTGTGCCGTAGCGGAGGGAAAAGCCACAGAAGTTATAACTCATTTACGGTTACGAAATAAGCGCGCGAACGGAAAGAGTGTCATGCTTCTCGAAACACACTGTCATTCGTCCAGACATTCCAGGTGCAGCAGGGTAGATCCGGTATCCCTGGTAAAACAGGTGCTGGAGAAAGGCCTGCAGGGGATCGTCATAACAGAGCACCTCTATCTCTGGGGCGAAGAAGAGATCGCGCGATTGCGGAAAGAAGCGGAAGTGGAGGACAACTTCGTCATATTGGCGGGGCAGGAGGCGGAGACCGATATCGGACATGTCCTCGTGTTCGGCGCGGACAAGAGTATTGCCGAAAGGATCACACTGGCGGATCTCCGGGAAAAATACCCCCGGGCCGCTCTG
>CAZMEZ010000011.1:0-17866 GCA_964565425.1 uncultured Planctomycetia bacterium | reverse complement strand
TTTCAGGGGAGGAAGAGTGCCGGACAGCGATGAGCTCTTGAATCCCATGCTGGATGCCGTAGAGATATTTAACAGCAACCAGGATATAAAGGAGAATTATCTTGGCCTTAAAGCATGGCATAAATACAAGTTTACGGCTATAGGCGGTACGGATACCCACGAGAACATGGTTGCCGGGAGCTACCCGACCCTTTTCGATCATCCGGTGCGTAGCGTTGGCGGGCTCGTGGAGGAGATCAAGGGCGCGAGGTGCAGGCCGTTCTTCAAGGAAATACCAAGATCGGGAAGCAACATAGTCGTCACAGAGATCACGCTGGGCACGAAAGGACAGGACGAGATAAGAGACCGGATCATATTGAAGGACATTGCGGACGAAAAGAAGTGGAAAAGCGTAAAGAGGAACGCCAGGATAACCGAGAAGCTGTACGGCGGGGGTTTCGATTCCGGGCAGTTCAGGGTGCCCAGGATACTTGACATGAACGATTCGGAGATGACGCTGATGGAGGAAGGGCAGAGGGGCAAGAAATTGTTCGATCTGATGCTCAGGGTGGACCCGTCGGTCGCAAAAGATTACTTCCGGCTGGCGGCGAAGTGGCTGGCCAGGATGCATAATGAGAAACTTAAGGTATGCGACGCCGAAGAGACGGCTCGGAGAGAGGCAAAGAGGTTCGAGTCATATCGCAAGTCATTCATAAATTCCAACAGCCCATACGCCGAGAAAGCCGCCAGGATCATAGATCATGTCAAGTCCAGGGAAGAAGAGATGATCGCGCGGGAAAAAGACCTCTTTGTGCAGAATCACGGGGATTTTCATCCCAAGAACATAATAATAGGACAGGACCGGATGCATGATATAAGCACTCTGTTCGTTTCGGTGATAGATTTCGACAGCTCGATTCTTTTCGACAGGGCGTTCGATGTGGGATATTTCATTTCCCAGATGCTGAACCAGTTTTCCGGAGACCCTCGTGTCCTGGGAGAATATACTGAAGAAGATTTTATTGAAAGCTATCTGGAAGAAACCGGGGATATCAACAGAGATGTTTTCCTCGAAAAAGTGGGCGTATTCAGGATGCGCGCCAATCTCAGCATAGCGTCATTTTTGGTAAAGGTGGGAAAGGGAGAGAGCCCGGAGATGGAAGGGCTGATGAACAGGTCCTTAGCGGATTGAAAGGCGACAGGGAAGGAGGAGGGATATGGACGAATTCAGATCACCCGAAGATCTTTTCAAGGAAGAGTCTAAAAAGATCAGGCAGGCCGCGGTTGACTACGGCAAGTACGTTCCGGTTATCCTGGCTGCCGTAATACTGGTCTTTGCGGTTGCGGGATCGATATATTCGATCGGTCCGGACGAAGTCGGTGTAGTGCAGAGATTCGGGAAGTACGTTCGCGCCACCGAACCGGGGCTTCATTTCAAGGTGCCCTTCGGCATGGAAAAGGTAACCCCGATAAAGGTGAAGAAGATATTCAAAGAGGAATTCGGTTTCCGCACCACCATGCCGGGCGTCAAGAGCGTTTACACCCCGCGCAAATACCCCGAAGAATCACTGATGCTCACGGGGGATCTTAACATACTTGACGTGCGATGGATAGTCCAGTTCAGGGTCAGCGACCCGGTCAAGCTGATGTTCAAGACGAAGAACCCGGTCGGCAACGCGAGGGTGATGTCCGAAGTGGTTATGCGCAGGCTGTGCGGGGACTACACGGTTGACGAAGCGCTGACCACGAAGAGGCAGGAAATCGCGCATAACGCCCAGCTGGAACTTCAGAAGTTAATGGATAAATACCAGACGGGTATAGATATCGTCACGGTAAAGCTTCTCGATGTTAACCCGCCGGACAGGGTAAAGCCCGCCTTTAACGAGGTCAACGAGGCAAAACAGGAGAGGGAGCGCATGATAAACGAGGCCTGGGAGGAATATAACAAAGCCATACCGCGGGCCAAAGGCGAAGCGCACAGGACTATCAGCCAGGCCGAGGGATACGGCTTGGACAGGGTTAACCGTTCAAAGGGCGAATCCGAAAGGTTCCTTATGACCTGGCAGGAGTACAGGAAAGCGCCGGAGATAACAAAAAAGCGGCTTTATCTCGAAACGATGTCGGAGGTCATCCCGAAGGCAGGGAAAAAATACGTATTCGACCCGCAGCAAAGATCGATACTGCCCTTGCTTCAGCTTGAAGGGAAAGGAGGAGAACGATGAAGAAATTCATTAATACGATAGTGGTCGTTGCCGTCCTTGCGGCTTTCGCCCTTATTACGGGGGTCATATATATCGTTTCGGAGGTCAACCAGGCGGTTATCACCCAATTCGGCAGGCCGATAGGCAAGCCGGTCACGGAAGCGGGGTTGCATTTCAAGTTGCCGTTCATACAGCTGGCGCAGTATTTTGATAAACGGCTTCTCGACTGGGACGGCGATCCTAACCAGATACCTACCATGGATAAGAAATATATATGGGTGGACACGACCGCGCGATGGAGGATAAACGGCGCCCTCAGGTTCCTGCAGTCCGTGGGCACGGAAAGAGGCGCTCAGGGCCGCCTGGACGATATCGTGAATTCGGCGACGAGAGACGTCATAACCAATCACTTGCTCGTTGAGACCATAAGGGATTCCAACCGCATTCTTGACACGGAGAGAGGTGAGGAGGTCAGTCCCATCGCCGAGGAAGCTCTCGAACGCATCTCCACCGGAAGGGAAGAGATAGAAGAATCTATCCTTAAGAGAGCGCAGGAACTCGTTCCCCAGTACGGTATCGAGCTGGTCGACGTCAGGATAAAGAGGATAAATTACGTCGAAGAGGTCAGGGAGAAAGTGTATGACCGTATGATATCCGAAAGAAAACGGGCCGCTGAGAAATACCGTTCCGAGGGCATGGGGAAAAGCGCCGAGATAATGGGGCAAAAAGAAAAGGAGCTGAAGCTTATCTCCTCGGAAGCGTACAGAACAGCCCAGGGCATACGGGGAAAGGCGGACGCGGAAGCCATATCCATTTACGCTGAAGCGTATGGCAAAGACCCCGGCTTCTATTCGTTCACGAAAACTCTCGAAACGTACAAGGGTACCGTGGATGGCGATACTACCGTGGTGCTTACGACCGAAGGGGATTATTATAAATACCTTAAGAATGTGGATGTGCCGGGGCGGTGAACGGCAGCCGGCAGGGTCTGAGGCCGCATGAAAGAAAGACCGGAAAGATCGCGTCAAAGAGATACGCGGGGGGCTTACGAAAAGCTGGAGAAGGCTTACCGCGAGCTCAAGGAGACCAATCTCGAGATGATATTCCGTCTCGCTTTGCTGGCGGAATACCGGGATATCACCACCGGCGTCCATCTGGTCCGTATCGCGGATTACAGCGCCGTCATAGCTGAAGGTCTCGGTCTCCCGGCGAGGGAGATCGAGACCATCCGTCACGCGAGCCCGATGCATGACGTCGGCAAGATAATGCTGCCGGATAATATACTCAAGAAACAAGGCAAACTTACTCCCGAAGAAATGGAGATAGTAAGAAAGCACCCTGAGGCCGGGGCGAATGTCTTCAAGAACGCGAAATCGCCCATAATGAAAGCCTGCGGTATTATAGCCCTGACCCACCACGAGAAGTTCGATGGTTCGGGATATCCAAAAGGGCTTAAGGGCGAGGAGATCCCGCTTTACGGCCGAATTGTGTGCCTGGCTGATTTTTTTGAAGCTTTTTCCTCAAAGCGTCCGTATAAAAAGGCCCGTTCTTTCGAAGAATCCGTATCGGCGGTAATGGAAGGAGCGGGGAAGCATTTCGACCCGTCGGTCGTTATGGCCTTTGTGCGCAATAAAGAAAAGATACGGGGGATATGGGAGGCTAACCGGGATATAGCCGATTTTCTGGAAAGCGCGGGTCTGATGGAAGAACCATTCGCGTGACCCGGTCTAATATCACAAAAGGAGGAGTATCGTGGCGAAAAAAACGTTAAAGCTGAAGAAGGTTCCGAGATCCCAGGTAAAAATGTTCAAGATCAAGAACCGAAAGGGTTTCGCGGCTGTTTGCAAGAATAACCTGACGGAGGGCAAGACGACGGCTCAGACGATAGCCCGGATGAACAAGGCCCTGAAGCGCATTGGGCTCACGATAGGATAAAGTAAAAGCTAAGAACGAAAAATCAGAGCGAAGGTCTCAAGATTTTTGATTTTGAGTTATGGTTTTTCATTTTTCGTTTTGGCTTTTTCATTTGAAACATGGTCACCACCATTATTTCCATAACTGTTTTCATCGTTATCATCGTTGCGCATGAACTGGCGCACGGGTACGTGGCGTACCGCCTCGGCGACACGACGGCAAGGGACGCGGGAAGGCTTACCCTGAATCCACTTGCCCACGCCGATCCGATAGGAACGGTGCTGTTGCCGGCGCTGCTGGTCCTTTCGCATTCGCCGGTGGTTTTCGGATGGGCGAAACCCGTTCCCGTTAACCCGTACAATTTCAACGATCCGAGGCGAGGCATGCTGCTTACCAGCCTGGCAGGTCCCGGCGCCAATCTGCTGCTGGCCGTGATCTTCGCGTTGGTATTCAAGCTGGGATTTTTTCCGGCGGGCTCGATCCCGGGGGCCTTCCTTGTTTACGGCGTGATAATCAGCCTGGTGCTCGGGATCTTCAACCTTATGCCGATACCGCCTCTTGACGGTGCGCAGATAATCTCATCCGTTCTTCCGCCGGGAGCGGCTAAGCGCTTCGCTGAAGTTGAACGTTACGGTTTTGTGATAATAATAGTGCTGTTGTATCTGGGGCTTTTTGAAAAAGCGATAATACCGTTGGTGAGGTTCCTGACGAGGGTTTTGTTGGGATAAGGAGCCGTCGTTCGTCGATCGTCGTTCGGATCTCGGCGCATAAAAAGTCGATACGAAATACGAACCCCGAACGACGGACGACAAATTTTTCAATATGCAAAGAATCCACATAAGCACAATAGGCCTGATCGCGGGCATATGCACGACAATATCATTTATTCCGCAGATAGTGAAGATAATAAGGACGAAACGCGCCAGGGACCTGTCCCTTTACATGTACATAATACTGACCACGGGTGTGTTTTTATGGCTGATCTACGGCGTGCTCATCAGGGAGGCGCCTATAATTCTTGCGAACTCCGTGACTTTTGTTCTGTGTCTTTTTGTCCTGGTGGCGAAATTCATGTATAGAGGGAAAGGCCGGGGATGAAGATCCTCGTTACGGGTGGAACGGGCTTTATCGGGGAGAATCTCGTTCGTTATCTGGTCGAGCGGGGGTACGAGACGATATGCCTCGTCAGGAAGAAAAGCAGGCTGGATGGGCTGAAAAGCATAGGTGTCGCGTTTGTTTTTGCTGATATGCTGGACAAGGGCGAGGTCGACAGGGTCTTCAAAGAACTGAAGCCCGACGTAGTTTATCACTGCGCGGCGAAGGTGATGGACAGGAACGAACGGGAGCTTATCCGGGCGAACGTGGATGGCACGCGGAATATATGCCAGGCCTGTTTCGCCAACGGCGTCAAACGTCTTATATACCTGAGTTCCGTAGCGGTTGTAAGCGGGAATCCGGAAGTCCCCATAAGGGATGACATGCCTTATAAGGCGTCAAATCCTTACGGGCGCTCCAAGGCGGCGGCAGAGCGGGTCGTTGTGGAATTCCGGGAAAAGGGCCTTTCGGTGGCGATCATACGGCCCTGTATGGTCTATGGAGAAGGCGAGCCGCACGCGCTGGACCGGATATTCGCCCTGGTACTATCAAGGAGGTTGCCTCTTTTTCCGGTTCCGGGGATGAACTCCAGATTAAATCTGGTCTACGTGGGTAATGTGGTCCAGGCTATGCACCTGGCGCTCGAAAGGGATGAAGCCCTGAGCGGCACTTTTCTTATAGCCGATCGTGAGGTGATAACCCTGAAGAAGTTCCTGGAAATAGCTTATAGCGAGCTCGATGCGGGGGTTCCCCCGGTTGTGCCGGTCTGGTTGACGGGTTTTCTGTTGAGTATACCGCCCTTAAAGAAGAAGGCTGAAAGTTTTTTCAAGGACAGGGTATATAACATCTCGCGTGCGATAGACCTCCTGGGATATGACCCCGAAGTTTCGACCGAGGAAGGGCTGCGTAAGACTTTCAAGGCGTGGAAGGAGAAGCATGCGGCGCATAGCGCAAAGCGCATAGCGTGATGAGTGATGTGTGATGGTTTCGTCGTTCGTCGACCGTCGTTCGAATCTTGGCGCTGCCGGGGTTCCATTAAAGAGCTGATACTAAATACGAATCCCGAACGACGGACGACGGCCTTGAGCTCATTTGATGTCTGATTTCTGGAGCCTGAATGTCAAAAATCACAATAACCATACTCGGAACGACGGCAGGGGTCCCCACGAAAGAAAGGGCCCATGCCGCTATCCATTTGTGCCATAGCGACAGGGAAGAGTTCTGCTGTCTTTTTGACTGTGGAGAAGGGACCCAGAGACAGTTCCTCAAGGCCGGCATAAACATGATGAAATTAGACAATATATTTATTACGCACTGGCACGGAGATCACTGTCTGGGGCTTCCGGGTATGGTAGACACTATGGGTTTCGAGGGTCGAGAACGCCCATTGACGGTATACGCCCCAATGGCGAAAAAGGTAAAAAGATGCCTGGGATTCAGCTCTTCCGTAAGCGAGTTCAAGGTAATACCCCGGAATGTCCCCTCCGGGGGCGGACGGATCACGACCCTTCTCGATGCCGGACGGTTCCGCATGGTTTCGACACCCGTAAATCACGGTGTCCCGGCCGTGGCGTACGCCCTGATCGAAAAAGACAGAGTAAGGATCGATCCCGAAAGGGCGAGGGCCCGCGGTCTTCCCGGGGAGGGGAAGCTATTGGGGCTTTTAAGGGAGAGAGGGGAGATCATAGACCGGGGCAAACGTATAACGCTTGAGGAAGTGTCCGTAACGCAGAAGGGCAGAAAAGTCGTGTACTCCGGGGATACGGAGATCTGCGGGAATCTAAGGGAAATGGCGAAGGACGCGGATCTCCTTATACAGGACTGCACATATTTTGCGGATGAGGCTCCGGAGAGGCAGTACATGCATCCATCCCTGACGGAAGTTATGGATATGGTTTCTTCCGAGAAGGTCAAGAGAGCGGTGCTCACGCATATAAGCAGAAAATATCAGGATACCGGAGAGCTTAAAAAAATGGTTTCCGGATACCCGGATGTCGAGGTCGCGGAAGATTTTATGAGGATAGATCTGTGATGTGACGGTATCTGGCTAGCTGGCTCACAGGTTCACTGGCTAACTAAAAAAAAGGAGTGATCCCGCCCGTTTTTCGTGAAGTCGTCAGCTTAACAGCTGAATATCAGGGGACCACTCCTATACAAAGTATGCCACAGGCTCTAGAAAAAAGCAATGTTAGGGTAAGGGATAAGGGATATCTTAACGCTTACACCTTAAACCTCTACGAATAAATAACTTATGAAAGTATTATTACACATATGCTGCGGGGTGTGCGCTACGGCAGTGGCGGAGCGTCTTATGCGTGACGGGCATACCGTTACGGGCTATTTTTATAATCCGAACATACACCCGCAGGACGAATATAAGAAGCGGCTTGAATCCGCCGGGAAGGCTGCGGACAATGCCGGCTTTGAGATCGTTGAAGGTCCTTATGACAGGGAGAGATGGTTTGAACTGATAAAAGGAAAAGAGTATGAACCGGAGGGTGGGAGCCGTTGCGAGACCTGTTTCAGGATGCGTTTGGAAAAGACGTATGATTGCATGAAAAAAAAGATGTTCGATGCGTTCACCCCGTTACAGGGCCCAAAGTCCGATGTAACGGGGTTCACGACCACATTGACGGTAAGTCCACACAAGGACGCGACATTGATAAACACCATCGGTCGTGATATCGGGGACGAAAAATTCATTTGTGCGGATTTTAAGAAAAAGGGCGGTTTCGCGAGGGCCACGGAAGCGGCTAAAGAGCTGGGCCTTTACAGGCAAAACTACTGCGGATGCATATACAGTTTGGAGGAGATGCATAGAAGGGCAGGGGTAAGGGATAAGGGATAAGGGATATGTTTTTATCTTAACGCTTACCCCTTATACCTTAAACCTTATAATCATTATGCAACGGTCAACTTTCATTAAACGCGTGCGCGATGCCATACGCCGGTACGACATGCTGGAAAAAGGCGACAAGGTCCTTGTCGCCGTGTCGGGCGGCGCGGATTCGGTCTGCCTGCTCAGGGCGCTCATATGGCTCGGACGGGAACTCAACTTGAATATCCTCGTTGCTAATATGGACCATGGGCTCAGGGGTAAAGAATCCGAAAAGGATTCAATGTTCGTAAAGGGACTTTCGCTGAGCCTGGGCCTTCCGTTTGTCCATAAAAGGGTCAAGGTGAATAAAAGCCGGAAGAAAAAGGTCTCGACTGAAGAAAAGGCCAGGGAGAAGCGATACGGTTTCCTGCTAAAAGCCGCCAAGGATAATGATTGTAGTGTTATAGCCACGGGACACACAATGGACGACCAGGCGGAAACCGTTATGATGAGGATGATCACGGGATCTTCGCTTGCCGGCCTTACGGGGATACCGCCCGTGAGGCATGAGCGCGGGATCAGGATAGTGCGCCCCCTGATCAGGGTAAGCCGCGAGGAGGTCCTTTCGTTCCTCAAGGGGGGCGGAGAAGGATATGTTACCGATAGCTCTAACCTTGACAAGCGGTTCTTGCGCAATAGTGTCCGACTCGAGGTCCTGCCTTTTCTTGAAAAATATAACCCGAAGCTGAAGAGGTCTCTGGCGAACATTTCCGATACCCTTAGGGAGGACCTGGAGATCATAAGCGAAAGAAGAGATGAGGCCCTTAAGGAGTGTGCGCGGGGTCGCGTTACGCGCGTTAAGCTCAGGGACATGATGCTGCAGCCTAAGGCGGTCAGAAAAGAGATATTTAAAGAGCTTTTTCAACGGGCCGGGGGGAACGTAAAAAAGCTTAGTTACCGGCACTGGGCGGATATGGATTATTTCCTGAGGGCCGCCGAGAAAGGGAGATCGCTCGATTTCCCCGGCGATATACGCGTCAGGAAGACAGGGGATGAGATAGTGTTTGGTAAGAGGGTGACGGGAGCTAAGGATAAAGGTTAAAGGATAAAGGTTGAAGAAGTGATGGGTGATGAGTGATGGGTCAAGTTACCGGTAACTCGAAATCGCCTGGTATCTGAATAGCTGGAATATTTGACCCGATACCGTTAGTATGCTACAATAGCACACAAAAGTCAGATTATATTTCATAGTATTATAAATGCTTAGGCGGCAATGGCCATAAAACCGAAAAAACCCGACAATAAGAATAAAAAACAAAAGAACCTTTCGCCGGAACCCCCCAGGAACGGGAAAAACCTCTTCGTGTGGGTGCTTATCATAGTGGGGCTTTTCTATCTTTTTCAGTGGGTATTTTCATCCCTGGAAGAAACAACCCGGGAGATGACGTACAAGGAATTCTACCAGACGGTCGAAACGAACAGGGAATCCGGCCAGATCGTCTCCGCGATCAAGATAAAGGATCAGATCGCCGGCAAGATGAGCGATGGCCGGCAATTCACCGTTAATGTTCCGGGTGAAGACCCTGACCTGGTGCGGCTTCTGCGGGAAAATGTGCCCGATTTTGACGTCAAGCCTCCCCAGACGTTCCTTTCCAACCTTTTCTATTCGCTGGGGCCGATGCTTATTTTCATCCTTTTTCTCTGGTTCTTCATCTACAGGGGAGCTTCAGCCGGCGGCGGGAAGATGTTGTCTTTCGGGAAATCGAGAGCCAAGCTGGCGACAAAGGACAAGATGAGCGTGACGTTCGACGACGTTGCCGGGATAGAAGAAGCGAAAGAGGAATTAAGAGAGGTCATTGAATTCCTTAAAGCGCCGCGCAAGTTCCAAAAACTGGGCGGAAAGATGCCCAAGGGAGTGTTGCTCATGGGTCCGCCCGGAACGGGTAAGACGCTTCTCGCGAAAGCTGTTGCCGGCGAAGCCGGCGTCCCGTTCTTCAGCATATCGGGTTCCGATTTCGTAGAGATGTTCGTGGGGGTCGGGGCTTCACGGGTGAGAGACCTCTTCGAACAGGCAAAAAAGTCAGCCAAGATGAGCCAGAAAGGCTGTATCATCTTCATGGACGAGATAGATGCGGTAGGGCGCCAGAGATTCTCGGGTATAGGAGGGGGACATGACGAACGGGAACAGACGCTCAACGCCCTGCTTTCCGAGATGGACGGGTTTGACACCGCGACGGGAGTGATCCTTATCGCGGCGACTAACAGGCCCGATGTGCTTGATGCCGCGCTTCTCAGGCCAGGCAGATTCGACAGGCAGGTCGTTGTGGACCTTCCGGATATAGGCGGCAGGGAAGCGATCCTCAAGGTGCATTCCAAGGACGTCAAGATGAAAAAGGACGTCGATCTTTACAAGATAGCCCAGCAGACCGCGGGTTTTTCGGGGGCGGACCTGGCGAACATCATCAACGAAGCCGCTTTGCTCGGGGCCCGAAGGAACAAGGACGCCGTGGAATCGGAGGATCTGCAGGAGGCGATGGAGAGGGTGCTGGCAGGTCCGCAGAGGAAATCCCGTAAGATAAGCGAAGAAGAAAAGAAGATCATAGCTTATCACGAGGCGGGTCACGCCCTGATGTCTTTTCTCATCGAAGGGGCGGATCCGCTGCATAAGGTTACCATAATCTCGCGCGGCATGGCCCTCGGGTATACTATGCAGTTGCCTCGCCACGACAGGTACCTGTACAGGGAAAAACAGTTTATCGGTAAGATAGCGGGAATGCTCGGAGGGAGGGCCAGCGAGGATGTCGCCTTCGGGGAGATATCAACAGGCGCCCAGGATGACATAAAGAAGGCTACGGAACTCGCCCGAGACATGGTCACGCAGTACGGCATGAGCGAAAGGCTGGGGCATCTTACCGTCGGGAAGAGGCACGCGCAAATATTCCTCGGGCGCGATATAGCGGAAGAAAGGAATTACAGCGAAGAGACCGCGAGGGTGATCGACGAGGAGCTGAAAAAAATCGTGGACCATTGTTATTCCGTGGCCAAGAACAAACTTCTGGAAAATAAGGATAAGCTTGACCTCCTGGCGCAGAAACTTATCGAGAAAGAGACCATGGACGAGATCGAGGTCAGAGAGCTTCTCGGGTTCGAAAAGCGCGGCGAAAGCGAAAACGCGTAAAATATGGACGTTTGCCTGAAAAAAGACATCAATATCGGGAAATACACTTTGCCGCTGAGCGAGCGGACTTGCCTTATGGGCGTGCTTAACGTCACCCCCGACAGTTTCAGCGACGGCGGCAGGTACGCATGTCGGGATCTCGCCGTTGAAAAGGCCTTGCGGATGGCGGAATGCGGCGCCGACATCATCGATATAGGCGGTGAATCCTCCAGGCCCGGCGCGCGGAACGTTTCTGCGAAAGAAGAGCTCGAGCGGGTAATGCCGGTCATCAGGGCGCTCAAGGGGAAGGTGCATGTTCCCCTGTCGATCGATACCTGGAAGAGTGAAGTGGCCAGAGAGGCCCTTGCGGCGGGTGTTTCCGTGGTTAATGATATCACGGCGCTCAGCGGTGACCTGGATATGGCTGAAACGGTCGCGGGATCCGGAGCGACAATCGTGCTTATGCACATGAAAGGCAGACCGCGGGATATGCAGGACCGCCCCTCGTATGACGACGTGATGGGAGAGATCTCGTCATATCTTAGCGGGGCCGTAGCTGCGGCACGTGAGGCCGGGATCGATGACGATAAGATCATCGTGGATCCCGGGATAGGTTTCGGAAAGACCCTGGAACATAATCTCATTATACTGCGTGATCTGGAGAAATTGAGATTGCTGGGCAAGCCGATCCTCGTCGGCACTTCACGGAAGTCTTTCATCGGGGTTTTGACGGGCAGGGACGCGGAGCGTAGGATCTTCGGCACGGCGGCCAGCGTGGCCGCGGCGATAATGAACGGGGCCGACATCATAAGGGTGCATGATGTGGACCAGATGCGCGATGCGGCGCGGGTAATGGACGCGATAGTAAAGAAAGCGTGAGATATGGTCATTTTGTCTTGGGAAATCATACTTGAGATCCTCATTCTGTGGGGCGCGTATTACCTGGTGTATCTTCTTCTGAAAGGCACGGCCGCTGAACAGGTGCTTAAGGGGCTGATAATAATCTCATTCGTCATAATGCTCACCAAGGGGCTTAATCTTGTCATAATCAACTGGCTCCTTACCAGGCTCCTGGCGATATCAGTGGTGGCTTTTCTGATAATATTCCAGCCTGAAATAAGGAGGGGGCTCGCGAGGATAGGCAGGTTCGGTATAGTGTCCGGAGAAAGGGAGATACTGGGGGAAATCGCCAAGGCGGCGGTGGTCATGTCGAAGAAAAAGATCGGCGGACTGGTCGCCATCCAAAGGGAGGTGGGCCTGCGCCGTTACGTGGAAAGCGGCGTCAGTATCGATTCCAGCGTAACGAGCGAGCTGATAAATACCATATTCGATCCGAGCACACCGCTGCACGACGGCGGCGTAATAATCTCCGAGCACAGGATAGAGGCGGCAGCCTGTCTTTTTCCGCTAACCCAGAACCCTAACGTTCCGAAGACCATGGGCACAAGGCACAGGGCGGCAATGGGGCTCAGCGAGGAGACCGATGCCGTGATCGTCGTTATCAGCGAAGAAACGGGCGGCATATCCCTCGCGGTGGGCGGCAAGATGACCAGAGACATAGACCATAAAAGCCTGGCCAGGGTGCTGGAGCGCGTGTATGTGCCCAAACAGGGAAAACGGCCCTATCCCGCCGTACTACGAAGGCTCATTTTAAGGAGAAAGGTAGCGCAGGAATAAGAGATGAAGCTCGGCAAGATCGTATTCAACAATTTCTGGCCCAAGGTCATAGCGCTTGTTTTGGCCATAGCGACCTGGTTCTACGTATTCGACCTGGTCAATACCGATTCTTTCCTGCAGAAAAAGGAAACGGTTGAAGAAATGCTGTCCCGTTTCGAATTCACGCTGAAGGAAGTGCCGGTCAAGCCCGTTTTCACCGGCCGATCTCCCGAGGGATATCAGGCGATCTTCGAAAAGGTGATAGTGGACCCGTCAAAGGTCACGCTTTTCGGTCCCGGGGAGATACTTGACGGGGTCAGCGAGCTCAGGACCGAGCCGATCGACGTGAGCGAATATACCAAAAGCGCAAGACTGGAGGCTAAGGTCGGATCCGACGTAAAAGCCTTGAATTTCAAGGACAAGACGGTGTATGTTTATCTGCCGGTCGAACCTGTCGCCAAGAACCCGGGGTCGGGGAAGACGGTCGAGGGGCGGTGAAGGCAAGCGGCGATGGTGAAACTGGGGGTTAATATAGATCACGTAGCGACCGTAAGGGAGGCTAGGAAGACCGTTGAACCCGATCCGGTCGATGCGGTAAGCGAGTGCGAGAAGGCGGGCTGCGACGGGATAGTCTGCCATCTCAGGAAAGACCGCAGGCATATCAACGACAGCGATCTCGACAGGATCAAAAAGGCCGTTAAAACACGCCTGAACATGGAAATGTCGGTGGATGCCGGGATAGTCGATATCGCCTGCAGAGTGAGGCCCGACCAGGCGACGCTAGTTCCCGAGAACAGGCAGGAGATAACAACCGAAGGCGGTCTTGACGTTGAGGGCAATCTCGAAAAAGTAAAAGCCGTCGTGGACAGGTTGCAAAAAGAG
Source organism: uncultured Planctomycetia bacterium (assembly GCA_964565425.1). Lineage (GTDB taxonomy): Bacteria > Omnitrophota > Gorgyraeia > Tantalellales > Tantalellaceae > CAZMEZ01. The sequence goes on along the minus strand of CAZMEZ010000011.1, from coordinate 4,164 downwards.
GGCATTGCGGTAAGCCTTTTTATCGACCCGGAACCGGCTCAGGTGGAGGCTTCCGCGAGAGCCGGCGTAAAGATAATAGAGTTCCATACGGGGCGCTATGCGGAAGAGTTCAACAGGGGCGGCGATCACGGGACAGAGCTCGGGAACCTGGGAAAGATGACGGAGCTCGCTCTCGGCAAGGGACTTACGGTTTGCGCGGGTCACGGTTTGACGTACCATAATGTAGCGCCGATCGCGCGCATCAATGGGATGTACGAGCTCAATATCGGCCATTCGATAATTTCAAGGTCCATCTTCATCGGGATAGGCGAGGCCGTCAGAAAAATGAAGGAACTCATAGGATGAACATAGCCGGGATCGGCATAGACGCCATAGAGATCGAAAGGTTCGGCAGCGCCATTGAAAAACATGGCGAGGATTTCCTGAAGAGGGTCTTTACCGAACGCGAGATCGAATATGCCGGCGGTAAAAAAGGCTATTATATGCACATGGCGGGTAAGTTCGCGGCAAAAGAGGCCGTTAAGAAGGCGTTGCCGGACGGTGTCCGCGTAGGGCTCAACTGGTTCGAGATCGAGGTGTTGAACGCGGAGGACGGAAAGCCTTACGTTGTGCTGCACGGAGAGGCAAAAAGGATAATGGAGAATTTTAACCTGTCGCGTGTATTCATAAGCATTTCTCACACGCATAATCTCGCGACATCAAACGCAATGGTGGTGAAAAATGGTGCGTGAACATATCGAAAAGATACCGTTTCGCCGTGAAGACTCCCATAAGGGGGATTACGGCAGGATATTAGTGCTGGCCGGTTCCAGGGGTATGACGGGCGCGGCATACCTCTGCTCGCAGGGAGCCCTTTATTCCGGTAGCGGTCTTGTCACAAGCGGTATACCCGAGTCGCTTAACAATGTGATGGAGATAAAACTTACCGAGGTCATGACCCTGCCTCTTCCCGAGACCGACACCCAAAGTTTGAGCCTTAAGGCCAAGAAAAAGATACTCGATTTCGCGAAAAAATGCGATGCTGTCGCCATGGGGCCCGGGCTGGGCAGGGAGGGAAGCACGCGCATGCTCGTGAGCGAGCTTCTTGAAGAGATGGAAGCTCCCGTAGTGCTTGATGCTGACGGGATAAACGCGCTTGAGGGGGATCTCGCGCTTCTCGCGAAAAGGGAATACGCCACCGTTGTCACGCCGCATCCGGGCGAAATGGCGCGGCTTATGAAGAAAGACGTTTCCGGGATACAGTCCAATAGGATCGACATGGCTAAGAGCGTGGCGGAAGTGACCGGATCCGTGGTATGTCTTAAGGGGCACAAGACGGTCGTCGCGAGCCCGGACGGCAAGGCCTATGTCAACGAGACAGGCAATTCGGGGATGGCGAGCGGGGGGACCGGGGACGTCCTGACAGGCATGATAGCTTCTTTCATCGGACAAGGGATCGATGTCTATTCTTCCGCCGTGTGCGCGGCCTATCTGCACGGACTGGCGGGCGATATAGCCGCCGAGGAGATAGGACAGTTCTGCATGACGGCCTCCGATATACTTCAATACCTGCCCGACGCTTTTGAAAAAGCGGGCATATGACTTTTTCCGGTCGTATTCTCTATGGCCCGATCAAAAATTCCTGAGGATGTTCAATGACAGAGGCGAAAAATTTCGGATTCATGGGCTGCATCGAGATAAAGGAGCTTCTCGGAGAGAAAGCGGACAACGAATTGCACCTGATGGAGCTTATAGAAGAGGTTCCGATAGATTCGATCTATTACCATACGCATAGTTATTTCCTGAGACATTTCTATCTGGCCGGCCAGTATCCGAACGATTTCGCCAACTGGGCCGCGCTCCAGGTAAGGGACCGCGTCCTGGGAGAAAAACTGGGCCTCGTGACCCCTTCCCCCGGAAGGACCATGGAGGATATAAGGGTTGAGCTGCTGGATATAATAGACAGGCACCTTGCCGTATCGAGTTCCGTTCCCGCGATCGGATACGGGGAGCCGTTTTATTTCATTAAATCAAGGATCATCGAAGTGCCTACCGGGCTTTCCGCTGCCAGCCTTACGGAATTCATCGAGGCTATGGAGTCCGTGCATGCCAGCGCCATTTACAACCATATATTCGAGGCCCGTCTCAGGGTCCGCAAGAACAAGAGTGATTTTTCGATATGGATGAATGAGGTCCTGGGGCTGGATGGCCTTGCGGAGGAGATCGAAGCGATCGATTGCTATATGTACAGCCTTGAGGGGTTGAGGGAAAAGATACTGGAGCTCTGTAAAAAGGAGATAAAAAAGTGATGCCGGGCAACCCGATGCTGGAATCCTATCGTGAAGTTGCTCCGCCGGGAGCGATAGACATGATCTACGGATTGTCTAAGGGCCTGGAGGGGAAGACTTTCCTGCACGTCAATTCCACGCGCTATGGAGGCGGCGTTGCGGAAATGCTGCACAGGCTGCTTCCCGTGTTCAAAGAACTCGGCATAAACGTCCGCTGGGAAGTTATGGACGGAACCCCTCTTTTTTACAGGACGACAAAAAGTTTTCACAATGCCCTGCAGGGTGACGAGCAGGACATAACCCCGGAGATGCTCGAAGAATATAAAAAGGTCAACAGGGAGAACGCGGCAAAGCTTTCGCTTGATTCCGATTTTGCCATAATACACGATCCGCAACCGGCGGCTTTTATAGAAAGAAAGCCTAAAAGGGCAAAATGGGCATGGCGGTGCCATATAGACATCTCCAGGCCCCAGAGAAAGGTCTGGAACTTTCTGCGGGAGTATGTGTCCCGGTACGACAGCGCGATATTCTCGCTGCCGAGTTTCGCGCAAAAACTGGCCATACCCCAGACGCTGATATATCCTTCGATCGACCCCCTGAGCGACAAGAACAGGGAGTTGAGCCGTGAAGAGATATTCCGGACTCTCGAGAAATACGGCATACCGAAAGACAGGCCCATGATCCTTCAGGTGTCCCGCTTTGACAGGTTCAAAGATCCCCTCGGCGTTATAAAGGCGTACCATATGGTCAAGAGATCTAATGATTGCGTCCTGGTCCTTGCCGGGGGCGGTGCCGCGGATGACCCGGAAGGGGCTCAGGTGCTTGCTGAAATAAAGGATATCGCTTCGAGGGACAGGGATATATATATACTTGACCTTCCCCCGGACGCTAATGTAACGATAAACGCGCTTCAGCGGGCGGCGACGGTTATATTGCAGAAGTCGACGAAAGAGGGCTTCGGCCTGACGGTGGCGGAGGCGATGTGGAAAGGGAAGCCTGTTATCGGGGGCGCCGTGGGGGGTATAACCGTTCAGATAGTGTATGGAAGGACCGGATACACCGTTAATTCGATAGAGGGGTGCGCGTACAGGATCAGGTACCTGTTGAATAATCCGGTTCTTGCGGCCAAGATAGGCGAGAACGCGAAGGATTACACAAGAAGGAATTTTCTTATAACAAGGCATATATGCGATTACCTGGCCCTCATGTCACACATGCTGGGGCTGGATGAACCGAATTTGATCAAGCAAAAAGGGGGGGGATCATGTTCCGAAAGATAACCATCATTTTGATCTCGGTTTCCGTTATTCTTGTATGCGCGCTCCAGGTCGAAGCCCAGAAAAGATCTTCCGATATATTGAAGGAAGGTCTCCTGGGCGCAGGTGCGGGCGCCGTGGGCGGCGCCGCTTCGGGGGCGAAAGGCGGGGACATATGGAAAGGGGCCCTCGCGGGCGCCGGTGTCAATGTCGTGGGGGGAGCTCTTCTTGATTCGATAAGCGGCGAGCATGTTCGAAACCAGGGCAATGTGCAACAGATGCCGTCCCAGGATGCGTACGGCGCGGGATATAATGACGGGTATAACAACGGATACAAGGCAGGATATGCCGCGGCGTACAAGGAAGGATATAACGAGGGGTATAAAGAAGGCCTGAAGGCGGGACGGTAATACGCTGTTTTTTAATAGTTCGGTTGAGCCGGCGTAGCTCAGCGGTCCCCGGCACTTTTGCTTTTGCAGCAAAAGTGCGGGATAAATTCGACCTAACAACTTATGTTCGCTTTGCTCCATAAGTTGTGGTCTCATTTCGCCGGCGTTTTGTGCATAGCATGTAATGGGAACGCGGCATAAATTCGACCTAACAACTTATGTTCGCTTTGCTCCATAAGTTGTGGTCTCATT
>CAZMEZ010000010.1:0-49075 GCA_964565425.1 uncultured Planctomycetia bacterium | reverse complement strand
GCTGGTGCTCTGACCTTACGACTGCCTAAATGGGCGACGTCCCCATTTTTCCCGAGTCTTGTCGTTCGTCGATCGTCGTTCGAATTTCGGGAGTGCCGGTCATCCGGCACAAAGCGCAATACGATATTCGGATACCTAACGGCGAACGACGGACTTAAGCCTATTTATGTCTCCTTCGTTTACCCAGGAGAATGGCGTCGCGCAGGGCCTCGGTGTTCTTCGCTCTCATCCACCTGCCTTCAAAATGCGGGTCCTGGACGATCTGCGCTATGGCAGACAACGCGCGCAGGTGAAAATTCCTTTCGTCCCTGGTGCCGGCTATAACGAAAACGGTATACACTTTTCTGTCTTTCCCGGGGAAGATTATACCCTCTTTGCATCTGGCAAGAAGCATGATAAAGGTCTGCAGCCCGTCGATTATTATGTGCGGTATAGCCAGGCCGGGGCTCAGGACGGTGCTGCTCTGCCTTTCTCTCTCGAGCAGCAGGTTTATAAGAACGGAGCTTTCGATGCCGAGTCTTTCCGACATCTTTTCAGCGGCAAGCTTAAAGAAATCATGCATCGTTACTGACCCTTCGATATCCAGAACAACGGCTTCCTCGATACTCCGGTCGAACCTGTCTTTTATGACCTCGTCCCTCTCCCTGATTATCTCCTTGAGTTCCGCCTCGAGGGTAACATCGACCAGTTCCTTCGCCGTTATCCTCTCGATCAAATGGAGAAGCGCGAAATCCCTCTTGGCCCTTAGTCGGCCATAGAACCAGAAGACCGCCAGACCGCCCGCGAAAAGGACCGAGCCGATAAAAAGGGCCTCCTTGCCCATGTTTACCACCATGAGCCAGCATCCGAAGATGCCCACGAGCTGCACCCAGGGATACAGCGGTGACCTGAACTTCGGCTGGTAGTTCTGGACCCGGCTCTCCCTCATGATTATCACGCACAGGCACGAGAATATAAAGGTAAGGATAAGGACCGTCGACGCGACCTCGACAAGCACGTACAGATCCAGGAAAAGAGCCGCTATCATGACGGCGCCCGTAAAGAATATGGAAATGTCGGGTGTCTTGAAGCGCCGGTTGACGTTACCGAAGGCGTCGGGCAGAAGATGGTCCCTGCTGAGCGCCAACAAGTATCTCGACGCCGCCATGATCCCCGCGTTGGCCGTCGAGATGAAAGCGAGTATCGCCGCCGCGGCGAGAGCCATGCGTCCCCTCTCTCCAAGGAACACCACGGCCCCGTCAGAGATCGGCGTCATGGAATGGTCAAGCTGTTCGGGCCCCAGCACGCCGGACGTCACGAAAACTACCAGCGTATAAAGGCAGCCGACCACAAGCATGGATATTATCATTCCCAAGGGCACCGTTCTTGCCGGGTCCCTCACTTCTTCCGCGATGCTGGTAACCTTGAGCAACCCCCCGTATGAAACGAACACGAACCCGGCCGTGGAAAAAACCGCGGCAGGCCCGTACGGCATGAACGGCCTGAAATTATCCGCCTTAACGGCGGGAATACCCTTCATGATGTAAATTACCAGAAGGACCAGCAGAACGGCCACGATACCGACCTGGACCCTGCCGGCCTCTTTTATGCCGATGAAATTTATAATAACGAATAAAAGACAGAACCCCAGGGCTATAAGGCGGGGGTCAAAATCAACCACCAGACTGGTAAACGCGGCCATGCCGATGAGCGCGAAGGAACTTTTTAGTGATATCGAAAGCCACGTGAGGAGCCCTTCTATCGTGCCCATCGCGGGACCCATGCTGCGGGTTATGTAAAAATAGTCGCCACCGGCCTTCGGCATCGCGGACACGAGTTCCGCCTGGCTGAGCATCCCCGCCATCGCGAGGAGACCGGCCAGGAAATAGGAAACGACGACGACCGGGCCCGCGAGCGCGTGGGCGAGTCCGGGAAGCACGAAAAGCCCGGAACTTATCATCGCCCCCGACGCTATGCAGAAAACGTTAAGCAGAGTGAGTTCTTTTTTTAATTCCATCTTGGGTTCAATGCTTAAAAATATTGAGGTTTGATAAGATTATACACTACAAAAATGCGGAAAACAAAGCAAACGAGATCTTTGCCGCCGGCAAACACGCGGATCGCGCCTTGCAGAAGTGGCCTCAGAACGATCTGTGACGGCCGGGTAAAGCGGGGAGCATTTCTTTTATCTTTGCCAACAAATCATTAAGATCGATGGGCTTCAAGAATAAAGCGTCCGCGCCCAACTCTTTTATCTCTTCGTCTATCGACCCTGTAATAAGTATGACTGGCACCCTTTTGCCGAGTCTTTTCATTACGTTCATGATCTTTATCCCGTCTATCCCCGGCATCTTAAGGTCCAATATGACAAGATCGAACGGCTTGTCGCCGTTAATAATACCGAGCGCGTTCTTGCCGGTAACGCATTCTATCACTCCATAACCGTTCTTTCGCAGGAATTCGCCAAGGATCGTAACTATTTCCGGCTCATCATCAACAATAAGTATTATACGTTTATCCATCGCTTTTACGTTCCCTTCCGTCTGAATGCCGGCGCGTTCACGGGTATTACATACCGGTGGGCAAAAGCACGGTGGCCGTAGTGCCTTCTCCTCTTTTGCTTTTATATTTCAGGTCGCCGCCATGCGCCTTGATGATACCATAACACACGGGAAGCCCAAGACCGGTGCCTTTTTCCTTGGTAGTGAAAAATGGGATAAATATCCGGGAAAGATCCTCCTCGGATATCCCTGTCCCGGTATCGACTATCTCCACGCAAATCCGGTCGTCCTCTTTTTTTGTGACAATCGTTATAGTTCCTCCTTCCGGCATCGCATCCACCGCGTTCCTGAGGATGTTCAGGAAAACTTCCTGTAATTGCTTTTCGTCCGCCCTCGTGGTAGAGATCGTATGGTCATAGTATTTCTCGATATGGACATTAAGCAGGGACATTTGATATTCCAGCATCTTTACCACCATGTCCAGGGATTCGTTTATGTTTATTTCTTTTTTCTCTCCCTTGCTGGGCTTGGACATCATTAGAAGCCTGTGGATTATATGTTTCGACCTTTCGCACTGGTCCACGATCAGCTTAAGGTTTTCTTTCACTTCCTCTCCGGCCGCGCCATCCATAAGAGAAATCTGCGCTCGCCCTGATATTATCTGCAGGGGATTATTGACCTCGTGCGCCATATCGGCCGACAGTTCCCCCAGCTGAGCCAGCCTCTGGATCTTCTCGACCTGTTTGCGTTCGCCTATGTCCCGCGAGACAACGAGCACGTCGAACCCCTTTTCGGCGAGGATCCTGGTGTGGTTCACGGTGGCTTCCAGAAAGCGCCAGTCACCCTGTTTATCGCGGAAACGGTACTCTACCCTTCTAAATGCTTCCGGCGAGCGCGGACCCGTTCGCCGCACGGCAAGCTCCCTGGAATATCTCCGCATCATCGAATGCAATACGGCCTTGTCTTCCGGATGCATCATATCGAAGATGATCTCACCTTCCAGTTTACCAGACTCATACCCGAACAGGCTGTAAGAGGGGCTGGCGTAAATAAAGCGGCCCTGGCAATCTATGACCGCTATAAAATCGCTTGTGTTTTCGGTTATCAACCGGTATTTTTCCTCGCTCGCCCTGAGGGCTTTCTCCACTTTGTGCCGATTGGTCATATCGCGCACGATACACTGGATACCGGCTATTTTCACTCCTTCCCACATGGGCGTAACGCTCATCTCCCCGATTCTCTCCGCCCCCTTCTTAGTCAATATCTTTACCTCCAATACGTCCGCAAGCGGTTCTTTAAGTATTTGCCGTAGCTTCTTGGCCTTTTTCTTGCCTATAGGGACTATGATTTCCGTCAATATCTTCCCTGTCAGTCCATCTCTCTCATACCCGGCCGTGTCTTCGGCGGCCCTGTTGGCCGAAGTTATCTTACCGTTATAATCGACAGTTACAATCATATCCCCGGCCGTTTCGAACAGGTTTCTGTATTTTTTTTCGGACACTTCGAGTTCGCGCATATTTCGCCTCAGATCGGCCACCAACTCCCTGTTTTTCTGAAACAGCCTGTAACTACGTGCCGCTTTATCTATGGGCCCTAAAAGCTCTTCAATATTATTGAGCGGCTTAAGGAGATAATCGGACGCGTTAAGCTTTACGGCCTCCTTGGCCGATTCCAGACTGGCGTACCCGGTAAGCATTATGACCGGGAGGTCCCGATTGATCTCCCGTACCTCTTTAAGGAACCTGGTGCCGTCCATGCCAGGTAGTTTTATGTCGGCGATAACAACGTCTATTGGAAGATCTTCACCTGACAGCCGTTTCAACGCCTCCTCCGCGGATACAGTGGCAAAAACCCCGTAACCTTTCTTTTTCAACCTGCTGACTATCGCAGCGCTGAAATCTTCGTCATCTTCGACTAAGAGTATGTTAGTTATTGTGTGCTGATCCTTCATTTTTACCGATTAATCCTTTAATTCCAGTCCCAATAGCAGGGGACTTGTTTTGTTTCGAACTGCATTTCGCATTTTCATCTGAAAATATATATCTTCCACCAAATTAGTCCTTGGGAAAAATTTAAGATATTCCCCGCTGAAACGTTTTGCCATCCTCCAAATGTGTTTTAGTGAATAAAATTTCTCATATGATTCCCATACAATATCCATCAATTCTTCCGGCGTGATTTTCTTGTAATCAAGCAACGAATGTAATCCATCGTATAACGACCAGTCTCTGTTCAATATTCTGTTTTCTTTCTCCATATTTTCGTAAAATTTTGTACCTGGAAGTGGGCCAACTATGAATATGTACATGAATTTTATACCCCATCCCATCGCTATATCTACGGTTCTTTTTAAACTATCGGGCGTATCTTCACTGAGACCAAACACAAACGATGCCTGAGAAAGAATGCCTACTTTTTTCAATTGCTTAAAAAGCTCTTTGTACTCATCAACCTTATTGAACCCCTTGCCTGCTGCTTTTAAGCTCTCTTCATTTATGCTTTCGACACCAATAAATGTTTCATGGCACCCGGCTTTTGCCGCCAACTCAAGTAAATCGGGGTATCTTATTATGTCGGTGCTCATAAAACAAGCCCATCTTGTCTTAAGCGGACTCACGGCGCGTAAAAGCTCTCTTGCGTAAACCGGATCGGCTCCGATATTGTCGTCAGAAAAGAAAAACAAAGAAGGATTGTATTTTTCTATTTCTCTCACAACATTTTCAAGCGGTTTTTTCCTTATTCTGTGCCCGAGAAATGGATGAACTGAGCAAAAATCACATTTGTGCGGACATCCTCGTGTAGCTTGGATGGGAATACATGGGGTCTTTGAAAATGGTGGCTTGACGTACTTATTAAAATCCAAAAGGTCATATCTCGGTATCGCTAGGCGCGAAAGATCCGGATAATCTTTTGCTCGATAATAACGTTTTATGTCATTTCTTTCCGCGTCTGCTATAATTTCTTCCCAGAGATTTTCTGCTTCCCCTACCAGCACGGAATCACAATGCTCTAATGCCTCTTCGGCACACATCGATACATGTACGCCCCCCATTATTGTCTTTACATTCCGTTTTCTGAACTCATCGGCTATCTGATATGCCCTCGGAGCTTGACATGTCATCGCAGTAATGCTGACAATATCTACCTGCTCATTAAAATCAACATCCTCTACATAATCGTCTGTTATCCCAACCTCAATATCTTCCGGAGTCAATGCGGCCAAAGTCGGCATTGTAAGTGACGGCATCAAGAGTTTACTGTATTTTATACAATTCCCCTTTTCGTCCAATTGCGAAGGCTGTATAAATCTAATTTTCATGGTCGTTTGTAACTATTCTTCCAGGCCCATATAAAACCACATTTCCCAACCAAATAATAATCGAACCAGGGTTTCTGAACTTTCACCTTGAACCCTTTGCTTTGCAGGATATCCACCAGTTCACGGCAATAATTCCCCGGATGATATTCATGGAATTCCATCGCTATTTTTTTGATCCTTTTCAGGTGCCCGTCCGGCAAATTCCTGAATATATCGAACTCGCATCCTTCGGCGTCTATCTTGAGGAGATCTATCTTGTCCAGGCCGTTCGAGTCCATGAGCCTGGCAAGCGAAACGGAAGGAACTTTCTCGATGGCCCTGCGGCAGCGGCACTGGCTGGTGAGCAGGTACACAAGTGCCCTGGTAAAAAGGGTCGGTTTCATGTCGGCCTGGTGGTTTATCACGTTAAAACCGGGATATGTTATTATATCGACATGTCCTCCGTCGCGCCCTATCGCCGCCTTTACGGTCTTAACGTTCGATATGCCGCTCTTTTTCAGGTTCATCTCAAGCACGCGTATGCTTTCCGTAGGCTCGACCGCAATAATCCTGCCCCTGCACGCCTTCGGGGCGGCCCACATCACGAAAAGCCCCATATTGGACCCTATGTCCACTATCGTATCCGCGGGGCTTATCTCGAACCCTTTCCGAAGGTATCTTTCCTTGTCGATAACCTCCCTGGCGAGGAACCTTGCCGCTTTCCACATCTTCCGCGACGGCAGATAGAATTCATACCCGTTCGAAAGATTAAGGCTAAGTTCGGAGCCTTTTCTCATCCCGGATGCTCTCCTCCCCCAACGGCAACATTATCGTAAATGTCGTTCCCTCGCCGCTTTTGCTTTTCGCGCTCATATCGCCGCCGAACCGTTTGATTATATTGTAGCTTATCGCGAGACCCAGCCCCTGCCCCTTGCCCGGGGCTTTCGTCGTGAAAAACGGGTCAAATATCTTATCCTGCATTCCCTCGGGGATACCTTCACCCGTATCGCTTATGTTGATGATTATGTTCCCGGGGTCCTTCCGCGTCCTGATCGTTATCTTTCCCTTGCCTTTTATGGCGTCAGCGGCGTTCATGATGATGTTCATGAGGACCTGCTGGAGCTGCCTGGAATCCACTTTTACCTGGGGGAGACCGGGCGTCAACTCTTCCGATAAGGTTATATCCGGATTCGCCATTTCTTCTTTCGCGTTCGAGACCGTGACTCTTATCATTTCGTTGATTTCGGCCATTTTAAGCTCCCGGGTCTCCCTGGCGAAGGTAAGCAGATCCATGACTATCCTTTTGCACCTTCCGGTCGCCTTTTCGGCCCGCTTAAGCCGGTTTACCCTCGGATCGTCCTCGGGCGTGTCTTCGAGGACGTCCTGGATGAAATTCCTTATCGCTCCGACAGGGTTATTCAACTCATGCGCCATGCCGGCGGCCAGACGCCCTACAGAAGCCATTTTTTCAGACTGGATAAGTTCTGTTTGGCTTTTTTTAAGCTTATCAAGTGTTTCTTTCAACTCATCGTTGCTGATGTTAAGTTCCTCCGTTCTTTCCTCAACCTTTTTCTGAAGCTCCATATTAAGCTTTTCGATTGCCTCTAATGATTCGATTAAATCCCTACTCTCCTTTTCCCCTATATCGGTTCTGTCTTTTAAGCTAATTTTATAATCCCCTATTCTGCCGGCCAAATAACCCATTAACGTTAATATTATAAAAACTAAATAAAAGTTGAGGTTTGGATTGCATAATTTAACCGTAAACGTTACTATACATCCCAGAATAAAGCCGATTAATCCATACAAATGTGATGGCTTGTTTTGCCAAATAAACTGATACACACAAGACCCCGCACCTTCAACTGCGCATTGTTTTTCCTTCACTTTAGCCATTGGAAGCCCCCAAAATGTCGGTATTGAGGCGAATATGCCTTGTAAGTTAAGGCAATTATTTTTGGTTTGTCCATATTTTTTGTAATATGTGGCGGAAATAACACAACTGTTCCTTTTTAATTTTAGCATTTTTAATTCGCCGATTTTTGTATAGCGCGGTCCGATTTCAACACCCAATCTATAAGCACCGGCGGGGTTGCCTAATCTTGATAAAAAAGTTTCTATGACATCGAAACACTCTTTTCTTGTGGCAAAAGTGCCTGCCTTGAATGGAGCTCGCGGGTCTCCGGTATATTCAACGAGTTTTTCCAGCAATCTGCAGAAATAATCATAACTTACCCAGTTATTCCTGTTCTCCAGATACTCCAGGTTCATCCTCGTGGCGATGATGAATTCCTCGAGTTTCTCCCGCCCGTATTTCTCCTCGAAATAGAGCAGGATGGGTTTTACCGTCCGGCAGTTGAGTTCTATTTTCGTATCGTTCGGGTCAAGCTTCGATATCGGGTAATGTTTCCTTGTATCCATTTGTACCGCCCCCTGTAAAAATGTCCGCAATAAGTGGCTTTACCCTGTTTACAGCTACTATGGGTATTTTACCACATTATCCCTGCGTAAACACTCTTACAGCCCGGGTGCCATCGGCCGGGGTCATCATGCCGAACGCCCTGGGGACCACCCTGTTAAGGAGCGGGTTAAAATGCTTCATGTACATGTTGAGCGTAACCACCTCGCCCCCCATTTCCTTCTTCGGGACAAGGGTGGTTATGCCGAGGTCTATATCTTTCATGCCTCTATTTATCGCTATATCTATCGACTTGTACAAAAGATTGAAATATATGCAATTTTCGTCGTTGTATCTGTAATCGAGGCCGGAAAAAAGGGGGATCAGGGTGTCGTCATCAAAAAGCAGCAAAGTAAAGCCCATCGGGATGCCTTCTTTTTCCGCCATAATGAGGGATGACCTTTCCCCCAGGCATTTGTCGATGTTCCTGAAAAAAGCAGACGTCAGCCTCTCCCTCTTATACTCGCTAGCCTTTTCATAAACGTTCATCCAAAGCCTTTCCAGGTTCTCGGCACGGTCCGAAAAATCGGTAATCACGCTCAATTCGATGCCATTCCTATGAAACTTCCTCATCCTGTCCTTCACCTTCCATCTGTACTGGCTGCGCAGGGCCTCAAGATACTCGTCAAATGTCTTCCACTTCACGTCTATCCTGGCGCAGGGAAGGTTCCTGATCTTCGTATACCCGGCGCCGATAAGGCCGTCATACTGCGCGAGTTCGTCATCATAAAAATCCCTGAACACGACCGTAGCGACGCCGTTATCTTTTGCCAAGCGCTCTATCTCCGCACGCAAAATACCGAACGCCTTTTCTCGGTCCGATCCCGCGGCGAATGATATCGTGCTTCCCAAGGCAACGGGCGTACCGCACTCATAGGACCGGAAAATAAAAAAATCCTTTTTCACCCGCCTTACCAGGTCTATGGCCCTTTTTGCCGCGCCCCTGGCGAACATATCAAGCTCTGTGCTGATAAAATATACCGACGCGTGCGCGACTATCCGCCCGCCCTCACAAACAACGGGATAATAAAACCTGCAGTCGTTTATCCCCGACTTTTCTATCGCCTCAAGATACTTGTAGGTGCAGATCAGGCGGTTCTTCCCTACTATAGAGTTCCATTCATCCTCGGCTATATGCCCGATGCTGTTGTAAGTCCTTATACTCATCAGATCACGCCGAACTCTTTTCCGACTTTTTTCAACACCTCAAGTGTCTTATCCAGGTCATCCCGCGTGTGTGTCGCCATAAGGCTCAACCTGAAGCGACCCTTGTCTTTGGCGACGGCGGGATACGACACGGAATTAAGGAAGATACCCGCCCTGTGCGCTTTTTCGTTCATCGCCCTCAATTTTGCGACCGGCCCTATGGTCAATATGATAATGGCGGACTCGGGCGGGGACGGGAACACATCGTACCCCATGTCTTTCAGGTTGTCATGCATATAACGGACGTTCTCCCAGAGCCGTTCACGCCGCTCGGGTTCTTTCTCTATAACGTCCAGACCCGCCATAACGGTGGCGACGACCGACGGGGTTATGCTGGCCGAGAACATATAGGACCGCGCGTAATAATGAAGATAATTTATGACTGCTCTGGTCGACGCGACAAATCCGCCGGTAGCCCCGAGAGCCTTGCTGAAGGTCCCCATGACCATGTCGACCTTGCCTTTCATCCCATAATGTTCGGTCGTTCCCCCGCCGTGTTCGCCTATGACGCCGGTCGCGTGAGCTTCGTCGACCATCACCCGGGCTCCGTATCTTTCCGCGATCTGGACGATCTCAGGAAGCGGGGCGATATCGCCGTCCATACTGAAAATACCGTCCAGCGCCACAAGCTTACCCATGTATTTTTCATCGCACCTTTTAAGAACTTTCTCAAAACTGTGCATGTCATTGTGCTTAAAAGTCTTGAGTTCCGCTCCGGAAAGCCTGCAGCCGTCTATTATGCTGGCATGGTTCAGCCTGTCGTTTATTATGACGTCACCGGGCCTCGCAATCCCGGATATCGCGCCTACATTGGCGGAATAACCGGTGGAAAAGACCATGGCGGCCTCCATCCCCTTGAGCTTTGCCAGCCTTTCCTCGAGTTGTCTCACGAGATCGTACATACCGCTTAATAACGGAGAACCGCTCATCCCGCCGCCGTATTTACGAATAGCCTTTATCCCGGACTCGATGACCTCCGGATGGGTATTGAGCCCCAGGTAATTGTTGGAGGCCATCATTATCATCTCATGCTCGGCACCCGTGAAATCGTCATATATTACGGTCCTGTTCTCGCAAGCGGCAAGAAGCTTGCGGCGGTAACTGTACTTGCCCTTTACTTTCAGATCCTCGACGAAGGCATAGCACGGCCGCGTCTTGGCGAAGATATCCTTATCGCTAAGAGCTACAAAATCAGCCAGCGAATATTCTTCCGAATTTATCTTTTCGGATTCGAGAAAGCTCTTTTCCCGCATACCCCGCCTTTCCTGTAGTACCTTAGAACTTATATGTAATGCCGAGGGAAAATCCCACGGCAATATTCGCGTATTCGCCGTCAACGCTTGACGAGGTCCTGGTCTCGTTTTCGTCAACATTATTATCTATGGTTCTTTCTTCGTAGAGAATAAGCTGTACAGCCGTATCTGCCGTAAAGTTGCCTTTCTTGTATCCGAACCCGGCGCATATGAAATGTGAATCAGTATCCGGCAAGCTGGGCCTCCAGGTGTTCTCCGGCGTAGCGTTTTCGTTATAGACATATCCGGCCCGCAGGTCCAGTTCCTCGTCCACGGAATACTCAAGGCCAAACTTATACGCGAACGTGTTTTGATAATCGTAATTATAGGTTACGTCGTTTAATGAGGGGTTCTCCAACTCGACCGTAACGGAGTTCAACGTCTCCCACATCGTCCAGTCCAGATCAAACTCGAGTTTCAGGGCCTCGACCGGCCTGAATGCATACCCTGCCACGATCACGGCGGGGTATTTTATCGAAGTTTTAGCGTCCGTCTGCAAATCCGGCCCCAGTCCCATAAAATTCGGTATGGCCGTGAGTTTATCGTCACCGTCATAATTTATTTTGTAAGGGCTCTTGAACGTGGAGGCGAAACTGTGCCTGCCAAGACCAAACAAGAAGCCAACGTTATACCCCCAGGCATGGCCGCTTCCCTTCAATTCGCTCTTCCCGTCCATTTGTCCAGGAAGGCCCACCAGGATACCGTAATCGACCATGTTCTCGAGTGTTACGTCAGAATAATAATAGCTGATGCCGGCACCTACCGAGAGGTGTTCATTGAGCTGGAACGCGACGGACGGATTAATATCGATGACTTTGAGACTGGAAAAGGTATCTTCGTATCTCGCGAAACCGGTCTGGCTCCACCTGCTGGACAAACCGTTGGGGGCCGTGATCCCGATCCCGAAAACCAGATCCTTAAGCCCCAGGTCCGTGGTCACATAAGTGGCCGGGATCATATCCCAGCTGTTTTTCGAATGTTCCTGGTCGCCACCCGAATAGGTATGTTCGATCCATCCCTTGGTAACGATACCCTCCAGCGAAACCTGCGTTCCTTTTAATTGGGTCATGCCTGCAGGGTTAAATGCTATCGTGGTCGGATTATCCGCCTGGGCTATGAAAGCTTCTCCCATCGCCGTTGCCTTTGTGCTTTTTATTCCGAGTATTTTAAATCCATTGGCGTACACAATCTCGGTAAAAAAAAAACATCATAAAAAACATGATTATAGTAAATTTACGCATATATTAATAGAGTATAGCTTTAGTTACCGATTTAGCAACGCCAGTATAATATGTAGATAACATGTATAGTTTCTACATGTTGTATTGGGATAGAAAGACCTTGCCTTAGATCAGTTTGTTCACAATGGAAGGATCAAAGCATTTGCAGGTAGGTGTTCAGGTTAATGCCCTTTTTAACCAACCCCAGTTTTTCCCTGATATTATTCCGGTGCCTTTCTATCGTCTGGAGGGAAACGTTCAAAAGTCTTGACATTTCTTTGCTCGTGAGGCCGCTTTTTATCATATTGCATATCTCGATCTCTCTTGGAGTAAGTTTTATCGCCCGGGCCGTCAGTTTCCTGCCGAAGGCGGAGGTCAATTCCTCAAGATTCCTTTGCAATATATCGATATACCTGGCGTCTAACGAAGAGGCCTTACCCCTGAGTTTATCCAGGGCCGGCAACAGTAGTTTTTCTACATTTTCCAGAATATCGCTCTTGATCTGTTTCTTTTCGATCTCTATCTGCTCAAGCACCTCCCTGAGGGCGATGTTCTTCTGCTCCAGGCTGTCTTTTTGTTCCTTCAGCTTCGCTTCGGATTCACGCAGGGCGGCTTCGGCCTTCTTGCGCTCGGTTATGTCGTGGACGACGCATTGCGCGCCCGTTATAGCCTCGCCCTCGATGATAGGGCTTATGCCCACTTCGCCCAGCCTGATCTCGCCGTTCTTGTCTACTATCTTTACTTCTGCCATCTCCACGGATTTACCCGCCAGGATCTTGCGGAAAACATCACGGTACAGATCGACCCCCAACAAAGGCAAAAGCTCTTCACCGCGTCTGCCTACAAGTTCTTTCTTTGTGTATCTGGTGACTTCTTCCATCCTCCCGTTCGCGGAAGTTATCACACCATCCAGATCAACTGTGCATATTATATCGGTCGCCGACTCGAAGAGGTTCTTGTATCTATTCTCCGATCTTTCCAGCTCCTGTACCTTCTGCTTCAAACTATCGGTAAGCTGCATATTCTTGAGGAAAAGCCTGTAGCTGCGTACAGCCTTGATGACAGGGTCTATTAATTCATCTATATCCTCGAGCGGTTTCAGCAAATAATCCGAAGCCTTGAGTTTCAGCGCCTGCTTGGCCGACTCAAGACTGGCGTAGCCGGTGACCACGACCGCCGGCACGTCTTTGTTTATCTTCCTTAATTCCGAAAGAAAACTAATCCCGTCCGTCCCGGGTAATTTTATATCAACAACGACTACCTCGAATTCGGCAGCCTTGAACCTCTCTAAAGCCTCTTCCGCTGAAGCGGCCGTAACAACTTCAAATCCCCTCTTTACCAGTCTTGTTACAAGAGCGAAAGCGAAATCCTCGTCATCTTCCACAAGGAGTAACTTTATCTTTTCGTAATTTTGCTTTTTGTTCATTTACGCAAATGCTCCCGTTTATTTGTACAGCGCTCAGGTCTTCTTATCTCCAGAACACGTCCAGTTTCCTGAATGCCTTTATCTTTTCTATTCCCTACAATATTCTCGTCACCCGTCACCAGAGCACCAGATGTAGTTCGTTGTTCGTTTATTGGTTACGAGACCCGTTTCGTCTTTCGGTTACGGTCATGTTACCGTAACCCTGGCCGATACGGGCTTCGTTACCGTTACCTCTTAACGCTTACCCCTTAATCCCTGAATCACCCATCACTCATCACTTCTTCATCCTTCATCCTTTAACCTTTATCCTTGAATCTCCGTCACCCGTCACCCTAGAACGCGCACGTCCTCACGGCGCATCCTCCCGAATACTCGGCCCCGGCAGTAAGGAGAGCGCCTTCGGGGAACGAAAGCTCCTTCCTCCCATACCCGAAAGAAAGGACCTGATCCTCCTTGCTGCCGTAACGGTAAACCGTTATGCCTTTACATTTAAGCTTATGCGCCGTCATGTATATTTTCTTGACGTCCTCGACCGTGGCGTCCGGGGGAAGATTGATGGTCTTCGATACCGAATTGTCGGTATATTTCTGGAAGGCCGCTTGCATCTTCAGGTGTTCGTCCGCAGAGACATCGAACGCCGTGACGAAGATCCTGCGTATGTCTTCCGGTATCCTCCTTATATCCCTCAACGACCCTTTCACCGCTATTTCGGCGAGTGTTTTACTGTTGTATATACGTCTCTGTCTGGCGATCTCTTCGAACACGGGGTTCACCTCAAAAAGCTCCGTTCCGGAAAGCACGTTCCTTACGAAGCTGACCCCGAACAGTGGTTCTATCCCGCTCGAACAGCCGGCGATGATGCTTATTGAACCGGTAGGAGCGACGGTGTTCACCGTGGCGTTACGCACTTTCAGGTTCTTCCTGGCATAGACGGACTTTTTAAAATTCGGGAATACGCCTCTTTCTTCCGCGAGGACCATCGAAGAATCAAGGGCCGCTTTGCGGATGAACCGCATCAACTTCGACGCAAGTTCAATAGACGATTTTGAGCCATACGGGATACCCATCTTAATAAGCATATCGGCGAGGCCCATCACGCCCAGTCCTATCTTCCTGTTCGCGAACGTCATTTTTTTTATCTCGGGCATGGGGAATTTGTTCACCTCTATTACATTGTCCAGGAACCTTACGCCCCAATATATCCGTTCCGTAAGCTTCTGCCAGTCGATCGACTTACCCCTGACCATCCTGGCAAGATTTATCGACCCCAGGTTGCAGCTTTCGTACGGAAGAAGAGGGAGTTCACCGCACGGATTGGTGGCTTCGATCCTTCCGGCTCCCGGCACCGGGTTCTTCCGGTTTATCTCATCCAGAAAAACAAGCCCCGGGTCACCGGTACGCCAGGCGGCATTCGCGATGAGATCAAAAACGGCTCTCGCTTTTATCTTCCTCGTCTTCCTGCCGCTTCGGGGATTGACAAGCGCAAAGTCGCCGTTATCCTTCACGGCTTCCATGAACCTGTCGGTCATGCCCACCGAAAGGTTGAAATTCGAGAACCTTCCCTTTTCTATCTTGGAGCCGATGAACTCCACTATATCGGGATGATCGCAGCGCAGGATCCCCATGTTGGCGCCGCGCCGCCTCCCCCCCTGAACGATGACCCCCGTCGCCCGGTCGAATATGCTCATGAAGGAAACGGGGCCGGAGGCTTCGCCTTTAGTGGAAAGTACGATGTCACCTTTAGGCCTGAGACCGGAAAAACTGAAGCCCGTGCCGCCTCCGGTCTGATGTATTCTCGCCATATCCTTTAAAGCCTCAAAGATGCCGGTCATGGAATCCTCTACCGGTATCACGAAACAGGCGGAAAGCTGCCCCAGGCCGGTGCCCGCGTTCATGAGCGTCGGGGAGTTAGGCATGAATTCAAGATCCCTCATCATCCGGTAGAACCTTTCCTCGGCCTCTCTCGTTTTTTCACCGCGCTTAAAAGCCTTTTCGGCCTTACCAACGGCCGAGGCCGCTCTCCTGAAAAGCTCGCCGGGCGTTTCGACGATGCTCCTGTCGTCATCCTTCAGGAGATACCGCCTCTGGAGCACCTCTACCGTATTTATCGGAAGTTTCAGGTCATCCTCCAGGCCCAGCGCGGATTTCGCCATGCGTATCTCTCCATGCCTTGCCCTGTGCAATATATAGCTTTTCGCTATGTGGCTGTACCCCTCGCTCATCAGGGTCATTTCGACGATGTCCTGTATGGACTCGACCCCCGGAAAGCTGTTCCTGTAAAGCGATGATAGCTTGCCGGCGACCAGGGCCGTCACCGATCTCGATATCTTCCTGGACCTTATCCTGTCGCCGAGGACCTCAAAGGCGGCTCTTTCTACGGCGCGTTCGATCTTGCTCTTATCGAACCGGACCAATGAACCGTTCCGTTTCTTGACCTTTCGGGGCAAGGTGCTTCTTGTCATGTCATGACTCCGGTTGTTTTGTTCCCTGTTCAGGCATGCCAGAATTCTACGAACCTGCCTTTTCCTCTTTTCCGGGCTTTTTTATACAAAAGACGCGCTATGGCGATATCCTGTACGGCAAGGCCCGTGGAATCAAAAACGGTGATCTCCCGGCTGTTCTTCCTCCCCTTTTTACCGCCGATCACCACCTCGCCTATATCCGCGTAAATGTCCTTTTTCTTAAGCTGTCCTTTTTTCAGGGGGACATTGATCTCGCCGCTGTGAGAAGCCTGTTCCCATGAATCCACGACGATCTTCGCTTTCTTAAGGATACGCGGGTCAAGTTCCTGTTTCCCTTTCGCGTCCGCGCCTATCGCGTTTATGTGCGTGCCGGGCTTGATCCACCCCGATCTTACCAGCGGTTTTCTTGAAGGCGTGGTCGTTACTATTATATCACTATCCTCCACGCAGGACCTGACGGTAGAGGCGATCTTTACCTTTAAGGATCTTTCCTTCGGGATCCCGCGTTTAAAAGCGGCTGCTTCCGAGGCGGTGATACCCCACACCCTGACGACCTTTATGTCCAGGACCTCGCGTATGGCTTCCAGCTGTGTCTTGGCCTGCGCTCCGCAGCCTACCAGCGCCACGCTCTTTGAATCCTTACGGGCAAGATATTTGACCGCGACGCCGCCGGCCGCCCCCGTCCGGAGAGCCGTTACGTACGTCGCGTCCATAACGCTCAGGGGAAACCCCGTGGTCGGATCGCTCAATATGATCATCGCTATAACCGTAGGCAGGCCTTTTTCCCTGTTGTCCGGGTGGACGTTCACCCATTTTATACCGCAGCTGTTCATGGGGCCGACGTAAGCGGGCATCGCGCGGAAATCCCCGTTGAACTTATCCAGGTGTATATAGACCTTGGGCGGCATCTGGACCTTGCCCTCCCCCAGATAACGGAACACCTTTTCTATTTCCCGTATCCCTTCCTTCGCGCCGGCCAGTTTTCCCGTAGTCTTTCCGCCAAGTATAAGGGTCTTGTATTTCCCCATCATCGCCACCATTTCTTTTTGTGAAGTTTGCGCGCTATCCTCAGCTTTCTATTATAGCTTTTCGTCCGGGCGATCACCTCCGATCGGGCCGAAGGATACGAACACCGGTCACTCCTTGTAGATAAAATTGAAATCCTCCTCGAGGCGGGAATCAGGATTGCTTCTCATGTAATCCATGAAATATCTCGCCTTATCCGCCGTGTCGCTCGCGGGATCTATCCCGATAACTTTATTCAATTCCCCGTATGCCTTCGAAAGATTATGATAATACCTGTAATAACAGACTGCCGCGTTAAAATGCGCCGTCTGGTCCCCGGGCCTGAGGTCCAGTATTTTCTTGTTCTCCTTCATCACGTCCCCGTATCTTTTGAGGGTGGAATACATGTAGCTGATATAATGCAGCGCCGCGACGTAAAAATCCACCGTCTCCTCGCTCATCTCGGGCATGAGATCCATCTTTTCCTTGAATACATCGAATTCCTTGAGCGCCTTTTCGTGTTTTCTTTCGAAAAAATAAGCCTTGCCCAGATAAAAATGCGCGGTGGGATAATCGGGGGCGCGCCTGACGACCTTGCGGAAAAGCTTTATCGCGGCCCTCCTGTCGCCTTTTTTCCAGTATATCTCGCCCAGTTGAGTTATCGCGGCATAGTCCGACGGGTTAAGCGATATCCTTTTCCTGCACATCTCCTCCGCTTCCGTGAAACGCCCCTGTTCCACAAGAGTTGAAATGTCCTCGTACCTCTTCGGCAAAGCCGCCTTTATTTCCATCAGACGCTTTATCTCGGCTGAATCGGCCTTAAGCCCCTGCCGGAGATACAGGCCTATAGCGTCCCGGTATCGTTCGTCAGCGGCCGCGTAATCGCCTTTTGCCACCAGGCAGTCGGCATATGATCGGTATAAGCGCGCGTTCTCCGGGTCATCCTCTATCGCCTTCTCGTAATCCTCGGCCGCTTTGTCGTAAAACATGGCCGAATAATAGATATCGGCCGAAAGGGTGTAAAGTCCGGGAAGGTCGTGCGTGTTCTCTTTAAGCCATATCACATGCGGCGTAATGAAGGCCGGGTAGTAATATTTCCGTTCCAGCATCTGATGCATCATGGCGAGATGCCCCCGCACCATGCTTTCCATCAACGTCCCTTCCTCTTCGCGGCCGTCGCGTAACATCCTGTCGGCTTCCTCTATCGCTTCCAGCGTGTCCCGGTTATTCTCGACATTCGATACCGCGAACGAAAGGATGTCGCTTATATCTTTTTCCGCGCCGATATCTTCGGCTTGTTTGAAGTACTCGCAGGCTTTATCGTATTCCATCATCCCGTAGCGAGCTATACCCAGGTCCAGGTACAGCCGGGCCGTTTCCGGGGATGTTCCCGCGAGGGACTCGAGAGTTCCGGATGCTTCCTCGAAATTCCCTTTTTCGATCATCGACCGCTCCAGGCGCTGCATCGTGTCCCCGTCCCCGGCTTTTTCACAAAGAACGACCGGGGCGAAATTCGCCTGCATCATGACAATTACCGCCAATATAACACATATCCTTTTCGCCATATCAATACCTGTATATCAGATAATCCACGAACCCCATTCCCACCGAAACAAGGTTATATATATGATGCATTATTATCGCTATCCACGTCGAACCGGTCCTGGCTCTCACATAAGTGATGACAAGACTCAACACGAATATCACCGCCATGAAAGAATAACTCTCTCTGATCTGCGGATAATGGGCGAAAGCAAAAAGAAGCGACGTCAATATTATCGCGGGATATATCCCCATGTATCTGTTAAAGGCCGGATACAGGAACCCCCTGAAGAGAACCTCCTCTATGAAGGGGGCCACGAAAAGCACCGCGAAAATAATGACGACATTGCCCGCGATCCTGGCCTCAGGGAACACCGAATTAAAAGGAATGTGCGGGATCAGGGGGTTAGCCATGTTGACTTCACGCATGAGGATGCACATCCCTATATATAGAGGAAGCCAGGCCTCCCACAGTTCCGGATCTTTCCTTCCGGATACGACCGTGTTCCAGAAAGAGACGCGCCTCGACCTGACGAGGACTATCAGGAAAACAAGACTGACCACCTTGAGCGCGATCGTATTGATATAATGGGTCAGGTAATAGAGGAGTTTGGGCTCACGTATGACGGATACGAAATTAAGGCGCAGGAATTTGAAGATGCTCAAACCAAGCTGAAAAGGATCGCTCACGACAAAGACGGCTATTATAGCCGTTATCGCCGCGACATCCAGCATCGTCCACGGGCAGGACGGCTCCATGCCTTCGGACAGAAATACCTTTAAGCGGATATCCGCCCTCCTGAGAAATTTTCTGAGCGCGGTGCGCCCGCGCCTTCTTCTTTCTTTTACGGCACGCCTGCAATGCCTGCACCTTACGGCCGTATCCGGTATCTGCCTGTGACAGTGGGGACATTCCATATTCTCAGATTTAAGCTTTAAGTTTTAAGCGGTAAGTCAGGGTCTAATTTATATTATAAGGGATAAAGGGGTAAAAACAAATGTTTGTGACGAGTGACGGGTGATGGGTCTTGTCGTTCGTCGTTCGGGGTTCGTATCAGCGTTTTGACAGGAAATCGACAGCATCGAAATTCGAACGACGATCGACGGACGACGACTTGTGCTTTGCGTGCGATTATGCGGCGATAAGCGCCTGGCGCTGGGTTCCATAGATCTTCTTGAGCTCCCTGAGATCGAAGGGTTCGGCTTCGGGTATAAAGACCCATACCCTCGGGCCTACTTTATTTGCCTGTATTTTGGGCGCGCTTACCGAATCGATATCGCTGAAAGCGAGTTTTATCGCCAGCGCGCACATCTCGACGATCCTCGCGTAACTGTTCTCCGTCAGGTTCTTCGGATCTACCCCGGCGAGAAAAGCCCTTCTTTCGGTGTCCGTACTTTTCAAACCGCTAAACTCCTCGGACCGGATGGTCTTTTCGCCGCCCAAAACGATAACGTTCGAAAGGGCCGTGCCCGTCTCGTGCGCCTTGTCAAATATGTCGCGCGCGACAGACGGACCCTCGCCCCGGACGATAATTATGTTTTCCAGGCCTTCCTCTTTCGACAGGCGGTATATCTCGCTCAGCAGAGGCTGTATGGCCATGCCCTGCTCGCCGTCCATGCCCGGTATCCAGCTCGTATCGATGCCGAGGATCATGTTCTGGCCGGCCTTCCTGGCCTCAAAAGCGCGCAATTTGAGAGTGTCCATTAATGTAACGGCCGCTTTTCGCGACGACTCAAGATCGGGCACTTGTGCGTCTTTTCTGCTCCCCTCTCTTTCCTCTGCCAGGCGCCAGGCGTTATCGTAAAGGGCGTTCATGAAGAGCACTGAAATATGATTGAACGGAGTATTCAACCTGTAGTACAACTCCCTCAGGTTCGCGGTCCCTCCGCTGAAAAGGTCGCTCTTACGCGTCGCGGACTCGATCTCTTCCAGGGCGGTTATAATGCTGCCGACCTGGTCATAGGTTCCCGTCCTTTCGCCCCAAAGCACGTTCCATTTCTCCAGTTTGACCCTGAGTCTTGCCGCTGCCGCGGCCAGGTCCGTCGCGTGCCTGATGTCATGATCCCAGACCGTCCGGAAATTATCAAGCCTGTCCCCATCAAGACGCTGGAATCTTTCTCTTATTTTCTGCAGGTCCCGGAATTCGTTCTCGAGAACTTCGAAGTCGGCCCTCGCTGCCGCAAGCGAACCGTCTCCGGCGGGGACCATGAATTTATCGACATCGATCTGCGCGCCGGCACTGTTAACGGCGACGCTCAAGTTCAGAAAATATACGCTCGCGGTATTGAAGGGGCCGTTCAGTTCGTAATATATTTTACCCGTGCTTCTCCCGAATTTCATTCCGCTTCCCTTTATTATGGCGGCCATTTCATCCAGGGTTTTAACGATGCCTTTTGCTTCTTTATCGACGCCGAACCCAGACGCCCATCTTACCCTCCAATTTTCCAGTTTCTTTCTCAATCTTTCCGCTTCGTTAGCCAGGCCGTAATAAGGGGCCGGCCTTCCCGCGCGCTCATCCCTGTGGCTCCTTTCCCTTTCGTTTTCCAGCTGTCTGAATTTTTCATTGATCTCATTGAATTCGTTCCTTGCCGATCTTATTCTTTCGGCGGAAATATCGATGTTTATCATCACGGCATTATCGGGTTCCGACGATGTCCCGCCCGTCATGACATCTCCCAAACCGCTGTCAAATGACCCGGCATCGCTGGCAAGCTCCGCCAGCGAGACCAGCGGATCTTCCATGATGACCCTGACATCGCCGATCACGAGCAGGATCTGTTCCGGGAATACCGCGGGCGTGCCGTCATCCAGGTAAAATTTCATGAGATTGACCTTGTCCGTAGCAGCGTATTTTGGCCGGTACGGGATACAGAACATGCCGCCCTTTTTGTAAAGCTTGTCCCATAAATAACCCCTGAAATCAATGTGGGCAAGGTGCTCGTTTATCATCTCCCTGAGCCCCTGCGCGCTTATCCCGAGATGCAGGGCCCGGCCGATAAGACGCGTTACGTACATAAAAGCGACGTCTTCCTTGAATCCTTCTTCCAACATCGTCCGTTTCGCAGAATCAACCTCAACACCATAATCCAGTCTCAAGGGCTCGTCTTCTGAAGGATCCGTTTCGATTATCACATACTTGTCGCCCTTCTTCTCTATATCGATCATCGGTTTAAGACGTATCGTCGGGGCGAGCGTGGCGCGTTCGGCGGACATATCGCACCTGAAGGAAAGGATCGTGTTCTGTATGATAGAGGCCGTTAGCGGGGTCTTTATGGCGAGAAAGACAAAGCTGTATACTAAGACGCACACCACGCCTGCCAGCGCGTCTTTATGCCAACGTATGTCTTTTTTCCTCTTGACCATGAAAACCCCCCGTTTTCATGCATATCTACCTTTTTCTTGGACTAATATAGTATACCATATTATATGTAGACTTTCAAGTCATATGTGGGGTTATTATTAATCACAAGTCATTTAATTAAAGTAAGATATGTGAATGGTTCGTAATTTTTGGGCAATATTTTTGGAATCGACCTTTCAATTGATACAAAATGGCGGGTTGGATAAAATACACGAACCAAGTGAGTGGATTTTACCCAACCCGGGGAAAGTGGCGAAACGAGAAATTTTGCTGAAAATGATGATTTTCAAGCAAAATTTTGAGTGAAGCCGCTGATAAATTATCAAGGAAGCACAACTGGGGATAATTTATCCCCATAATTCAAAAGGCAGACTTATCTGTCTGCCTTTTGAATTATGGCTCCCCGAGTTGGACAAAATACACGAGCCAGGCGAGTGGATTTTGCCCAACCCGGGGAGTATGACGAAGCGAAAAATCGCGGGGAAAATATAAAATCGAAAATAGACCGAATAGAAAATCCAATACCTTGTCGAATATTTACCCCTATTATCGATTCTCGATTTTCTATTGCTCTAAAAAAATAAACCCTTTCGTGGAAAGGGTTTATTTTTTGGGCGACCCGGTTGGACAAAGCAAGCGAGCCACGCGAGCTTGATTTGCCCAACCCGGGGAGAGTGACGAAGTGAAAAATGCCGTTGAAACCCGTTTCGAACGGCATTTTGAACGGAGTCACGGATAGACCGCGCCGTTCGCCCATTTCCGAAGCGGTCTATCTACGATAAAAAAGCCTGTTTCTGCTTGAAACAGGCTTTTTTATTGGCTCCCCGGGTTGGATTCGAACCAACAACCTACTGGTTACAACCTTCTTACGTTTCCGTAAGGGTAGGACTATCTCTTTACCCGCTTGGGGTATTGGGCGCTGATAGGGCTTATTGGTAGAGATCCTCATCCCTTAGTCTCTGCACATTCCTGCTTACACTTTAAGTCTCTTTCAGCAGGCTTTGCTCAGGGTTTCCTTAGCTTTCTGCCTTAGGATTCCCTGAATTCACCCAATTTTTCAACCACGGTTGCCCGTGGAAGCTGCAACAGACCGGCATGAATTTCGCGATGACAATTAGCACACACGATAACACATTTATCCACTTCCTTAAAAACCTTGGATAAACGCCTGGTATATCCGCTCTTCCCGATCCCAAAATCCTTATTTCTGGAGTTCAGGTGGTGGAATTTCAGTGCGTCAATACACTCGTTATAACCACAAAATATACACCTGCCGCCTTTGTAAGCTACAGCGAGCTCTTTTGTGATCTTACGACGTTTACGCACTTTGTCGATCAGATATTCCTTTCTATCGGCGTACTTTCTTTTGTCAACGAACAATTCCATGCCTCCCTTCTCACAGCCAGTCGCTACTACCATTGAGCTACCGGGGAGCGATCTGAAAACGAGTTGTACGGTCTCTAATTATAGAGAAAATACCGGATAATGTCAAATCCAAAGACAAAGCCTTTCCTTCTATTACATTAGATTATACTGCGGGATTATGGTAAAATTTGTTCTTCAGCGCAGATGATGTAACTATGCTATAAATAACGGCGGGGAAAATATGAATTCACTCGAAGCCCTCATCAATAGCGGCAAATATGATACCGATAAATCGATAAGGTATTTAAACAATTACGAGCAGATGTTCCAGCCTTACATAGACAAGGAAATCAAGATACTGGAGCTGGGAATCAACAAAGGCGGCTCATTGTTGCTTTGGCGGGATTATTTTAAAAGAGGAGATATTTGCGGATTAGATATTAGCCCTACTCAACTAGAAGATCCGACGGGAAGAATTCATGCTTACCAGGGCCGTCAGGATGATACATGCCTTCTTGACAAGATAGCCAATGAGCGTGCGCCTGAAGGATTTGATGTAATTATCGATGATTGCTCGCATATTGGCGAACTTACCCGTATAAGCTTTTGGCACCTTTTCAAAAACCATCTTAAAAAGGGCGGATTATATATAATTGAAGATTGGAGAACGGGCTATTGGAATAAGTGGCTGGACGGAAGACAATATAACCCGCGAAATAAGACCTTTATGAATAAACTGCGGGCTGTCTTGCGTAAAACCATTGATCTTTTACCGATAAACAAAAGAGGCAAGTTATATTATTATCTGGACAAGGCGATCTATTACAAGCAAAGATCGCCCAGCCACGATTACGGCATGGTCGGATTCATCAAAGAGCTCATAGATGAATGCGGCATGGACATGATAACTTATCCGGACAGGAATGTTTTACCGAAAATATTGCCGCAGCGGGATTCGATGTTCGAGAATATACATATCTCCGGAGGACAGGTTTTTATCGTTAAGCGCTACTAATCTTATGGATCGACATGTCAAAAGAACAGATACGTGAATTCATAATACGCCATTTTCTCCGCGGTGAAGGCGATATCGGCAACGACGAATCGCTGTTCGGCGCGGGTATAGTCGACTCCCTGCGGCTCATGGAACTTATAGCTTTCGTGGAAAAGAACTTCAATGTCTCCGTGAACATGAGCGAAGTGACAATAGCCAATTTCGACACCGTAAACAACATCTCGAAACTTATAGAGAAAAAAACGTCCGGAAGAAAGAACTGACATGCCCCCGAAAAAGACACATCGCCTGCCTTATAATTTCAACAAAAAAAAGGACCTCATCAAAGCCCTGCTTGCCAGGGGCAAAGAACAAAAACTTCTCTTTGAGCGCGCTTGCCGAATAAGGGACGCGCGTTTCGGGAAAAATGTGGAAGTCCGAAGCGTGATCGAATACTCGAACATATGCGGCCAGGCCTGCAATTTCTGCGGGATGAACGTTAACTCCGGCATAAAAAGATATGTTCTCAGCGATGAGGCGGTCCTGAGCCGCGTAAAAAAACTCTACAGGCACGGCCGCAGGGTAATAATGTTCCAAACGGGCGAATGCCACTCCGAAGCCTACTTCAAAAAGCTGTACTTATTATTAAAAAAAATAAAAGAGGTGTATGCCGACCTTACGATAATAGGCTGTTTCGGTAATCTGTCCGAAAAAAAGTATAAATTGCTCCGGGATATAGGCGTCGAAAGATACATACTCAAATTCGAAACATCCGATCCGCGTCTCTACAGGAAGATCAAGCCTTCCGATACCCTGGCGCGCAGGATATCCCGCGTAAGAACCCTGAAAAAACTCGGATTCCAGGTAAGTTCCGGGAATATTATCGGCCTGCCCGGCCAGACCGCGGCAAGCATCGCCGGGGATCTCCTGCTCATGAAAAAACTGGACCTCCCCATGGGCAGCACATCGGCATTCATACCCAACCAGATATCGAACTACGCGGCTGAACCGCCGGGCGACCTGGACCTTGCCCTCAATTACACGGCCATACTGCGGATAATGTGCCCGGATATGCTCATACCCGCCACGAGCTCGCTGGAATCCCTCGCGAAAGGCGGTCAATACCTGGGCCTTCTGGCCGGCTCGAACACTATAACTTTACACGACGGAACACCAAGAGACGATGAGAACAGGTTCGTTATATATAAACTGGGGCGCTATATCCCCAAAAACGGACTCCTCGGAGTAGTCAAAAAAGCCGGCCTCGAACCTTCCGGCGCGAGCCTCATATTTGACAAGACCGAAAATTCCCTGTACCACAGGCTTGTCCTCAAGCATCTTAAGCAAAAGAGCGCCGCGGTCCATTCGGAAGGAAAAAAATATTCTTACCGGAATATTCACGACATGACGTCGAGGTTCTGCTCCTTCCTCCTGTCAAAGGGTATATCGCGGGGCGACGTTATCGTCCTCGCCCTCTTCGACTCGATAGAGTTCGTAGTTGCGTTTTTATCCTGTATACGACTCGGCATAACCGTAGGGGCCGTCGACCCCATGCTCAAAAAGGAAGAGTGGAATGCCGTCCTGAACGATATACAACCCAAATGCGTCCTTTGCGCGGACAGTGTCCTTAAAAATGCACGTGGCCGTCGCTTCCTGAAAATAGCGAGGAACGTTTCTTCGGAATATTTTCTTTCATTCATCAAAAAATATCCCAAAAACCGGCTTTTCGTCACGCCGGACCATAATAACCCGGCGCTAATCCTTTTCACCTCCGGCACGACCGGAAGACCGAAGGGCGTCGCGCATACTTACAAAGACCTGTTCGTGGACCTGTTCCCCGGAACGATACTCAAAATGAAGAAAAACGACATCACATATTCCTGCTCCCGCATGCATACCAGTTTTGGGCTTGGTAACAGCCTGCTCTTTCCATTCCATTTCGGAGGAGGAACGATCCTTTCGCGAAACATACCGAACCCTTTCTCCGTCAGAAAGATACTGAAGAAACGACCTACCCTGTTCTTCGCGGTCCCGTCGATGTATTCGGTCTTCCTGCCCCATGCCGCTTCCTTGAGGAGGCTTTTCGGAAATGTCCGGATCTTTGTCTCATCCGGCGAAAAGCTGCAGACGGATCTTTTTAAAAATTGGAGATCGGCGTTCGGCAAGCCTCTTCTGGACAGTTATGGTTCCACTGAAATGTGCCACCCCTTCATATCCAATGCGGCAGGCAAAGAAAAGACCGGGAGCGTCGGCAGGGTCATCGAAGGATTCAAGGTGAAATTCGGCAAGAACGGCAATATCTCTTACAAAGGACCGTCGCTTTTTGCCGGATACTATAAAGACGAGGATCTGACAAACAAAAGACTGAAAAACGGCTGGTTCAGGTCCGACGACATGGGGTTCCGGGACAAGGCCGGGTTCATATATTTCAAGGGCAGGGATAATCTTGTCGTAAAATCCGGAGGAAAATGGATATCCTTCCCTGATATCGAAAGTAAACTTACGGGTTCTCCCCTTATAAAAGAAATAGCCGTTTCAAAAAAAGACGACGGCCTGCATTATTTCGTATCCCTCAAGCGAAGAGGTCACACGGACAAAGCAGAACACAAAATAAGGGAACTATGTTCGAAAAATCTTGCACTGCACGAGCTCCCCGCCAGGATACACGTGCTTGATGAATTGCCCAGGACCAGGAGCGGAAAGGTAGATCGGGGCGCATTGCAGACTATAGACTGCAGACCATAGACCATGGCCAAGAAGGAACGATACATAGTCCATGTCGACATGGACGCGTTTTTCACATCTGTCGAACAACGCGATAACCCGGAATTCCGGAACAAACCCGTTATAGTCGGTTCCGACCCTAAATCCGGAAAAGGCAGAGGCGTAGTGGCCGCCTGTTCTTATGAAGCCCGGAAATACGGGATACATTCCGCCATGCCCATATCCATAGCCTACAATAAGTGCCCCCGCGCCGTTTTTCTCGGGCCCAACTTTAAAAAATACGTGCGCGCGTCTCACCATGTCCTCGATATACTTGAAAGATTCACGCCTGAGATCGAGCCCGTAAGCATAGATGAAGCCTTTCTTGATATAACGGGAAGCTATGCTATTTTCGGCACCCCCCGTGAAACCTGCCGCATGATAAAAGACGTCATTAAAAAAGAAACAGGCCTTCCCTCTTCGATCGGTATGGCCCCGAACAAAATGACGGCAAAAATAGCCTCCGACATCGCTAAACCCGACGGGTTGACGGAAGTAACCGAAAAGGGGCTCTTCGGTTTTCTGCGCCCCCTGCCGGTGGAAAAACTGTGGGGAGTCGGCGAAAAGACCCTGGAACATCTTAAGAAGTTCGGCATTAACACGATAGGTGACCTGGCCGCGCGGCGCGAAGAGGAGCTGGAGCAGATGCTGGGAAAGAACGGAGGACACCTCTGGGAACTCGCTAACGGCATAGACCCGCGTCCCGTCGAAAGCTCCGGGATAATTAAATCCATAAGCAACGAACATACCTTCGATGAGGACGTGACCGATCGGAACCTCATCAAGGATACGTTGATGTTCCTATCGGAAAAAGTTTCCAGGCGTCTCCGCAAATCCGGCTTCAAGGGCAGGACCATTACCCTTAAAATAAGATTCTCCGATTTTAAGACATATACGAGAGCCGTTACCGTGCAATGCCCTACCAACTTCGCGGATGAAATATACGCTAAAGTGTCCGAAAAACTTGAGGATTTCAAGGCGGGCAAAAGGCCTGTCAGACTGGTGGGCGTACGTGTATCTTATCTTTCGAACGTATCGGTCCTGGATGACCTCTTCTACCCAGAGGAAGAAAGGAACCTGAAGAAAGAGCGCCTCCATAAAGCGCTGGACAAAATAGCGGATAAATTCGGGCAAGGCGCGGTGCACCGCAGAGGCGCATAACGGTCCGCCGATTATATTCTACTACCCTGCGGCTTGTAACTTGTAACTTGATTTATTCTTCGTACAGCATCTGCTCCGCGACCATCCGGGCCTTTGCCTTGCCTACGAGGTTTTCCGCTATTTTGATGCCGAAAGGAAACGCCGTGGCGGGCCCCCGGCTCGTAATAATGTTCCCGTCCTGCACGACCTCGTCCTTTTTTGCCTTGATATCGGCCGAAAAATTCTTCTCCAGGCCCGGATAACAGGTCGCCGACCTTCCTTCCAGGATACCCGCGGGGGCCAGGACCAGCGCGGGGGAAGCGCATATAGCCGCTATTATCTTCCCTTCCGAATACATTTTCGCGATAAGTTCCTTGACTTTGGTGGATGAAGCAAGGTTCTCCGAGCCGGGCATTCCGCCCGGGAACACGACGGCGTCCGGAACATCTTTATAATCTTCAAAAACCACGTCCGCCCTAACGGAAAGGCCATAAGCTCCTGTTACCATCTCCCCTCCGAGCCCGGCTACGATAACATCAACCTCACTTCTGCGAAGTACGTCCAACGGGACTATGGCTTCCGTTTCCTCGAACCCCGCCGCAAGCACCACTAATGCCTTCTTTTTCATGTCTTTCCCCCTCTTTATCCCTTCCCCGGTTTTATCTTGTGATGAATCCCGCGGATAAACGGATCACATCATCCAGGCCTTTATCGTATTTCCCCTTTTCCTCCGGCGACAATGCCTCCCAGAAAGGCTTTTCAAGCGGAAGGTCGCTCACTACAAGCGCGCCCGCCGCTCTTATTCCCGAGACACGGGCGGCCCGGTAAACCGCCGACATCTCCATATCCACCCCCTTGAAACCCTTATCCTTTATGTGTATAAGCGCTTCCTCCTTTTCAGCGGCCAATGAACCTATCGTGAAAACATCGCCCATCTTTGCGGGATTTCTCCCCTCGAAGCCGGACGAAAGAAAACCTTTTAACTCCCTCACGTATCGTTCATCGCCCGGTTCATACTCCCCGGAGTCCGTTACATCGCTTATCTTGAACCCGTCCTTGTGATACCTCGAGAACCCTTCACCGTTAAAGGCCCGCTCGCAAAGCAATATATCCCCTATACCGCACCCGTTCATCCCGCCGCAGGATCCCGTAAAAAGTATCTCTTCCGCGGACGTATTCGCCCCCAGGAAGAGAACAGCGTCCCCCAGAAGACGGTCTCCCAGCCCGCCACGGATAACCGTGTATTCCGCGCCTTTCCGCGATACTTTTATCCCCTGGTATAACCTTCCTTTAAAAGACATCCCTCGGTCGGCGCCCGCGGCAAACCTTTCCGGAGCAAGAAAAGGGGTCACTACCACGCCGGCCGTTATGACCCCGGGGGGACATCCGAAAACAAATTCAAAAAATCCCTTTGTGTCCATTTTATCGCACGCCCGTCATTCTCTGGGCCTGTTGCATTCGCCGCACACCTTCGCCGTATCAGGATTATACGCGCCGCATTCGGCGCATACCCAGAATCCCTCCGGGGGATGATTAATGCGATATCGCCTTTTGAAATAGGGCAACACCGCGAACTTGACCGCCACGTATATAAGGGCTAAAGCGATAACCAGAATGATGTGAAAAAGAAATTCGGGAAGCATCATTACGGGGCGAACACGGTCGATATCTATCCCGTATCCTGCCAGATGCTGTTTTACCATTTCATAAGCGACCGGATACGGTTCAACAGCGGAAGACCCGATACTGAACATCAGAGGGCCGGAAATGCGATAATCTCCGGAATGCAGGGCCTTGAGCTTGTTAAGGTAGCTTTTATAATACCTTGCCGACGTCCGGTGATCCCCCTCTTCTTCATAGGTAAGCGCCAGCAAAAAATCCGTAGCGTAATATTCGGGCCATGTCCGCCGCGCTTCGCCAAAGTTCTTCCTCGCCTCTTCTATCCTGCCCGACGAAAAATAATACAGGCCGTCGGTATAACTCACGGCGAACCTGCTAAGATCGGTCTGTATCCTGCCGTCCCGCGGTATACTCTCTATCACGCCGGTCTTTAGGAAAAACCTGTTGTAAGAAAAGAAATCGCCGTTATCGGCAAGGGCGGGAGCGGCCGACGCGAGGATCAATAGAAGCGTTACCGATATGCGTCTGTATAGGGGCGGTATGGTCATATTAGACGGTGCTTTGGAAAGCGCGGCTCTCAGCTCACGGTGGATTTTATCAGGCCCAGGACTTTCTCTATCTCGAAAGGTTTATATATGATCTCCGAGGCTTTTTCCTCAATTGCCCTGTGGACCATCTCGTCAACCGAATAACCCGTCATCATTATCACGGTAGTGGACGGCCACTGCCTTTTCACTTCTTTCAGGGTCTGTATACCGTCCATCTCGGGCATCCTGATATCCAGGAACAGTATATCGTAGGTCCCGTCCTTCAGCAGCTCCAGGGCCTGGGCGCCTCCGTAGCAACATTCCGCTTTATAATCGTTGGATCTCAATATGTCGCAGAAGACATCGGCGAAATCCTTATTGTCGTCCACAACCAGTATTTTATGCTCTTCCATATGCCGCTCCGTGTTTGCCGCGTGGGCGATATAAATTCTATAACACATGCCCCTCTCTTGTCGATATATTTCTGATCACCTGCTCTTTTCTTCGGTCGCTTGTCCGGTCTTCGGGGATGTCCCCGTAAAAAATCCCCCTATATTCTCCGCGGCTTTTTGCATCGTATCGCCCGCTCCCTTCATCATGGTCTGGGTCCCGGCGGCCATCATTTTAGTGGCCCCTTTCGCGCTCTCAACGGCTGAGGCCCCCATCTCATAGGCCTTGTCCGATATATCTTTCACTCCCCGCATGGGGACATCCACCAGATTGGATACCGTAGTTTTCATAAGCACCCTGTGGATTATCAGCCTGACAAGGGTGTAAGGGTCTTCTATGTTCTCAAACCTTTCGTCGATATTCACTTTGAACCTGGTTATGGCCGGATCCTTCACGGACCCCGAATAATCCG
The DNA here is from genome assembly GCA_964565425.1 of uncultured Planctomycetia bacterium. GTDB lineage: Bacteria > Omnitrophota > Gorgyraeia > Tantalellales > Tantalellaceae > CAZMEZ01. Next base: position 18,053 of record CAZMEZ010000010.1, on the reverse strand, counting down.
TATAAACGACCTCCCCCGCCTTCAGATACAGGGTATCTATCCTGATATCCGGCAGTTCGCCCTGTTCCTCTTCCGCCATGCGCTCGCCGTCCTCCTTGTTGCTCACGGGCTTAAGGGAATCAAGATTGACGGCCTTGCCGCTGTTCTTGACGATATTGAACTCTTTAAGGTTGAACCTCAACTCCCGGATATGGACGTTCCCCTTGAATATCCCGGCAAGCTCATAGCGCACGTATATCTCCGGTATGTCGGCCATCAGCTTTACGGGAAATCCCTCGGGATTGTAGAGCCTCATCTTTTTTATGTCTATCACCGGCCTCAATATGCCCACCCTCACGCTGCCTATATCCATCTTGGAGCCAAGTATAAAAGAACATGTTTTCTCCGCTGAAAGCTCTATCAGCTTGTCTTTGGCCATTAACAATGTTACTACAGCCATGAAAATCACTACTATAACGGTCTTTTTCATTATACTCCCTGGCTTATGAGGTCATTCTATTACAACGTTGTCCACGTAGATAGGGCCATGATACCGGGGGCCTAACCTGTGAGGGGGAGCCGCGTTATATTCTATCCTTACCGCTATTTTACGGACCTTGTCGATATCGTGATAAAGGCGTTTTTCCCCCCTTCCTTTCCAGTCCGGGTGCGAACCTTCTTCCGCGCCTTTGTCGATCTGGACCTTTATCGTGGTCCATTTGCCGCGCGCGAGAGGAATACCTTCACGCATTTCGGTAAAACGCCACCCATCCCCCACGGTCAGTATTATGCGTGCCTGTATTATACCACTGGGGGCTTTTTTGGGAAGATATACGTCCATCGATATGGTGTCATATTCGCGCAGGTCGATATCCTTCTTAACTTCGACCACCGCGGCCGTCCACACGTCCCCGGGGAATTCGCACATCACCTTGAGCGACCCCTTTCCGGATGACGCGACATCGTCGCTTGCTTCCGCCGTCCTGGCCTTGTGATCGGACTGGTAAAAAGCCCAGTCGGGCACCCCCCAGGCGTCATTCGATCCTTCAAAATCAAAAACGATATTTTCGGCCCCGAAAGCGTCCGTGCCGTAAAAACCGGCAAAAAATACCATAAATACCAATATTATCGTCTTCACCATTACCTCGTTTATATACACCGGGCCCAAAAAGCCGCTTTGTATTATTATACCCGATATTTCGCGCATATAGCAACTATGTCCATGAAAAACAGTTTTAGCCTGACTCCCCGCCGTATTGGGCTACCTTGCTTTTAACCTTAATATATGATAACCTTACTTTCATGGAAAAGTGTAAGCTCGTCATACAGATACCCTGTTTTAACGAAGAGGGATCCCTGCCCGTAACGCTGAAAGACCTCCCGAAAAGCATAGAAGGTATCTCCGAGATCGAGATCCTCGTCATAGACGACGGTTCGACCGACAGGACCGTGGAAATAGCGAAACAACATGGGGTGCATAATATCGTCCGGTTAAAAAAACGGAAGGGCCTGGCCGTGGTATTTTCCACCGGCCTTGATACAGCCCTGAAAATGGGCGCGGATATCATCGTAAATACCGACGCCGACAACCAGTATAAAGGCTCCGATATCGAAAAACTCGTGAAGCCCATACTTCAAAAAAGAGCCGATATAGTCATCGGGAACAGGAAGATCGAAGAGATCGCGCACTTTTCCTTCATGAAAAAGAAGCTGCAGCGCTTCGGAAGCCGCGTGGTCAGATACCTTTCCGGACTCGAGATCCCGGACGCCACCACCGGTTTCAGGGCCTACAGCAGGGAAGCGGCAATAAAGCTCAACGTTATATCGGAATTCACCTACACCCTTGAGACCATAATCGCCGCCGGTAATAAGGGGCTGGTCGTGGAAAATATAGAGATCTTAACCAATCCGGAACTCAGGAAATCCCGCCTTTTCAGCACCATCCCGGAATATCTGGTAAGGTCTATCGCCACGCTCGTGCGGGTATATACAATGTACCGGCCCCTCAAGGTCTTTTTGTTTCTCGGGGGCCTGCTTTTCTCGGCCGGCTTCCTGATAGGGTTAAGGTTCTTATATTTCTACATTAACGGACAGGGGGCGGGACACCTGCAGTCCCTTATACTGATGGCCGTCCTTATCCTCCTCGGTTTCCAGATAATGCTCCTCGGGTTACTTTCCGATCTGATGGCGGCCAACCGCAGGCTTATAGAGAATGCTTTAAGCAAGATAAAAAAAATGGAGTTGGACCTATTGCACCGGTGATCGAACAGCCGGAAGGGCTTCATCCCCCGCTATTCAGGACTTTTCCCGCTATACCTTCATATCCGGACACTATAACGTCCCAGCTATAGTTCTTCCTCACGAAATCCCTGGCTCTATAGCCTATGTCTTCTCTTTTCTGTTCATCAACTAAAAGCTCCGTGACGGTATCCGCGAAGGAATTGTCATCGCCCGGACCGATCAATATCCCGTTCTCCCCGTCCTTGACCGCGTCGGGGATACCGTCCACCCCGAAGGCAACAACAGGGATCGCGTGCATCGAGGCCTCCAGCGCGACGATCCCGAACCCCTCATAATCCTTCTTCATGCTTTGATTCGGCATTATATAAACATCGGCCGCCCCGTAAACCGCCTCTAAAAGCCCTTCCCTGTCGCTTATACCGCCCAGCATGAATACCCTATCCCGAAGACCGCTCTTCTCGAGAAAGGCTATCGAAGCCTTCTGTTCCGCTTTCGCTTCCCCGCCCCTCGCTCCGCCTACAAGCAAAAGCACCGTCCCGGGACAATCCCGGGTTATTCGGGGAAAAATGTTCCTGATAAAATAAGCTATCCCCTTCTTCCTGACCATCCTCGATACGGAAAGCAGCACCTTCTTTCCCCTGAGATCGATACCGTATTTCGCCTCGAGCAAACCGGATGCCCGGTCTTTATCGGGCAGGCTCCCGTAAAGTTCCGTGTTTATGCCGTTTGGATTGGTAAATAACGTGTTCCGGGGAACCCCCCTGTTCCCCAGCTTCGCCTTTAGAAATTCGCTCACGCATATTACGCCGTCGAGCCTGGACGCCGCGGTGATCACGATATTATCATAAACGGGATCGCTGTACGCGACATCCTTGCCGTGAGCCATGGCAAGCGTTTTTTTTCGGAAAATACGCTTTAAAACATATCCTAAAGGCGCTAATACCAGGTCACCGACCTGTATGATGTCTATATCGTATCTCAAGAGATAAAAAACCGACCTCAGAAAGGCCGCCACCAGGAAAAAAGGCAGGAATGCCTGGGAATGTCCCCAGGCGACAAGATGCACACTGTTCTTCTTTTTCAGGGCGTTATAGAATTCGAAGCTCTGGGTCTGCATGCCGCCGATGGACGGCAGGAATTTACGCGTGATATAAAGTATCTTCATTTTCCAGTATATTTTACCATTATAAGCCGGGTATACAAAATCTTATTGTGCGTTACGGCCGATGTCTTTGCTTTCATTTTGCCGGCTTTTATGCTAAATTCTAATCAGTAAAGCGTTCAAGTCCAACGGTATTTTTTTAAAGATGCAAAAGATAGCGATACTTTCCTCCGCCGGCATCGGCGACACGATAATACTGGGTCCGCTTTTAAAGAAGCTGAAGGCCGCTTATCCCGTTTCTTCCATAACCGTGCTTTCGCGAAGAGGCGGATTCATGGAGAACTATCCCATCCGGCACATCGACAAAATGATCAGGCTGGATAGCATCGTCCGTATCCTGGGGTCATTAAGAGAACGCCATGACCTCCTTATAGGATTAGGTTACTATTCGAACATAAACGGGCATATTAACGCCCTGCTGTACCGGCTGTTCATCCTTCTCGCCAGGGCCGTCAAAAAAATATATCACGGCGAACTGGATGCAGAGGCGTTCAAAGGCAAGAACATGGTACGGATCGAACTGGACATATTGAAAAAACTGGGGATAGAAATAAAAGAAAGCGACTACAATATTTTCGTGCCGTTTTCTTTTGACGCGGAAAAAGAAAAAATAAAGGAGATATTGGACGGCTTTCAGCGGGAAGACAAACCTTTTACGGTGACTTTTCACGTGGGGGTCAAAAAGGGATATTTTACGCGCTCCCTTCCCGAAGCCAAATGGATATCCGCGATCGAACGCCTGCATGAAAAATACGGCGCGCGGATGATCTTCGCAGGGTCCGCCGGCGACGCCGCGCCTACCGGCGAGGTCGCAAGATCGCTCTCCTTCCCGGTCCTCGACCTTACGGGAAAACTTTCGGTAAAGGAAACAACGGCCCTGATCGACGAGACGGATATCTTCGTATCAACGAACTCCGGCCCGATGTGGATAGCGGCGGCTCTCGGCAAACCCCAGGTCGCGGTATGCGGGCCGTCGAAATTCGCGTGGGAACCATATAACGAAAAGGCCATAGTCATAAGAAAGGTCATTAACAGGAAACACTGCCTGGTGCCCTGCGACTCCAGAAAATGCCGGTACGGGGATAACCTTTGCATGGAAAGCATAAAACCGGAGGATATCGTGGAGGCCGTGGATAATCTGGCGGAACGTCTCGAAAAACCTTAAACAGCCGCCTTGCGCCAAAAACACCGACACTGAAATGCGGGAACAAAACCTCGAAAGACGGGAATTCAGGGATTACAGGCCGGGGGTATCTTTCCTCAACAATGAGTTGCGCCTCAAAGAAATACTAAAACACAAGGGTGCCGGCAAACTGCTGGACGTGGGCTGCGCCTGCGGTTTTTTCCTGAAATTCGCGCAGGAACATTTCGACACTTACGGGATCGAGATATCGCGGGAAGCCGCCGAAAAAGCCAAAGAGATAGCGCCCGGCGCCGAGGTGATCCGGTGCGACGCCCAGGACAGGTACCCCTTCGGTGATAATTCCTTCGACATCGTCACCGCCTTCGATGTAATAGAGCACCTGCGGGACCCGGCGACCTGTTTAGACGAGGTGTTCCGCGTGCTTAAACCGGACGGCTATCTTTTCCTGCAGACGCCGACCGACAAAAGCCGGGACATAATCCGTGACGATACGCATGTAAGCCTGTTCTCGAAAGATGAATTATTGTCGGCGCTGGAAGGCGCCGGGTTCCAGACCGTATGCGCGCGGAAAAGGCGTTCGATCCTCTATGTGAACAGGTTCCTGGACAGGATCATCAGGCTCTTTAAACCGGGACACGGGAACCTGGTGATAGATAATTACAAAACCGTTTCCTCGAGCTCTTCCTCCAGGATATCCCTTCTAAAAAGAATAAAGATAGTGGCTTACGGTTTCGATAAACTCATCTCCAGCTTCACTCCCGCTCCGGAGATCTTCGTTGTCGCGAAAAAACGGACCTAACCGCGCTTCCTTGCCGTAAAAGTATATCCCATGGCGAAAAGGCCCTTCCGGTCCATCAACCGGTCGATATAGTACCACGGAAGCGTGACGAGCTACTTGCCGTAAGTCGCGGGTGTGAAAAAACGCCTCTTTTCGGCGCCCTTCAGGTCCTCGTCCAGTTTTTTCCTGTTATCCCTTAAAAGCCCCTGTATCATGCCAGTTGCCTTGAAAGTTTCTTTTTCAGGTTTTGCGCGCACGTTTCCCTGAACCGTTCATCCCACCCAAGCGTCCTTGAAAATCTCGATCCGAAAAACGCGTGGGCGGGATCCAGCGCTATTCTTCTTAAGAATTGAAAAGGCCTCACGATACCGAAAGGAGTAAAAAAGGTATTATACAGGTTCAAGAAACCCGGGAAAGGCGACATGTCCGCAAGCCGGATCCCCGCTTCTCTCGCGCGGGCCGAGAGGAGCAACTCGTTCACCACGGCGATCACTTTTCGCTTCAAAAATCCATAATGTTCGGGGGAGACCGTCTTTCCCTTCTCGTGGTATTTGCCGGTAAGCGATGCCGTGAGATATTTTTTGAATTTCTCTGTCCATATCTCATTGTCCGTGAATATTTCCTCCGAGAACCGGGGTTTTACGAACCTGTCCGGGTCGGCTTCGCTCACCAGGGTCCCCAACGCGTCGAGCGCTTCCCTGCTCATCAGGAAAAAATGCGTTGTCACGTAGTCCTGCAGTTCCATCCCCTTGTACTTTATGGAGAAAGAATTCCTGCGCAGGTTGCCGCCGATCACTTTTTTGCCGGCGAGGATACGGAACATATCGTCATCGATAACGGGGGTCGCGTAGAACCTTTTCGCGAGAAACGCGTCATTCACCAGCATGTACACGTCCGGCGAGAACGAGACCGACACCTCGGACCTTAAGGCTTTCTGCCACCCGGAAAATTCGTAAACAGAATTATCTCCCCCCATTTCGTAGACCCACTCGCCCTTCTGACGGGGCCCCATATCCTCCCTGTCGTTATGTATCACGACCATGCGTTTGGGGAGAGTGATACGCTCGCATATTTTCACGAGCTCTTCATAGGCGCCCTTATAGGTATCACCGTATCTCAGGAACAATATCAGGACTTTCGGGTCGTTCTCTTTTATCGCCATATCGATTCCAGTATCTTTTCAATTCCCCGCACGCATGCCCCCGGCAGAAACATTATCGAGCACTTCGGAGAACTTTTTTGCCATCTCTTTGTGGCTATATTCGTAGACTTCTTCTTTACCGTGATAACTGACCTTGCCTGTTTCACTATATTCCTTATAGTATCCGAGTAAGATCTCTTTTAGCCGATCGGCATCCGAAGCACAATAGCCGACGCCGGTCTTTTCCAGAAGAGCGCTTACGATACCACCGGGCTCTCCCACGGCGATTATCGGTCTTTTGGCGGCCAGATATTCAAAAATTTTACCGGTATACACACCTTCTTCCCTGGGGTCATTCCAATTAAGGACCATCAATAACTGAGATTCTCTTTGTTTGGCCAGCGCGGTCTCTCTTGGTATAATGCCGAACTGGAAAACAATATTTTCAAGCCCATTGTCCTTTATTTCCTTATCCAGCCAATGTTGCGGCCTTCCGAAGAAACGTATTTGCAAACGACGCGGATCGACTTTGTTTTCTTCTATAAGGATCCTTAGCGCCTTAAAAAGGGGCAAAGGATCCCTCCGACCTTCGAAAAGTCCACCGGTATAGGTGATCGAGAATTTGGATGTGAGAGGGCTTTCCCACACATCATCCGGATCAAATCCGTTCGGTATCGTTAGAACCTTCTTTCCTGAATGCAATGTCTCCAGTTTTTCCGACAAAGGGCCTGAAACCGTTATCAAAGCGTCAGCGAGCGATAAAGTCCTGATCTCCAGTTTTTGTTCGAAATATTTTCTGAAAGGCGCGTCCGGCCTGTAATAACTTTGGGTCCACAGGTCGCGTAGATCCGCGACCCAGGGCAGCTTGAACTGCTCCACAAGCTTTGCCGCGATAAGATGACAGGTTTCGGGACGCGAACTGCTCAATATCGCGTCGAATTCCTGTTCTTTTAAAACTTTGGATCCGGACTCAATGGCGGATGAATACCAATATTTCTGGTTGTCCGGATACACTATGATGCCCTCTACAAAATTCTTGATCCTTTGCAGATACGAATTTTTCTTTCCGCGGAAGGAAACCGGCATCCATACCTGCTGCTCTATCCTTTTGTCCGGCTTTAATCCTACCCTTTTTTTAATGACCTCTGTTACGTTCCCCCGGTATGATGTCTGCACTACCTTGAACCCGGGATCCGGATCTCCTGGCAACTCGGCGGTAAGAATGACCGGTTCCCATCCATTTTCAGGCAGGTATTTCGCAAGCCCTCGAAGGCGTATGGATGCGATGCTTTGCCTCGGCGGGAAATAATATGTTATTAACAGTACCTTTTTCATTTTATTGCGCACCGGATTTTCTCCGAATCTCCGGCTTGTTCTTTTGCCACCATTCGCCCGTCTCTTTGACCGGCGCGAACCAGGCATTTTTATTTTTAAAATGATCGAGTGTTTTTATGTAGAGCTCTTTCCATTCCGGCCATACATGCACGTGAGGATGCCAGAGAAGCGTCAATACTCCTCCTGCTTTTTCGACTTCGGCGCCAAGTTCGCTGATCCGCGCGAATGCTTCGTCGGTATTAAGCTTAAGGAATTTATCCGCGCTCAACATGGCGCCGTCCTGGATTATAAGGGGCACTTCGAGAAGATCCGTTTCTTTTCCCGTATCGATATTATAAAGGTTCCATGGATAACACGTCCCGAACCTGAACCCTATGTTATCGTTAAATCCGAGCGTAGAATCATACTTAAAACCGGCTTCCGCCTGGACCCCTGGAGTTACACGGATGTCGTAATGAAGAAAATGCTGCCTCACGCTCGCCACTTCATGCCCTACCACTCTTTCCAGGCTCTCTTTTTGCCTTTTCATTTCGTCGGCATCATCAGAAGAGTTCCACGAAGCATGAAGCCCTATCTCCCGCCCTCTCTGGTCTATCTCCTTTATCATGTCGGATACCGTGCATTTCCGCCCGTCAAATACAACATCATCCGTCATTTCATAAAGACAATCTGTCCGGTGGGGCTTCTTGACGCTTTTTCTTCCGGGCCAGAAAAAGAACGTGGAACGAGCGCCAATTCGTTCTTCAACCTTAAGCCATTCTTCGTAACGATTAAAATCATCCTTTTTGCCGAAACGTAAAAGATTTCTTACTATATCTTTAGTAAGGTCTGTGATGATCCTATCTTTACGACGGCCTGAAACATTATCCCTGCCGGCTTTGCGAATGCTCTGCCTTAACGAGTATTGCGACACCCAATCCGCGTCATGTGTAAGACAAACACAGAATGCCTTACCGTCCGGCCAGACGGGTTTTTGCCCTCCTTTTTCAAGATGATCTTCATCGACGACCGGACGATACAGTACGCCGTGTTCGTTCAGTATATTGCGGGTAAAGTCCGGCTCCGTCCGGGGATAAGGGATCCCTCCCGGGATCCTTTCGGTTTCGTAGACGCCGCGCAATAGTTTGTTGGAGTCTATATTTACGCTCTTCTCCATATGTTCATCGTCTCATTATTGCTCTGATCATTTTTTTGCACAAAAACATAAATTCGACCACAAAATATATCAACGTATCCATGCGCAACCAGATATCCCTAAAGACTGTTTCGCGGACATTATGGCCATCGTTGCGTTGAAAATCCGTTCCTGTCTCAATTCTGGCCAACCATCCAAAAAGATATCCCCCTGCCCATCTGTACCCAATGCTGCGCCCAAGTCGATTACTTGCCTTTATTTCTTCGCTCGCCGTTAAACACCAAAGCGCATAGGGAAAATCGAAACCGTTATCTACCGCAAGTTGTAAGGGCCCCCATAAGCGCGGGTTACATTCTATGGCATAATATTTATCGTTCAATTCTTTAAACTCAACCATTAGCAATCCTTGCCATCCGAGAGATAACAGCATTTTATCGACCTTTTCAACTATCTCATCAGGAAGATGATCGATTTTCGCTTTTATAACAGACCCGCCGCCGGGCTGTTGAATAAGGGTTTTTTGTGCCATGCCCAGCTTTTTATGACCTTCCTCGTAAAGACCGCAATAATAATAACTCGGACCATCTATATATTGCTGGATAAAATGACTATGCCGGTCAAGGTTCTTTTTCTTTAATAATTCTAAGGATCTGCTGTTTTCAACAAGAAAAGGCACTGTCAATATATTATCCCTGCCCCATATCCCCTCTTTAGGTTTAACGACAAATTTAAAAGCATATTTATCCGGGATCGAATCATATTCATCGGGAACATGGAGATTGTAGTTTTTACAAATATTTGCAAATTTAAATTTATCGGAAAATTCTTTGTAAATTTCAATACCTACAGTCGGAATTATGACGCCGTGTTGTTTTAATTCTTCCTTCTTCGAAATTGCCCAGCGCAATATGCGCTCTCCCGAGGGGAAGAGAACATAACTGCCTATTTTTTTGCCGATAGATAAAAGCGATTCGCAAAATTCTTCGCAGCTGCTATCGTCGTAACGAAAAATGGGGCTGCCTTGTCTTATGTAACAAACAAATTGATCTGCAAGCTTTTGCTTTTTCGACAGACCGAAAAGCACCTTTACGCCTTTTAATCGAAGCGACCGAAAACAAGCAATGGCTGCCCTCTGATTACAATCCGAAAGAATAAGAACGTTAATTTTTCACCTCACACATACATAGTGGACGCTGTGCGAATCGATAAATCCCTAAATATTCCGGATGTAAAAAATTCATAATATTTTTCTTAACTTTTCCCGTAAAACCGTTTAATTCCGGTAAAAAAACTGCATTATGCCTAGAAATTGAAACCTCATAGTCCTCATAATATAGCGGCCTGCTAATGTCCTTTGCTATACCGCAATGTCTAATATGCCACCCTGCTTCATCAAGTAATTTGACCGTAAAATCTATAATGTCATTATCTTGACAGAGTTTTCCTTCGTAACCTTTCCATGTATACCCCATCTGGAAGAACATAAGACGCGTTTTATTCCTTAATTTCTTCAAATATCCTATAGCATAATCTCTCCAACCTTCAATAGACAGAACCATATCACTATCAAAATCCTCGCCGGCATGTTGTAAAACATTTAATAGGATCAAGAGATCAGCGGCGGGCAAGGCGTCTATTTCCTTCATCCCGACACTTTTGTTGCTTATGATAACTTCCTCGGGATTGAAGCCGCATAATTCGCGAATAATGGACATCGCTTCAGCATGCGGCTCATATGGTTCATAAGCATTGATCTTAACGTTAAAATCCTTTAATGCCCTGAATGAAAAATATCCCAGGTTGGCTCCTATATCGATAATAGAATTCACCGAAGAGTCCCATTTACAGTTAAACCAATCATAGCGACTGGCATCCTGCCGTTTGTCTCCGACAAGACCGGCAGGAGCTTCACCCATTACCTCTACAAGACAAGGCGGCAGCATTTGATAACCACTGTGTTTGCTTTCCTCCTTTAGAAGCTCAATAAGCTTTTTTCTCTTTTCTTGATCATTCATTTGCGACTCCGCATTTCTTCAAAAACATGTATTCAGGAATAATCTTTCTTGCTTGCCAACTTATTTCTTTGCCATCCGTTGGATCAACACAGGAATATTTATATATCCGCATAAGTGAAATAAGCCCAATAAAAAAGCGCCATAGATAAACGTTTCGATGCCTAGAAGTGCTATGTCGGCAAGATCTGCGGCGCATGTCAGATATGCAACGGGCATAGCCGCTATCAGAGAACAAGCAAGAATTTTAAACAAATCTCCATATGGAAAATACCTCTTAAAGCTCTCTTTCATTACTTGCTTTACACATTTCAGATTAAATGGAGTAGACCAAAGATAAATACTCGCAACGGTCCCGATAGCTGCGCCTATATACCCTATAAGCTTTACGAGAATGACACTTAAAACAAGATTGATAAATAATCCTATGGATGATCTTAAAAGTATAAGCCTGCTTTTACCAGCTGCCATAAGAATCGCCCCGAATTGAGTGATTCGAACAGGCAAAAGCAATAAATAAATTCGAAATGGAACAGCGCTTTCAGAATATTTTGCGGAAAAAATTACACGCATTACTTCAGGCGCCGTTATAAGCAGAAATATCATAACGGGAAATATGATAAGTGCGCATTTAACCATAGCTCCATGCCATAAATAGACGATCTTCTCGGTGTTTTTTTCTTTATAAAGAGCTGAAAATTCGGGAAGCAAAATAGCCATTACGGATCCCGTTATTATCCCGACCAATGGAACTTCGATAGCACCATTGACATATATCGCAAATTGGTCAGGAGAACTCGTGGAAGACACTATCACCTTGTCCAGGTTAATAGCGATAATCCCTATCATCATAGATAATCCGAGCGGAACACTATATTTTATCTGTTCCCGTAAATCTATCCAGCTGAACCGCCAATCCCCCCTGTCAATCACTCTGTACATCAAAAACATCGATGGAGGAAAAACAATAAGTGCCGCTATAACTGCCCCATAAACCGCCGCTTCCGGGGTTCTCCAAATCAAGGTCAGCCCAACCACAAGAATAAGGAATACGCTTTTGCTTAATACATTATAAACAGCTAACATCTTTACCCTATCGTAAGAAACCAAACACGCGCTCATGGATAGAACGGGCAAAGCAAGCAAAGCATAAGGACTATAGATCAATAATAGTTCGCTTAAATCCGGGTTATCAAAAGCTTTGGCCAAAAAGCGATTGCCGCCGCTCCATAAGAATATAAAAAACAAAAGCCCTGTAGACATTAAGATCAAGAGGTTGCCGCTTAGAATGCTCCGCGCATGTGTTTTATCCCGCGGCAAAAAATAATTAAGGGCTTGCGGGAACCCTAATGCAAGCAAAGGAGATAAAAAGGTATAAACAAGAAGTGTTTGCCTGTAAGCGGCGTAATCTGTCTTGGCAAGAACACGTGACAAAACAGCTGCTGTTATTAATAAAACAAATTGCGCCAAAAACTGGCCGGATCCGAGTGTCGCCGCCTTAAATGTACGGGATTGTACCATATGTTCCGCTAGAAAATCCGTTTTATGATATCCACTATCTTTACCGCCGTGTCCCCATCTCCGAATTTCGCTTCATTATTTCCCGACACCACGGCACGAAAGCTTTTTACTATATTCCCCTTTTCAGCCCCCGCCAATCTATTCCACCCCGACTCCACCGTCTCTACCCACTCCGTCTCGTCCCTGAGCGTCACGCACGGCACCCGCGAGAAATACGCCTCTTTCTGCATCCCACCGGAATCGGTGAGTATGACTTCCGCGTTCTTCTCCAGGATCAGCATGTCGAAATAACTGACCGGATCCGTAAGAACGAGCGCCTCCGGGATCCTTACCTCTTTGCCCAGTTCCTTTATCGCCTTCCCGGTCCTCGGATGCGCGGGGAATATCACGCGTTTTTCCCCGCTTATTTCGGACAATCCTTCAAGTATGCCCTTCAGTCGGCCCTTGTTATCGGTATTCTCCGCGCGATGGACCGTGGCCAGGCAGTACTCCTTAGGCGCCAATTTGAACTTTTTCATGATGTCGGATCTTTTTTCGGCGATACCCAGGCACAGGAGGAACGAATCGTACATTATATCCCCCACGTTCACTACAAGCGGATCGTCCGCTGAAAATTCCGGCAACTTGAAGGATCCTTCAATAAGCCCGCCGTTCGCGGCGATGTTGGTAAACCCTTCTTTCCTGAGGTTATCGACCGCGTTAACCGTAGGACAGAAAAGTATGCTGGAACAATGGTCCGTCAGGGCCCTGTTCACTTCCTCCGGCATCCCCTTTTTAAAGCTCCTCAATCCCGCTTCTATATGGTCGACGGGTATGTGGAGCTTCGCGCCGGCAAGAGCGCCCGCCAGAGTGGAGTTCGTGTCCCCGTAAACGATTATCCTGTCCGGGGCTTCCTTTGCCAGGACTTCTTCTATTTTCTGGAGCATGAGGCCGGTCTGCACGCCGTGCTCGCCGGATCCCACGCCGAGATGATGATCGGGTTCCGGCAGCCCAAGCTCGGCAAAGAAGACCCTGGACATGTTATAATCGTAATGCTGGCCGGTATGAACGAGGACGTGAGTTATCCCGGCCCCTTCTCCCCTGATAGCCTTTACCAGCGGCGCGAGTTTTATGAATTGCGGCCTCGCGCCGACCACACTGAGTATCTTCATCTTCCCTCTCTCTTTACTTCTTTTAACCCCCGTACAACACATAATATGCCGTTCAAAAATAACACGCCATGTTCGGCACAGCCATGGCTATATCGATCCGCAATGTTTTAACTATCGCGTAAGCTGCGGCGATAAGAACGATGATCTGCCCGGCATATTTCAAGGATCTGTTCTCCAGAGCGGTCGCCTTGTCCAGGGCGTAAGCCTGGGCTCTGGCCGCCATTACCATCATCGGCACGGCCGCGGCCAGTATGTACCTGCACTGGAAACTCCCCCAAAGTATGTAAAAGGAAATGACAACTACCGCCGAAACCGATAATAACGCGTATTCTTTTACATTTTCCCTGTCGAAGATGAAAAGAAGCAGGCCGGCGTATGATAACAGGTAAAAAGGCGAAAGTTCTATCACCCTGCCGAGATAGAAATACCACGGTTCGGCGGCGAACATGCCCATCCGCCATCCGAATTCGGGAACGAACGTAAGATCAAAAGCATTAAGGATATGCCGCCTCAGGATAAAAATGAGCGCGCATACCGCGAGAACCGCGGAAATATTCACGATGACGCGGCCAAAGCGCGCTGAAAGATCCCTGTAAATGCCGGGAGACCTCTTTTTTACCGTAACCGCTCCGGCAATTGCCGCCAGGGCCCCCACGAGTAAATACCAGTATTTGCCCAGAAGGCCGGCCACCTTTGACACGGCGGAGACTATTTCAACGTTGCTCGAGAACATCTGCGGACCGTAAACGTCATAGTTCCACTTGAACCACGGCACCAGCATGACGAGCGGCATGAAAAGGCCTGTAAGGAAGAATTTGTCCCTGAAGAGCTTCCTGTCGGCGACAGCCGCGTAGGTGAAAATGATCGCCGTGGCCAGTATCCCGGGATATTTCGTGAGCGCGGCGCACCCGGCCGCGATCCCGCTTGCTATCATCAAATATCCTTTATCCTTCTTGACGGCAAGCGCGAAAAGGCAAACGGCAAGTACGGTGAAAAAAGACAATGTCGTCTCCATCCATATCTTCTGCGAAATTATCCAGTTCATGGGCTCTATGGCCATTAAAAAAGCGGATATGAGGCCGGTTTTCTCGTCGAACAGTGTTCTCCCCAGCATATACGCCAGGCCGATAAGCATCACCCCGAAGAGCAGGGATACCTTGAACGCGGTAAAATAGGTCCGGCCGAACATGTTATAGGCCAGGGAGATGAGGCCCGGGAAAAGCGGGGGGTGTTTGAAAAGCGGTTTATTGAAATACGGCGGCAGCTTGCGGCCTTTTTTCAGGGCGTCCTCGTAAAGGGGTATCGTGTTGTAATCGGAAAGACCGTTCTGCAGGCTGACGGCCAGGGTAGCGTAAACCGTCTCATCGTAGCTCAGGGGGTGCTTCTTCGCGAAACTGCCGAGCCGGACACTGAAAGTCAATATCATCAGCACGGCAACGATGATCATTATGTCTTTCTTCATCTCCCGGCGTTCCCCCTTCTCTTTTTCTGCCCTTTTATCCTGTGAATTTCCCTTTTTCCATTATCTTGATATCATCCACATAAATATCGGGTTTTTTTATTACCCCGTCAAGATGGAGCGGCACGTCGTTATCACCCCCGAAAGAAAGATTGTTGCCTAAAGCTATATGCACCGTGCCTATGACCTTTTCATCCTCAAGGATATTGCCGATGATCCTGGCCTTGGGGTTAAGACCGATGCCCAGTTCCGCCACACGGTAAGCTTTGGCCCCGACGCGGTCCAGGCGCCGAACGACCTCCTCGGCCCTTTTCCCGCTTATCTCATACACCATGCAATCCCTGACCTTGAACGTGAGCGGGGAATCCAGTATGCCGAGTCCCGGAAAGGTCGCGTCGACAATGAATGCGCCCTCACAAGTCTCCGGCGCGAAAGCCACTTCACCCTCGGGAAGGTTCCCGTACGCGCCGGGACGATCGAACGACCCGCCGTCCTTGCCGAAAAAACCGCTTGAGCCTATCTTGAAGTGCATGTCGGTGCCGAGTTCGGTCGTCACGCGCACGCTCAAGGCGGAACTCAATAATCCGTGGATCCTGTTGGATTCCTTTTTAAGCGCCCCGTAATCTATGTCCAGGCACCTGTTGGCGATATCTTCGGTTATGGCGGGCATTGTGGCGATACGCGCGCCTTTAGCGGTGGCTTTTCTTCTGGCGGCGGTATGCGTGAGGGATTTATCGGTTACGAGTAGCTGAACGTCGTACTTGAGCATTTCATTCGCGGCATCTTCGGGCGGTTCGGTCCCGTGTTCGCCGGTGGGCTCGATCACTATGATGTTCACCTTCGGCGTTATCCGCCCGGCGTAATCGTAAAAAGCGCGCGCGATAGGTTCCTTGACGGTATCAGTAACTATAAGGCATGACTCGTCCGGCCTTAGTTTCAGTGAACCTTCAAATACGGCTTTTATCGCGTTCTCGTTGATCATGGTTTATATTTCATCCTCCGGGAACAAGGCTTAAGTAGCTTTAAGCGATAAGCTGTAAGCTTTAAGCGCCCGATAAATCGGGCAATGGTTAAATCACAAAGTCATAAGGTCATAAGAACGTTAGCCAGTTAGCCGGTGAACCAGTTAGCCAGGCACAAAGCCACAAGGTCATAAGTTCACAAGTTTCAAGACACAAGTCACCGGTTCGTAAACGGAACCTGGATCCCTCGACTCGTCCGCCTTCGGCGGACTTCGCTCGGGATGACAATAGTAGTCGTCCCTGCCGTTCTTTGCCTCTTTATTTCTTTACATCTTTACTTCTTTCGCCTTTAGCCTCTAGCCTTACCTATCACTTATCACTTCTCTTTCGCCTTATCCGTGTTCATCCGTAATGGATCCGTGTCGATCCGTGTCCTCCCACGACCCAAGGCCGACTAGAACTTTACTTCCGGAACTTCCTTCGCCTCTTCGGACACTTCAAAATACTCCCTCGGCTGGTTAAGTGCCCTCATGGAAGCGAAAACGCTGCCGAATACCGTCCGCCGGTAAGTATTGAACGTCCGGACGGCGTTATTGTATCTCATCCTTTCAACGGCTATCCTGTTCTCCGTGCCCTCGAGCTGCGATTGAAGAGCCAGGAAATTCTGGTTAGCCTTGAGGTCGGGATAAGCCTCCGCCACCAGAAGAAGACGCGACAAGGCGCCCGTCATCTGGTTCGCGTTGGTTATCTTCTCGTCTATGGTCTTGGCGTTCGCCCATTGGCTCCTTAATTTCGTGACTTCCGTAAAAATACCCTGTTCGTGAGCGGCATAACCTTTGACCGTGTTCACGAGGTTCGGCACGAGGTCGTTCCTCCGCTGGAGCTGGTTCTCCACCTGGGCCCAGGACGAATTCACGTTCTCATCCAGCCTTACGACGTGATTCAACCCTCCTATCAGCCATCCCGCGGCAAGGATAACGACCAAAAGAATAACACCCAACACTATACCTATTGTCTTCATGTTACTTCCCTCCTTTATCTTAGTGTCAAAGCGTCATAGTCTCATCGTTCCCCCGACTCTTGTTTTGCAAAACAAAACGGCCGGGGTTACTAGTGTCAGATTATTCTTTGACACTAACGAGCGAAGCGAGTGATGACACTTTGACACTTCTTCGATCCTACCATGAACCTGACGCGCCGCCTCCGCCGGACATGCCTCCGCCGAAACCGCCGAAACCGCCGCCGAACGAACCTCCGCCGCCCGAGGACCAGTATCCCCCCCGTCCGCTCATCACGAAAAAGAGCGTCCCGAACCTGAACCCGAATATGAGGATAAAGAACAGGAACGTGAGCAAAGTCCCGAATGGAGAAGATTTGCGCGCGCGGACCGGCGCGGCCCTGGGCGCGCCTTCGAGGTCCAGCTCGACCCCGTATTCGTCACGAATGAGCTTCGCTATCATCACGGCCCCCGAAGCCACACCGAGGTCATACCCGCCCTTTTTGAAAGCCGGGACCATAAGGTCTTCTATGATTATCTTACTCTGGAGGTCCGTGACCGCGCCTTCCAGGCCGTACCCGACCTCTATCCTCACCTTTCGGTCCTTCGCGGCCAGAAGTATCAAAACGCCGTTGTCCTTGCCCGCTTTGCCTATTCCCCATTCCTGGAACAACTCGACGGCATATTGTTCGATGGCCAGAGGGCCGGTGGTATCGACCGTGACGACCACGAGCTCCGCCCCCGTCTTCCTTTCTATTTCCTCCGAAAGGTATTCTATTTCTCCCCGTGTGCCCGGCGAAAGGACTTTAGCGTGATCATTGACGTATCCCTTGGGGGAAGGGAATTTAACAGCCGCGGCATCCGGGGAAACCGCCATGTTCAGGCAGATCAATGTCGATAGAATAATAAACGTGATCTTTTTCATCAGTTGCATATTGTCGAAATTTTTAGAGCACCAGCGCACCGGTCACCGGAGCACCAGTCATAAAGTCACAAGTTTCAAGACACAAGTCACAGGTTCGTAAACGGAACCTGG
>CAZMEZ010000009.1:0-51878 GCA_964565425.1 uncultured Planctomycetia bacterium | reverse complement strand
TAGCCCTTCCTGCAGGAAGGGCTATGGCCATTTAGCAAAAAACCCGCAATGAATGCGGGTTTTTGCTAAATGGCGTCCCCGGGCCGATTCGAACGGCCGACCTACGGCTTAGGAGGCAGTCGCTCTATCCAGCTGAGCTACGGGGACAATGAGCACATGATTTATGGAACAAAGTGAACATAAATCATACGTGCGAATTGTCTTCGAACCCCGAAGGGGTGAGAAGACTTTTTATTCCAAGACTTTTCGCTCGATCCTCGACTTCCAATTTTCGATTTTCACTTCAAGATCAAAAACAAATCCTTTATATCAGATTTCCGCACCGCTGTCAATTCACCTGTTTCCCGGACTCAAGGCCGGAGCTTATCCGCAATTTATCCTGAGCCCCTACTTGTTCCCTTCCATAAAGAGCGAGGCTTAGGGGGGCGAAGGATAAAGAACCTTCTCTCTATCCGTTATCTGCCGGTACTCGCGATCCATGATCCCGTGGACGTACGCGGCCAGCTCCTTCCTGTTCCTCCCTTCAGGGTATATCGGGGGGAGAAAATAGAGCTCAACGTCCATGGAAGAATGCCCGAGAACCCCCCATACGTGCGGCAGGAAAGTCATGTCGCCGTACCAGCATACTGTGGCCCTGCCGGGCACCTCGCGGTATCGCGTGAGAACCGGTATTACGGGCATGCCGCCGTCAGTTGCGGCTTCGAACGACGTGGATTTGAAAGGCAATATACCGTTCTTTCCGTCCGTGCTTGTCCCTTCGGGATATACAATGAGGTACAGGCCCTTATTTATCGTCTTAGCGAAATCACGGCGCGCTTTTTTCGACGAAGAAGGCGAGGTCCTGTCCACCAGTACAGGGTGGTTCAAACCGATTATCCAACCGATGAACGGCCATTTCGCGACCTCTGTGCTGGACGTGAAACGCAGCGGGAAGACGACCCCGTGCGCGATAATATCGACATAACTCAGGTGGTTCGAAACGACCAGGCCGCTTTCTGTTCCCCGCGCGTTACCGTGGATGTGAACGCGCAGGTTGATGATCCTGGCGACACCCCCCAACCATAACTGCGTGAAACGGCCTATCTTCTTCCTTCCCTTCCACCCCCTGAAACGATCAGGTACCGACAACAGGGCCAATAACATCAGCCATAACACTATGGCGATCATCCTGTAAATGCGCCGAAAAAAAGCCATGCCGTTATCCGTTCTGTTTCCGGTACTTAAAGTGCCTGGTGTAACGTTCCGGGGCCTGCCTCACGTCGGCCAGAAGGAAGAAATCTATGGTCCCGAACTCCCTGTCCAGGGCGGGTTCCCCGCAGATACGCGCTCCCAGCCGCAGATAACCCTTGAATATCGGAGGGATGTGTTTTTTAAGCTCGTTCTCGTCGGCGAGTATTTTATTTATCTCGCGGTTCGGAGGCCGCTCCAGCCGGAAGCCCGGCCGGGGATGGGCCGTCGCTATCGTACTTAACGGGTATTCGCGCGTCAGGTGCTCGTACAGGGCCCACCCTATCTTGGGGTCCGTATTATCAAGGCTGACACACCCCAGCATGTAGAAAAGTTTCGCCCTGACCAGAAGTTCCGTGATGGCGCCCCAGAGAAGCCCTACCGCGGCGCCTGTCCTGTACTCAGGCGACACGCATGTGCGCCCCAGTTCAAGGCACTTGTCGGCGATCTTGTACAATCCCTTTATATCGTATTCCCTGGACGAATAGAACCCTTTCGCGGAATTCGCGATACAGCCGAGATGCGCGCGATACGTACCGACCACGCGAACCGGGTTCTTCTCGATCACCAGAAGATGCAGGCAATATTCGTCGAACTCGTCGAAGTCGATACCATACCTGCTGGCGTCTTCCAGTCCCCGGCCCTGTTCCAGGTTGAACACCTCGTAGCGGAGACGCTGCGCTTCTTCTATCTCTTCGTGGTTCTCCGCAAGTTTCACGATGAATTTATTGGTCTCAGCGAGTACGGCCGGAGCAACAATATGTTTCGGAAATGCCTTTATCATATTCCCATCCCCGTTATTTTTTAAAAAACTGATAAATACCCCCCGTCAGGCAATATATGCCGGTAAGCCCTATGATGACAGCCAGGCCATACCTTAAACGCATGACGAACCTTTCCGCTTTCTCGCGGATGGTCCAAAAAAGAAAACCGACCGGACTGAACGCTATCAAGGAACCCGCCGCTATACCCGAAACAAAAAGGGCTTTGTGGCCGGGAAAGCCGGCAAACCGTACCGAAAAGAACGCCGCGAGAAAGAGAAAAGCGGCTATGCTGCCCGGGTGCAGCAGCGTTATCAATAGAACTCCCGCGGATGTCGCTCCCAGGCCGAACGCCCGTGCCGTCCCGCGGTCACTACTATTCTCCCTTATCCTGGATGCCCTGCCGGACGCCGCGTAGACCCCCATGAAGATCCCGAGCATTATAATGAATATCCCGGCACCGACATAAAAAGAACTTTCGTGGCCGGCAAGCATGGTCTTTATGGGACCGGCGCTCAATGAAATGATAAAAGCGAGGAGCGCGTTACCTGTCACCGCGCCGAGAACCGTCATTTCCAGGCGTTTCCTGTCGTGCGCGAGAGCGGCGTCCGCCACCATGGCCCCGGTAGGCCCGAATGGGGCTGCCAGGATGATGCCGCTAACCGCTGAAAAAAGGAAAAGTTTGATCATTCTTGTTGTCCGTCCGCGTCCGGTTCAACCCCGGGACCGGCGGTGAATTTTATCCAATCCAGGTCCGCGATCGCCTTTGTTCCCGTATACTGACTGTTACATGACACGCTCAGATACACTTTTTCGGGGTAATATCCCCACGCCTTATTGAAGTCTTCGAGAAAGTTGCGTTCTTCAACAAACCATCGGCCATTCCCGGCATCGTTCTTGTTCCTCAGGGTGTACCATGCCACCTTGACCGTCCCCCCTCCATAAACGGCTTTGCCTTCGGCCCCATCGGGTGTTTCCGTATCCCATCTGTACGACACCGTTTTCTGGCTTAGCATGGTACCGGTGCCGACGTAGATGCCGATAGCCTGGTCGTCCTTTGCCCTTACCCTGCCGTCAGCGCCCCCGGGAAGCGTCTTCACCCGCCAGCGCCACTTCAGGTACGGGGTCTTTTTCAGGTCGATCTCCCCGAGCTTGCAGATGAGGCTTGCGCTCGCCTTGTCCGCTTCCATGTGCAAAAAAGAGTCACCGTTCTTTTTTTGAACCGAAAAAACGGCTTCCGGGGTGCCGGGCTTGCCCCTCAACTGCCAGCCAACGGGCAATTGGGAGCCGGTCTTCTCGAACTCCTCCTCCCACCCGACCTCGTATGAGGGCGGACGAATATAACGCAGAAAAGACACCGCTATTATCGTTAAACAAATAAGGATCCCCGCGGAGATCCCGATTCGCCTTAATATCTTCATCTTTTTCTCCTGACACAACGGGTTGTAATTTATCCGCTAAATATGCCGGTGTTCCACAGTAGCCGTCGTGTCAGCCTCTGCTTCTCACGAGTTTCTTTTTCTTCTTTTTCTTCTTCCTGTTAAGGCGCTCCATTGCTTCCTGTTCCTGCTCTTCCATCATCTTGCGCAGTTTGAGCATGCAAGCGGCCTCGATCTGCCGCACCCTCTCCCTCGTGATGCCGAAGTGCTTTGCCGTGTCGCGCAGAGTGTGCGAAACATTGTCCTCGTTGAGCCCGAACCGGAGGCGCAATATCTTTTCTTCGCGTTCCGCCATCTTTGAAAGAAGACCCTCGATCCTCTCATGCAGAAGAAACTTGGAAAGCTCATCAACGGAACTGACGATCGATTCGTCCTCGATAAGGTCCATGAACTCCGAATCGCCCGATTCCCCTATCGGCGCGTTGAGGCTGGAGATGTTCGACGCCATATGGTTGAGCTGCTTTACCCTGGAGACCGGGAGCTTCATCCTCCTGGCCATATCGCTCATCTGCGGGACCTTGCCCATCTTCTGCTGCAATATCTTCTTTACTTTCTGGAACCGCATGAGCATCTCCATCACGTACACGGGTATCCGTACCGTCTTTCCCTGATTCGCGACGGCCCTCGTGATGTATTGCTTTATCCACCAGGCCGCGTACGTGCTGAAACGGTATCCCTTATCGGGGTCGTACTTGCTCACCGCCTTCATGAGCCCCAGGTTGCCTTCTTCGATAAGGTCCAGCATGGGAACGCCGAGATAGCTGTACTTCTTCGCGATGTTGATGACAAGCCGCAGATTGCTTTTTATCATCTTTTGCCGCGCCTTTTTGTTCCCTTTTTTGACCTTCTGCGCCAGGGCCTTCTCCTCGTCGGGAGTAAGGAGCGGCAGGTCACGTATGTCCTTGAGATATAGTTTTATCGCGTCCATGTATTTTACTTTAATCCTTACGTAAGTGTTATGTGTCAAGTGTCATGTGTTATGAGCGGTAAACATCCTTCATGACACATAACACATGACACATTACACGCTGTTTTACTTACAATCCTTTATAGCTGCCTGCGCGGCGGCAAGCCTGGCTATCGGAACGCGGAACGGCGAACAGCTCACGTAGTCCATCCCCGCTTTAAAGCAGAAAGCTATGGAGTCGGGATCACCCCCGTGTTCTCCGCAGATGCCGACCTTGAGTTTCGGCCTGGCCTTCCTGCCGCGCTCGATACCTATCTTTATCAGCTGCCCTATCCCGTCCTGGTCTATGGTCTGGAACGGGTCGTTCGGCAGTATATGCTTACTCAGATAGTCGGGCAAAAATCCCCCGATATCGTCACGGGAGAAACCGAATCCCATCTGAGTAAGGTCATTGGTCCCGAACGAGAAGAATTCAGCCACTTCGGCTATCTTGTCCGCCGTCAGAGCCGCCCTCGGTATCTCGATCATGGTGCCGACCATGACGGGCAGGCTCTTCATCCCGTACTTACTCAGGACTTCCCTGTACACGCGGTCGAATATAGCTTTCTGGTCACTGATCTCCTTGTCGGCGCCGACAACGGGTATCATGATCTCCGGATACACTTTCTTCTTCGACCGGATGAGCTCCGCCGCGGCCTCCAGTATCGCCCGTATCTGCATCTCCGTGACCTCCGGAAACGTGACTCCGAGACGGACGCCCCTGTGCCCCATCATCGGATTGTTCTCGCGGAGCGAAGCGGCGCGTTTTTCAAGATCAGCGAGGTTTATGTTGAGGCTTTTCGCCAGTTCCTCGAGCTGCTGCTTCTCGTGCGGGACAAACTCGTGAAGAGGCGGATCAAGCAGCCGTATCGTTACCGGCAGCCCTTCCATCGCTTCGAGCGTTCCTTTTATGTCCTTCTTCACGTAGGGGAACAGCTCGTCAAGCGCCGCCCTCCTCTCTCCGGAGGATTTCGAGAGTATCATCTTGCGCAACTTGAAGAGTGGCTCCGCGGATCCCTCACCGTAAAACATATGCTCCGTCCTGAAAAGCCCTATACCTTCGGCACCGAAAGAGCGCGCCTTACGCGCGTCCTCGGGAGTATCGGCATTCGTGCGTATCTTCATCTTCCTGACGGAGTCGCATATCCTGAGATAGTCGTCAAGTATCTTGTTCTCCTTAGTGGCGTCCATCATGGGGAGGACCCCCTGATAAACAACGCCTTTCGTGCCGTTAAGGGTTATCCAGTCGCCCTCTTTAAGGACAACATCCCCGGCTTTTGCCGTCTTCTCGTCGTAGTCAACGTGCAGTTCCCCGGCTCCGACGACACAACACTTTCCCCATCCGCGCGCGACAAGGGCCGCGTGCGAGGTCATGCCCCCGCGGGAAGTAAGGATCGCTTCCGCGGCCCTCATTCCCTCAACGTCTTCGGGATTGGTCTCCTCGCGCACAAGTATGACCTTATTGCCTTTCTCGCGCCATTCGACGGCGGTATCCGCGTCGAACACTATCTGCCCGGCCGCGCCCCCGGGTCCCGCCGGAAGCCCCTTTACAAAGGGCTTGTTGGTCTTTTCGGCCGCCGGGTCGATTATCGGATGCAAAAGCTCGTCAAGCTGAGAGGGCGTTACCCTTCCGACCGCTTCCGTTTTGTTTATGAGCTTTTCCTTTACCATGTCCACGGCCATCTTTACCGCCGCGGGCCCGTTGCGTTTACCCACGCGGGTCTGCAGGATGAAGAGTTCTCCGTTCTCTATGGTGAACTCTATGTCCTGCATGTCGTGGTAATGTCCCTCGAGTTTCTTCTGGGTCTGGTCCAGTTGCTTGTAGACCTTCGACATCATGTCCTTGAGCATCGGCTCATTTTTATTGTGCTCGCTCCTGGAATTCTCATTGATGGGCCCCGGCGTCCTTGTGCCGGCAACGACATCTTCGCCCTGCGCGTTCATAAGGAACTCGCCATAGAACTTATTGTCGCCGTTGCCCGGGTTCCGGGTGAAAGCGACACCGGTGGCGGAACCTTCTCCCATGTTGCCGAAGACCATGGTCTGGACGTTGACCGCGGTCCCCCACTCGTCGGGAATCCCCTCGATGCGCCGGTAAGAGATCGCTCTTTTCCCGTTCCAGGAAGAGAAAACCGCGCCTATACCTCCCCAGAGCTGGTCCATGGCGTTATCCGGGAATTCCTTGCCCAGGACTTCCTTGACCTTTCTCTTGTATTTTTCGCAAAGGTCCTTGAGATCAGCCGCGTTAAGATCGGTATCGAGCTTTGCGCCCTTTTCTTTCTTCGTCTGGTTAAGTATCCTTTCGAGCTGCTGCCTTATTCCTTTTCCTTCGGCCGGCTCGATACCCGCGGCCTTCTCCATCACGACGTCCGAATACATCGTTATGAGACGCCTGTACGCGTCATAAGCGAACCTCTCACTGCCGCTTTTCTTTATAAGGCCATTTATGGTCTTGCTCGTAAGGCCTACGTTGAGGACCGTCTCCATCATCCCCGGCATGGATTTCCTGGCGCCGGAACGCACGGATACAAGAAGGGGGTCGGCGGGGTCACCGAACTTCTTCCCCATTACTTTCTCCACTTTCCGGAGCGCCTTCTCGACCTCTTCCTTGAGACCGGCAGGATACCTTTTCCCTTTCTTATAATAATATGTGCACACTTCCGTCGTTATGGTGAATCCGGGAGGCACGGGAAGCTTAAGTTTCGGATGGCCCGCCATCTCCGCAAGATTCGCCCCCTTACCGCCGAGCAGGTTCTTCATCCCGGCTTTCCCATCGGCCTTGCCGCCGCCGAAAAAATATACGTTCTTTTTCGCTCTCGCCTTTACCGTTGCTGTCTTCTTTCTCTTCCTTGTAGCTGTCTTAGCCATTTCTTCCTCACTCTCCTTCTTTTCAGCGTCCAGCGGTCAGCGTTCAGCGTCCCGTCTAACGCTTATCCCTGTTAACATTAATCGAACTTACCCTTAAAATATTCCTTAAGGCCGTCCGCGCTTATTCTTTCCTGTTGCATTGTGTCCCTCTCGCGCACAGTCACTTTTTTATCGTCGAGAGAATCGACGTCCACCGTCAGGCAGTACGGGGTGCCGATCTCGTCCTGCCTTCGATACAACCGCCCTATCGCCGCCGTATCATCATAGACGACGCGGAAATTCCCTTTTATGTCGTCCCGTATCCTGTGCGCCATCTCGACTATTTCCGGCTTGTTCTTGAGAAGGGGAAGCACCGCGGCCTTTATCGGAGCGAGACGCTTGTCCAGAGAAAGATACACTCTCTGCCTGTCCCTCACCGTCTCGGTCCTGTACGAGTCCACCAGGAACGCGAGGACCGCCCGGTCCACTCCTCCCGACGGCTCTATGACATAAGGAGTATAACGTTCGTTCGTCGCGGTATCGAAATACCTGAGGTCCCTTCCGCTCAGCATTGAATGCTGTTTAAGATCGAAATCCGTCCTGTTGGCGATGCCTTCGAGCTCGGACCAGCCCATCGGAAAAAGATATTCCACGTCATGGCATCTTTTCGCGTAATGCGCCAGTTCCTCTTTTTCGTGCTCGCGCAGCCGGAGATTCTCTTCCCTTATCCCCAGAGACGTGTACCACCGCTTGCGTTCATTCACCCAATACTCGTACCACTTCTCGTCCTCGCCGGGAGTGACAAAGAATTCGAGCTCCATTTGTTCGAACTCGCGGCTCCTGAACGTGAAATTTCCGGTAGTTATCTCATTACGGAAAGCCTTGCCTATCTGGGCGACACCGAACGGCATCTTCCGGCGACTGGTGTTCAATATATTCTCGAAATTGACGAATATCCCCTGCGCGGTCTCGGGCCTGAGATAGACATCCTGGGCGCTTCCCTCGACGGAACCGACCTGTGTCTTGAACATGAGGTTAAAACTCTTGGGTCCGGTGAGTTCGCCGCCGCATTCGGGGCATTTGTCCCCTTTAAGCTTGTCTATGCGAAACCTTTTCTTGCACTCGCGACAGTCCGACATCATGTCGGCAAAAGAGCCGACATGTCCCGAAGCTTTCCACACCTCGGGGTTCATGAGTATCGCCGCGTCAAGCCCCTCGACATCGTTCCTGTCGTAGACCATGCTCTTCCACCACTGGCCCTTTACGCTCTTCTTGAGCTCCACGCCCAGCGGTCCGTAATCCCAGACGCTGCCTATGCCCCCATATATCTCGCTGTCCTGGAATATATACCCTCGCCTTTTGCAAAGATTGGATATATCCTTGAGCTCGACGTTAACGGCGGTTTCGTCGTTCGTCGTCCGTTCTTCGTTGTTCGTTTTTTTCTTGTCTTTACCCATGTTATCTCTACTCTCTACTTGTGACTTGTGACCTGAAACTTGCGACTAAATTATCCCTTTTTTCTGGAGCTGTTCGAGGAATTTCAGCGATCTGACCGGTCGGCCTATATGATACTCCATGAAACTCTTCAGCATCTTCTCTATCTCCCGCCCGACTTCCCTGCTTACCTTGATATGAAAGGTTCTTTCAAAGTCGCTCGCCTGTATCTTGCGCATGAACTTGAGCGTGCCCGGCGACACCTTTATGCCTTCCCTGTCGCCGGAAGAGCACTTGTGGCACAAAATGCCCCCGTTCTTCACGCTGAATATCGCGTTCTCTCCGGCCGGCGCGCCGCAGGCGGCGCACTCGCCCAGCTGAGGGCTCAAGCCAAGAGCTCCCAGTAATTTTATCTCGAAGATCCTTCCTGTCCTCCTGGCGCTGGAATCCGTACCCAGCATCGCAAGGGCTTTGGTCAGGATGTCGTAGATCTCCTCGTTCGGATCGTAATCGTCGGTAACTATGTCTATTAATTCTATAAAATAATTAGCGTATGTCAACCTTTCAATTTTCTTCCTTACGGGGAGAAAAGGATCGATCGCCTCGCAACGCGTTATGAGGTCCATCGGCTTTCTTTCTTTTCTGTAAAAGAGCAGGTCGCACCGCGTAAAGATCTCAAAATCCCCGGCGAACTGCGGGTAAGGATTCCTCACCCCTTTTATGACGCCTCTTATCTTCCCGAACTCTTTCGTATAAACGACCAGTATGTAACTCGTCTCCCTTAACGGGTATTTCCTCAGTATTATCCCTTCCGCACTCAACGCCGCCATATTTTAGCCACAAGTCACAAGTTATCGTTTACTTCCGAATGCAGATTTTTTGACATCGAACGTCAAAAAATCTGCCGCTACGTTTCTCTTCGTCCGGCGTGTTCACCGCGGCACATTGCATAAGCTGCGCTTCGGTGTATTGCGGGCGAGTTTGCCGACAGGCTTGTTTGAGCCCCGGAATATGCCGAAGCGCAGCCAAACCCTTTACTCCTGAACATCTTCCCGGTTAAGTGACGTCGTCAATGGCTGTACGGAACCTCCGGACACCACCAGCTTCATGCCGTCCTCAACGCTCATCTTAAGGAACCGTATGCTCTCCTTCGGGATCACCAGAAAAAAACCACTCGTAGGGTTCGGCGCGGTCGGGACAAAGACGTTCACCCCGCTCTGCCCAACCGTATCTTTGAGTTCGCCTTTCGTGGTTCCGGTGGTAAACCCTATAGTATAAAGACCCTTCCTCGGGTATTCAACAAGCACAACCTGCTTGAATATGGTCTTACCCTGGCCCAAAAGTGAGCCGAATATCTGTTTTGAGGTAGAATAGATCTTGCCCACGATAGGCACCATTACCAGCACGCGTTCCCCCAAACCGAATACCCTGTTTATCATGAACACTTTCGCGCCCCAGCCTATTGCAGCCACCGAAAAGATTACCGCGAAAAATATCACGGATTTTGCCATCAATACGTGCTGGTTCTCCCACGAAAGCGGAGCAAAGAATTTTACCAGAGGGCTGAGGATGACATCGTTAAGTTTGATAACAAGCCATCTGACTATCGCGACCGTTACAGCCGCGGGCAAAAGTATTACGATCCCGTTAAAAAAGTTAACGAAAACCCTGTTCCATATTTTCCTTATCATTTCCCCGATCCTTTAACCTTTTATCCTTTAAAATAACAACTGAAAAACCAAAAGCGCCGTGAGCGCCCCCAGGACGCTCCCCGCTACGACCTCCCAGAAAGAGTGCACTTCCCCGGTCATCCGGCTTTTGGCTATAAGCAGCGCCATGAAGAACACCAGTATGCTCACCAGCGAATTCTCGGTAACAAAAGATATCACCACCCATATGGCGAACGCCACCGCCGAGTGACCGCTCGGCATGCCCCCCTTCAAAAGGAACTTTTCGCGCCGGAACACCTTGACCAAAAGCACCAGTCCGATCACGATAATGAGCGTTATCAGTGTCAGGTGCCAGGAAGACTGTTTTATCCTGAAAAAACCGTCCAACCCCCATCCCACGCGCTTAAAAAAAAGCAGATAACCGATTATCGCGGCGTTAACTGAAGCAACAAATACCGCCCCTGCCGAAACATCTTTAATGATCTTCGCCAAAGGGTGGTATTCATCGTTTATCAGATCAATGGCATGTTCAACGGCGGTATTGAACATCTCAGCCACCAGGACGAAAGCCACCGCGAAACAGAGAAGCATGAACTGCTCGGCGCTGAAATCCACATAAATGCCCGCTATGATCACGAGGAACGCGATAACAAAATGCACGCGCATATTACGCTCGGACTGAAGCGTGTGTATTATGCCTTCGAGCGCGGCGTTCACGCTATGCAGAAACCTTCCGCCGTAAGTGCCTTTTAACTTTTTGTAAGATTCCATGCTCTTTCTTCCTTATCCGCGCTCTTTCTTCGGGAGTGCCGTCATCGTACCCGAGAAGATGAAGCGTTCCATGTATCACGTACAACACAAGTTCTTCCTTAAACCCGAGACCGTATTCGCCCGCGTTATTTGCCGCCATGTCCGAGGAGACCGCGATGTCGCCGAGAAAGGACCGTGACGGGTGACGCGTGACGGGTAACATTCCGCCTTTACCGGCGGGCCAGGCTATCACATCGGTCGCCCTGTCCTTTCCGAACCACTTCCTGTTAAGCGCCCTCATCTTCTGGTTGCTGACGAACACTATGTTCAGTTCGACGTTATCCCTTTTATGAGCCGCCAGTACGGCCTTAGCGGCCTTCTCCGCTTCTGAAAGATCAATCTTTCTTTTTTTGTTTAGGTTTTGGCTGTTTATTTTTATCGTCATCCGCCGGGGCCTTGTTTGATTGTTTCTTGACGGGCTCGGGATAATCGAGCCTCGTATGGAAGACGCCCATCAGCACCCTGACAAAACTATCGGCTATATTATGCATATCCTTGAGCGTCAGATCGCATTCGTCCAGCTGGCCGTCTATGAACTTATTGTTTATAATCTTTTTGACCAGGTTCCTTATACTTGCCGGTGTAGGCTCATCGAGAGAACGGCTGGAAGCCTCGACCGAATCCGCCAAAAGTATTATAGCGCTTTCCTTTGTCTGGGGCCGGGGGCCGGGATACCTGAAATCCTCCTCTCTAAGAGCTTTGCCGTCTTCGGATTTCTCTATGGCTTTCTGATAAAAATAGGCAATAAGGCTGTCGCCGTGATGCTGCCTTATGAAATCGATTATCGCGTTGCTCAGCTTGTGCTGTTTAGCGATCTCGACCCCTTCCTTAACGTGCTTGGCTATTATAAGCGCGCTCATGGACGGGGCCAGGTTAGCGTGCTTGGATCCCGCTCCCATCTCGTTCTCGCTGAAATATTCAGCCTTCGGTATCTTACCTATATCGTGATAGTAAGCTCCTACCCTTGCCAGTAGGCTGTTGGCGCCTATAACGTCACAGGCCGCCTCAGCGAGATTCCCGACCAGTATAGAGTGATGGTACGTCCCGGGCGCTTCAAGGGCCATCTCTTTGAGGAGCGGGTGGTTCAGGTCCGATAGCTCCAACAGACTTACATTGGTGGGCACCTTGAACAGGTGTTCCAGGATCGGCAGGGCACCCATTACTATAACCCCGGACAATATGCCGCTGGCGATACCCCACATACCGTCATTGATGAAAAAGTCCAGCTCCATTCCGTTCACCAGCCCTACGCAGGCTATACCGACAAATTTTGCCAAACCCACGAGAAGGCCGGCCCACAATATCTGCCCGCGCCTTCGGGCGCCTTTGACGCTGGCCATCCCGGCTACGCTCCCGAAAATAAGAACGAGCGGGACCTCTATCTTTCCGCCCGTAAGCACTGATATCAGAATGCTCGTAAGGACAACACACAGAAAAGCTATATTGAAGTTGACGAGCAGCGTCAATATCATCCCCATCGCGGCCATGGGCATGAAATAACTGGGTTGCGGTGACCGCATCACAAGGTCCGCGATAATGATCATGAAGAACACGCATATAACGACCATGGCTATGTCCTTCGTGCTCCTCAGGAAATAACCTTTCTGCGTAAAATGGATGTAGGCCGCGGATATCGCAAGAAGCAGCGCGAAAAGCAAAACCACGCCGAGGAAAAAGTTCGGCGTCGTTCCCGGCTTAAAGACGCGTCTTATCTGGGATATTTGCGCGATATGCCTGGCATTGACCCTCTGACCTTTCTCTATTATTAACTCATTCTTTTTGACTTCCCAGCTTTCATATACAGGCTGAATATTTTCTATCGCTTTTTGTCTTTTTACTTCGGTCCTTTTTTCGTCCGGGACCAGATTCGGCACCACGTAGGCTTTCACCAATGACGCTCCCGCCTGTTGCGCCTTGCGATCCCCCGGAAATTCTTTCGACATGTATCCCTCGATGGCGGACCCGACCGTGTTCTTATTCAAAAGGTCCGCGGTATTCCTCTGTATCTCCCTGTCCGTTTCCGAACCGTATATGGCTACCTTCTTGCGGCCCTTGTCCTTTAAATATGTCAAGCCCTCTTCGTCCATATACCCCGTGAGAAAAACGTTATCCAGGCCCCTTATGGTCTTTTCCCGGAGCTGCGCGATATCGGCCTGTTCAAGCAGCGTCCTTATGCTCTTTTCGGGCACCCTGTCGCCTGAGCCCGCCATCAGTGCCGCGACCCTGTCGCTGACGGGTATCTCCTGCCGTCTTTCTTCATCGAGCACGCTGAAGAAATCCTCAAGGTCCATCTTTACCTTCTCCTCGAGCACCACATCACGGGTAACATAAAAAGATACGGCATCTAAAGCCGCCTTTCGGGATTTTTCCGTCCCCTCTTCGTCCACGCCCCAGTAATATGTAAAATCATACGGAGCGTATGTCGTCTTAAGCGCTATATCCCCCTCGTGTATGCTCCACTGGTAAAGTTGCGGACTTATAAATATGCTGATCAGCGCGGCCACGATGAAGACGAATACCAAGACGATCGATATGGTCTGTTTTCTTTTGGCGATGTCCGTCAGTTTTTTCATGTTGAAGAGTTTACTCATTTTTGGATTCCGCTTCTTCCCTGTAAACCTTTATTATCTCCTGAACGAGCTCGTGCCTGACAACATCCTCTTCTTTTAACGTAACGAACCTTATCCCCTCGATCTTATCCAGGAGCGTCTTTGCGTGTATGAGGCCGGATTGCCTTCCCCTGGGAAGATCGCTCTGGGTAATGTCCCCCGTTATCACCGTCTTCGAATCGAACCCGAGCCTGGTCAGGAACATCTTCATCTGTTCCGGGGTGGAGTTCTGCGCCTCGTCCATTATTATGAAAGAATCGTTCAATGTCCTTCCCCTCATGAACGCCAGCGGCGCGACCTCTATGATCCCCCTGTCGAGATAATCTTTTAC
Organism: uncultured Planctomycetia bacterium; assembly: GCA_964565425.1. GTDB lineage: Bacteria > Omnitrophota > Gorgyraeia > Tantalellales > Tantalellaceae > CAZMEZ01. The sequence continues at coordinate 37,804 of CAZMEZ010000009.1, read as the reverse complement.
CATATGCGGCTCGACCATGTCGTATAGCGCGTCGTACAACGGCCTGAGGTATGGATTCACCTTTTCATATATATCCCCGGGAAGGTACCCAAGGCTCTCTCCCGCCTCGACGGCGGGCCTTGTAAGTATTATCCGGGAAACCAGGTTCTTTCTCAGAGCGTTCACGGCCATTGCCATGGCCAGATATGTCTTGCCCGTTCCGGCGGGCCCGATACCGAAAACAATATCGTGTTTTCTTATCGCGTCGATGTAACGCTTCTGCCCGGCGCTGCGCGGAGTGATGAACGTCCTTTTGGACCAGACCTCGATCCGGTCAAGAAAGATGTCATCCAGACGCTCCGCGACTTCGGGGTTCTTCAAAGCGTAATCGATGTCCCGCGGCGAAAGGTGCCCGCCTTTCCTTATAATGACGAGAAATTCGTCCACTATCTTTACCACCCCGTCAAGGACCGATCCGTCATCGGCGATTATCTTAAGCTCGCCCTTGCGGAACGTCGTCTTAACCCCGAAGGCGTTCTCTATCTTTTTAAGGTTCTCGTCATGCTTGCCGAAAAGGATCCGCGCTTCCGAATCATCCGTAAGTCTTATCGTGCGTTCTGCCATGTTCCGTTGTCCGTTTTTCGTTTATCGTTAAGCTCAGATCATCACAGATCCAAAACAGATGATCGCAGATGCCGGAATCGACACATTAGATGTTGGATGTTGGTGGCTTTTACAAATATCTAACATCTGATATCTAACATCGAGTTCTGCGACCCCTTCCAGCCTCGCGCCTGCAGCCTCTTTATCTCTTTACTTTTTTACGTCTTAGCTGAAAGCCAAAAGCCGAAAGCTGCCCTCCGCGCTAAAGTGCGAGGGCTATGGGACCGGATGCCGGTCTAGTTCCCGGTAACCGGTTACTGGTAACTTTCCCGAGCCCCACGACCTCCCTACAGTCGCATGAGTTATTTGATCCATTCCTGTCCGGAATCATCCCCCACGACCGTCCTGGTCGTGCCGGTCTTTGCCGGGCTGCCCGATGCTTTTTGCGGTTCCGCCGAAGCGGTCATTCCGGCAGCATCTTTTCCGCGCGGCTCACCGCTCTTCCTGAAATGCGTTTTCTCCGACGATGTTGCGGGCCATAACTGGACCGGGACCTCTATGTCGACGCCGAACAGGGTCCTCTTGGCCGTTCTTGTCCCTTCCTGCGGGTTATCGGGTTTTCCCGCAAGATAACCCCGGTTCCCGTTCAGTTCCTGGTCCACCCTGTCCTTTTTGAAAGTATAGACATTTACGGTCCTGGCGTCCGCTTCGGCGCAGAGTGCCGCAACGAGACAAAAAACGATAATTAAAGCGACTGTCTTACGCATATGTTCCTCCGGTTCCGGTTGGCCGTTCTCCCGTTGCCTGTTAGCGGGACAACGATACTTATTTCTTTTCCTTCGGCTTTACCGTGTGCTTTATGCCCAGTTCCCTGAGCTGTTTATCATCGACGTAAGAAGGAGCGCCCGTGAGCGGGCACGTCCCTTTCTGCGTCTTCGGGAACGGAATAACCTCGCGGATCGAGGAATCTCCGGTAAAAACGGTTACCAGCCTATCCATCCCGAAGGCTATCCCCCCGTGAGGGGGTGGCCCGTAACGGAACGCTTCCAGGAGAAAACCGAATTTCTTTTCACAGTCTTCTCTGGTAAGACCGAGCGCATCGAATATCTTCTGCTGTACGTCCCTGCGGTGGATCCTGATACTCCCGGAACCGATCTCGCTGCCGTTGAGAACAAGGTCATACGATCTTGATATGACCTTGGAAAATTCCCCTTTATCCAGAAGCTCCGCATCCTCTTCCCTGAAAGATGTAAAAGGATGGTGTTCGGACACCCACCTGTTCTCGTCCCGGTTGAACTTGAAAAGCGGAAAATCGACTACCCAGATAAAATCGAACTTTTTCCGGTCTATGAGGCCCTTTTCCTGTCCTATCCTGAGCCTCAACGCCCCCAGTGACGCCCACACAATGTCTTCGGCGTCGGCGACCATGAATATCATGTCACCTGTCGCGGCTTTTGTCTTTTCCCGGATAACGGTAAGCTCTCCGGGCTTGAAGAACTTTGCGACCGGTGACGTCAGGCCATTCTCTTCCACTTTAAAGAAAGCGAGCCCTTTAGCTCCGTACTCGGCCACGTAAGACGTCAGGACATCTATGTCCTTGCGGCTTATCCCCGCGTATCCCGGAGCGGCGATCCCCATGACCCTTCCCCCGGCGGAGATCGCGTCGCGAAAGACCTTGAACCCGCATCCGCCCACTTCCTGCGTGAGGTCGCACAGGTGTACCCCGAACCTCCTGTCGGGCTTGTCGCTGCCGTAAAGGTCCATGGCCTCGCGGTATTCCATCCTCGGGAAAGGGATCCCGATCTCGACACCCAGTACCTCCGAAAAAAGTTTCCCGAAAAGCCTTTCGCAGACATCGAAGAGATCATCCTGCTCTATGAAAGCCATCTCCATGTCAAGCTGGGTGAATTCCGGCTGCCTGTCCGCCCTCAGGTCTTCGTCCCGGAAACAGCGTACTATCTGAAAATACTTTTCCACTCCCGCTACCATCAAGAGCTGTTTGAATATCTGGGGCGACTGGGGAAGCGCGTAAAAGCACCCTTCCTGGCCCCTTGCCGGGACAAGGTAGTCGCGCGCGCCTTCGGGCGTGGACTTCGTGAGCATCGGCGTCTCTACCGACATAAATCCTTCGTCATCGAGAAAATCCGTTATGAACCTGTACATCTTATGCTTGATCTCCAGCTTTTTTTGCATGGATTCGCGCCTGAGGTCCAGATAGCGGTATTTAAGACGCACCTCTTCCGACATGACCGCATCATCGCGTATCTCGAAAGGCGGCGTATCGGATTCTGAAAGGATCTCTACCTTGCCCACATCGACCTCTATTTCGCCTGTGGTGATCTTGGGATTCACCGTTCCTTCCGGGCGGCGCGAGACTTTTCCGGTGATCCTGACGCAATATTCACTTCTGAGCTCATGGGCCTTTGCATGGACGTCCCGGTTTTTTTCCGGATCAAAGACGATCTGCGTCCTTCCGTATCTGTCCCGGAGGTCCATGAAGATTATCTCCCCATGGTCCCTGCTGGAGGACACCCATCCGCACAGTATAACTTCGCTGCCGACGTCCTTTATTGTAAGCTCACCGCAATTATGCGTCCTTAACATCCTGCCCTTTCTCTCCCGTCACCCTTCACTCGTTATCTTCTTCACCGCTTCACCCAGCGTTACCGTACCCTGGCTTCCATCTTCCATGTCCTTAAGAAGCACTTTGCCGGCCTTCAGTTCTTCTTCGCCCATCAATATGACGAATCTCCTGCCTTCCTTGCCTGCCTTGCGCATCTGACCTTTAAGCGACCGGCCCGTAAAATCCATCTCAGCGGAAATACCTCTTTTGCGTAACGCATTCAGCGCACTGAACGCGTCTTTCACGTATTTCTCCTCCACCGGTATAACGAGCACTCCCGGGGGCGCAACCGGCATGTTCTTTTTGTCGACCGCAAGCATGAGCCTTTCCACACCGATAGCGTAGCCGGTGGCTCCGACATCCGGACCGCCCATATCCCGCGTCAGTCGATCGTATCTGCCGCCTGCCGCTATCGCATCCTGCGCGCCAAGTGAAGGATGGATGACCTCGAATATCGTACCCGTATAATAATCAAGGCCTCTTACCAGGTCCTTTTTCTCCTTGAAAGCTATCCCCAGACCGGAGAGTATACCCTTGAGTGATCCGTAATATTCCAGGCAGTCGCCGCAAAGGTAACTCATGACATCCGGGGCTTTAGCGACCACCGCTTTACATCCCTCGCTCTTGCAGTCAAGAACGCGAAGCACATTGGTCTTCGCCCGTCTCTTACAGTTATCGCAAAGACCCGAGATCTTCCCTGCCAGATAATCCGTAAGCGCTTTTTTGTAACTGGAGCGGTCATTGGCGCACCCGAGAGAATTGAGGAGTATGGTGAACCCTTTGACTTTCAAGCGCTCAAGAAGAACACAAAGGCTGAGAATAAGTTCCGCGTCTATATACGGGTCAAGCCCGCCGATGATCTCCACGCCGATCTGGTTGAACTGCCTGAGGCGGCCCTTTTGCGGACGTTCTCCCCTGAACATAGGCCCGGTATAGTAGAGTTTGACAAGGTCCGCGGCATTGTTCCAGCCATGTTCTATATACGCGCGTATTATAGGGGCCGTGCCTTCGGGACGCATGGAGACGTTCTTCCCGCCTCTGTCGGTGAAGGAATACATCTCTTTTTCCACGATATCCGTATCTTCCCCGATACTGCGCGTGAATACTTCCGTCTCCTCGAGAATAGGTGTCCGTATCTCGCGGAAACCGAATATGCCGAATACTTCCCGTGCCCCGTTCTCCATCCACCGTATTACGGCAGCGTCTTCGGGAGAAATATCAGGCATCCCTCTTAATGCTCTATATTTTGGATTTGCGCCCACGTTTTACCTCGGACCAGTTTACCGTACCCTCTCACGTCCTCAGGATTGCAGTCCGCGATGATGCCTATCCGCGCGACTTTACGCCGCTCTCTTCAACGTCCAGCTTCATCTTCATGCCGGGCTTGAAAGATACGACTTTCTTGTCAGGTATCGAAACACTGTCTCCGGTCCTCGGGTTGCGTCCTTGTCGCCCTTTTCGGGTCTTTACCTTGAATATGCCGAAGTTCCTGAGTTCCACTTTACCCCCCCTGCGGAGACTCTCGATTATGATGTCAAAGGTCCTCTGGACCACCTCTTTGACGTCAACTTGTTTCAGATTGGTCTCCTCGGAGATCCTCATGATGATGTCTTTCTTTGTCATTTATCGTCCTCCTTCCGGTTATAACTATAATTATTATATGCCCTTGTCCATACGCCCGTTAGATCGTTTAAACCGCCATACTGGCACAGGCGCCAAATAGCCAGTTAAGTGCTTATGTTAACACGGGTTATGTTTTGTGTCAACGATTATCGAACTCCGCGCCTGCGGGCTTACTTGGTGAGGAGCTTTACGTTCCCCGCACCTACCAGTTCCTCGAGCTCTGATATCATCTCGGTGCTGGGCTGGACGAACAGCTCTTTATCGGTGGCGAGCCGGACTTTGCGCCCTTCCGGCGAAATAAGATCTATGTAAAGAGGGATCTTTCCCTTGAATTTCCTGATCTTTCCCTTGATCCTCTTCATCGTGCTCTCTTCGAGACCGGTCGTCGACATCCTGACAAGGACGGATTTGGTAAATCTTTCCTTCACCTTTTCGAGCGGTATGATATCTTCCGCGACAAGTTTCGGCTCTTCCTCGCGCAGGTTCATGCGCCCGTGCACATACACGAGATTGTCTTCCTTTATGAGATCCGGCGCCTTCCTGTAAGTCTTCGGAAAGACCAGCACTTCGATCATGTTACCAAGATCCCCGAGCGTGATGATAGCCATCTTTTCCGACGTCTTTCTTGTGACCGTTACCCTCACCTTGGTTATGATGCCGCCGATCAGCACTTCCTGACCGTCCGACATGTTCGCCAGCTCGGTTATCCTGCCCGTGGAATAGGCGTTGAGCAGTTTTTCATAGCGCGCGAGCGGATGATTCGTTATGTAAAATCCCAGCATCTCTTTCTCGTTCGCAAGAAGCTCGTGTTCCGGCCATTCCGGTATGTTGGGTATATCCTCGAATTTGTCCTTGAACCCGTTCTCCGATACTTCTTCGTCAAAAAAGGACATCTGCCCCAGACTCCTGTCCCTGTTGGCCCTGCCGGCCATGTCCAGGACCTTATCAAGGATAGCCATGGCCTGGGAACGATAGATCCCCGTGGAATCAAACGCGCCGCATTTTATCAGACTCTCCAGGACTTTCCGGTTAACGGTCCTGAGGTCTACCTTTTGGGCAAAGTCATAAAGCGATTCGAATTTGCCGCATTCCCGTCTCTTTACTATCATTTCCTCTGCTGCCCCGGAACCCACGTTCTTTACGGCGGAAAGTCCGAACCTGATATCGTTCCCCACGACCGTGAAATCCTTGAAACTCTCGTTCACGTCCGGCGGAAGTATATTTATCTCCATCCTTATCGCTTCATTTATATAGTCCGCTATTTTGTCACTGTTGTTCTTTTCACTTGTCAAAAGCGCTGTCATGAACTCGACCGGATAGTTCGCCTTCAAAAAGGCCGTACGGTAACTTATCATCGCGTACGCGGCCGAATGGGATTTATTGAACCCGTATCCCGCGAAATACGCGATAAGGTCCCATACCCTTTCGGCAGTAACGTTGTCGACATTGTTCTTTCCGCAACCCGCCATGAACTTGACCCTCAGCTCGGAAAGGGCTTCGGGTATCTTTTTGCCGACGATCTTACGGACGTTGTCGGCTTCGGCCATGGAGAACCCGGCCAGGGTCGAAACGATCTTCATGACCTGTTCCTGGTATACGATTATCCCGTAAGTTTCCCTGAGTATCGGCTCAAGAAGAGGGTGATCGTACTTGACCTCTATCAGGCCCTGTTTCCTCTTTATGAACTCGTCGAGCATGCCGCTGCCCATGGGCCCGGGCCGGTAAAGCGCGAGGATGGCTATGATGTCCTCAAAACGTTCCGGTGCGAGTTTTCTCAGAAGGTCTCTCATCCCCCCGGATTCAAGCTGGAAAACACCGGCTGTTTCGGCCCTTGTCAGGAGCTCGTAAGTCGGCTTATCGTCAAGGGATATGTTATCGACGTCTATCTCGACCTCTTTGGTCCTTTTTATGATCTTCACGGCCTGATCTATCACGGTCAGCGTCTTTAGTCCGAGGAAATCCATCTTGAGCATGCCGATCTCGTCAAGCGATTTCATGGAATATCCGGTCGTTATCTGATCGTCGGCGGTCTTGCAGAGGGGTATCCGTTTCTGCAGGGGTTTATCGGATATGACCACGCCGGCCGCGTGCTTCCCGGCGTGGCGGTGAAGCCCCTCGAGACGCATTGAAGTATCGATAAGCTGGCGGACCATGGGGTCTTCTTCATATTTGTCGGCAAGTTCCGGTTCGATCTCCAGCGCCCGTTCCAGCGTTATCCCCGGATCGTTCGGTATAAGCTTAGCGATCTTGTCCACATCGGCATAAGGCATGCCCATGACCCTGCCGACATCCCTGACAACTCCCTTGGCCATCATCGATCCGAACGTTATTATCTGGGCCACGTTCTCCTTGGAATACTTCTCGATAACGTAATCGATGACCTCGCCTCTTCGTTCAAAACAGAAATCTATATCTATATCGGGCATCGTAACCCTTTCCGGGTTAAGGAATCTCTCGAATATGAGCCCGTACCTTATGGGGTCGAGGTCTGTTATGCCGAGCGCGTAACTTACGATACTGCCTGCCGCCGACCCCCTGCCCGGCCCGACCGGTATACCTTTTTCTTTGGCGTGATTTATGAAATCCCAGACGATAAGGAAATAGCTGACATACCCGAGATCCTTTATTATTTTCATTTCGTGCGACACGCGCTGATCCACTTCATCCGTGATCACGGGATAGCGCCTGTTTATGCCTTGCCTGACCAGCTTTTCAAAAAACTCATTGTTGTCCTGACCTTCCGGGGCGGTGAACTTGGGAAGATGCAGTTCGCTGAAATCGAGTTCGAGGTTGCACCTGGCCGCTATCCTTCCCGTGTTCTTCACGGCCTCCGGGACCGCGGAGAATGCCTGCGCCATTTCATCGGGTGATTTAAAATAAAGCCCGTCCGTCTTGAACATCATGCGGTCCTCTTCGTCCAGCGTCGTCTGTGTCTGGATACAAAGTAACGCGTCATGCGCCTTCGCGTCGCTTTTGTCTATGTAATGGACGTCGTTCGTAGCCACAAGAGGAATGCCCGTTTCCCGGGAAAGCCTGATCATGTCGTTATTCAGGCGGGCCTGTTCTTCGATATTGTTATCCTGTATCTCGAGGTAAAAGTTGTCCTTGCCGAATATGTCGGCATATTCCAGCGCCGCTTTTTTAGCCAGTTCCCACTGATCGGAAAGAAGGAAGTGCGGCACCTCGCCTCCAAGACAGGCGGAAAGCGCTATAAGGCCTTTATCGCACCGGCGAAGAACCTCCTTGTCGACCCTGGGCTTATAATAGAACCCCTCCAGGTAACCGATGGAAACGAGCTCCATGAGGTTCTGGTACCCGGTCATGCTCTTGGCAAGAAGCACCAGGTGATACGCGCCCTTTATCCCGTGGCTGGTCTTGTCGAAACGGCTTTCCGGCGCGACATAAACCTCGCAACCTATTATGGGTTTTACACCCCTCTCCCTGGCCTTTTTATAGAACTCTATCGCGCCGAACATGTTGCCGTGGTCGGTAATGGCGCAGGCGGGCATATTGTAATCCCTGGCTAGATCCAAAAGTTCGTCATGGCGGCACGCGCCGTCAAGAAGGCTGAACTGCGTATGAACGTGCAGATGCACAAAATCAGTGTGTGTGTTGGTCATGGTTATTTGAGTGACGGGTGACGAGTGACGGGTGACGGGTTATATTGATACCGGCCACCGACCACTGAACTATTTTCTCATCCCGACCCGCTGGGCGGTCTGGTATACCTTGCCTTCGGTCTGGATCGAAGGCGCGATTATCATATGCACTTTCTGCATCTCGCGGATATTGTGCGCCCCGAGATTTCCCATGCTCGTAGCCAGGGCCCCCATCAGATTCTGCGTTCCGTCATCCAGCCTTGCGGGACCGTACAATATCTCCTCGAGCGTACCGGTCGTTCCGACCTGTATGCGGGTGCCTCTCGGCAGGGACGGATGAGGCATGGCCATCCCCCAGTGGTACCCCCTTCCGGGGGATTCCTTGGTTCTCGCAAAAGCGTTACCGAGCATTACCGCGTCCGCGCCTGCCGCGAAGGCCTTGCAGATATCCCCGCCGGTGGCCATGCCGCCGTCGGTGATAACCGGAACGTACCTCCCGCTCTTTTCGTAGTAAAGGTCCCTGGCCGCCGCGCAATCGCACGTTGCGGTGATCTGGGGAACGCCGATGCCCAGGACACCGCGCGAGGTGCAGGCAGTTCCGGGCCCTATGCCGACGAAGATACCCCGACAACCCGTATCCATGAGTTCCAGCGCAACGTCATGGTCCACGCAGTTTCCGAAAAGTACCGGTATCTTCATCTCCTCGACGAACTTGTGAAGATCGAGCGGCTTGTATCCGCTCGATTCGTGCTTCACGCTTATCACGGTGGACTGTATGATGAAGATATCGCACCCCGCGTCACGCGCTATGGGACCGAACTCGCCGGCCACCTGGGGGTTACAACTGACCACTACCGGGACATTCGCCGCCTTTATCTCCCTGATCCTTTTTGTTATGAGCTCTTTCTTGATCGGCTCGGAATAGACGTCCTGGATCGCCTTCGTGGACTCTTTGGCGTCGCAACTTATTATCTTCTGCACCGCTTCGGCGGGATCGTCGTATCTCGTGGAAACACCCTCGAGATGGAGGACAGCTACTCCACCCATCTTTCCCATGGCTATGGCGAAATTAACGTCAACCACACCGTCCATGGAGGATGCCATTATGGGCACCTCGAATTTGACGCCGCCTATCTCGCAGGAAGTATCGACATCATTCGGGTTTATCGTAAGCGAACCCGGGACCAGGGCAACCTCGTCAAAACCATAACTACGCCTGGCCTTGCGGCCCTTCCCAACCCATATCCCCATGGTATCCTCCTGTTGCATATTTACCGTATCCATTTAATACTCCGCTTAAAAATTAAAAGTATAATACCTAAGTTGCCATTTTTTGTCAAGTAAGGTCATGGTTTACGTAAATCCGGGATTTCCGTAAACCATCTGGCCGGACTTGACCCCGTCACTGATTTTTAAAATTAGTGACGGGGCTGATTCGCTTATATAACTTACGCTCCTTAATCAGTCGCGTAAGTTATAAGCCCATTAAGACTCGGGCGGCTCTTCATAGATCTCAGGATACTGGCCGGAATCACCTTCCCAGTTGGCAAGTCTCTCTATCCCCACTACCTGGGGCGTAAAGGCCGGAAGATTGCCGACATCCGAAAAATCGGGATCATAGTCCCAGTTCCTTATAGGGGCATTGTATGACGAATTCCCCCATACCCCTCCGGCCACCTGGCATTCCCAGAGCTGGACGAACGAGCCCCTTATCGTAAGGGCCCGGCCGCTCCAGTTCTCGTGAAGTCGGGGATAGTTCTCAAGACCGCCGCTATAAGTGCTCCCTGCCGTCTCATCCACTCCCGAGATAAAAGCCGCGTTCACCGTCGTATCCACGGCGGTCCTCGCGCTCAGGGTTCCGTCGCTGTTCGCGTCGTCCCAGCCATTAGATACGATATTGAGAGCGTCGCTTATGACCGCAGCCAGCGTCTTGTCCTCGGAATTGAAATCGCCCTGTATATACGCGGGGGCGTCCGTGACCAGCGTAAGGCCCATGCTGTTGTATATCTTGCTGCCGTTATATATACGCACCCCGGGCTGTTCGGATCCGACAATGTCGTCCCTCATGGCGTACATGAGCCCGTTGGAGGGAAGATGGTTCGAATAATGCCGGACATATATCGGGTTGCCGCCGCCGTCCACCAGGGGATTCCCTCCCGCGTCCACTCCCTGCACCCAGCCGGCCAGTTTGCGCAGGTCGATATCGGTCATCTTTATATACTTCCCCTCCCTGTAATTATAAAAATCCGTGGAAGTGCCGGCGGTGCCTTCCGGGACATCGTTCGGGCCGAAATCGTCCGCGTCTATCACGCCATCGTCATTATGGTCGGTATAGGAGGCTTCCACCAGCACCGTCGCGCCGACATACACGTCGTCATTAACCACCTTGACGCCTGCCTGTTCGGCGTAATAACCGTCGGACTGTATGGAATAGACCTCGGCTACCGCCTTTGACGTTATGCCGTGGACGCCGCTTTTCACAGTACCGGCCCAACGGACCTGGGAAGCGCTTTGCCAGTCGCTCCTGCGGCAATCAAGCGGCGCGGGTTCTTCTTCCCGCATCCACATCCGGGGATACAACATCGTCTCCCCTTCCCTGATCTCCACGTGCCCGCCATCAGTTGTAGCCCGATCTTTTCGCCTGTTGTATATGTTCCCGGCCGCGTCAAGATAATCCGCGTCTATCCGCAGAGTGGCGCTGGTGGAAAAATAAATATCCCTGTTGGAATGCACGTCCCCCGAAAGGGTCATGTTTGATCCCGGAAGCACCTCGAGATCCTTGTCATAAAAGATCGCGTTCTGGAACACGTAGGTCTTCCTGCGTATTATGATATCGTTAATGGTGGAGGAGACCCCCGTGTCCGGGTCCGTCGCCGTAGCGGATATCTGGTAATGCCTCTCCCTGGCGGAAGACGTGGCGCTCTGGTGGTCGGCGTCGAGAACTACGCACTCGTAATCCACGTTATATCCCGTAGAAATATAATCGGTTATCGTGCCGCAAAGATCGGTCCATTGTACGGGACCCTCGTCCTCGTCAGGATCATAATCGGGTTCGGCTTCCCCGTTCGCTATTTTTTCGGCCAAATCGTACGCGATATCGTCGGCAACGGCTTCGGCCAGGTATCGCGCTTTTACCTTCGCGAAATACCTCTTTGAAAAATTGTATTCGGTGGTAGCCATCTTTATGGCGGCCGCCGCGAAGACCGAAAGAGCGGCGATGATCATGTATGCCGTGATCATCATGAGCCCCTTCTGGTTCCTTAAAAACATGATCCGCCCTTTGATCGTCATAATTACGGCTCTTCCTCAAAAACACCCGGATAATTTTCCGACGCCCCCTCCCAGCTCGCTACTTTTTCGAGACTGACGACCCGGGGGCTGAAAACCGGAAAATTAACCGTATCCAAAAGATCAGGGTCGTAATCCCAATCCCTGAACGGCGGGAAATACGACGAATTACTCCACGGCCCCACGGCTATCCGGCTATCCCACATCTGGACGAAAGACCCTCTGATGGCCAGGGTCTTGCCCAGCCAGCTTTCGTGCAACCGCGGATAATTGGCGAACCCTCCCCCGTATTCCTCTCCGACCGTATCGTCAATACCCGAGATGAAAGAGGCATTTATCGTTGTGTCGGTAGCCCCCCTGCGGAAAAGCCACCAGCTGTCGCTGTTGGCGTCGTCCCAGTTGTTCGAAACCACGTTCAAGGCGTCGCAGATAACGGCTGCCGGTTTTTTGTTCACGGCGTTAAAATCGCCCTGTATATATGCCGGGTCGTTGGTCACAAGCGTGAGACCGGTATCGTTATGTATTTCCGCGCCGTTGTAAAGGCGTATCCCGGGCTGTTCTCCCTCCAGGATGTCGTCCCTCGTGGCGTACACGAGACCGTTGGAGGGAAGATGGTTCGGATAATGCTGGACATACATCGGGTTGCCGTCGCTGTCCACCGAAGGATTCCCGTCCCCATCAAGACCCTGCACCCACCCGGCCAGTTTACGCAGGTCTACGTCGGTCATCTTTATGTACCTGCTTTCCCTGAAGTTGTAAAAACTCGCAGAAGTTCCGGCAGTGCCGACCGGCACGCTATTAGACCCGAAGTCGGCCGCGTCGATGGTCCCGTCACCGTTATGGTCGGCATAAGACACCTCCACCAATTCGGCCCCTTCCTTGTAAATATCATCGTTCAATATCTTCAGGCCGGCTTCCCCGGCGTAATGACCGTCGGGGTCGATCGAATATATACTGTCAAAGATCTTGGACGTAATGCCGTGCGCCCCGCTCTTGACCGTGCCCTGCCACCGGACCTGTGAGGCGCTGCCCCAATCGCTTCTCCTGGAATCGAGCGGCACGTCTTCGATATTTCTTTTCCACATGCGCTCAAAGTTCGGAGTGGCATCCACCTTCATCTCCACATTGCCCCACCCGGTGGAATCGCTGTCCTTTCTCCTGTTGTATATGTTGCCCGCCGCCTCAACGTGGTCCGAGTCAAGGCGGAGGTTCGTGCTGGCTGAAAGGTATATATCGCTGTTGCAATGTATGTTCCCCGTGAAGGTCATGAACCAGTCGGCGATTATCTCAAGGTCGTCCTGGAAAAATATCCCGTGCAGGAAGACGTTCATCTTCCTGCGTATTATGATGTCGTTAACCGTAACCGCCGCGCCCGTTTGCGGATCCGTAGCCGTAACGGATATCTGGTAATGCCGTTCCCGCATCGGGTACGCGGCGCTCTGATGGTCGGCGTCAAGAGCGACACACGTGTATCCGGTATTATATCCCGTGGAAAGATAGTTGTTCTCCGTACCGCACAGGACGCCCCACCGCGCGGGGCCCTCATCTTCCGCCGGATCGTACTCCGGCTCGTCGCCATCGCCCGCTATCCTTCCGGCAAGGTCATAAGCGATTTCGTCGGCCTTTGCCTCCGCCAGATAGCGGGCCTTGACCTTGGCAAAATACCTTCTTGAAAAATTGTATTCCGTCGTGGCCATTTTGATGGCGGCCGCTGCGAAGATCGAAAGGGCCGCGATGATCATGTATGCCGTGATCATCATGAGCCCTTTTTTGTTCTTTATGAACTTTCCAGCTGTTATCATTTTGGGTCAAGGTGAAAATCGCCGTTCTTCGGGCCGCGCAAAGGCGGGACTATCAAGTATATTCGCCCTCCATGTAAGACGACATGTCGTCCTCTTCGCCTTTCCAGCTCGCCTGCCTGTCTATCTCCACGGCGAAAGGAGTGTAAACCGGAAGGTTGGAAAGGTCGCCGAAATCGCTGTCCCAGTCCCAGTTCCTGTTGGGCGCGGTATAACTCTGGGCTCCCCAATTCCCCTGTGCCACCTGCGGTTCCCACATGGAAACGAACGCGCCCCTGATCGTCAGGGTTATGCCTCCCCAGTCTTCGTGGAGGCGCGGATAGTTCTCCAACCCGCCGGAATAAGTGCCCCAGGAAGTATTGTCCACCCCCGCGATGAAGGCCGAGTTCACGGTGGTCTCGGTGGCTATGCGGCTGCTTTTATCCTGGTCGCTGTTCGCGTCGTCCCAGTTATTGGAAACTATGTTGACAGTGTCAGCGAATATGGACGTGGATTTCTTATTGACCGTGTTATAATCGCCCTGGATGTACGCGGGTATGTTGGAGATCACCGTGAGTCCGCCGGTATTGTATATCTCCGCGCCGCTCAGGAGACGCACGCCCGGCTGCTGGTCGACCGGGGCATCGTCCCTCGTGGCATAGAGAAGGCCGTTGCCGGGTAAATGGTTTGAATAAAGCTGGGACTTTCCCACAATGCTCGAGTAATCCCCTCCGGGAGGGACCTCTTCGCCAAGACTGTTCACATCGCACCAGCCGGCCAGTCTTTCGACGTTAAGGTCCGTCATCTTGACATATTTGCCTTCGCGGTAGTTGTAAAAAGTGGTGCTGGTCGCCACGGTCCCGTAAGGCATATCGATCCCCTCGACCAGCTCGGTCACTCCTTCGTATACGGAACCGTTAACCACCTTGATACCGGCGTTGGACGCGTAATAACCATCCGGGTCCGTCGACTGCGGCTCGGGGACCGCCTGCGCGCTCACACCATGCACGCTGCTTTTGGCCGTCCCGTTCCAGCGCACCTGGGATTCGCTCATCCAGTCGGACCGCCTGGAATCGAGCGGCTCTTCCTCCCCCGGCTCCTTCATGCCGGCGAAACTCGCGGAGCCGTCTATCTTTATGCGAACGGTCCCGTCGGAGCCCCCCTCCCTGTCCTTCCTCATGTTATAGATGTTCCCGGCTGAGTAGACATAATCCGTATCGACGGCGAGAGTGGCATTGTCGGCGGCTATATATATATTCTCGTTCGAATGCACCCTTCCCGACAGGGTCATGTCCTTTCCCGGTATAAGCTCGAGATCGGTGGCGTAAAATATAGCGTGCTGGAAAGTGTAGCTCTTTCGCCTTATCACTATCTGGTGCATCGTAGTGGAGATCCCCGTACCGGGATCCGTCGCCGTGGCCGACAGCTGGTAATGCCTCTCTCTTTTAGTCGGGTCCACTCCCGCATGGTCGAGATCGAGCGAGGTACACGCGGCGGTAACGTTGAAGCCGGTCGAAAGAAAGTCGTTGGTGGTCCCCGAGAGGTCCGTCCACTCATCGTTCGCGCCCGTCGGCTCAGTCTCGTAATTCGCGACTTTCTGCGCCAGATCGTACGCTATTTCGTCCGTCGCCGCTTCCGCCAGGTAATACGCCTTGGTCGCCAGGAAATACCTGCTCGCGAAATTATATTCGGTAGTGGCTATCTTTATCGTAGCGGCAGTCAGGATGGAAAGCGCGGCTATGATCATGTACGCGGTTATCAGGACCACGCCTTTTTGGTTATTTATCTCAGAGAGGCGTTTTATCATATGCGCATGTTAACCGTGGAAGTAAGGACCACGCTGTTCGTCCTCCCGTCGGCTTGTGTCTTCTCGAGTTCGAGTACGATCCTGACTTCGCTGAGGTAAAGGGAAGAGTCGTCGTTATAATCCTCAAAACTGATGCTCTTGATGTTCTCGGCTATCACTTCGGGGGTCCCGTACTGCTTGTACTTGACAAGCTGAAGGTTGCCGTCATTATCCTGCACTTCTACCGTATAGTATTGCGGGTCCCACATGACGCTGCCGGCGACAAGATCGGGAACGCCGTCCGAATTCATGTCGAGCCGAAGCTTGTACCTGATGCGGTCGGAGCCCGACACGGGTATATCTTTCGTGATGGTTATCCTTGAACCAGAGGTACCCCGCAGGTCGTTGACTATGGAGTTCATCGCCAGGCGCGCTTCCTGCTGCAGCTCCACGGAAGTGCCCGTAGCCTGGAAGACGGAACGCATCTCTACTCCCGAGGTGACTACCGCCACAACGAGGAGGACAAGGAAAAATGAAACTATCAATACCTCTACTAAACTGAAACCCTTCTTGTTCATAGTCTTCTCGTCCTCACGGTCTTTATTATCCTTGAAAGCGTCCTGCCGTTCTTGCTCGTCCAGGTGACCTCCGCGCTTATCTCCAGCGGATCCGCGCCCTCCCCCTGAGGATATCTCACTGTTATCGCCTCATCCGGAAGGAGGAACCCGCCTATATCGCTCGCGCTTACATGGGAATTATGTGGATATTCCACCGTAATATCGGGGAACGCGATGCTCCTTAACCTCTCCATGATATCCTTGAGGTCATCCGTAGCGACCGTGACCTCCCTGGCCATGGCGGCATGGTTGAGGGCGCCGAGGAGGACCCCCCATATGGCGACTATTATGCCGATATAGACCGACGAGACGATCATGAGTTCTATGAGAGTGAATCCCTTTTTCGACCTTTTCATCTTTACACCACCCCTGAAGATATCTCTGACGACCGAAATCACACCTGATCCTGAATAGCGGCGCCGAACGCCGGAAATGACATGATACGTACCGGGTACGTTAGTGGAAGAAATATATAAACCCATGACTTATAAAGCCTTTCATGGTTCCCTTGAATGCCGACTTATACGGAATTATAACATATAATAGCGGCTACACACAAATAAAAACAGATAATAAGAGGCGCGCACGCGACTAGGCAGGTGTATATGCGGATCTTCAGGAAGAAGAAACGCTTTCCGTCTCCTCTGGCTCTTCAAAAGAGGCTACCTTGCCCCCTCTCCATCTCATCTCGCTGATGACGCCCTGGGCGATGTTGGTAAGGTGGTCCCCTACTTTTTCAAGGTTATCTACGAAATCTATGAATACGATACTCGACAGGAGATCACAGCTGCCGTTATTAAGCCGCTTGACGTGGGACCTTTTAAGTTCGTCCTGGAATTCGTTTATTTTCTGCTCTCTTCTCAAGACATTTTCGGCTATCTGGGTATCATTTTTGCGCAGCGCCTCTTCCGTCTCTATCATCATGCTGTTCAGCTCATTCCACATGAGACGCAATTCGTTGACAGCTTCTTCCGATAGCGGGAGTTTTTTCTCTACTTTGCGTTCGGCAAGTTCCACGATGTTCTCCGCGTGGTCCCCTATCCTTTCGATATCGTTAACGCTGTGGATCAAGACAGGTATCTCCTCCGACTCTTCCTGGCTCAGGGGCCTCTGTGAAAGTTCGACGAGGTATTGCGTTACCGCGGACTGGAGGTTATCGACCGCCTGTTCCAGCCTGGCGACGGGTTTCACGGCGCTGAGGTCGTTTTCCAGGAAACTCTTTACCGCCGTTGAAACGGATCTGCGGGCAAGCCCTATCATGCGGACGGTCTCCTTGCGGGCCTGCTCCATGGCTATGGGCGGTGTTTCGAGCAGATGTTTTTCGAGAAATTTGGGCCCCATCTCTATCGCGCCTTTTTTCTTCGGAACGAGCATTATGCTCGCCTTCTCCAGGATACCTATGAAGGGAAGGAAAACAAGCGCGTTTATTACCTTGAAGGCGCTGTTGGCGATGGCGATATGAAACATTATGTTCTTCGCCGTTACGGGGCCGGGTATCATAAGATCCACGGCCTTAGCGAACCACCCGTTGTAAACAAAAACAAGGAAATACGCCACGCCGATAACGTTGAAGATCGTGTGCGACATAGCGGCGCGTCTCGCGTCTACGGTGGTTCCTACGGCGGCAAGCTGGGCGGTTATTGTGGTTCCGATATCGTCACCGAGCATCAGCGGAATAGCGGCGGGGAAACTTATGATGCCGTTAAAGGCCATGACCTGGACCAGGGCGATCGTGGCGCTGGAACTCTGGATGAGCATGGTCACGATCATACCCACGAGAACGCCCAGCATCGGATTGGCGCTGAACCTGGCGAAAATATCCTTCACATGCTGGCTTTGCTGCAAAGGCGCAAAGGCGTCTTTCATGAAACCCAGCCCCAGAAAAAGAAGGCCGAACCCCATGATAACCTGCCCCCAGAACCTGGTTTTTTTCGACCTGCCGAACGTGTTGAGAGCGAACCCGATACCCACGGCCGGAAGCGCGTAATGTGTTATCTTGAAAACAGCCATGGAGGACACCAGCCATGCCGTGAAGGTCGTCCCGATATTCGCTCCCATTACCACGCTTATCGCCTGCTTCAGGGCCAGGAGACCGGCATTGACAAAACCCACCACCATTACCGTCGTCGCGCTCGAGGATTGTATGAGACAAGTGACCGCGGCGCCCACCAGAAGGCCTATTACAGGCACCTTCGTGACCATGGCGAGTATCTTTTTGAGGCGTTCGCCGGCGATCTTTTTAAGGCCGTCGGACATGGTCTGCATGCCGAAAAAGAAAAGGCCGAGACCCCCTACGAGCATGAAACCCAGCTGTACTTGTGTGGACATTGTTCCTGTTCCGTCAGATCATTGATCTGTGAAAAAATAATGCAGGGTATATATCTTGAATCAACTTTAGCATCCCCGGGCCGAAAGCCCGGGGTCTGTCCCTAATGTTGATATAAAAAGACAGGCATAAATTAACATGAAGAATAAGGGATGTCAAGGGGTATAGCCAGTGACGGGTGACGGGTTAACCGCAAAGCGCATAGCGTATTTAAGCGATAAGTAATAAGCGATACGTGATAGGTGATGAGTGATGGGTAAAGGTTTGTTTTATGTGTCATGTGTCATGCAGGTCAATCATGCCACATTACGCATGACTTGCCCGCAACGATTTAAGCACTTGCGGCTAATGCTGAGACCCGTCACGCGTCACCCGTCACGCGTCACGCGTCACTCAGATCACGTCCCTATCCGAACGGTGTCGAAATAATCTCTCAGCGAGGTTATGGCGGATAGAGCGGCAAGATAGCTTGTTTTCGGGTTTGACGGCGAAGGCAGGTTCTCGGTCCTCGTAAAAACCTTTCCCGCCCCGCTCACTATTTCGATCTCGTGCGTGTTTCTGGTATATTCGGGTGACACCACTATCCGCACTTTCGTCCTCTCCGGTCCTATCCCGGCAAGGGAAAGGAGAGCGGAAACATTGACGTTCTTCGGGAACCCCTTGATGGCCTCGAGAGCGTTTCCCTCAAATATGACGGTTTCCTCCTTTATGGCATCCACATCCGTCCCTTTTTCCGAAAGATAGGGGGCGCCTTTGACCGATCTCGGGGGTTTGCGTGTTGTTATGGTGACGCTCTCTAAACCGGCTACCGCTGACGCTTTAAGAGCGTCTACCCCGGATATGGCCCCTGAAGGCAACATTACTCTCGCGCCTTTCTCCCTGGCTGAATCAAGAAGCTTTTCATTGCCCAGCACACCGCCTATGCTCATGATCATTATGTCCTTGCGCCGGGCCAGGGCCGCCTTGAAAACTTCCGGAACAGCCGCGGGAGAAGCGGCCTCGATCACGAGATCCGCTTTTTCCGCCAGATCGTCCATGCTTTCAGCCACCAGGATATTTTCCGATTTTTCCTCAAGGATAGAGGATATTCCAATATCCCGGTCCCACAGGAGGATCTTATCCACGCGGGACCTGAGTTCATTCGCGGCATACTCTGCCAGAGCCGTACCTATCGCCCCGCACCCGATTATCCCTATTGTTTTTTTGGCCATGATCATTCCTGCCCGGCTTTAAGCCGTAAGTTACAAGTTGTAAGATAGTTATAAGTTTTTCCCGCTTAGCGGGCACCTTAAAGCTTACAGCTTAAAGCTTTTTATACCGTTCCTTCAAGGCGCAAGGCACTTTTACCCTTGGGCCTTGCGCTTACGCCGCCACCTCGAGCATCCTCTCCAGGGCCTTTCGCGCCTTGACCGCGATATTATCGGGAACCGTTATCCTGTACACCTGTTTTTCAAGAGAGCGCGCCAGCCATCCGAGTGTCGTCAATTTCATATTCGCGCATATAAAATGTTCCGTCGGCACGTAGAATTCCTTGTCGGGATTATCCCTCTTAAGCCGATAGATTATACCCGGCTCGGTCCCGACGATGAATTTCTTTTCCTTCGAGTCTTTGACGTGCTTTATCATGCCAGCGGTGCTGCCGATATAATCGGCGAGCTCCAGGACCTCCTTGCGGCATTCCGGGTGAGCGATGAATTTGGCGTCCGGCTTAAGTCCTTTCGTCTTGAGGACCTCTTCGCGCGTAAGCATCATATGGACCACGCAATAACCGTCCCATATGATGAACTCTTTTTCAGGAGCATGTTCCCTGACATATCTTCCGAGATTCTTATCCGGCACGAAAATGACCTTTTCCTGTTTAAGGGACCGTACGACCTGAACCGCGTTGGAGGAAGTGCAGCATATATCGCTCTCGGCCTTCACCGCGGCCGTTGAATTCACATAAGCGACAACGGCGGCTTCCGGATATTCCGCTTTTTTCTGCCTGAGCTTTTCCACCGTAGCCATGTCCGCCAGGGGACATCCCGCTTCTTCGACCGGGAGAAGCACCGTCTTGTCGGGGCTCAACATATAAGCGCTTTCGGCCATGAATTTTACGCCGCAGAAAACTACGGTCTTTTGAGGCGCTTCTTTGACCCTGCGCGCGAGAGCGTAAGAATCACCTGTCATATCCGCTATCTCCTGTATCTCGTCACGCTGGTAATTATGCGCTACGATAAGGGCGCCGTGTTTTTTCTTAAGGTCCAGTATTTTTTTCTGGAGGTGTTGCTTGTATACGAGATCGAATTCCTGTTTCACCATGTGTTTCCCTTCCCTGTTCCAGGTCACAAGTTTCGTTAGCCCGTTGCCGGTTGGCCCGGATATTGTGTTATGTGTCAAGTGTCATGCAGGACAATCATAACACATTACACATGACACAAACCTTTATCCTTCATCCTTTATCCTTGCCCAAGCGCCCGGCGCCATGCTCCACGCGCCTTGCCCCATGCCGGCCATCCCGTCACCTGTCACTCGTCACGCGTCACCCGTCACCTTATCTATAACCACATTATCTATCAACCTCGTACCGCCCGCGAAAGCCGCTACGGCTACCAGGGTATTGTCCCTTACCCTATCAAGAGGCTGGAGGGTATCCGCGTCCACCACCTCGATATACTCCAGCCTGACGTCCTTTTCTAAAATGCTTTTCACCCCGTTCCTTATCGTTCCCGCTGAAAGCTCGCCCGCCGATATCATTTCTTCCGCGCGCTCAAGCGAACGGGAAAGAGCAAGGGCCCGATGTCTTTCCTCTTTCGAGAGATAGGCATTGCGCGAACTCATCGCGAGACCGTCGTCTTCGCGGACTATCGGCATGCCCCGGATATCCACAGGCATGTTGAGATCCTGGACCATCCTTTTTATGACCGCCGTCTGCTGCGCGTCTTTCCGGCCGAAATAGGCCCTGTCGGGGCCCACGATATTGAAAAGTTTAGCCACAACGGTCGTTACGCCCCTGAAATGTCCGGGCCTGGTCCTGCCGCAAAGAGCCTCCGTAAGACGCCCTTTGACCTCAACATCCGTAACATATCCTGCCGGATACATCTCCCCCGAGACCGGGGCGAATATGGCGTCAACCCCTTCATTGTCCGCAAGGGACTTGTCCCTCTCCATATCCCGCGGGTATTCATCAAAATCTTCGCCCGGGCCAAACTGCGTGGGATTGACATAGATGCTCACGACAACTGCGTCGTTTTCTTTTTTCGCGGCTCTTACAAGACTGAGGTGCCCCTCGTGAAGATACCCCATGGTGGGCACGAAGCCTATGGCCTTGCCTTCTTTCTTCACGCTGCGGGAATATTCCCGCATATCGTCAATTTTTGTGATGACTCTCATGATTCAGTGAACCAGTGAACCAGTGAACCAGATAACCGGTTAACCGGCTAACCGGTTAACTCTTTATACATCTCTCCCACCGTCTTACCGATCACCGGATGCATCAGATCGGGCGCAAGTTCCGCGAGCCCCTCGAGGACGAACGATCTCTCATGCATCTTCGGATGTGGAACCGTGAGCGCTTTTGTCCGGACTATTCTGTCGTTATAAAGGAGGATGTCCAGGTCGATCACGCGGGGATGGTTCCTCCCGGAAGGCATCCTTCCCATATCATTCTCGATCTTTTTTAACTCGGAAAGAAAACTTTCCGGGGATATTTCGGTCTCTATCCTGAGAACACCGTTCAGGTAATCTTCCTGTGGTGGACCTCCGTCGGGTTTCGTGGAATACCGCCGGGATCGGGCTGATATCTCCAGGCCACCTATCGACACGAGTTTCCGCAGGGCTTCTTCGAAATTGCGTTCCCTGTCGCCTATATTGGAGCCGATGCCTATGTAAACCGTAGCCATGATTTAGAGTGAGCCAGTCAGCCGGTTAGCCAGTATCTGGTTCACTGGCCAACCGGCTGACTGGTTAACTAAAGAATTTCTTCTGAATGCGCGACACGACTTCCTGGAGCTCGTCTGTCCCGACCGTAAGGGCCATGCGTATGTAGCCCTCGCCCGAGGGCCCGAAACCGCTGCCGGGAGTAACAACGATATCGGTTTCTTCGAGAAGCGCTTTAGCCAGGCCCGCCGAGTCATAATCCCCGAAAACAGGGGCCCAGATATAAAAAGAAGCTAGCGGTTCGGGGACTTCCCATCCGGCCTTACGGAGCCCCTCGACAAGCGTGTCGCGCCTTCTTTCGTAAAGTTTGTTCATCTCTTCCTTGACCTCGGAAGCGTGCCTGAGGGCCTCCATGGCCGCTACCTGGACGGCTGTAAATATGCCTGAATCCAGGTTCGATTTCACCTTAGCCAGGCCGCTGATAGCTTCGGCATTACCGACGGCGATACCAACCCGCCAGCCCGTCATGTTGAAGGTCTTTGAAAGAGAGTGAAATTCGATGCCGACATCTTTCGCGCCGGATATTTCGAGAAAACTCATCGGGTCATAACCGTCATAGCTGATCTCGGTATACGCGGCGTCGGAACAAACCATAATGCCGTGTCTCTCGGCGAATTCCACCGATCTTTCATAGAATGCCCTGTCGCAAACGGCCCCCGTGGGGTTATTAGGATAGTTAAGATGCATGAGCTTGCATTTTTTCGTTATTTTCTTCTCCGCGGCGTCCAGGTCCGGGAGAAAACCGTTCTCTTCGAGAAGCGGCATAAATACGGGTTTTCCTCCGCAAAAAACGGTCCCGGAATTGTACGGGGGGTACCCTGGATCCGGTATCAGCACTTCGTCCCCGGGGTTTATGAACGCAAGCGGAACGTGCCCTATGCCTTCTTTGGACCCCAACAGCGGAAGCACCTCGGTATCAGGGTCGAGATCCACATTAAAACGGGACTTATACCATCCGGCCATTTCCTCGCGAAGGGCCCTGAGCCCCTTGTTCAGCGCGTATTTATGGGTCGCGGGGTCGAGGCTGGCTTCATGCAGCTTTCTTATTATGAAATCGGGTGTCGGCGTATCCGGGTCACCTACCCCGAGGTCTATCACCGGCCTGCCCTCTTCTTTTGCCTTCTGTTTCGCTTTGTCTATCTCTTCGAAAAGATACGGTGGAAGCCGTTTCAACCGGTCCGCGTAGTCTATTTTCATGTATTCCCTTCCATTTTCTTGATCGTGAATCACACCAGCAACACGATTCACCATTCACCATTCACGATTCACGCGACTTGTTGCCTAACTGAGCCCTAACACGTCCGCCATCGAATAGAGCCCCGGCGCTTCGCCCGCTACGTATTTCGCGGCTTCGATGGCCCCTGCCGCGAAAGCGTCCCTGCTTTTCGCGTCGTGACGTATCTCTAAAGTCTCGAACTCACCGTCAAAAACGATCCCGTGATTACCTATGACCTCTCCTTCCCTGAACGCTTCTATCGGCGTCTCGACGCCCGAGGATTCCTTGATTATCTTCGCTATCATCTTCGCGGTACCGCTCGGCGAATCCTTCTTGTGGACATGGTGCGTCTCATCGATCTTTATTCTGGAATCACGTCCCAAAATACGCGCCGCTTCACGCACGAGCTTAAAAAGCAGATTGACCCCCACTGCCATGTTGGGAGTGAACACTATTGGTATAGTTTTCGCGGCCTCCCTGACCTTCCCTTCTTCTTCGCTGTTCATTCCGGTAGCCCCTATGACCATCGGGACGCGTTTTTTCTTGCACGCCTCGAGATGTTCCAGCGTCGGCCCGGGCAAAGTAAAATCTATCATACAATCGATCCCCTCGCATGCCCCTAAAGGATCCGCGGTGACCTTGACGCAGTATTCTTCCCTGCCAATGGACGGATGGTCTTCCCTTTCAAGCGCGGAGACAAGCTCCACATCGGGATCCTTGATTGCCAGACCAGCAATACGTTTCCCCATCTTCCCGCAAGCGCCGGCGATTCCTATTCTCACCATGTTAACACCTCTTTTATTGTGTCATGTGTAATGTGCCATGTGTTATGTCTGGTAACATGACACCTGACACTTAACACATTACACGTCCTCTATATCAGCCCGTATTCCTCAAGCACTCCCTTGAGCCTCTCCCTGTTCTCTTCCCCCATACCACAGAGAGGCAACCGCCATTCTTCCCCTGCCTTACCCATCATGCTAAGTGCCGTCTTGACGGGTATCGGGTTGGTTTCGATGAACATCGCTTTGCAAAGACCCAATATCTCGTAATGGACACTGCTGCTCCGCGCGAGGTCTCCGTCGAGGAACGCTTGCGTAAGCTCGTGGACCTTCTCGGGAACTATATTGGCCACGACGCTCACGACCCCTTTTGCCCCAAGCGACATGAAGGGCAAGGTCATCGAATCATCACCGCTCATCACGGTGATATCGCACAGGGCCAGTATATCCATCACCTGCTGACAGCTCCCGGCCGCTTCTTTGATGGCTACGATATTGTCTATTTCGGCAAGTCTGGCCACAGTCGAAGGTAAAAGCGAGATCCCGGTGCGCGAGGGAACGTTATAAAGCATTATCGGCAAGTCGACCTTTTTCGCTATCTCCGCGTAATGCCTGTACTGCCCTTCGGGTGTCGGCTTGTTGTAATAAGGCGTGATTATGAGCGCGGCGTCCGCGCCGGCCTTCTTAGCGTGATCGGTAAGCTCTACGGCCTCCGCCGTATTGTTCGACCCCGTACCCGCGACGATGGGAACACGCCTGTCGGATGTTTCTACCGCTATCTTTATCAGGCGTTTCTGTTCGGACATCGTTAAGGTAGCCGCTTCCCCCGTACATCCGCAGGGAACTATACCGTCGGTGCCATTGTCTATATGGAACTCCAGGATACTGCGGAAAGCTTTTTCGTCCACATTACCGTCTTTGAACGGCGTAACGACCGCTACGTAAGAGCCTTTGAACATGATATCTCCTTTCATTTGCCGGCATCCAGCGTTCGGCGTCCAGCGTCCAGCTCTTGTGGCCGCTGCACGCCGAGTGCTGACCGCTGAACTATATTTTTCCCTCACACACTATATTCGCGGAGCCTTCCAGATAAACGTCAGACACCTTTTTATCGCCCGCTATATTGAAATACACGGTAAGCACGTCGCCTCCGCGCGTTCGCATTTTAACGGGGCTTTTTGCGTATCCGAGCAAACCGAGCATGACGGCCGAAGCCACTGTCCCGGTCCCGCAGGCGAGCGTCTCGTCTTCGACCCCTCTTTCATAAGTTCTGAGCGCGGCGGAACCTTCTTCTATTTCTCCGACAAAATCGGCGTTGGCACCGTCAGGCGCGAATACGGTGTGCTCCCGTATCATGCGCCCTATTTTCTTGACGTCATAACTCTCAAGATCTTCTACCAGGTGCACCACATGAGGCACGCCCGTGTTTACATAATGGACTATCATCATGTTCTTCCCTACGCCGAGCTTCATCCCGAGACGCAGGTCCTTGGGGTCGCTCATCTTCAATTTTACGTTATCACCCTTTATAATAGCCTCAAGGATACCCGCTCCTGTTCTTATGCTGATCTCGTCGCCCCATCCGCGCCTTGAAGCGTAAAACGCGCTTGCGCGAGCGCCGTTCCCGCACATATCCACTTCCGAACCGTCGGGATTTATAACGCGCATCGTAAAATCCGCGTCCTCCGCCCCCTCAAGGACCAGGAGGCCGTCGGCGCCGACGGAAAGCTTTCTGCGGCAAAGGTCGCGTGCCATCTCGGAATAGTCGAGAGAACGGGCGTCAAGTTCACCGCTCTTGTTATCGATGACGATGAAATCGTTCCCGCTGGCGACGGCTTTGGTAAAAGCTGCGTTATACTTCATGTGCTCCCTGATTTCGAACGTTTGTGTAATGTGTCAAGTGTCATGTGTTATGTAGCGCCGTGTCCAACATGACACATAACACATTACACATAGCGCTCACTTCAACTCCTTGATTATCTTCTCCCCGCGTATAAGGTCCTTGTATGTTTCCGCGGCACGGACAAGCTTTACTTCACCGTTAATGACCATTAGTTCCGCGGGGCGCGGCCGCGAATTATAATTGGAGGCCATAGTGAAGCCATACGCCCCGGCCCCCATCACCGCGAGGTACTCCCCCGGGATAAGTTCCTGGAATTCCCTGTCCAGCGCCAGGTAATCCCCGCTTTCGCATATCGGGCCGACCACGTCGTATTTCTTCGTTTCGGACTTACGCCGGACAACGGGCAGCACCTCGTGATGCGCTTCGTAAAGGCTCGGGCGGATAAGATCGTTCATGCCCGCGTCCACTATGGCGAATTTTTTTCCGGTCGCACCCGTCTTAACATAAAGCACCTTGCATATCAGTATGCCGCTGTTACCCGAGATAAAACGTCCCGGTTCCAGGACGAACTTGAACGGCCGGCCTTTTATGAGGGGGATGACCGCATCGGCGAATTCCCGGGCAGTGGTCGCCGCCTCCTCCTTATCGTAGAT
This sequence comes from uncultured Planctomycetia bacterium, assembly GCA_964565425.1. Taxonomy (GTDB): domain Bacteria; phylum Omnitrophota; class Gorgyraeia; order Tantalellales; family Tantalellaceae; genus CAZMEZ01. The sequence continues at coordinate 11,170 of CAZMEZ010000009.1, read as the reverse complement.
GATGCCGAACCCCCCTCCCAGGTTCAGGTACTTTATGTTGATCCGGCTCTTATCTATGAACTCCAGCACCTTATTCACCGTCGAAACAAAAGGTTTCGCATCGGTTATCTGGGAACCGATGTGGACGTGTATGCCCTTGAGATCAACGCTGGAATACTTGTTAGCGTTATCGAATATCTCCTCCGCCTCTTCGAAACATATGCCGAACTTCTTCTCCCTGGTCCCGGTAGTTATATAATCATGGGTATCGGGCCTTACATCCGGGTTAAGGCGCAGGGCCACCCTGGCCCTTTTGCGTAAACGTTTCGCGACCGTGTCGATCATTATGAGCTCCGGCTCGGATTCGACGTTGAAAAGCAGTATCCCTTTCCTTAGAGCTTTTTCTATCTCTTCCTCGGTCTTGCCCACGCTCGCGTAAACTATCCTCTTGGCGGGGCACCCTGCTTTAAGGGCTTTGAAAAGTTCTCCTCCGGAAACGATATCCAGGCCCGCGCCCTCTCTGACCAGAGCCTTGCATACGTTCAGGTTGGAGTTGGATTTCATTGAAAAACATATGAGAGGGTCTATCTTCTCGAACGCCTGCCTTATTTTGTTAAAATGATCCATAAGGGTGGCGTAACTGTATAGATAGAATGGGGTCGGATAGTTCTTAACTATATCCGTCAGCGAGACATCCTCGCAATACAGGATCTCGTCCTTATAATTGAATTCATGCATGATTGTCTCCCGCTTAAATGCTGCGTTCGTGAATCGTGAGTCGTTGATCGTGAACCGAATTCGTCGTTCGTCGTTCGAATTTCGTAGTTGCCTGATTTATCAAGCACTTTATCCTTTAACCTTTATCCTTAGCCCAAACTCTCAGCGCCATGCGCTTCTTTGCATCTTAAGCTGACAGCTGAAGGCTGATAGCCGAAAACCAACCTATCACGTATTACTTATCTCTTAAACCCGTCACCCGTCACGCCTTTAATCTCTTCTTCCACTTCGCTATCTCTTTCTTGACCATATCCGGGTTCGTGCTCCCCGCCGTCTTTTTGTTCCTTATCGAGGTCTCGGGGTTCAAAAGCCCGTAAACATCCTCGTTCAGTTTGTCCGAGATTTTTTTGAGCTCGGATATAGAGAGGTCTGATATGTTGATATCCTTTTCGGCACAGTGCTTGACTATCTCCCCCACGATATCATGCGCTTCCCTGAAAGCTACCCCCTTGCCAACGAGGTGTTCCGCCAGATCCGTCGCGTATATGAACTCCGACTCCAGCGCCTGCAGGGCCCTTTCTTTTTTGATCGTGATCGTGTCTGCGAGCCCCGCCATTATCTCGAGTTCCGCCGCAACAAGTTCGACCGATTCGAAAAGCGGACGCTTGTCCTCCTGGAGGTCCCTGTTGTAAGAATGCGGGAGGCCTTTGAGTAACACGAATATGGAATTAAGGGCGCTTATTACCCTGGCGGACCTTCCTCTCACCAATTCCAGCACGTCGGGGTTCCTTTTCTGGGGCATAAGAGAACTGCCGGTGCAGTAATCATCTCCTATTTCGAGGAAGCCGAATTCTGGTATGCTGTAAAGTATAAGATCCTCGCTCATTCGGGAAAGATGCACCGCTATGAAACACAGCCCTGACACGATCTCCGCCATGAAATCCCTGTCGCTTACCGAATCTATGCTGTTGGCAGAGATATCGCCAAAGCCCAGCTTCTCCGACACGAACTTCCTGTCAAGGTCAAGAGCGGAACCCGCAAGGGCGCCGGATCCCATAACCGAGATATCGCACCTTGCGCCCGCATCCTGTAGCCGCTCCAGGTCCCTTTGGAGCATCTCGACATACGCCATGATAAGATGCGCGAACAGGACCGGCTGAGCGCGATTCAGGTGTGTGTATCCCGGGACTATCACGTCTATGGACCTCTCCGCCAGTCCCGCGAGTTTTCCCTGAAGGCCCGATATAAGTCCGCATATGTACCCGATCCTATCCCTGCAGTAAAGCCGGACGTCGTTAACGATCTGTTCGTTGCGCGACCTTCCGGTATGCATTTTTCTGGCCGCGGAGGGCGCCTTCTTCTCGACATAGTCCTGTATGGCGGAGTGCACGTCCTCGTGGCCATTGCAGGACCAATCATCACTCTCTATTTTTTCAAGAAGCCCGTCAAGAACCTCCAAGAGTTCTTTCTTTTCCCGGGGACTAATGTACCCTGCCTTGGCGAGCATCTCTACGTGCACTCTGGTGCTCAGACAATCGTACCTGGCCAGCACGTTATCGATATCTATGCTCGAAGTGAACCTGAGGACTTTTTCGTTCATCTTCCCGCTTCCGAACCTTCCGCCCCATAGTTTTGTCATAACAGACTCCGCAATTTTTACTTTTTCATTTTAACTTTTCACTTTTTATATGGCATCGCCCACAGATCTATGAACCCTTTAGCCAGGGACTGGTCGAAGATATCACCCTTCCCGTAAGTGGCCAGTTCCAGCTTATAGCGCGAATGCGGGCTCTTGCGGCCGGCAATGGCCACGCTCCCCTTGTACAGTTTTATTTTAACCTCCCCGGAAACCGGCTTTTGCGTGCTTTCGACAAAAGCGTCTATGGCCTCCTTCAGGGGAGTGAACCATAATCCGTAATACACGAGCTCCGAATAGCGCTGGGCGAGCAGTTCCTTCTGACGGCGGGTCTCCCTGTCAAGAACGAGCTCCTCAAGGGCCCTGTGAGCCGCGTACAGGATCGCCGATGCCGGGGACTCGTATATCTCGCGGGATTTTATGCCAACAAGACGGTCCTCGATCATGTCCACCCTGCCCACGCCGTGCCGCGCCCCCATATTGTTGAGTTTTTCTATCAGCTCAACGGGGGCATACTTTTTCCCGTTAACGGACACCGGCACGCCTTTATTGAATCCGACAGTGACGTATCCGGCTTTTGCCGGGGCGTCTTCCGGTTTAACTATACCGATAAAAGTATCCTTTGACGGTTCGAACCACGGGTCTTCAAGGCTGCCGCCCTCGACACTTGTCCCCCACAGATTGACGTCGATGCTGTATATCTTTTTTTTCGTCTGCTCGATCGGTATCTTATGTTTTTTCGCGTAATCTATTTCGGATTCACGCGTGGTCAAGTCCCACTCCCTTACGGGAGCGATAACCTTAAGCTTGGGCGCCTTAAGATGGAACGTCACCTCAAAGCGCACCTGGTCGTTCCCCTTACCGGTACAACCATGGGCAACGGCAACGGCTTTCTCTTTTTTGGCGACTCCTGCCATCGCGTTGGCGATAAGCGGCCTTGAAAGCGCGGTTGCCATGTTATATTTCCCCTGGTACAGCGCGCCCGCCTTGAGCGCCGGGAAGACATAGTCCGTTACGAACTCTTTCCTGAGGTCCCCGACCAGGCATTTTGTCGCCCCTATCTTAATGGCCCTCTTGCGTCCGCTCACGGCATCCGCGCCCTGCCCCAGGTCGGCCATGTAGCAGACCACTTCATGACCCCGCTCCATAAGCCATTTTATTATCACGGACGTATCAAGACCGCCGGAATACGCAAGAACGACTTTCTCTTTTTTAGCCATGTCAGCTCCCTTTCAGCGTTAAGCGTTAAGGGATAAGCGTTATTCACTTATCGCTTAACGCTTACCCCTTATCCCTTTGCTCATTTCCCCATCAACTTAAGCAATATCGCCTTCTGCACGTGCATGCGGTTCTCTGCCTGGTCGTATACGATGGAATTCTTGCCATCGATGACATCGGTGACCTCCTGTCCGCGATGCGCCGGAAGGCAATGCATGATGAAGGCTCCCTCTTTTGCCGATCTCATGAGCTGTTCGTTGACCTGGAAGCCCTGAAAATCCTTCAGCCGTTTCTCGGTTTCGGCTTCATTGCCCATGCTTACCCAGACATCGGTGTAGACAAAATCACTGCCCGAGACCGCCTCGTGAGGATCTCCGCATATCTCGAAGGTGGCCCCGTTCTTTTTCGCCATCTTTGACACCTCATCATAGTAATCGGCCGGGGGGCGGTATCCTTCGGGTGTCGCGACCTTCATGTTAAGCCCCGTTTTCGCGCAAACCATGAGAAGGGAATTAAGCACGTTATTCCCGTCGCCCACGTACGAAAGCGTCACTTTTTTGAACGTCTTTTTCTTTTCAAGGACCGTAAAGAGATCGCTCAACGCCTGACAAGGATGCGCAAAGTCCGACAAACCGTTTATTACGGTCACATCCGAATATCTCCCGAGATCTACAATATTCTGATGAGAGAATACGCGGGCCACTATCCCGTCCACGTAGCGTGACACGACACGGCCAACGTCCTTTACCGGCTCCCTGACACCCATGTCTATTTCCCGCGGGCTTAGATACAGGACATACCCTCCCAGATGCGCCGCCGCCACCTCGAACGATATCCTTGTCCTGTTCGACGGTTTCTGAAAAAGAAGCGCCAGCGTCTTGTCCTTGAGCGCCGTTCTTTTCAACAAAGGCGTTTTCTTGAGTTTCCGCGCGAGTTTCATGATCTCGAATATCTCTTTGCGGCTCAGATCATCGACCGTTATAAGATCCCGCTTTTTCATAATATCTCCATGGCTTTTGAGAGTTTTTCCATCGCCATATCAACGTCCTTTTTCGTGACCGTCAAGGGCGGCATTATCCTCAGTATGTTCTTCTGTGTACAGTTGATCAAGAGCCCCTGTTCGGTACACGCGCCGGCCACCTTGGAAGCATCCTCTACGGCAAGTTCAAGGCCGACCATAAGCCCCATGCCTTTGACCCTTCCGATCGCCTTGTGCTTTTCCTTGAGACCGTTCAGTTTCGAAACGATGTATTCCCCCATCTTGACGGCATTGCCGATGAGATCTTCTTCTTCTATCGCTTCGAAAACGCCCAGTGCGGCGGCACACACCAGCGGGCTCCCGCCGAAGGTGGAAGCGTGCGTCCCGGGGGAAAGCACATCCTTGAGACGCTCATTAACGACAAGAGCTCCGACAGGAAGACCGCCGCCAAGCGACTTGGCCAGGGTTATCGCGTCCGGTTCGATGCCGTAATGTTTGAACGCGAACATCTCGCCGGTCCGCCCCATGCAAGTCTGCACTTCGTCAACGATAAAGAGCATATCCTTTTCCTTGCATATACGGCACATCTCTTTAACGTATTCTTTGCCCGCCACGTTTATACCGCCTTCGCCCTGGACCAGTTCTATCATGACAGCCACGGTCTTCTCCGTGATCGCCCCCATAAAGGCGCCGATATCGTTGAACGGTACGTGCTTGAAACCTTCGGGCAGGGGCGAAAAGCCCTTTTTGACCTTTTCCTGGCCCGTCGCCGTAAGTGTCGCGAGCGTGCGCCCGTGGAAGGATCTTTCCATCGTTATTATTTCATACCGCCGCGGGTTCCCGTAACGCCGCGCCAGTTTGATGGCCCCTTCGTTAACTTCGGCCCCGGAGTTGGCGAAAAACACGCGGCCCCCGAATGAATGTTCGATTATCTTTCGCGCCAAGACCGGCTGCACGTCGCTGTAATAATTATTGGAAACGTGGATTATCCTTTCAAGTTGTTCATTTATCCTTTTTACGACCTTCGGATGCCTGTGGCCGATCCCGCTCACGGCCCAACCGGGGAAGAAATCCAGATATTTTTTGCCGCTTATGTCCTCCACCCATATACCGTCACCTTTGACCAAACAAAGCCCCTGACGGGTATAGGTCGAGAGAACGTAATCGTCGTAAAGCTTCTTTACTTCATCCAGGTTCATTTATGTCTCCATCCTTTAACTTGCAGCTTGGATCATCGTTCGAATTTAGTGTGATGCGTTATGACTGCCAACATGACACTTGACACATGACACATAACACGCTTCACCCGTCACCCGTTCACTATTTCCGTTCCGATACCCTGATCGGTGAATATCTCGAGAAGCAACGCGTGCTGAAGGTTAGCGTTAACGATATGCGCTTTCCGGACGCGCCCCCTCAGCGCGTGAAGACAGGCTTTGGTCTTCGGCACCATCCCGCCCTTTATAACACCGGTCTCCATGAGATGGCTCGCTGTCTCCAAAGTAAGAGAGTGGAAAAGACTTTCCCGATCATCTTCATTCCTCATCACGCCCTGAACGTTTGTCAGTACGACGAATTTTTCGGCGTCCATCGCTATCGCGAGGTTGCTCGCCGCCTCATCCGCGTTTATATTGTAAAGTTTATTATCCTTGCCTTTGCCCACCGGGCAGATGACCGGGATAATATTGGTCTCGATAAGACGGTTAAGTATCGTTGTATCTATCGCTTCAACGCTGCCCACATACCCGAGATCCGGCCCTTCCCGTTTTATCGCCTGGATCATGTTATTCTCCTTGCCGCTCAACCCGAAAGCTTCGCCGCCCAGCGCGTTTATCTCGCTCACGAGTTTCGCGTTGAGCTCCATCAGCACGGAATCCACGATACCCATGGACTTCTCGCAAGTAACACGAAGGCCGTCCACGAATTTCGTCTTTATCTTGGCTTTTTTGAGGCCCTCGGTGATATTGGGGCCCCCGCCGTGCACCAGAACGGGTTTCATCCCGGCGTAACGCATGAAGACCATGTCCTGGAGGACCATCTCGCGGACCTCATCGTTATGGAGGGAACTCCCCCCGAACTTGATGACCACTACCTTGTTGAAGAACTTCTTTATGTACGGCAGCGCCTCTATCAGCACTTCGCTCTTTTTTATCGCCTCTTCCATATCTCCCCTGTGACCTTATGACTTTGTGGCCTTGTGACCCTGTGACCTTGTGACTTTTTACGTCGTGTAATACGAGTTCAGCGTTATATACCTCTTCGAGATATCACAGGTATAGACCGTTGCCCCGGACCTTCCGCTGTGAAGGTTCACGTCTATCCGTACTTCCTTGTTCTTGAAGACCCCCGTTCCCTTGCGGTTCACGCGTTTCTCCGCTTTTCCGTTCCTGAAAAAGGTCACACCGTCAAGTATTATCTCCATTTTACCCGGGTCGAAATCGACACCGCTCGCCCCCGCGGAAGACGCGATCCTTCCCCAGTTGGGGTCACCCCCGAGAACCGCGCATTTAACGAGAAGCGAACCGGCGATCGAGTCGGCCACTTTTTGGGCGTCGGAATCCGTCCTGGCGCCTTTAACGTTCACTTCGATGAATTTTTTCGCGCCTTCGCCGTCATGGACTATCATTTTCGCCAAGTCCAGGCATACGTCCTTAAGATTTGCCAGGAACACATCATATGCCGCGCCGTTTCCTCCTATCATCTCGTTGCCCGCTTCCCCGTTCGCCAGAAGCATCACCGTGTCGTTCGTGCTCATGTCGCCGTCAACGGTTACGGCGTTCAGGGACAGATCAGCCGCCGCGTGAAGCGCCTCCTTAAGCACCTTTTTCGATATCTCGGCATCCGTCATGACATAACACAGCATGGTCGCCATCTTGGGATGTATCATGCCCGCGCCTTTAGCGACGCCTGTTATCGTGACCTCTTTATCCCCGATCATGAACTCCCGCGAGGATATCTTATGAAAGCTGTCGGTCGTCATGATGCCGTCCGCCGCGTCCATGAGCCCGTCCGCCGAAAGTTCCGCCCTAAGCTTAGGCATCCCCTTTATTATAGGTTTCATGTTCAGCGGCTCTCCGATTATGCCGGTGGACGATACCAGTACCGAATTTTTCCGGACGCCAAGCGCCTTGGCCATTGCTCCTGCCATTCTCCTGGCATCTTTCAGCCCGCGTTCCCCGGTCATGCAGTTGGCATTCCCGCTATTGACGACCACGGCTCTGATGCGGTCACTCTCCTTGAGCTGCTCCTGCGCGAGTATAACCGGGGCGGCTTTGGCCACGTTAGTGGTAAATATGGCCGCTACCCTGCACGGGCTTTCCGAATAAAAAAGAGACAGGTCCTTTCTCTTCTTTTTCACGCCGCAATGTATGCCGCTGGCCAGAAATCCTTTAGGCAATTTGCACTTCTTCATCTTGGTTTATCCTTTACTCGTCACCCGTCACCCGTCACTCGTCACTTACAAAAGCCCCGTTTTCTCGTCCAAACCGTACATTATGTTCATGTTCTGCGCCGCCTGTCCGCTCGCCCCCTTCAGGAGGTTATCCACCACGGAAACCACAACGAGCAGCCCGCGAGCTATCTTGACCCCGATATCGCAGAAATTCGTCCCTGTCACATCCCGTATCTCCGGTACCTCCCCGGACGGACGGAGCCTCACGAACGGTTCATCCCCGTAAAGATCTTCAAACAAGCGGTATATCTCACTTTCCGCGGGCAGGTCCCCGGCCTGCACATATATGGTCGAAAGTATCCCGCGCCGTACGGGCATAAGATGCGGCACAAAATTTACACGCACATCTTCTCCCGCCACACCTGAGAGGATATGCTCCATCTCCGGCATATGCTGATGTTCGTTCGCCTTGTAACACTTGAAGTTACCGTCAACCTCACCGAACGACAGCGACATAAGCGCCTTCCTCCCGGCCCCCGTGACCCCGCTTTTGGAATCGACGATAACGGACGCGCCCGTCTTTTTTATCATCTTTACGACCGGCAGAAGCCCCAGTATCACGCCCGTGGGATAACACCCCGGATTGGCTACCAGCTGCGCGTTCTTTATCCGGGCTCGATTGAGTTCCGGCAGTCCGTATACCGCGTTTTTGAGATTGCCCGTATCCGCGTGTTTTTCGTTATACCACTTTTCGTAAACATCCGCGGGGAGCCGATAATCGGCGCTCAGGTCGATCACCTTTTTCCCTTTTTTAAGGAATTGCGGCGCGATCTTCATGGAAACGGTATGCGGAAGGGCCAAAAAGACCAGGTCGCACTTCCCGGAGACTTCATCAATGTCGAGATTCCTGCATACCAGCGATATCTTTTTCCCGAACCTCGGATAAAGTTCGGAAAATCCCCGCTCTTTATCAACAAGCCCCGTCAAAGAAGTTATTTCGACCCCGGGATTGTTCAGCAGAACCTGGACAAGCTCCTCGCCCGTGTATCCTGTCGCCCCGACCACTCCCACTTTTACCATGTCATCTCCCCTGATTTAAAACGCGTGAATTATATATATACTTTAGGATATATGTTATATATCTGCTTCGGAATATATGAAAATCAAGTATAAAATAAACGGTTTAGCATGTCAAGTGAAACCACAGCTTATTGAGCAAAGCGAAAATAAGCTGTATGGTTGAACTTGACCCAGCCCTCTGAACTTTTTTACCCGCAAAAAACAAAAAATAACTAGATATCTCAAAGAGCTCTGCTCCCAGCAAAACAGCATAGAGGGCTGGGTTTATTCGCAGACGGCCTTACGGCCTGCAATTTATGCCGTCTATCTAAGTCGGCATAAATTATCTGCTCATAAAAAAAGCAGGCCACGGTTTACCGTGACCTGCTCATCCGAATCGCCGCCGGAATCTTAAGGCTGCCGTTAGCGCTTTGAGAATTGGAACCGTTTACGCGCCCTCTTCTGGCCGTATTTCTTCCTTTCTTTCGCGCGCGGATCCCGGGTAAGAAACCCTCCCTTTTTAAGAACGATCTTCAGGTTCTCGTCGCTTTTTACAAGCGCCCTCGCTATACCGTGCCTGAGAGCTCCCGCTTGTCCGCTCATCCCGCCGCCGTCAAGGATAGCCAGGATGTCGTATTTACCGGTCATCCCGGTCCTTTCTATCGGCTGCATCACTATGATCCTGTGCGTTTCCCGCGGAAAATAGTCCTCGAAACCCCTCTTGTTGACCTTTATTTTTCCGGTACCGGGACGTAACCTGACCCTTGCAACGGATTCCTTGCGCCTGCCTATAGCTACATATTCAACTGCCACTGCCATTTAATTACCTCTCTTTTGTCTCGAATGTTCTGGGTTTCTGCGCGGCGTGAGGATGTTCGCCGCCGGTGTACAGCTTCAGCCTCTTGAGCATGCGCACGCCCAGTTTGCTCTTGGGAAGCATGCCTTTGACGGCATGCCTCATCACGTATTTCGGATCTTTTTCGAACATCTCCTCGTAAACGGTCTTACGCAGGCCACCCGGATACCCTGAAAATCTCGTGTACATCTTCTGTGACGCCTTCTTGCCGGTAACCCTTATTTTATCGCAGTTTAGCACAACAACGCCCGCTCCGTTATCTACGTGCGACGTAAAATCCGGACGGTTCTTTCCCATAAGAAGTGTGGCTATCTCGGTAGCGGCCCTTCCGAGCACTTTTCCGGAAACATCCACCACATACCATTCATGCGCGGTTTCCTGACGCTTGATCAATTTGGTCTTCATTTCAATCCGCCTCTAAGTTGGTCATTTACGGCGATTTACCGTTTTGGCCCGTAATATAAGGGCAAAACGGGTTATCCAGAGTTATAGAAATTAACATATTTGGGGGTATTTTGTCAAGGGTTATTCCGAGGATAATGACAGCGCCCGAGGTAGCGGCAAGGAAAGCGCGCGTTACTGCAGCCCCTTGAAAATAGGGAGATCCCCTTCCGGGTACGGTTCGTCAAAAGCGCTTTCCGGACATTCGGGGCCGAATTGCCGCCCATTTATCCCGATGCGGGACAGCTTATCCTTCCGAGATCACACTGTAAAGAGCACGCACCTGGTCCTTATAGTACGCGTTGAAGACCTGCTCCAGGTCCTTCTTGTTCGACGCTTTGCTCCTTGCGTCATTAACCCTTTTGTTCCGCCGGCGTCTTTCGCTTAAGGTGACTTTGTGAGTATGTAATTTAGCAGCCATCACTTAACTCCTTCCTTCTTTTTGAACACGACTTTTCCGTCTTCCTGAACAACGAACGACACCTTGTCGCGGCTTCTGATATCGAAATAATTCTGCAAGACCTTCGGAATGAAGATCTGTCCTCTGTCGGATACCGTAGCGTTGAATTTGAACTGATTCCTTTTTGTCATGCGCTCGATTCGGCGGTTAAGATCAAGGTTGCGTCCGTTAAATGGCGCCGTACCTCCGTGCGTTCGCGTCCAGAAAATCAAATTATATTTTCCCGGCCCCGGCGCTTCTGCCCTCTTCACCTCCTCCCGCGGAGCCGTTCTACAACTCTATAACAAGTATATAACAAGTATAATTACTTGTCAAATACTTAGTGCAGAAATATAGAGCTGCCTTGAAGGCATGGGGCAAGGGGCGGGGATAAAGGTTAAAGGATAAAGGTTGAAGGTTGAAGGTTGAAGTCGGATATTAGATGTTTGATGTTA
>CAZMEZ010000008.1:24587-52672 GCA_964565425.1 uncultured Planctomycetia bacterium | reverse complement strand
CCTGTCTCCGCTCCGCCGTAAGGTTCAAGCGCCGAGGGGTGGTTGTGTGTTTCGACCTTGAAGCAGATGTTGTGTCTTGAGTCGAATTCGATTATACCGGCGTTATCCTTGAACACGGAGACACACCAGGGCTTCTTGAGTTCCGTGGTGGCTTTCATCACGGTCTCTTTAAGCAGGTTCTTGTAGTTCTTTTTACCGTTAAACCTGACGGCCCCCATCATGGTCTTGTGTTTGCAATGCTCGCTCCAGGTCTGGGCAAGTGTTTCGAGCTCGCAATCCGTCGGGTTCCGCCCTATCCCCTTGAAATGTTCTTTTATGGCTTTCATCTCCTCGAGACTGAGATAAAGCTGGCCTTCCCTGCTTATTTTTTTCAGTTCCTTATTATCCGCCCCCAGGATATCGACTTCCACGCGCTTGAACTTGTAAGGTTTGAGCTCCTTTTCCTCCTCTTTATGCGTTACGACGTGCTGTATGATCTTGTTGTAGAGCAGCTTGTCGGCTATCGTTCTTATCTGCGGGTCGGAGAGCTTTCCCCCGAGCACGTATTTTTTCGAAGTGCTGACGGAAGCGACGCCTTTTATCCCCATATCCCCGATCGCTTTCTTGACGCTCTCCTCCACGGGATCCATTACGCCGGGGTTGTAAGCGATCTCCACCACGCGCGCGTCGGGGGGCATCCCGGCGTGGAAGCCGCCTTCACAGTGGAATTCCTGCGATACTTTATCGGCGAGCATATCGTCCGCTATCCGTTCGAGGTCGTCCCTGGAAAAATCTCCGCGAAACGTATAGACCTGGACATACTCCACGTCGTCCACGCCCTTTATACCGAGATCCTTTATGTCCGTTTTCAGGCCCCCGGCGACCGCGTCGTATATTCCCTTTTTGTCCCTTACTTCGACTCTTGCGTAATTCATTTTCTAGGTTCCAGCTTTTCGGTTCCAGGTTTTAGGTTTCGTGTCTTCAAAAGAACCTGACACCTGAAACCTAGCACCTAGAACCTGAATCATTCCCACTCGATAGTGCTCGGCGGTTTGGAGCTTATGTCGAAGACGACCCTGTTCACGCCTTCTACCTCGTTTATTATCTTGTTCGACATCTCCCCCAGAACTTCATAGGGGATCCTGGCCCAGTCGGCCGTCATGCCGTCCACGCTCGTTACGGCGCGTATGGCGATGGTGTTCTCGTAAGTGCGGTCATCACCCATAACGCCCACGCTCTTTACCGGGAGGAACACGCCGAAGATCTGCCAGGTGCTGTAGTAGATGTTCCGCTTCTTAGCGATGTCTATTATGACCCAGTCGGCTTCCCTGAGGATATCCAGTCTTTTCTTCGTAACTTCGCCCATTACCCTGACGGCGAGACCGGGTCCCGGGAAAGGCTGGCGGTCGGTGGCTTCTTTCGGCAGCCCAAGTTCCCGCCCGACCTTCCTCACTTCGTCCTTGAAGAGATCCCGCAGGGGTTCGACGAGCTTGAGCCCCATCTTCTTGGGCAGGCCCCCGACGTTATGGTGCGATTTTATCGTCTTGCTGGGACCCCCGAAAAAGGTCTGCGACTCTATGACATCCGGGTACAGCGTTCCCTGCGCCAGGAGTTTCGCGTTCTTTATTTTCTTCGCGCTTTCTTCGAAGACCCGGATGAACGTCTTGCCTATTATTTTTCTTTTCTTCTCCGGGTCGGTCACCCCCTCGAGGGCCTTCAGGAAACGTTTTTCGGCATCGACCACCCTTAGGTCCAGTCTTATGTTCTTCTTGAAAAGCGCCTCCACTTTTTCGCGTTCGCCTTTTCGCAGGAGGCCGTTATCTACGAAAATGCAGTGGAGTTTCTTCCCGAGCGCCTTATGCAACAGCACCGCGCAAACCGTGGAATCAACTCCGCCCGAAAGGCCGAGTATTACGTCATTCGCGCCGGCCTGCTCCTTAATGTCGTTTATCTTCTTTTGGATGAAAGATTTCATCGTCCAGGTCCTCTTGCAGCCGCATATGCCGAAAAGGAAGTTTTCGAGTATTTTTGCCCCGTTCACGGTATGCACGACTTCGGGGTGGAACTGGACGCCGTATATCTTCTTTTCCGGATCGGAAAAAGCGGCGCAGGCTGTGTTGTCGCTGCAGGCTATGGCAACGAACCCTTCAGGGAGTTTATCTACCTTGTCGCGATGGCTCATCCAGGTCACGCTCTCCGGGTCCGTTCCGGCAAAAAGCGCGTTATCCCCGGAAAAGCGCACGACGGTATGTCCGTATTCCCTTTTGCCGCTTTTGCGGATGCGTCCTCCCGTCAGCTTGCCGACAAGTTGCATGCCGTAACAGATCCCGAGAATGGGCACGCCAAGGCCGAACACGCGCGCGTCGAAAGCGGGCGCGCCCTTGTCGTAAACGCTCGACGGCCCGCCCGAGAATATTATCCCGCACGGATTGATCTTTTTGATCCGGTCTATGGTTATGGTGGGAGGCGCTACTGTCGAATGAACGCGGTTCTCTCGTATGCGCCTGGCTATCAGCTGGACATACTGTGACCCGAAATCGATTACAAGTATGCCTTCTCTGTCGGTATTTTTCATCTCAAAATCTGCGGCGTAACGGATCACGGTTTACGGATCACGAGATACCCGTGTACTTCTTCCATTTTTTCTCTAATTCCGGATTATCGATCCACCCCAGTAAATAAGTCGTGAACTCCTCGCCGGTCGTCCCGTTATCTCTGCCGGTTATCCTGAGTTTTTTCTCGAACTGCCCGCACATCTCAAGGGCCATGTCCAGATGCCTGGCTCTGCCGGGGAAACCGATATGGCGAAGCAGCATGGCGCTTGCCCTTATCATCGACGACGGGTCGGCGTATATGTCGCGTCCTTCTTCTACCATGCGGGGGGCGCTCCCGTGTATCGCCTCGAACATGGCCCATTTCTTGCCGATATTGGCGCTGCCCGCGGTCCCGACGCCGCCCTGGAGCTGGGCTGCCTCGTCCGTAAGTATGTCCCCGTAAAGGTTCGGCAGGACGATCACCTGAAAATCCCTGCGCCTGGCTTCGTCAAGAAGCTTGGCGGTCATGATATCGATGTACCATTCGTCCTGCTCTATCCCGTACTTCTCGTATTCTTGCGCTATCCGCTTCGCTACCCTCGAGAATCTCCCGTCGGTGGTCTTTACGACGTTAGCTTTGGTGACGGCGGTGACCCGTTCCAGGCCGTTGTTCTTCGCGTATTCGAAAGCCATGCGTATAATTCTTTCCGCGCCCTGCTCGGTTATGACCTTGAAATCGATGCTGAGGTCTTCGGTGACGTCAATGCCCCTTGACCCGAGAACATATGCCCCCTCTGTATTCTCCCTGAAGAATATCCAGTCGATGCCTTCCGAGGGTATTTTCACGGGCCGCACGTTAGCGAAAAGGTCGAGCTCGCGCCTCATGGCTACGTTGGCGCTCTCGATGTTGGGCCATTTGTCTCCGGCCTGCGGCGTCGTGGTCGGCCCCTTAAGGACAACGTGGCAGGCTTTGATCTCTTCGAGCACATCGTCCGGGATGGCCTTCTTGTGCTTCACCCGGTTCTCGATAGTAAGGCCCGCGATCGTGCGGAATTCTACCAGACCCGCCTTGAATTCATCCTTGAGAATTTGTTCAAGAACCCTTTGGGCATGCTTGGATATGATCTTGCCTATACCATCCCCCCAGCATACCCCGATGATTATAGGCTTCAGAGCCTTGAAGTCGGTCCAGCCCTGCTCTTTTTTCATGACTTCGACGCGGTCAAGCTGTTCACGCACGAGCTCCGCGAAATGCTCTTTTGCGCTTTCTATCCCGGCACTGTTTGTCATGGATCCAGAATTTCCTTATTTTTGCGGTTTACAGGCGGTAACTATAGATATTTAAGAGGGTATTATAGTATGTATGAAAGTAAAATTCAATGGGTTTTGATGGGGGTGCCCAAGGGGATGTTGGATGTCCCCTTCGGGGAGGCTTCGCGCTTAGATATTAGATGTTAGTAAGAGCCGCCAACATCTAACATCAGACATCTAACATCGAAGTCCGAGATCTCCGTGAACCCGTAGTTGTCCGATCTATCGGGCACTTTATCCTTCATCCTTTAACCTTGTATCCTTAAACACAACAACTACATCCCCTGCACCGCCCTGTAAAGCGCCTCGACCTGGTTCTTGTAGAATTTGTTGTATGCCGCTTTCAACGTCTTTCTGCTGGGTTTTACGCTCCTGTGGTTCGGGCTGACATTCTTCCCGGCAAACCTCTTCTCCCCCAGGGCCGGCACCGGGGTAACGCAAGAGTGCGTATGGTTGCGTTTTTTCATTTCCCCTCCTTTTCGCTTTTTATAAAGATCACTTTTCCTTTTGTGTCGACCAGGAACATCACCTTGTCCCGCGCATGTATGTGAAAGTAATCCTGAAGCGCCTTCGGGATGAAGATCTGCCCCCTGTCCGAAACGGTAGCCGAAAAGCGGAATTTTCTTTCTGCCATATCCTTCTCCTTTTTCAATAACAAGTATATAGCAAGTATTTATACTTGTCAAGGAAATTCAGGGAAAAGTGACGACGGGTGATTTAGGGATAAGGGTTAAGCGTTAAGGGGTAAAGGATCTTATCCCTAAACGATACTGGGGACTGGCTAACTGGTTCACTGGCTAACGACCTTGTGACTTTTGGACTTTATGACTGGTGCTCCGGCGACCGTTGCGCTAGTGCTCCAACTTGTGACTTTGTGACTTACTTTAACCTTCATCCTTGCACACTGTCATCCCGAGCGAGCGGAGCGAGCCGAGGGATCTAGGTTCCATCTACGCTCTTGTGCCTTTACGCCTGGCTAACCGGTTCACTGGCCAACTGGCTACCGGGAAACGACACTGGGAACTGGCAACCGGGGACTGGGGACTCTCTTGTGACTTGTGACTTGAAACTTGTGACTTGGTTTACGCGGGATGGCCGAGGGCGCTCATGTAGAGAACGCTCTCTTCCCTCCCGTCGACTCCCAGCATCTCGTTGATCTCGTCGTCGAAAAGCGCCCCTACCTGGCAGCTCCCCAGGTTCAACGCTACGGCGGCCAGGGAAAGATGCGCCGCGATGTGCCCGGCATCCAGGTATACGTACCTGAACGCCCTTTCTCCGTACTTCCATTTTGACCGCCCGAAAACGGCGGTCCAGATAAAAACTACGGCCGCTTCTTTGCAGAAATCCTGTTCCAGCGCGGCCCTTGCCGTCTCCTCCCCCAGGTATCCGGCCTTGATCTCCTCCAGCGCGTGCTCCTTCGCAGAGTAATGATACAGGCCGCTCGGGAGGGATCCGACATTGCTGGCGACGACATACGTTTCGATCGGATAAAGAGCTCCGGCTGACGGCGAGGTGCGGAATTCATAACCGTGTTCAACGCGGGATATCCCCGTCGAGGCCCACAAGAGATAGGAAAGCTCTTCGATGGCGACAGGTTTGTCCGAAAAATCTCTTACGCTCTTTCGCCGCTGGACCGTCTCCTGGAAAAAGACCTCAAGCAGAAGCGGCTCAGGCAGGGTTATCTTTTTCGCCGACGCGTAAGTTTTGTACGCATCGGGCCGTTGTGCCGGATCCAGCCGGCCGGCCGGCATTTTGTTGCGGTGGTATTTGGTTTCCTGCTGGAACTTCTCCCCCGCGTCATGCGGCATAACGCGCCCCCCTACAGGACCGGGAATGTCCTATTTGTGTTTTTTGATGCCTTCGAGCTCGCGTCGCAGTTCTTCGATCTCTTTTTTAAGACACAAAAGTTCCTCCCTGAGCATTCTCAGGTCCCCTTTTACGTCGTAATATTCCCACCATTCCATCGCCATGCTCCTCCTGTCGCGCTAAGAAACAAAAAGACTTTTACTGGAGAACTTCGGCTCGCTGGTCAGGTTCACGCCGAGTTTCCTCAAGCCGGCTTCGTCTCCCGAAGTCGGCATGTGGGTCATGTGAACATCGCATCCCCTGAGCTCTTTCAGCTTCTCCATGGCTTTTTTCGCCGTCGGGTCCGTCGCCGCGCTTATCGCCAGGGCCATCAGAGCCTCCTCGAGGTCAAGGCTCACGCTCTTGGAGTTGAGAACGTTCTTTTTCATGTCCCCCGTCGACTCCATTATCTTGGGTGAAAGAAGATGCGTGTCGGCCGGTATGCCTGCAAGCTCCTTTATCGCGTTCAGGACAAGGCTGGCCGCCGCGTGCATGAGGGCAGAGTTCTTCCCCGTGACTATCGTACCGTTTTTAAGCTCAATGGCGGCCCCGCAGTATATACCTTCGTTCCCTTTGCCTTTCTTTTCGCCCTCGATAGCGGCCTCCCGGGCCGGCTCAACCACTGCCCTGTCGGTCTGTTTCATTTTAAGGTCCTTCATCAGGAGCTCCACCCTCTGGACCGTTTCGCTGTCGACAAAACCCATCATGTGTTCACAGGCCGCCCGGAAATATCTCCTTATGACTTCCTGCCTGGAGGCGTCCCGGACCGCTTTGTCGTCCGTTACGCCGAACCCGGCCCTGTTGACGCCCATATCCGTCGGGGACTGGTATATGGAATCCGAACCCGTTATCTTCTCAAGGATCCTTTTAAGGACCGGGAATACTTCCATGTCGCGGTTATAATTCACGGCCATTTCCTTGTGAGCCGAAAGATGGAATGAATCTACCATGTTAAAATCACGCAGATCGGCGGTGGCCGCCTCGTACGCAACGTTCACGGGGTGATCAAGCGGCATGTTCCAGATCGGGAAGGTCTCGAATTTGGAATATCCGGATTCTATGCCTTTTTTGTAATCGTGATAAAGCTGGGAAAGGCACGTGGCCAGCTTACCGCTGCCGGGCCCGGGCCCGGTGACTATGACGAGCGGATTTCTGGTCTCGATGTATTCGTTGACCCCGTAACCTTCGTCGCTCACTATAAGATCGACGTCCGTCGGATATCCTTTGGTGTAGCTGTGGGTGTAAACCTTTATTCCGCGCCGCTCCAGTTTATTCTTGAATATCTTCGCGGCCGGCTGGTCGTTGAAACGGGTTATCACGACCGCGGTCACGTCTATGTCCCATTCCCTCAGGTCATCGATGAGTTTCATGGCGTCGACGTCGTAAGTGATGCCGAAATCCGCCCGGATCTTCCTGCGCTCGATGTCGCCCGCGTATATGCAGAGTATGATGTCGGCCCGGTCCTTCAGTTTGCGCAACAGGCGCATCTTCACGTTGGGATCGAATCCCGGCAGGACCCTTGAAGCATGGTAGTCGAAAATTATCTTACCGCCGAATTCAAGATAGAGCTTGTTGTGGAATTTCTTCACTCGTTCAAGAATGGCGGATGTTTGCTGCTCCAGATATTTCTCGTTGTCAAAACCGGGTTTTACTCCCACGTCCATCACCCCTTTGTGATAAGGCCCGGCGCCCGCTTCTTTGCGGCCGCGCCTCAGTCTTTGTCAAAAATCTCTTTTTCCGCGCCCTTTCGTATCTTTATGGGATATTCCCCGTCAAAACACGCGGTGCAGAAACCGTCCCTGTCCCCGCTCACCGCTTCGATCATGCCTTCAAGGCTCAGGTATTTCAGGCTGTCGACGCCCACGGAACGCGCTATTTCTTCCACCGACGGAAGTTGATTCGCTATAAGTTCCTCCCGGCTCGGGAAGTCTATGCCGTAGTAGCAGGGGAACATTATCGGGGGGCAGCTTATGCGAAGGTGTATTTCCTTAACACCCGCTTCCCTTATAGCCTTTATCCTCCCGCTCGTAGTAGTGCCCCTTACGATCGAATCCTCGACAACGATGACCTTTTTGCCTTTAAGTATATCCCTGATCGGGTTCAGCTTTATCTTTACTCCGTGCCTTCTCATCTCCGGCGATGGATTTATGAAGGTCCTGCCGACATAGTGGTTCCTGACCATTCCGAACTCGAAGGGTATGCCGCTTTCCCGGGAATAACCGAGAGCGGCGTAGTTCCCGGAATCCGGGATGGACATGACGAAATCCGCGTCGACGGGATATTCCCGGGCGAGTTTCATGCCGAGGCGCTTGCGCACCTCCAGGACATTATCCCCGAAGATCCGGCTGTCGGGTCGGGCGAAATAGATGAATTCGAATATACAGGATGAATGACGCACGGCGGCGAACGGCTTCCGCGTATCTATCCCCTTTTCGTCTATGATCACCATTTCCCCGGGTTCGATCTCCCGCACGAAGTCCGCGCCTATCAGGTCCAGGGAACAGGTCTCGCTGGCAAGCACGTAGGAACCGTCCTTGAGCCCCAGGCAAAGCGGCCGAAAACCGTTGGGATCCCGCACGCCGATAAGCTTGTCTTCGGTAAGGAAAAGCATCGAGTAAGCGCCTTCACACTGCTTCAGCGCGTTGACCAGGCGGTCTTCAAAAAGATCCGCGCCCGACCGCACGAGGAGATGCAGGACTATCTCCGAATCCATTGTTGTCTGGAAAATAGCGCCCTCGTTCTCGAGTTTCTCGCGGAGTTCCAGGGCGTTGGTGAGGTTCCCGTTATGCGCTATGGACGTCGAAAAACGGTTGTGCTGTATAACGAACGGCTGGGCGTTCCTGATGATACTGGAGCCTGTCGTGGAATAGCGGACATGACCGATCGACCTTTGGCCTTTAAGGCCTTTAAGCTTATCCTGGCCGAAAACCTCCGAGACGAGCCCCATGCCGGTAAGCTGCCGTATCCTTTTTCCGTCCGACACGGCCATGCCGCAGGATTCCTCTCCCCTGTGCTGGAGCGAATAGAGACCGAGATACGTCAGGTCCACGGCCGTTTCATGGTCGAAGATCCCGAAGATCCCGCAATACTCTTTCTTATCTACCGTCATGCGCGTTTTTCCGCTATTTGCCCTGTCTCGCCGGTTCCGCTTCTTTATTTGGCGCGGCGCCGTAAAGATCTTTGTAAAGGTCCTGCAAGGCCTTGGGCTGGACCTTTTTCTTCCGGATCGCCTCGATGCCTTCCACGCTCGCCTCAGCGGCTGCCACGGAAGTTATATAGGGGATCTTATGCTGCACCGCCTTTATGCGGATGTAGCTGTCATCGTACTTGCTTGAGCGCCCCACGGGCGTGTTGATGATCAGGTTGATCTCCCCGTTCTTAATGGCATCGGCGATGTTCGGCCTGCCTTCGTGCAGTTTCCGTATCTCGCTGTTTTCGACTCCGTTATCTTTCAGGAACTTGCTCGTCCCCTGTGTCGCGTATATCGTGATGCCAAGGTCACGGATGCGCTTCGCGACCGGGAGAAGGGCTTCCTTGTCCTTATCCGCGACGGTAAGAAGCACCGTACCCTCCACCGGCAGCCTTGAGCCGGCCGCCTCCTGCGCCTTGTAAAAGGCGGACCCGAAGGTATCGGCTATGCCGAGGACTTCCCCCGTTGCCTTCATCTCCGGACCCAGCACCGGGTCGACTTCCGGGAACATGTTGAACGGCAGCACCGCCTCCTTTACCCCGACGTACGGAAGGTCCTTTTTTACCAGCTCCGGAAAATCCTTGATCTTTTTCCCGATCATTATCATGGTGGCGATCCTGGCCAGCGGGATGTCCATCATCTTGGATACGAGCGGGACCGTCCGGGACGCCCTTGGATTCGCCTCCAGTATGTAGACCTTGCCGTCACAGATGGCGTACTGTATGTTCATCAGGCCCACGACCTTGAGTTCCTTGCCTATGGCGGCCGTATATTTCTCTATTGTCTCCAGGTGCTCCTTCTTTATCGTCCTCGACGGTATCGCGCATGCCGAATCACCCGAGTGGACGCCGGCGAGCTCGATGTGCTCCATCACGGCCGCGACGAATGTCTCTTTCCCGTCACAGACGGCATCAACCTCCACTTCGACGGCCTGCTCAAGGAACCTGTCGATAAGCATCGGATGTTCGGGGCTGACCTGAATAGCTTCCACCGCGTATTTGACAAGCATCTCTTCGTCATATATAACCTGCATGCCCCGTCCGCCGAGAACGTACGAGGGCCTCACCATGAGCGGATAACCGATCTTCCTGGCTATCTCTACCGCCTCCTCAAGCGACCTGGCGGTCGCGCTCTCCGGCTGCGGGATGCCGAGCGCTATCATTTTCTTGCGAAAATGTTCCCTGTCTTCCGCCAGATGTATGCTTTCGGGCGACGTGCCGAGTATGTTCACCCCGTTCTCCTTAAGTTCCTGGGCGAGGTTAAGCGGTGTCTGGCCGCCGAATTGCACTATAGCGCCATCCGGCTTCTCTTTTTCGTATATAGTAAGAACATCCTCGACCGTAAGCGGCTCGAAATAAAGCTTGTTGGACGTGTCGTAATCCGTAGATACGGTCTCGGGGTTACAGTTGATCATGATGGATTCGTACCCCTCGTCACGCAGCGCGAAAGCGGCGTGCACACAGGTGTAGTCGAACTCTATGCCCTGTCCTATGCGGTTGGGGCCGCCTCCCAGTATCAGCACCTTCTTATTGGGCGACACCGGGACCTTGTCCTCGCCTATGTAGGTCGAGTAGTAATAAGAAGCGTTCTCGACGCCGCTTACGGGCACGATGTCGAAACAGCCTTTTTTGCCGATGGCTATCCTTCTTTTCCTTACCTCCGCTTCTTTAACGCCGAATATCCCGGCAAGATACCGGTCCGCGAACCCCCATTCTTTCGCCTTGGCCAGTTTCTCGTCCGGGAGCTTCTTCCACTGGTACGCCGCTATCTCCTCCTCGTAATCCACCATCTCTTTCATCTCGCTGAGGAACCAGCGTCCTATTCGCGTAAGCTCGTAAAGCTCTTCGACCGTCATGCCCTTGCGGAGAGCCTCGTATATGAGAAAGATGCGCTGGCTTGAAGGCGTTGATATCCGGTCCTTCAGTTCTTTCAATGAAAGCTGTTTGAAAGCATCCACGCCCAGGCCGTACCGTTTTATCTCCAGGGAACGGATGGATTTCTGGAAAGATTCCTTGAAAGTTTTCCCTATGCTCATTACCTCGCCGACCGCTTTCATCTGCGTCCCTATGACGTCTTTCGCCTGCGGGAATTTCTCGAACGCCCAGCGGGCGAATTTTATGACCACATGATCCCCGCTCGGCTCGTATTTCTCCAGGGTGCCTTCTTTCCAGTACGGTATCTCGTCCATGGTGAAACCCGCGGCAAGTTTGGTCGAGATCCTGGCTATCGGAAACCCCGTGGCTTTAGAGGCCAGCGCCGAAGAACGCGACGTCCTCGGGTTTATCTCTATAACCACCAGCCTGTCGTCCTCGAGGTTGTGGGCGAACTGGATGTTCGTTCCTCCCGTCACGCCTATCGCGTCGACTATCTTGTATGAGATGTCCTGGAGCTTCTTCTGCAGGGACTCAGGCACGGTGAGCATGGGCGCGGAGCAAAAGCTGTCACCGGTGTGGACACCCATGGGATCTATGTTCTCTATGAAACATACGGTTATTTTCTGGTCCTTCTGGTCCCTGACAACCTCCAGCTCGAGCTCTTCCCATCCGAGCACGGATTCCTCGATAAGCACCTGATGGACCATGCTCGCGGCCAGGCCGCGGGCGACTATGGTCCTGAGCTCTTCAACGTTGTACGCTATCCCGCCACCCGTTCCGCCGAGGGTGTATGCCGGCCGGAGAACAACGGGGTAACCGAGCTTCTCGGCGATCCCTTCCGCTTCTTCCACTGAATGGCTCGGCTCAGACCTCGGCATGGGCACATCGAGCTTTTTCATCGTTTCCTTGAAGGCGATCCTGTCCTCGCCCCTTTCTATCGCGTCGGCCTTTACGCCGATCATCTCCACTCCGTATTTTTCAAGGACACCGGATTTATAGAGCATGGACGACAGGTTGAGGCCGGTCTGTCCACCCAGGTTCGGGAGTATGGCGTCGGGTCTTTCGATCTCAATGATCCTTTCAAGGCTCTCGGGGGTAAGCGGTTCCACGTATGTTTTGTGCGCCATTCCCGGATCGGTCATTATCGTGGCCGGATTGGAATTGACCAGGACCACCTCATACCCCTCTTCCTTGAGGGCCTTGCAGGCCTGGGTCCCCGAATAATCAAATTCACAGGCCTGGCCGATTATGATCGGTCCGGACCCGACTATAAGCACTTTATGGATGTCGTTTCTCTTCGTCATGCTTTCTCCTTCTGGTCGTTTATAAGTTGTAAGCTTCAAGCTGTAAGCGCCCGGCAAACCGGGCAATGGTCAGGTCAAAAATCACAAGCCAGAGCACCAGAGCACCGGTCACCAGAGCACCAGTCAAAATTTAAAAGTTAAAAGATAAAATTGAAAAATATAATTCAAAATCCAAAATTGCCCTGGACAACTTCTTTGCATCTTTACCCCGTTATATCTTTACTTCTTTGGCCGATACCTAGGTACAAGATACTATATACCATCTCCCGAACCCAAGACTCACGACTGCCCTTGTGCCCAGCGCTACGTTAACTGAACCTAGATCCCTCGACTCGCTCCGCTCGCTCGGGATGACAGTGTGCAAGGATGAAGGTTAAGGTAAGTCGCAAAGTCACAAGTTAGAGCACCAGAGCACCAGTTGTAAAGTCATATGGTTATATACTTAAACGTAATGACAAATGACGAAATCCAAATGTCAAATCAATGTCAAATGTCAAATGGCAAACGATTTGACATTGGGATTTTGGATTTAATTTGGATCTTGGATTTTGACATTTGGAATTATCAAACGTTATAAGCTCAAATATGCTTTCGCGCCACGCGTCCAACCCATCACTCATCACGTCTTCATCCTTTATCCTTTAACCTTAATCCTTGAAGTGGCGCCTAATGGCTGAAAGCCGACAGCTGACAGCTACGTGTAACACGAGATACCAGATACAAGATACCAGATACTATATACAACCTTCCCCTCTCGCCTCCAGCCTATAGCCGCTTGCCTTTACTTAGCCTTTAGCCTGCATATCACGTAATACTTGCCGGAAACATTATATATACTACGGCAGGAAGAATTCAACCCTTTTCGGAGCGCAGGTACTTGTCAATCGAACGCGCCGCCCTCTTGCCCGCTCCCATGGCGGCGATAACGGTAGCGGCCCCGGTCACGATATCGCCTCCGGCGAATATGTCCCTGACGCTGGTCTGCCCGGTCTCTTCGTCCGCTTCGATGTTGCCCCACTTGCCTGTCTTGAGGTCCTTTATCATGTTGACAAGTATCGGGTTCGGGGAATTGCCGATGGCGACTATGACCGTATCCATTTCCATGTCGAATTCCGAGCCTTCTATGGGGACAGGCCTTCTTCTGCCGCTGGAATCGGGCTCGCCAAGCTTGTTCTTTATACAGATCAGCTTCTTGATATCCCCGTTCTCGTCGCCGACGATCTCCACCGGAGTGGTCAGGAGATGGAATTCTATCCCCTCCTGCTCCGCGTGGTGTATCTCATCGATCCTGGCCGGCATTTCTTTCTCGGTCCTGCGGTACACGATGTACACTTTTTCGGCTCCGAGGCGCAGAGCGGATCTCGCGGAATCCATCGCTACATTCCCCGCCCCGATCACCGCCACTTTCCTGCCTACGTTTATCGGCGTATCGTACTCGGGGAACCTGTAGGCCTTCATAAGATTCACTCTCGTGAGAAATTCGTTCGCCGAATACACCCCGTTCAGGTTCTCTCCCGGTATACCCATGAAATTCGGAAGACCGGCGCCCGTGCCTACGAAAAATGCCTTATAACCTTCCTCGCGGAGCATTTCTATGGTCTTTATCCTGCCTATTATATAGTTGCACTTGAGGTCCACGCCGAGCTTCTGTATCGCATCGACCTCGTCGAACACTATATCTTTGGGAAGACGGAACTCCGGGATCCCGTAGGTAAGCACGCCGCCGGGTTTATGGAGGGCCTCGAATATCGTAACGTCGTATCCCATTTTCGCGAGGTCCGAGGCGCAGACAAGACCGGCAGGCCCGGCCCCGATCACCGCGACTTTCTCCGGTTTATCATGTTCCGGTTTTTCCTGTTTTTTCAGCTTAGAGCGGTTCTCCCTCTCCCAGTCGGCGGCAAATCTTTCGAGCGCTCCTATGTTTATCGGGTTGCCCGTCTTGAGCAGGACGCATTTTTCTTCGCACTGGTCTTCCTGGGGGCAAACCCTTCCGCATACCGCTCCGAGGTTGTTGGTCCTTTTTATTATTTCGATCGCGTCGGCGAACCTTCTCTCCTTGATAGCCTTTATGAAGGCCGGTATATCGACCTCCGCCGGACAGCCTTTTACGCAGGGGGCGACCTTGCACTGGAGACATCTCGAGGCCTCCTCCACGGCCTCTTCTTCCGTGTAGCCGCAAGGGACCTCGTTGAAGTTCCTGACCCTGTCTTTCGGGGCCTGCTCCCTCATGTGTATTTGTTTTTTCGGTCCCTCTTTATCCTTCATCCTTTAACCTTTATCCTTAACGTTAGTTCCCGGTCTCCAGTTACCAGTCCCCAGACTCATCACCCATTACCCATCACACGTCACTTAATCGCTATGCGCTTAGTACTCCGCGCTTTGCAATGCCCCGTCACGCGTCACTTGTCACCCTTCTTATCCAACCCGATCCTGCACTTCTCTTCATAGCGCTTAAGCGCCTGTTTTTCCTTCTCTTTATAACGGTCCCCGCGCTTCATGAGGTCGTCGAAATCGACCCGATGCCCGTCGAACTCCGGACCATCCACGCAGGTGAACTTCGGTTTCCCGCCGTAGAGAAGCCGGCAACCGCCGCACATGCCCGTGCCGTCTATCATTATGGAATTGAGCGAAACAAGCGTCTTTATGCCCTTGGGGCGCGTCATTTCAGTAACGGCTTTCATCATTATTATCGGCCCTATCGCGAAAACCAGTTCATACTTGTCTTTCTCGATGAGTTCCCTGAGAACGTCCGTGACAAAACCTTTCCGCCCGTAGCTGCCGTCGTCGGTGGTAATGTGAACCTTGTCGCAGAACTTCCTTATATCGTCTTCGCAGATGACCAGATCCCTGGTGCGGGCGCCGATTATAACGGTCACGTCGTTCCCGGCCTCTTTAATTGCCCTGGCTATCGGGTAAGCTTCCGCCGTTCCCACTCCGCCTCCTATACATATCGCTTTCCCTGCATTTTTTGTTTCCGTGGCGTGCCCCAGGGGCCCTACGACATCCATGATAACGTCGCCCTCATTAAGCGCGCAGAGTTTCTTGGTGCTTACGCCGATCGCCTGGCAGACCACCGTAACCGTCCCTTTTTTCGGATCCCAGTCGTAAATGGTCAGGGGAAACCTTTCGCCCTGTTCGTCCACGCGCAGCACAATGAACTGGCCCGCCCTGGCGACCCTGGAGAGGTCCTCCGCCTCGAATTCCAGAAGGCAGATCTCCGGGTTCAGCTGTCTTTTTGTCACGATCTTATGCATTATTTTATCTCACTTCGCGTTGAATGGAATGTATGCAGATATCGCCCGTTCCCACGCCTTGCCCGATTAAAAAAAAAGGCGTTCCCATTGAGTGAACGCCTTTGTTCAAGCGATACGGTGATCGTATCGTTCCTATTATCTATATTTTATCGGCGCGAGTCAAGGAAAAATGACCTCTATTATATGCCGCGTTTCGAACTTTTTAGAGATTGGGAGTGAAGTTCTCTCCCGCGAAACTGTCGTCAAAACCGCCTCCGAAAGACTGTAACCAGCCGTTATCAAGACCAAGCGCGCGCATTTTACGGGTCACGGCATCATAATCCGCCTTGTTTATCCGGTGGCCCAGATCCCGGAACGAAGCAGCCTTATGCGCCGGATAATACTGGCTCATAACGCTCAGATAAGTGTCCTTTCCGACCGAACGGGCGATGAATTCCAGGGTATCGACAGTCCCGGATATCCCACCCGGCAATATCAGGAGCCGTATTATCAGGCCCTTCGATGCTATGCCCCTGTCGACCTGAAGGACCCCGGCCTGCCTGTTCATCTCTTTGACAATGGCCCGGTTGTTCCCGGCATATCCCGGGGCGCATGAATATTTTTCGGCCATCTCGTCCGAAGAATAACGCATGTCCGGCATGTATATGTCGATGAGGCCTTCCAGCGATCTTATTACATCGAGGGAATCATATCCGCCCGTATTGTAGACTATCGGTATCTTCAGGCCGTCGGCATAAGCGTATTTCAACGCTTCAACAACAGGCGTCACAAAATGTGTAGGCGTAACGAGGTTTATGTTATGGCATCCCATGCCCTGCAGCTCGAGCATGACCGAAGCGAGGTCCCGTACGGACATCTGCCTGCCCGCTCCTGTCTGGCTGAACTGGTAGTTCTGGCAATAGATACAGCCCATATTGCAGTTGGAAAAAAATATCGTCCCGGAACCGGCGTAACCCGAAAGTGGCGGTTCTTCGCCGTGATGCGGCGCATAACTGTAAACTATGGCCTCCGCGCCGGAACGGCAGAAGCCTTTTTCGCCCCTGGTGCGGTCCGTGCCGCATTTTCTCGGGCAGAGATCGCAACGCTCCATGGACTTCTTAAGCCCGGGGAGGATATTGTCTATTATTTTGAGTTTGGTGTCGATGGTCATTTTTCAAGGATAAAGGTTAAAGGATGAAGGTTAAAGTGCCCGATAAATCGGGCAACTACAATTGGCGTTGCCCGTTCCCCCGTTATCCCGTTTGCCCGTATATCGGACAACAGGCCAACCGGCAACGGGCTAACGACCTTGTGCCTTGTGCCTAAAAAAAAGCCGGACAGCGGCACCCCACCATCCGGCTCGTAGCCTGAAACCCCCTCCTCTTATTACGAGTCCCTTACAAAGACCTTCTTTATCCCGGATCCTATGCGTTTAGTGTCCTTGATCGCGCCGTTCACCGTTTCACCGCATCCGGAGAGAAACGCCGCGACAACAAGTAACGACACAAAAACAACTGCTTTTTTCATCAATAAGCCTCCGTAAAAATTATAAATAACAAATTCCAAACTACAAACAAATTACAAATCACAAATTACAAGCGGGATTTATTTATTTCAAATTTAGCACATGAAATGAAATTGTCAAGGGCAACGAAAAATAAACGCCTCAATTATTCTCGCCGGCGCTTATTTTTTCGATGTTGCGCAGTTTTCCGTAACAGATAAGCGTGTCGTTGATATCCAGCTTGTCGGACGCGTGCGGCGCCGGGATAACACCGGCCTCTCTTTCTATCGCCAGGATAAGTATGTCTTTCTGGCGGAACGATGATTCAAAAAGGGTCATGCCGATATCGGGACATTTTTCGTTAAGCGTTACCTCGGCCACCCCGTACCCCTCGGCGAGCCTGAGTATCTCCTCTACGGGCCTTTTAGTGAAAGCGGAGCTCTTGATGAGCCTCTTCTCTATTTTCTTTGTCAGTCGCCTGGCGATCCCCTTGTTCAGCGATACCCTTATTATCAGCAGTATCGCAAGGAGTATCACGATGATGTTCACGAAAACCGGGGTAAGCCCCCCTTTCTGGAAAGACAGTATCAGCGTGCTTATGACCGTTATGAAGCCGGCGTTGCCGAGGATTATCAGAAATACTATTATCCTCCGGCGTATGTCGTTATTGACCACGAGCTCCGAATCCCTTGTCGTAAAACCCGTGCCGGTAAAAGCGGAGAGCGCCTGGAAGAACGCCCTTTTCTCGTCGAGTCCCGTCAGATTAAGAGCTACCGACGCTATCTTGACTATGAATACGGATATCACGATGATAACGATTACCGGTATAACGAATATGTGTGTCATAATCTGGCTCCCGTGTCCTCTATTTCGCCTACTATCTCTTCAAGTATATCTTCTATCGTCACTATGCCGACAACTTTATCTTCCCCGTCCACGACTATGCCCATGGGCTGTTCCCTGTAACGGAGGCGGGTAAGCGCTATGTCCAGACCGTCCTCCTTGTTGATGCAAACAGGCTCCCGCATGAGTTCCTTTATCCCGGACTCGCCTTTTTCGCCCGCTCCCTGGAAAAGAATATCGTATATATTGACGATGCCCGTTATATCATTCTTGTTACCCTCGTATACCGGTATGCGTGAAAAACCGTTCAGGGAAACAAGCTTTTTGAGGTTATCCAAACTTTCGTCGGACCTGATGGACGAGACCCTGTAAAGCGGCACCATTATACTTTCAACCTTCTTCATGCCGAAATCAAGCACCTTGTGGATAAGCTCGACCTCGTCCTCCTCTACCTCGCCCATTTCCCGGCTGGAAAGAAGTATCTTCTTGAGATCGCTCTTGGTGATCGTCACGTCCCAATGGGCCTTCATCTTGCCGAACGGCAGGAGAAGGACCTTGGCGATCCCGTTGACTATGATGATGAGCGGGAAAAAGAGCCGGCTGAACCCGGTCAGGGCCTCCACGGCCCTGAGAGCGAAACCGGTAGCGAACTGGCGCGATATCATCTTCGGAATGATCTCGGCGAAGAGCAGCGTCAAGGGGACCATCACAAGAGTGGCAAGAAGAGGCGCGAGCGCGACGTCGAAATATTCCGAAAATATCCTGGTCGCGAGAACGGAATTAATGACCACCGCTATGTTGGTGCCCACGAGGGTCGTCCCCAGATACCCGCCTTCCTTGTGCAGGAATTTGTTCAGCCGTATCGCGTGAACGTCGCCCCTCTCAACGAGGTCCTTTAGCCGGATCCTGTTTACGCTAGTGAACGCCATCTCGGATGCCGTAAAAAAAGCCTGCATCATTATCGTCAGCAGCACCAGTATGGTATATATGGTTATCATGGTCTTTTAGAGTTTTTCCACGGTCAACCTGGTAATGCGGTTCTTTGAAACGTCTTTGACCGTTACCTGAAAGCCTTTTATCTCTATCTTATCCCCCGCCTGCGGTATCTTGCCGATCACGAGGGTCACATATCCGCCTATCGTATCGACCTCGTCCGTCTCGATATCCAAGCCGATCTCTTCGCTGACCTCCCCCACATGGGTCTGCCCGTTGATCTCATAGGTCTTCTGGTCTATCATCCGTATGTTCGGCACCTCGATGTCGAGCTCGTCCCTGATCTCCCCCACTATCTCTTCGAGGACATCCTCGATCGTGACTATACCCGAGGTTACGCCGTATTCATCGGTGACTATCGCTATGTGCATGTGCTTGCGCTGCAGCGCCTGGAGAAGGTCATCGACCTTCATGCTTTCGGGCGCGAAATACGGCTTTCGGACAAGGTCCTTTATCGGAGTCGTCACGTCAAGAAGCGCGTCTTTTGAATGCAGGATGCCCACAATGTTATCAAGTGTATGGACGTAGACGGGGAACCTGGAATACTGGCTTTGTTTTATGGCCATGACTATATCGCCCCTCTCCAGGGTAAGATCCAGCGCCACCGCGTCTATACGGGGGGTCATGATATCGGCCGCGTTGAGATCCTTAAGCTTGAGTATATTGTCGATCATGTCCTTCTCTTTTTCCTTTACCACGCCTTTTATCTTACCGATGGAAACGAGCGACCGGATCTCCTGCTCCGTGATCTTAGGCCTCTCAGAAGAGACCCTGATGCCGAGGCCCCTCACGATCTTGTATGCTGCCCCGGTAAGGACGGACCTGAGCGGAGCGAAAACCTTTTCGAAGAATTTCAGCGGCAGTGAAGCCAGATAAGTGACCTTAACGGAATTCGCGAGAGAGAACATCTTAGGCGTAACTTCACCGAACACCAGTATTATCGCCGTCATTGAGGCTATGGAGACCAGGATCCCGGTCTCGCCCAGGGCGCGGTAAGTGATCTCGGTGAAAACCGCGCTTGCCGCGATGTTCACGAGGGTATTGCCTACCAGTATCGTCACGAGCAGTTTGTGAGGGTCCGAAAGGAGTTTTACCACCCTTTTGGCCCGGGGGGCATCTATGGATTCGAGTTCTTTGAGCTTGAGTTTGCCGATCGACAGGAAAGCCGTTTCAGAGCCGGAGAAAAAAGCGGACGCCATGAGGAGCAGTGCAAGTATCGCAATATACATATTCCTTTTTACTTCCCTGCGAGTTTTTCTTTTACTATCCGGCTTACGGTCTTGCCATCGGCGCGTCCTGCGATGCGGGAAAGAACGTCTCCCATGACCTTACCCATGTCCTTCATTGAGGCGGCTCCCGTGCTGTTGATCGAGTCGGATATGACGCGGGCCAATTCTTCCTCGGTCATCGGCTCGGGCATGTATCCCTTGAGAATTTTCAGTTCAGCCGTTTCCTTGTCTACGAGATCCTGTCTGTTGCCCTCCTTGAACTTTTCGATGGATTCCTCGTGTTGACGCACCATCTTCTGGACAAGGGAAAGGACATTGGCATCATCCAGTTCCTTTTCCTGGGTTCTGTCGGCGATCTTCTTGTTCTTTATCTCGCTGATGAGCATCCTTAGGACCGATATCCTTACTTTCTCCGCGCTCTTTAAAGCCTGCTTCAAGTCCCGGATAATGTTATTTTCCAACATGGCATATAACCTCGCATGATTTTTCGTTAGCCCCGTTCCTTCTTCCTGAAATCCGCCACCCCGCCAGAAAACGCCTGATCGGGTCCAGATAATCTATGATCAGCTTGCCGTTCAGGTGGTCGTTCTCATGCTGGACCGCCTTGGCGGCAAGACCATCGAACCGCTTGATGGAATATTCGCCTTTATTGTCCTGGGCCCTGATCCGCACTGAAACCGGCCGTTTGACGTTAACCAGCGCGCCGGGCAGGCTCAGGCACCCTTCTTCCATGGCCGACTTATTGTCGGAGCCTTCCACGATCTGGGGATTGATAAAAGTCTCAAGCCCCTCCCCGGCATCAATAACGAAAATACTTAAACCCAATCCGACCTGGGGGGCGGCAAGACCTATGCCTTGACTGAGGTACATTATATCGACCATCGACTTGATAATATCGTCAAGTTCCCGGTCGAATTTTTCGACGGGCTTTGTTTTGATCCTGAGACATGGATCAGGGTATGTTTTGAGTTCCAGATGGCCCACTTACTTGCTCTTGTACTTGTTGTCCTTTTCCAGCGTGACAACACGCATATTGAGATTGTGACTTTCCTTCGTTTCCATGAGGCAATATGAGATGATCACGAGTCCGTCACCCGCCTCGCCGAGCCGGGATGCTGGACCGTAAAGCACTATTTTCCCCGAATTTTCTTCCTCCTCGATAACGTAGGTCGTGAACCTTTGGCCGTTATTGAGGTTGAGGACGTGCACCTGTTCTCCTGGCATCATATCGGCTTCGCCCAAAAGAACTTTATCGATACCGATGCTGCCGCTGTAATAGAGATCTTTACCGGTCACTTGCGCGTTCATTATTTTTGATTTGCAGAAAGTCCTGAGCATGCCGTTCCTTAGTCTCGGTAAAAAGTTAAGATCTACCGCCGTCTCCCCGGTCCCTCCTCGGGGGAACTGAGCGGCTTTTTGCTTATGTTCGTAAGGTTGTCCCCGTCGAAATAAAGATACATGTCGTCCGCGAGATAACCCGCGTTCATCGGAAGGGACGAATATCTTCCGCGGTAGAACCATTCTTCCCGGGGAGATTTCCATTCGGAGGAAGAAACGTTACTTTTCACGTCCGGTTCGCCGTACATGTCGACGACACGCGCCTTTGACATCCCAACCTCGAGACCACCGCTCCCGGTGGGCTGCTGGAACAACTCGCCGGTCTTTGGCGCTTCGAACCCGCTGCATCCCGCGAACATGGAAGAACAGGCTAAAATAATAGCGATAACGAAATTAAAGGACTTCAAAATACACCTCCGGGAAGGTTGCTAGGTCCGAGCCTTGTACGTGGACTCGTAAAGCAGGTCACAGAGATACTTCAAAAAGCTATTCTTGTTCTTATCGTCTATCTCGGTTATTTCCACGCCGACGTCATAAGGAGCGTTATCTTCGAGACTGGTCTTTTCCTGCCAGATGACCTTAGCTTTGAGTTTGATGGGTTTCTCGTCCGACGGGAGATACAGGGAGAGATCGAGACCTTCGGGCGCCTTAAGCTCCTTGTCCACCTCGAACCGCAAGCCCACAGGCGATATGTTCTTGGTAATAACTTCGTCTACACGGTCACCGGCCTTGACGATCACCTTTAGTGGGATCTCGATCCTTACGAAACGTCTTCTTTCTGGCAATTTAAGTTTCATGATAATATTGGGCAGAAGTATAACATATAGCGCTCCGGCCGTCAAGCTGTTGTTTTACCTTATCAAGCCCGAGTCGCTTTTAAGCGAAAAACGAACGGTCGGCAAACCGCTCGTTTTCCGCTTTTCAGCAAATATTCGCTTCAAACCTATTCGGCTTTAGGCATATCCGGCAACACCGCAGGCTTATCATACCTGCCGATCGGGAAAGTGGCCAGTTCCGAAACTCCGGAGACGGTCCTCGCAAAAGCCTTGCAGCTCCCCTGCCATAGCCCTAACAGCACGCCCTTTATCGGGTTGGACTCCTTCGTCTTATCAACTATCCTTTTCGGGATCTCGGTCCACCCGAACACGGCGTTGTTAAACCCTCTTTCGGCTTTCTGGATCGGGCCTGCGGGATAAGTGGAAACCGGCGCGCCTCTGGAAACGGTCGTCCTGGAAGGCATATCCGCAGCATATCCTGTTACGGCAAAGGAAATCATTAATATAGCTATAAACAAACCTGTTAGAAACTTTTTCATTTTCACCCCCTTGTCCAGTTTGCTTGAAATATAACATAATAAATAGCAAAAGTCAACTGAGAGAGGAATAATATTCATAATTATTTAGAGGGCATCGCAGCCTGCGGGGACGCTATCTCTCCGGTATCGGCAGCCGGGATCCCCGCATCGGCTTCTTCCGGCGCAACGCCGTTCTTCCTAAGCCATTTGTCCGTCAGCGTCACCAGATCGCTGTTCGCCACAAAGGTCCAGTTCCCTTCTTTTTCCGCCATTAACCCGGCGTTAGGCCCGAGGATCCTGAATTCAACGATCCTGCCGCTCTTATTCCGCGCGGGAAGGGACGCCTTCATATTATCCACCACCTTGGGATCAAAGTAACTGTCGTCCCTCGCAACTATGAATAAGAGCGGACGCTGGAACGATAAGATGGTCTCATAGGGTTTTCTTTCTATGAAATCCCTGTATTCCTTCTCGGGCAACGTGATGCCCATAAAATAAGAAACAGTTTCGCTCGAAGTGATGATGCGCTGCAGATGTTCCCGCGTGACGCCGGCGACCTTTTCCATGTAATCTCCGGTAAAATCCCCGAACCCGCGTGCCGCTAAAAGTTTCCGGAGAGCGTCTTTGGCGGCATCCTTGCCTGAGAGCATATGTTTCTCGAAACTGGAAGGTATTCCGAGGATCACGCATGATCTCACGGTATCCTTCACCTCCGCCGCCTTAAGCCCCAGGTACCCCCCGCCTTCGTGTCCTATGATGCTGATCGATGACCTTCGCACCCCGGGGCTATTTTCCAGGTATGAAACAGCAGCTGTTATATCTCGTATGTTCTTTTCATCGTCGTTGCCGCTGAAGGCCCCTTGACTCTTGCC
This sequence comes from uncultured Planctomycetia bacterium, assembly GCA_964565425.1. Taxonomy (GTDB): domain Bacteria; phylum Omnitrophota; class Gorgyraeia; order Tantalellales; family Tantalellaceae; genus CAZMEZ01. The sequence goes on along the minus strand of CAZMEZ010000008.1, from coordinate 29,329 downwards.
CTGGCCCGACCTGTCAAATACCAGAGCGGCAAACCCCCTTGACGATATTGCTTCTGCCAGGGCATTCAGCATGGACTCCTCACCCGTGGTCAACGGCCCGTCTTTGGGCAGCAGCAATACCGCCGGGAACTTACCGCTCCCAGGAGGAGTCCAAAGTCTCCCCGAAAGAATAAGACCACGGCTCTCAAAAAATACCTCCGCGCTCTTCTGGGGAAGCGTTTTTTCAGCCATCTTCGCGGTAACAGCCACGGTCTTTTCCTCGATCTTCCCATCGGAACCTTTTTCTCCGCCGCCGCTTATAAGAGCCTTGACCTTTTCTATGAGCATCGTCGACCGTTCGATCAAAAGCTGCATCTTTTCGCCGGGCCCCCGGTTGTAACCGACAAGTTCGAACCTGAATTTCCTGCCGGGGACCTCAAGCATAAGCACCCTTCGGCTGTATTTCGCCATGAATATCCTGGCATCGGGAAGGGCGTTCGCTCTCAGCCTGAAACTGTCCGCCTCAACCCTGCGTCCCATTATCGGGATATATTCGTCCTTAAGATACCGCACCTCCAGTTTATCACGCATCGGCGGCAAAGCTTCTCCCGTCGGTATCATGACCTCGAAGAACTGGGCCCCTTTCTTCCAATAATTGTATTTTTCCATTACGGGCATATAAAGCATTATGTCCAGCGGCGAAAAAAGCATCGTTTTCTCGCCCGTTTCGTAACCCTTCAGCGCTATGAACCGCGGATGTTCAAGAAAGAGAAGATCGGTCCTGTCTTCGTTCTGGACGATCAGGGTCATTCGCTTTTGTCCCTTGACGCCGGCGGCGTCTTCGGTGAATTTCAGGGGCGTAAGAACGTATTTTTTCAAAAAGAGTTTTGCCGCTATCGACGGATACCCCAGCGAAAAAGGATATTCCGCAGAGCTTTTGTAGACGATCTTGTCCTCGGTAACGTACCTGTCTACCTTGACCACCCCGAGCAACCTGCCGTCCTCGTGCGCCTCGTACAGAAGAACCTTATGCCCCGCCAGATCCAGGTATAGAAAAGCGAGGATGACGAGCAGGACCGCGAGAACCGATAACAAAAATACCGTTGCGATAAGTTTTTTCATAGGACACTAAGCCCTTCCATTGAATACCTCATCGTTACGCCGTCCTTTTCCCCCCGCCTGGCGAATTTGGTTTTCCTGAAAAGTTCTTCCCTGAGCTTTCGCGGGCAATTCAGAAAACGATGTCTGAACGACATGCCCTCGCCTGGATGAAGCACGTCCTTCGCCGTATGCGCTCCGAAAAAAATGGACGGGCCGCCCTGCCCGGCCTCCCCCAGCGGGTGGAACCAATCCTTATACACTACGGTGCCGTCGGGCTCGTCAAAATATGCTTCCACGAGCAGGGAAGTTACCGTTTTATTGGTATTGTTCTTAATATCCCCCTCCAGGAATACCCTTCCCGAATGAGGCCCTTCCCCTTCCATCACGATCCTTACGTTGGACAACGCGATCTCGTTACGGAAGAGCTCGGCCGTAAGTTTGTATATCGAATTGCGGTATTTTAAAGCGAAACTGTCCTCTTTCCATCGGATATACAGCGCGTATCCGATCAGCGTGGAGATAAGGACCACCGCGATTATCACCGAGGAGAATATTATCACCAGTATGTGTTTCTTCTTTATGAACATCTTAGAAAATTTAAAAGTGAAAGTTTAAAAATGAAAATTATAATTTAAAATTCAAAATTTGATCAGAAATGAAAAATCCAGGGAAGGCAACCGCTTGAGATCTCCCGCAAAAATCTCCCACTAAAAACTCTTCAGATACCCCCGGTTTTCAATTTTGCCTTGTAATTTTATCTTTTAATTCTTAGATTTTTAAGAACGCGGTCGCCGCAAATTCGCTAAAACATCCTCAAGTGCTCTCCAGATATTACCAGCTTCCTGTCTTTAATTCAATTTTTAATTTTTAATTTCAATCTTATTTTTTACCTTTTGACTTTTCACTTTTTACATACAGTTCCCTTACTTCATTAAAATACGATATCAGCTCCGCCGAGCCGTAGTCCGGGTAAGTCCAGGGCCATGCCCTGAAACTCCCTTCCTGAAAATAAAGGGTCGATTCGGCAAAAATGCGGCGGCCGATATACACGCGGTGCGTGTAATCCTTTGTGGTCATGAGCACCAGTTTAGCCTCGGTCACGTATCCCGGGTCGATATTGACCGTCCTCCGCCCGTTCTTTCTGTAACGATCTTCTATGCGGTTCGTAACTATCTTTATTCCGGAAGCAGCCCCTCGTTTTACCGGAGTCCTGAAGCAAAGAAGTTTGCGTTTAAGTGGTTTTCCGAACTCTTCTGAGTAATAATCGGTAAAATCGAAGGGAAGGTCCTTCACAAGGGGCTCCAGGGGGCCAAATTTCCTGATGAGCGCTTTTTCGGCGGGCTTGTACTCGCTCTCATCCTTGAAAAGGATGCTCGCTACTAACTTGACCTGTCTTTGATCCGTCGGAACGCCCATATTATTCAGATCATTCCCCGATTAGCTGGACAACAAGCTCGCGCCTGCGCGGACGGGTGTCGAAATCACAGAAAACGATCTGCTGCCAGGTTCCCAGCGTCAGCTCTTTGTTTTCAAAAGGAACGGTTATGGAAGGTCCCATAAGGGACGACCTTATGTGGGAAGACCCGTTGTCATCATTCCAGGTCTTGCTGTGTTCGTAAACCTTGTCTTGAGGCGCGATCTTCTCCAGGGCGTTCTTAAGGTCCTTGACCAGGTTCGGTTCATACTCTATGGTCGTAAGGCCGCCGGTCGACCCGGGGTTGAACACGGCAATAACGCCGCTGTTGAGTTTCGAGGCGCTTATTATCTCCTGGCAGTCCCGGGTTATGTCTATCACGTCCGTGTTGCCGCGCGTATTGACAGAGATGTGTTTCGTGATGATCATCTTGAATGCTTACTTTGTTTTTTCTCCGATATATTTGACCAGGAGATCGCGTTCTTTCGGGAGAAGAACATTAAAAAATATGGCTACATCGTAGTGTTCGACCCGGCCGTCTTTCATTACGGGATGTTCTCTCACGACCACTCCCTCTATATCCATGGTCGTCGGGCGGGATGATTTGTTCTTGCCCGGAAGGGTAAGCGTTATCTGCACTCTCGTCATGACGGGTATCCTTTCGGGAACCTTGCAATATACGCCGGAAGCGCTCACGTCAAGGCTCTGGGTTATAGTTTCAAACCCCTCGCCGGAGAGCTTGATAGAAATATCTTTATCTTTTACCCTTGGGTATTTCCTTCTTTCCGCTTTTTGTCCCATCATATCCTCCGTTTAGGATCGTGTCATGTGTAATGTATCATGTGTTATGATCGTCCCTCATGACACTTGACACATAACACATCTCTTCTTATCCCGGCGGCCAGCTGAATTTCCTGCCCCCGAGAAGATGAATGTGCAAATGGAACACTTCCTGTCCCGCGTCCTTGTTACAATTCGCGACTATCCGGTAACCGCTTTCGTCGATCCCGTTCTCTTTCGCGACATCCCGGGCCTTGAGGATCATCCTGCCGAGGAGCTCCGCATCCCCGGCGCCGAGATCGTTCACCGTTGCCATATGTTTTTTCGGGATGAACAATACGTGCAGGGGAGCCTTAGGGCTTATGTCTTTGAAGGCGAGCATCTCCCCGTCCTCGTGAACGATATCCGCGGGTATTTCTTTATTCACTATTTTGCAAAAAAGACAATCGCCGCTCATGACAGGTTTATTATAGCATGGAGGAGGTAAAATTCAATGGGATTAAGAGCGGGCTCTAGGTTCTAGGTTTTAGGTTCTAGGTTTTTTGAAGGCGTTTATGCAACCTAAAACCTGACACCTATAACCTGAAACCTGCACTCTCGGCTTCCTTCTCCGTAAAGACCTTCACGCCGTTGCGCATCAGAAGCGCCGTTGTTACGCCGGGGCCGTCGCGCAGCTCCCCGTCAAAATTTCCCGAATGGATCTTGTGTTTTCCGCAGGAAGGACTATGGGATTTCATGATGGCGACGGATATGGAATTTTTCTTTGAAGCTTTAAGTGCGGCTTTCGCTCCTTGCGTGAATTCAGCCGTTCGATCCTTGCCTGAACGCGATATAACGCGGGCTCGCCCTTCGAAAACGTCTTCCCCCGTACCATCGACGATCTCATGGATCTCGCGTGGACAGCCAAGCCCGCCTTCCATCTCCGGGCATACTGCCACGCGACCGAAACGTTCAGAGAGCTCCTTTACGGATCCGGACGTCCTGGCTTTGCCATCATACGCGCACTTTTTGCCGATAAGGCACGCGCTTACGAGAATTTTGGACATTGTTGTAGGATGGTCGGATTTTGAGTAGCGGTAAGGCCTACGATGCCCGTTTCGTCATACGGCTACGTTATCCGTAACCCTGACCGATACGGGCCTCGTTACCGTGAAACTTAACCCTTTTTTGCTTCTTCCTCGGCCTTCTTCGCTTCCTCTTCCGCCTTTTTGCGATCTTCCTCGGCCTTTCGCGCGTAGCATTTCTTGGTGCAGAAATAAGCGCCGTTCCTGTAATACCAAAGCCGCTTTCTTAAAGCCTTTCCGCAACCCGCGCATTCGGCAGGTTTAGGCGCTTCGGTCTGTTTCGGTGTTTTGGCCGGGCCTTTTTGAGGTTCCTCTTCTTTCGCCTCGGCCGCGGGAGCCGCTTCTTCTTTCTTCCCGGCGGTCCCGCTTTTTTCCTCGGCCGCGGGAGCCGCTTCTTCTTTCTT
>CAZMEZ010000008.1:0-24487 GCA_964565425.1 uncultured Planctomycetia bacterium | reverse complement strand
TCTTCCCGGCGGTCCCGCTTTTTTCCTCGGCCGCGGGAGCCGCTTCTTCTTTCTTCCCGGCGGTCCCGCTTTTCTCCTCGGCCGCGGGAGCCGCTTCTTCCTTCTTTTCGGCGGTCCCGGTTGCTTCCTCGGCAGCGGGCGTTTTTTCTTTCTCCTCCGGCTTTTCCTTTTTCGCGGCGTCTTCGGCCGCGTTCATGTCCTTCTGTTGTTCATTCTCTCCCATTTCTCCTCCGTTCGTGCTTATTTGAGGTTAACTTCCGCCGGCTTACCCGGGGTCAACCATTGATTATATATGTACTCGAGGATCCTGCTCCTGTCCTCGTTCCTTACTTTGCTGAATTTGATACCGCTCCTGTACTGTGAATTGTCGGAGATCGGATCGCTGGCCCAGGCCACTTCTCCCCGCAAGACCACGGGAATATTGTCTCCCGGTATTGTAAGTTCTATTTCGATCTCCTCGCCCTTCTTAAGGGATTCTTTGCCGATTACACCTACACCCTCTTTGCTAAAGTTGCTGACCTTGAGCTTCCGGGAAGCGTCACCCCTCCGGCAGATCGCATCCCAAAGCACATTAAAACGCATAAATCTTCTTTTTTCCTCGTGCATGTATTTTCCCTTTCTGAAAGTAAAATACCCCGGGTCTTCCGGGATACGTATATGATCGCCGCCGGGCTATTGCAATGGTCGGCATTGCGCGGGTTATAAAAGCAAAAAGGGAACGATGTTAAATCGCTCCCTTTTTGCTATGCAATCGATCCACCGCTGTATTATTCGCTGAATACAAATTCAGGCTCCAGAACGGGCTGGTAGTCCTCCGGGATCGGGAACGGGAAAGTAACGGTTTCGTACACGCCCGCACCCGTTCTTACTATCGTCATTCCGACACCTTTCGCCAGACCCATCGTAAGGCCCGAAAGTACGTTCTCTTCCACGCTCGTATCATAGATGTTTTTCGGAAGCTCCACCCAACCCGTCAGGATATTGGCCAGACCTCTGCCAAGTTTCTTAGCGGGATCCTGGGCGTAACACTGTGTAGCCATACCAAACATAGCTATGATAACGAAACAAATCATTAATGTCTTTACTGCTTTCATAATTCACCTCCTCCTCTCATACTACGTAATTAAAATTTAATGAAGTATATCACGCTGGTTCCGCAATGTCAAGTTTTGCTCTTTAATATATCTTCAACCAGACGAGCTACACGCTCTCTGTCTTGTCCGGATATATCCTTAAACTCGATGCCCGTATCATACCTCACGGTCCCGGAAGAGCTCGCAGGATGTTTTTTCACGACCCATACGATAGTCCCGTTGCAGTCGATCGGGGCTTCACCGTCGCTCAAAAATATTTCCAGGGTTACCGGGTCAAAAATGCTGAATTCATCTTCCAGGACCACGCATATGCCCCCTGCCCCAATGTTCTCGGTAAAGGTATCAATGAGCTCTTCGTGGCCGTCCTTCGATACTCTTATCAGACATTTATAACTAACTCTCGGAAACCTTCTCTGGTTCATTCCGTCCCACATCATACACTTCAAATATACATTAGCTCACCCTGAAATTCAAGCTTTTATTTATTTATTATTAAATAATGCGCAAAGACGCGAATGTCTTTAAAATTCGCTTTACATGAAGATTTTTCGTCGTATAATACTAAAAAGGAGGCTGTTTCGATCATGTATTTGGAGTTTTACGGGCTCAAGGAAAATCCTTTTAATGTTACAAGCGACCCGGATTTTTTGTATTTGAGCCACACCCACAAGGAAGCCCTCGATCATCTCATATACGGCATAAACGCAAGGAAAGGTTTCATCGAGATCACCGGAGAGATCGGCGCGGGAAAGACCACGATCTGCCGCGCCCTGATAAACCGTATCGACGAAAGGACCAAAACATCCCTGATATTTAATTCAAGCCTTCCCGAGACACAACTCCTGGAAGCGATAGTGACCGACTTCGGGATACAGCCGGGAAGAAGGAACAAGGTGGCCCTGGTCAATCATTTGAACGATTTCCTTCTTGAACAGCTCGCGAGCGGCAACAATACCGTCCTGATCATAGATGAGGCGCAGAACCTCCGCTCCACCACTCTTGAAACGATACGCATGCTTTCGAACCTTGAGACCAACAAGGAAAAACTTCTCCAGATCGTGCTTGTCGGCCAGCCTCAGTTGCGCAACAAACTGAATTCGCCCTCTCTCGTCCAGCTCCGGCAGCGAATAAGCGTAAGATTCCACGTAAGAGCGCTCGACAGGAACGAACTGGAGGGATACATATATCACCGTCTCGCGGTGGCCGGCTCACCCGAAACTATAAATTTCTTTCCCGAGTCGTGTGATCGCGTATTTTCGTATTCCAGGGGCATCCCCAGGATCATAAACATAGTATGTGACAAGGCGCTCCTGCTCGGCTATGTCCAGGAAACCCGTTTTATCGGACCGGACCTGATCGAAAGAAGCATCGAAGAAATAGAAGGACAATATACCCACGCGGTAAGTTAACATGAGTATCATAGCAAGAGCCTTGCAAAAGGCCCAAAAAGAACGCGCGGAGAGGCTGCAGAAGCAGGAAGAAGAGCTCAGGAAGACAAGGGAATCCATCGCGGCCCGGCTCGCTTCGCGTCACTCCGGCGGAGAAAGCGGATACTCCGCTCAGGATGAACTTACGGCGGAGGCGCTCACCGAAATGACGACCGGACCCGAACCCGCCCAGGAAACGTCCGATGTTCCAAAAAAACGTCCGCTCCTGCCGCACCTTATTGCCGGCTTAGCGTTATTCCTGGTGCTGGTTGCGGCCGGATCCTTCTTGATGCTTTATCCGATCTTTGAGACGTCGAGGACGTCGCCTCCGCCCCCCGCGCCGAAGCCCGGGAAAAAGGCCGTCATTGAACATAAGGCTGCTCCGTCTGAACCCGCCGTGGCCGCGGCGCCTGTTCAAGCGCCCGGGAGGACCGACGTCGCTTCCCGGCAGGAAACGCCTGTCCCTGCGCCATCCCCTGAACCCGGAAAAAAGCCGGTTGAACAGCGACGCGTTTCTTATGGGACCACCGCCCCTTCCAACCTGCCCGTTGTAAGCGGCATCATGTATTCCCCCGGCGTTTCATCGGCGATACTTAACGGCACCCTTGCCGCCGAGGGAGATATCGTTGACGGGTACACGGTGCGGAAAATACATCTAAAAACGGTCATTGTGGGATATGGCGATGAGGAATACGAACTGCATTTGAGGCCTTAAATCAGGTTCTAGGTGTTAGGTTTTAGGTGCTAGGTTACTAAAACGCCTCCCTAAAACCTAGAACCTGAAACCTATAACCTGCCCTACTTGGTAAGATATTCTTTGATCTTTTCCGGGACAGGGATCGGTTTGCCTGCGCCGTTTATGAAGACGTGCTTCGTGTAGCCTGTCGTGGTAATGTCGCCGTTCTTGACTACCTCGTATTCAAAAGTGATCCGGGACTTCCCTGTCTCGCTGAGTTTTGTCCTGATCTCGACCACATCGTCATATCTCACGGGCGCCTTGTAGGAACACTGCGCTTCCACGACCGGAAGATATATCTTCTCGTTGTCCTCCAGATCCTTGTAGACTACGCCTTTCGCCCGGAAATACTCGGTGCGCACCATTTCGAACCAGACGAGATAATTCGAGTAATAGACCACTCCCATCTGGTCGGTCTCTTTGTAGGTCACCCTGTGTCGGATCGTGTGCTGGTTCATGGCTCGTCGTTCGTCGTCAGTCGTTCGAATATCGTTAGTCGTGACCGGTCGACGGATCACGGTTCACGATTCAACCGCCTTCACATACACCTTCCGCGATCTCGGGCCGTCGAACTCGCAGAAGTATATCCCCTGCCAGGTCCCGAAGACCAGTCGGCCGCCCGATACGATCACGCTCGCCGATATCCCCACGAGCGAAGCTTTGATATGGGCGGGGGAATTGCCTTCGCCATGATCATAGTCAAGATCGTCCGGGACCATTTCACGCAACCCCATGAGAATATCCGATTTAACGCTGGGGTCGGCATTCTCGTTGATCGTGACCCCGGCCGTAGTGTGCGGCACGTAAACAAGACAGATACCGTCCTTGACGCCGCTTTTTTTAACGGCCCCGGCCACATCATGGGTAATATCCATTACCTGATCTCTTTTTGAAGATCTTACTTCTAAGATGGTGAACTTGTCAGCTGACATGTTTCCGTATAGCGGTCCTTATCAAAAGATCGGGAATATCCTCTACAACCTCCACCTTGCCGATACGGCGCGGCAGAACAAAGCGGTTACCGCCTTTCACGAATTTTTTATCGTACCTGTGAGCTCTTACGATCTCCTTGCGAGAAACCTTTTCCGCCTGGACGGGAAGCCCCGCCTTCTTAATCAGGTTCTTTATCCTCTTGAAGTTATCCTCGCTCAGCATATCGAGCTTTGCGGCGATCTCGGACGCCATGATCATGCCTATGGCTATCGACTCGCCGTGATTATACCGGTTCGAATATCCCGAGGCCGTCTCTATCGCGTGCCCCAGGGTGTGTCCGAAATTCAGCGCTATCCTTACATCCTTGCGATCGTATTCGTCCTTTTCCACTACGCGGGCTTTTATCGCCACGCACTCCGCTATGACTTTTTCAAGAGATGCGCTTTTGAGGGACACGATATCCTGCATCCGGGCTTCAAGCAATTCAAAGAGGCTGTAACTTGATATGATCCCGTATTTGATGACTTCCGCCATGCCGTTGCGAACCTGGCGCACGGGAAGTGTCTTCAGGAAATCGGTATCCACCAGAACCGCCTTCGGCTGGTAAAAGGCCCCCACGAGATTCTTGGCCTCCGGGAGGTCTATCCCCACCTTCCCCCCCACCGAAGAGTCCACCTGCGCGAGAAGCGTCGTCGGAACCTGTACGAACGGAACGCCCCTCCTGTACGTCGCGGCGATGAACCCCGCCAGATCTCCAACAACCCCTCCGCCTATAGCGACTATGAGCGGTCTGTGGGCCTTTGTCCTCCTGCTTATTTTCTGGACCGTGTCCTGATAGACAGAGATGGACTTGGCTTTCTCTCGCGCGGGTACCGTTACGGTGAGGACTTCGTTAGGGATACGCCTGAGCACAGGCTGTGTGATCTTACCCGTCCTGGCTTTTACAACATTATCGGTCAGGATAACTACCGGCCCCGGGTGCTTGAACGAACTTATGATCTCCGGAAGTTTCGAAAAAATACCGGATCCGATACGTATCGTATAGCTTCTCTCTCCGAGATCAACTTTTACCTTCTTCATAATCCCGTCAATTCACCTATAACCCGGCCCTACGGCCGGAACCTGTTCATAATTGACCCTGAGCCCACATTTGTTCCCCGGGGCTTAGGCGGGCGAACGGGTCAAATATAGCATATGTTGTCTTAAAAGGCAAAATTACAGGTTCTATGTTTCGGGTTCTAGGTTTTAGGGAGGCATTTTGATAACCTAAAACCTGACACCTAGAACCTGAAACCTGCTCTTATGCGTATTCCTCCAACAATTCCCGCGGAAACCCGATATCCGCCACGACAACTTCGCCGCAAACACCCGGGCCGTCCTCCACAAAAAAACCCTGCTTGGCAAGGCCGAACGTTATGGTCTTATCCGCCCTGAAACAGTCCTTCGACGCCTTGCCCGTTGTCGCGTTAAGCCCCGAGGGAAGGTCCACGGCATATGATCTGACAGCGGCGTTCTTAAGAGCTCTTGCTATCCGCTTGCGCTCGCCGTCAAGTTCGCCCTTGAAACCTGTCCCGAAAATGGCGTCGACCATAACGGTAAAAGGGCCTTCTTTGGAATAGTCGAACCCGATCAAGGAACGTATGTCAAGCCCCCTGTCGCGTACTGCGCGAAAATTGTCCACCGCTGCGCCCGGTCTTATCCCTTCGACATCCGGAACGTATACCGTCAGCCTTGCGGGTTTTGCGTCAGCCAGATATCTGGCCGCCACGAACCCGTCGCCCCCATTGTTCCCCTTACCGCAAAATACGGCTATCCTTTCGCGGGTAACGTCATCCGAATCCGCGATGATGGTCTCGGCTACGGACCGTCCCGCGTTCTCCATCAGGACATGCTGGGATATGCCGTATTCCTCCCGGGCCCTCCTGTCTATCTCGGCCATCTGTTCGGCTGTTACGGGCTTCATGATTAGTCTTGGGTATGGGGACGCCAGTTCAAGGATAAAGGTTGAAGGATAAAGGTTAAAGTGCCTGATAGATCAGGTAACTACGGATCACGTTCTCAAGATATCGCCGCTCCCGGCGGAACGTCCCTCTCGGGCACAAGTATGACCGGCGAGTCACCGTCCCTGGCCGCAAGAAGCATGCCGCTGGATTGTTCGCCCCTTATCACGACCGGCTCAAGGTTATTCACCACGACGATCTCGCGACCGATAAGTCCGCCGGCATCGTACTCGCGTCTTATCCCGGCCACTATCTGCTTGCTCTCGCTCCCGACCTCTATCCGCAACACGTAGAGCTTGTCCGCGTTCGGATGTTCTTTCACGTCCGTGATCTTCGCGATACGCAGGTCCAGCTTCTTGAAATCATCTAAAGATACGTTTTCCATGTTCCACCAGTTGATCCAAACAGGTTCAAAGCTCAAGGTCGGGGTTCGTCGTTCGGGGTTCGGATTTCACATCAAGCTCTGCGTGGGTGTCTGACATCTCCAAAATTCGAACGACGATCGACGAACGGCTACTTCTTATCCTTCTTCTTCCCTGCTGCCGCTGCGGGAGCCTTCCCCCCCGCGGGGGCTTTCGCTCCGGCAGCCGGTGCCTTGGCTACGCCTGCCGGGGCTTTGGCTCCTGCCGCGCCCGCCGGGGCAGCGCCTTCAGCCGGAGCAGCCGCGCCTTCAACGGCGCCTTCTCCCTCTTCCCCTGCGGCTGCCTTGACCTTCTTGACCTTGAACTTGATGCGTTTCACTTTCGGAAGGCCGTAAATGGAGTCTTTCTCCTCCTCCCATTTCTCTTTTTCCGTAAGTTCCTTTATCTTTTCGTAACGTTTAAGGACCGAACGAAAAATACCTTCGCCCTTGCCGCCTTTTAAACTCGGATGTTGTGACATTTCTCTCTTCCTCCCATTTATTTACAATTCACCATTCACAACTCACTATTCACTCTCTATTTCATTCTCCTGATAAAGCAATCCTTGTAATCCGCCCCGAGTCTCTTCTTCGCATCCCTGGCCTCATCGATCGTCCGGAAACCCGAAGCGAACACCTGGAACCAATCGCCGCTTTTTCTGAGTTCGGCGCGGACGCCCTTATTCCTGAGTTTCGCCGCTTCCTGCTCCGCCGCGTAAAGATTCTTGAAGGACGCCAGCTGTATCACGTAAACGGACCCCGTATCGACAGGCGTCTTCGTTGTCACCGGAGACACCTTTTCTTCCGCCTTCTTGTCGATCTCGACGTCCTCTTTCCTTTCGGCGCGCAGTGGTTCCTCGGTCTCTTCTTCCGCCTCAACACTTACGTCGTTTGCGCTCTCCACTACCGCGGGTGCGGGGCCTTCTGTCACGATCAGAGCCGGGTCGGCTTTTGCAATCCTTTTCCCGCGCTCGATCCCCAAGGCATGCGAAATAATAATGAAGATCAGCATGCCAATGGCTATTATAACCGCATATTCTACCGGCACTTTGATCTGCGGCAGAAATCTTTGTTCCGAATACCGCTTGAACAGGACCGGTTTTCTGGCTTTCTTTTCGTAATACTGCCCGTCAAATAAATCTCTTTGAAATTCGGTCTCGGTCATTTGGCCTATATTTTAGCATATTAATACTAAATAGCAAGGTATGTATTATACGGATTTTTCATTCCGGAGCAAGGAATTTCCGCGTTCAGAGGGACTTACGAAGGGATGCCGCCTGTTTATTTATAGTCCTGGGTAAACTCTTTTGCCTTTATCTCTATGGCTTTTGAATACGCCTCGAAATCCACCACTCTGATGGTCCTGTTATCCAGGAACAGAGTGAAACTTATCTGCTCATATCTGCTTCCCGGACCGAACGGATCGGCCAGGGCCTGGCTCATCGAATCTAAAGCTTCGTCTCCCGTAGAAACGTCCATCTTGTGCTGCTCCGGTTCGGGAGGAACCGTGGAATAAGCGGACTCGAACAATACGTTCTCCATCTCACAGTCAACTATCAATTGCCGCCGTTTCAGCGATTGATACGGCCTGAAATTAAAACGTGATCTCTCGGCGATCACGATAAAACCGTCTTTTTTGGATTTGAGGCGCAGCCCTTCCATCTCGCTCTTTTTGAGAAGATTCCCCTCCCATGTGGCATACGCCAGCTCGTAATCCGTGAGAAGGTTTACGCAGAATGCCGTTATTTTATTCGCGGAAAAGATAGCCGCCGCCAGCAAGGCAACAAGCGCTACAGCGGCGAACAAGACGGGTAAAGACTTTGACTTTTTCAAGGTTTTAAGATCCGGCATCGCTTTTTAACAATTCCTCGACTATTTGCATGGTCTTTTCGTCGCGGGTATAGCAATATCCTTTCGTGCCGCCTTCCGAGTCCTTATTGAGAACGCCTGCTTCTACCAGCTTTTCGAGAGCCGCGGAGACATTTTCCCTCGTATCACCGACCCAGGCCGAAATGCCTCCTGCGCTGTCCACGCTGGCCTGGTTCTCGGAAAAGAAAAGGAGGATGTCCCTGCAAAGCCTGTCTTTTAACAATTCCTGTAAAGTTTCCTTCATTGCGCTTTTTCCAGTTCTCTTTCGAGCATCTTTCTAACGTCTTTTCTTTTTATCACCTCGCAAAAAACCTCGACAATGCCGGGGTCGAACTGCGTGCCGGAGTTGTTCTTGACTTCCTTCACGGCTGCACTGATCGAGAGGGCTCTCCTGTAAGGTTTTTTGGTGATCATGGCCTCGAAGGCGCTCACAACCGCAAGAATGCGCGCCGAAATAGGGATATCCTCTCCTTTAAGACCTTTAGGGTATCCGGTCCCGTCATAGTTCTCGTGATGGTAAAGGATAATGGGAACTATGGGTTTCAGCGGCTTGAACTTTGACAGGATATTCGCCCCTTTTGTGGGATGTTTTTTGATGATGTCCAGCTCTTCTCCCGAGAGCTCCCCTCTCTTTGAGAGAACTTTCTCGGGAATACTTATCTGTCCGGCGTCATGAAGCATCGCCGCGTACTGGAGCACTTTTATCTCCAGCTCGTTCATGTTATATTTGCGCCCGATAAGGCTTATCAGTTTGAGGAAGGATCCTTCGGCCCTGTGTACGCCGTGCGGACGGGACTCCATCAGATGAGCAATGCACCTGATGCTGCTCATCGTAAGGTCCTCCTGTTCCCGGAAAAGCTGGGCGTTCTTTATGGCTATCGCCGCCTGCTCCGCAAGTGTCTTCATTATCTCTTCGTCAAAAGGGGTGAATTCCTTGCCATCCTGCTTATCATAAAGCGTTATGACCCCCATCACGTCCTCGTCGATCATAGGGGTGGCGAGAAACCTCTCCGCACGTATCGATGAAGCGTTCTTTACGGCCTTGCCGGGAGCGTACTTCCCTATGGCTACCTTTTTCAGTTTCGTTTTTTCTTTTCGGAGATCTATCGTGCACATCGGCAGCAGCACTTTCCTCTTGTTGTCCACGAGTTTTATCGAACAGCGATTGGCCCTGATGACCTGGAGCGAAAGTCTGGCGACCCTGGGAAGAAGTTCGTTTATATCGAGCGTCGAGGACATGAGCCTGTGCACCGTATGGACGGTCGAGAGAGCCACCGCTCTCGGCCTTATAGTGTTGTTAATATCCTCGAGCTCTATCTCCTTACGGGTCTCGGCAATAACGGCATCGGTAAAAGCCGTGAATATGTTCTCAAGCTCGGAAGACATGGGTTTTTTCAGGTTGCAGAGCACTATGTAACCGAAGACGTCGTCGCCTGACTTGAGGGGACAACAAAGCCCGTGCATCTTTCTCGCGCAACAGAACCTTTCCAGGCGCTTGTTCTTCCCCGCCTTCTCTATTATCGCCGCCATCTCGGCAAGTTCTTTTTTGGCCCTTTTCTTGTCCGGCATCGCCTCGGTAAGGCATTTCCCGAGTTCCGTTGTCCTTAGCCCCTCGCCCCCGCCGATGGACCGGGGCAACACCGTCCACATCGGCTTCTTCAGGTATTTGCTGAAAGCGGCGATCTCCTGTCGGAGGTCCCAGTTCTCTTTCAATTTTTCGAACAATCTATCGGTTTCCATCTAGACCCTTTCATACGGTTCGAAGAACTTTTTGTACTGGTCCAGCGCGTAACGATCGGTCATGCCTGCCATGTAATCGCGTATAACATGATATTTATCCATTTCGCCTGTCTTCTTGCTGACCTGGGGCGGCAACTGGTCCGGGTCGTCACAGTATGTCTGGAAAAGCAGGCTCAAGAAACGGGACGCCTTTTTGGACATCCTGATGACCCTGTAATTCTTGTAAAGCTTGTCCATGAGCACTTTCTTAAAGGGGTTGCGCCTGGAGGCCATGCCTTCGCTGAAACAGGTTATCTTATCCTCCTGGCGATTCAGTTCATCCACGCTCGTGATCTTAAACTTTGAGATCCGATCGAGGGAATTACTAATAACGTCCGAAACCTGCTGGTTTATAAGGTTTCTCACTATCTGGACCCTCTTTGTATCTTCGTCCAGCCCCTTACATTGTCTTTCCACTTCTATAACCGTCTCGTCCCACAGCGGTATACCCGAAAGGTCTTTCTCGCAAAGAAGTCCGCTTTTAAGGCCGTCATCAAGGTCGTGGTTATCGTAAGCTATCTCGTCGGCGATATCGACAACCTGGATCTCCAGCAGCCATGGACCGGCGATCTTTATGTCGCTCATCCTGTCCAGGTCATATCTGGTCGAATGCCTGATGATCCCTCTCCTGACTTCCGCGGTCAGGTTAAGTCCGAGGAAATCGGGATATCGTTTTTCCAGAACATCGACCACCCTGAGACCGTGCGTGTTGTGATCAAAACCGCCATGGTCCTTCAACAGTTTCGCGAGCGTGGATTCACCGGCGTGCCCGAAAGGCGTGTGCCCCAGGTCATGCGCCAGGGCAATCGCCTCGACAAGGTCCTCGTTCAGCCGGAGCGCGCGGGCCAAAGTCCTGGCTATCTGAGCTACTTCGAGTGTGTGCGTAAGGCGGGTCCTGTAATAGTCGCCTTCATGGTTCACAAATACCTGGGTCTTGTATTCAAGACGCCTGAAGGCCGTTGAGTAGATTATGCGGTCCTTATCTCTCTGGTAAACCGTTCGGTAGGGATGTTCCTTTTCGCCATGCTGGCGCCCCATCGTCTCGGCGCTTTTCATCGCGCAGGGAGCAAACCAGTCGTATTCTCGTTTTTCTATCTCTTCTCTCGTTATGATTGAGCTAGCCATTTGCGGAACCTTGGGACTCACATCACTTTAAATATTATAGAGATCCTTCGCCTTTCCCTCGCGTCCTCCTTCGCCGATCTGTTTAATATTTCTTGGCTGCGGAGGACTTCGTTGCCCGGGCCGCTCAGGATGAAATTCGTCCGCGAACTTAGTTTCATTTCATTTACTAAGCTCGGGCCTCGCTTCATTCGACGAAATATAATACCACAAAGCCGGCGAAGCCTACAATAAAAATCAAAGCCGTATCCCAATTGATGCGACGGGAGGAATCTCTTTTCGAATAAAGACCGGCTACCGCTATCGCGCTCAGCAGTACCGCGAAGACCGTCGCGAGTATCTGCCCCCCGGTCAATACGCCCAGAATGGGATTTTTCGTCAAGAGGTCAAGGAAAGGTACTATGGATATATCGAAGAGATTGCTGCCCAGGATGTTGCCTACCGCCATATCCAGGGAGGAAGCCCTGATAGCGGCGAAAGAAACTATTATTTCGGGCAGGGACGTGGCAAAACCCAGAAGCAGCGTTCCGGTGAACGTCTGGGAAAGGCCGGTCTCGATGACTATCTTTTCGCCGCTTTTGGCCATCCATACACCGAGGAACATTACCACTACGAGGAATAAGATGAATTTTCCCCATATCTCCCAGAAAGGTTCCCTGACCCCGGGATAAAGCTCGTGTTCCGGACGCGCGCCGCTTTTTCGAACCGCCCCAAGAGCGAGGAAATAGATGATGACCACGGCGATATTCTCCACTCCCAGCCTTCCAAGGACAGGCACACGGACTCCCCCGTATCTTATCGCCGCAAATGTCAGAATGAACGCGGCGGATACGAGCGTAAAGACCCCCGCGGAACGGTTGACCGGCGAAACACGGAAAAGTATCCTGCCCTTGCCCATGTAACAGTCCATGGCAAAAAGCACCATTAGGTTGACCATTATCGAACCCGCTATATCACCGTAACCGAGGCCTATACGTCCCAGCGAGAAAACGGCGGCGGAAGAAGTCACTATTTCGGGAAAGGACGTTGCGATAGCGAGAAAGATCATACCGACCACGCCTTTCTCGATATTCGTCTTTTCGGAGAGTATAATCCCTTCCTTGCAAAGGTTATAGGCAAAGAAGGTCAAAAGAGAAGCGCATAGGATGAATTCAAGCCATATCATTGTTCGTCGTTCGGGGTTCGTCGTTCGGGGTTCGTATACTTGGACACGAAATGCGAACGACGAACGACGGAATACGGACTAGCTATCAATCCTCGATCTTTATTATTTCCGCTTTGACATCGTCCCCGTCGATCTCTATGACGCCGAAAGACCTGTACGGAGCGAAAACCGTATCCGTCGGACTACCCGGATTAAAATAAAGAATGCCGTCCTTTTTCTCGTTCAAGGGGCAATGGGAATGCGCGAATATAATGATGTCGACCTTATCGCCGAAAACCTTGCTTGCCACCTGCCGGGCCTTGAATCCCGGACCCCGCCCGTGGACGACACCTATCCTCTTGCCCGCCGCATCGATAATGAGCTGTTCCGGAAGTCTTTGCCGCACCTCGTAACCGTCCATATTCCCCCATACGGCTTTGGTCTCGGCCAGCTTTTCCAGCTCTTTTATCACCGACATCTCCACGACATCGCCCGCGTGGATTATCAGGTCGCAGCTCTTGAACACTTCGTATACTTTGTCAGGAAGTTTTTTTGCGGTGATGGGGATATGTGTGTCGGCTATCACGCCTATTTTCATAATACCAGCTCGAATTTTCCGAAAAGACGGAGAATGCTGTTAAGCTGTTTCAGGTCCCATATCCAGATAGTCTGTTCCTTGGCCAGGAGAAAAGCGTTGTGTTCTATGCCCTTGAGCGGGATAAATATCTTCCGCGCTATCGCGCGTTTCTCGGACTCCGCCTTGAGTTCCCACAGGTAACTTATGTCCTGTTCGTCCGCGATGTCGCCTGCCTTGACATGGCAAACCCATTCCTTGTTCCCGGCCAGCCCCATTACCCGGAAGACGTTCTCATACAGGGGGCGGGGTTTTACCTCGTTGAACCGCGGCATCTTACGGTCCTTCATGTTTATCCGGACCTTTTCGTTGGAGAAGGAACCGAACAGGTCCGATATCACTTCGACTATGCTTTTGGCGCCAAAGTCAAGATACGCCTTATAGTCCTCCCCGGCAAGCCGCTTGAATTCAATATACTTTATGTCCATATCGTCTATCATCGACCTGGTTTTGAGTTCGTAAACGTTCCTCAGCCAGTATTCGAAAAGTTTATCCGCTATCTTGTAGAAGATGCCGCTCGAATACACGAGGTCCATGTCCATGAGTTTCTGCAGCCTGGGGCCCAGGTCCCTGTCCGCCTTGCCGAGATCCGCCTGTATGGCTTTCGTGGTGCTGTTTCCTTTGGAGAGCGAGAGCAGGAGCGGTATGAACTTCTTCCTGGATTTCTTTTCCAGAAAGAAGTTGATGTTGTTCGTAAAATACTGGTTAAGGATACCGTTCGATTCGTAAAGAAGTTCCGCGAAGGCGTCCAACAGGTACTCTTTCGTGTCACGCTTCGTTTCATCTTTTTTGACCAGTTCCGAGAACCTGTTCGCGAAGGTCTCGAGATAAAAAGGGCTGCCCTGCGAGAGCTGGATAAGATAATCCCTTATAGTATCGCACGATCCCACGCCCTCGATCTTGTCGGAGACAAAGGAACGCGCGGTCTGGCTGTCGAAGCCGTAAACTTCCATTATCTCGAAATTCCCGAAAAGAAGCGACAGCTTCTTCGACAGTATTTCCTTCAGCAGCGTCTTTTGCGAGCTCGACACTATGTACATGGTGTTTTTCTGTATCATTATAAATCTGCCGAAGGTGGTAAAGGGCTTTTTGAGCGAGAAATTGGAAAGGTTGTGGAACTCGTCGAGGATCACTATGCAGTTCTTGCCGGTCTCCGTCTTGAACGTGGAGGTCAAAGAGAAGAGTTGTTCATACGCGTCATTGTTCTTTTTCCGTGTCAGCGCCTTGCAAACACCGTCAACCAGTTTCATCGTCCGGGGTATAAGCGGGCGGCACGTCTTTTTCAGGTCCTTGAACTCTCCTTCGGCTTTGTCTCCGACCGACTTCAGGTACCTGTAGAGGAGCGAGGCCATGAAACGCGTGCAGAAGGTCGTGAAATCCTCATCACCCATCTCGATGTAAAGGGGTATGATGTCGGGATCCTTTATATTCGTCAGGAAATGCCTGAGCACGGAAGATTTCCCCGCGAGCATCGGACCGGTCAGGGCGAGATTCTGGCGGTATCCACCCTTTAGCGCCGTGACCCTTTTTTGCAGCGTTGCCAGGACTTCTTCCCGGCCAAAAAACTTTTTACCGAAGACGGGTTCGATGAACATAACTATCCAAATGCATAAGGATGAATTGGAACGGTCGAAGTGGAATGTATCCCTCTCCCGCTTATGAAAATATATAAAATAAGATTCAACGCGCGAAGACCTATTATATTTTTTTACAGCCGTATGTCAATAACCTATGGCATATTTTTTTAAAAAAACGCTCCAAAAAAAATAAAAATTGTCTTGACTTTCCGGGGCAGGTTAACCGTTTTTACAATGTCTCGAAAACGCGCTGTTCGCAGGGGTTTTAGAGGGTGTTCTGAGGGACGCCGATCGACTCCTTAATGCTGTCACGCGTTACACGTCACCCGTCACATACTCTTTCGGCACATACTCCGTTAAAAACACATTCGCCCCCCTGTAGAACTTTATCCCGCCCCGGCTGGCTTCACCTGCCGCTATTTTCAATATCACGGGGTTTTTGTCATGCCTGGACCCGACTGCGCGGGCGTCATTTTCATTTATGCCGAGGTGGACGAATTTTCTGTCCATGGGTTTAAGACCCTCCCGGAGGATCCGCTCCGCCCCTTCTCTCGACGTCCCGTGGAAAAGGATCTCCGGCGGCTCCTCCTCCCCGGAAAACGGTAGCGCTTCGATGGAATGGCCGTACGTGGCCCTTATCTTCCTGCCGGATATCTCGAAACGGCCCTTGGGGTCGCTCTCCACAACATCGAAAAGTTCTTCGTCCCTGAAAGCCCTGAACCGCTGTCTTAAAGCGTCCAGCACTTCCGTGATACCCACGAACCCGTATTTGTCAGTCCTGAGGCCGTATTTGCCGGGATCGTGCCTCAGCACGTAAGAAAGGAACTTGCTGACCTTTACGCGGTCTCTTTGGAACGGCATATTTATGTAATGCGAGGTCTTATTTTTTTACCAAAACGGTTCTCTGCTATCCCGGGAATTGAGATTTCTTTACGGGCCTTATCAGCTTAAAAGCGCGCGGCGAGACCCGCCTGAAGAATTCTTCGTGCCCGCCCGGATTTCCCGCCCTGTGCTTGTAAAGGTAAGCGTAATAAGTGCCGTCGCCGAACCCCGGACAGGCCCTGCGGAGATGGTCCTCGGTAAAGGGTTCTTTGAGCCGCCCCTTTTCAACGGCTTCAACGATCGCTTTGTAGACCTTCTTGCCGGACATAATTCAGACATCAGAGTGACAAGTGACGAGTGACGCGTGACAAATGTCGCATAATATTAAATGACCCGTTACGCGTCACGCGTTACCCTAATATTTCTTCAACACGCTAATCAGCTCATCCGCCGAGTCCGGCATCCGGGCCTTGTTCTGGAGAAGTATCTCCTCGGCCGAAAGACTTTTCCCGTAAAGCTGCTTGTCCCCTTCCCAGTGCTGGGTAATGACTGCGCCTTCCAGCTTAACCCCGGCGAAGAGGCCCCTCGACCTCGAATAAGTCAGGATACCGCCAAGATGAGCGTCCGTTGCCGCCTCTGCTTCACGCCCCACGGGGCCGACCGCGACCGCCCCGTCGACACCCAGCTTGAACTTCCCTTTCAATATCGCTTCGACGCTTCTTTCGGTCATTATCAGGAGCACGATATCCGAGGCCTGGCCGCCTATCTGGAACCCGAAACTGGCGCCAGCTATGGTGAAGATCGCCGGGGGCGACCACTTGCCGCTTTTCCCCTTGACCATGATAATACCCTGGCCATATTTACCTCCTATCCCGAGACCGGCCGATACCGTGTCAGGGAACACCGCTATGGCGGCGCACTTCTTCAGGAGGTCGCCGGGGATGCCCTCATCCGGCATCTCCTGGACCTGGGAAAGCACCACTCCCGACCTCTCGACAAGCCGCGTCCACTTGTTCGTCTCGGCATAAACCGGGCATACCGCGAAGGAAAGCACCAGCATTATCGCGGTCGTGAAACAGATCGCGCTTTTCAATGTCTTCATACAACACCTCCGTGATTCGCCGTCCGTCGTTAGTCGTTCGAATTTCGCGAACCGCTAACCGCGCCCCGCGAGCCGCTACGCGCTCTCATGCCTGCAGACCTGAAACACTTGCACCCCGGGCGCGAATCTCTTGAACATGCGCATGACTATTTCGTCGTCGTCGAAAAAATAATCCAGAGTATTTTCCAGGCTGTACCGCACCTTCTGCCATACGAATTTTTCATAATCGTCCAGGTCTTCATGCGGACAGTCTATTGCCTCCCCTTCCTGTTCCGGGAGGTGGTGTACTTTGTCGTATGCGATCCCGCAGGTTGACAGGTCCGCAAGGGTCCGGCTCCTGTCAAATTCGGTATCCGGACGGGTAGTTACGACGTGCACCTCCCAGCCATTCTCCCGGGCGGCTTTGGAAAGGAGACTGAAAAGATCCGGATGGCTCATTATGGTATAATCGACATCGAGGCCGATCTTCAAACGACCCTGCCCTCCCTGATCCACTTGATCAGCCGTTTCAGGATATACAGGACGTAAATGATGAAATACCCGCCAAGCACATACAGCTGGACGGTGTGAAGCTGCTCGTCGGTGAGTTCCAGGCCGAAAACGTTATATATGACCGTGGCCAAAAGGAGGGTGACGTACATGTAAACTATGAACATGACAAGGTAGGCGAACTCCCTTATCGCAATGTGTATGTACCTGCTTCGCACTCCCCCTCCTTATCCGCGTTAAGTATAATAATTATACCTAATGAGGGGTGGAAATGGCAAATTATAGCGTGAATTGTGCAGCAGAAACGTCGTTCGTCGATCGCCGTTCGAATCCCGGGAAAACGCTTACCCGGACTTTGCCACGAAACCCGAACACCGGACGACGGACGACGACCCTCACTCCATCCCAAGCTTGATCTTTTTCCCGTCCCGGGTGAGGATCACTTCGGTCTCGGTGATCTTGATGACCTTAGCCCCGTTCACCTCGTCGCCGATGCCTACTATCGTATTATTGATCACCGCTTTAGGAGAGTCGGCGCTGTGGAATACGCCGGTGAGGAGCATATCTCCCGCAGCGGTTCCCTCTTCCGCCTTTTTGGCCGGAGCGGGTTTATATCTGGACAGGATCGCCTTCATCTTGTCGGCGAACCGGTCCGGAGGAAGATATCCCACAACCCTCTCGATGGGTACGCCTTTTTCGTTCAGAAAGAGCGTTGTCGGATAACCTTTTATGTTGTATTTTCTGACAAGGTCGCGGCTCTTGTCCCCATCGACCTTGACACATACGAATTTAGCCGCCAGGGCGTTCACCTCGGAGTTGGAGAAGGTGTTCTTTTCCATGACCTTGCACCACCCGCACCACTCCGTGGAAAAATCCACCATGACGGGCTTGCCTTCGGCGTCCGCCCTTCTGAGAGCCGAATCGAAGTTGTATCCCCAGTTAATAGCCGCCGCAACCTGGCTGAAGAGCAGCAGGCCGGCAAACAGGGATATCGATACCTTGAAAATGGCCCTCATATGCGCTCCTGTCCGGTCATCGCGCTCTCGGGAAACTACTCGCCGGAGCGTGGCGGCGCTACGCGCGACGCGAACGCCCTCACCCAGTCATTATCCTCCCCCGATCCGAAATACAGCGTGGTATGCGGGAAAGGTATTTCTATGCCCAGTTCGTCGAAACGGTTCTTGATCCGCCTGCGGAATTCCCTGGAAACCTCCCATTGCCGTATGGGGAGCGTCTTTATCCTGAACTTTATCATCACGGCGGAATTCGCGAAATCATCCACCCCCAGCATCTCCAGGTCGGCGAGTATGAGCCTCCCGAAATAAGGATCCTCCCTCATCCCGGCGCCGATCTCTTTAATGACCTCGATCACCCTGTCCACGTTCTCCTTGTAGGCGACGCCGATATCCATAAGCGCCTGGGCGAATTCCCTGGTGTAATTTACCACGGTCTTCACTTCGCCGTTAGGCACGATTATCACTCTGCCCGCCAGGTCCCGGAGCACGGTGATACGCAGGTTTATATCTTCGACCAGGCCGCCGTATTCCCCGATCTTAACGACGTCGTTTATGCGATACTGCCCTTCGATAAGTATGAACAGGCCGTTTATGAGGTCCCGTATCAGGTACTGACCGCCGAAGCCGAACGCCAGACCCACGATCCCGGCGCCGGCGATCAACGGTGCGACATTAAACCCGTAAAGCGAGAGCAATAGATACAGGACCATTGCAACTATGAGAATCCCGCCCAACCAGTTAAAAAGCTTGGCCATGGTCTTCATCCTGAGGGTTCTCTCGTCGTCCCGCAGGACGTCTTTACGCGTAAGCATCTTTTCGAAATTCTTTACGCCCATCTTAAGGAGAATAAAAAGAATTATGCCGATGACAAGTATAACCACGGACCTGAGCCCCTTTTCAATAAGGCCGACATTGGCAACCTTTTCCTTTTCTATCTCCCCGAGCGCATTACGGAGATCTTCTATCCTCTGCTCGTTGGCCGCTATCATCTTAGCGGCCTTCTCTTCCTTGATCTCGACCAGCTTGAGTTCTTCCTTTACCGTTTCGGCTTCTTCCTGGAGGAGAGCGGCTTCCTTTTCCATTTTTTCTACTTCCTGCTGCACCCTCATGCCGCCGGCGGTTTCGGCTTTCTTCTTAACGTCTTCCAGTTTCTCTTTGGCCACGGTCGCGGCCTGTTCCCTCAGGGCGGCTTCTTTTTCCTTTGCCAGTTTTTCCTCGGCAACTTCGGTTATCTCTTCCACCGTCTTTTCTATAACCTCCTTCTTTTTTTCTATCTCCTGAAGCGCCTTCGCCTCCTTTTCCTCTAGTTCCTTTCTTTTTTCCTTATCCGTGACAAGCGGGACCTTTGTCTCTCCCTCCCCCGCGACGGGCGCGCTCTTGGTGGTGGATTCAGCCGTTGCCGCCGCATTGTCCTGAGTCGTTTGAGAAAAAACGACCGGGCACAAGAAAACGCAGACAAAAAAGAAAACCGCGAAGCTTCTCATCCATGTTCTTCCTGACATAAAACCTTCCTTTTACGTTATAGGGTATATGATTTTGAAAATAATAAAGTTTGCCTTTTTATATTAACGCCGGCGGGGCTTTAATTCAACCTAAAAATCGGGACAGCGAGGGGTTCGGATAAAAAAGCCCGCCAGCTGCATAACAGCTGGCGGGCTTTTCCTGATCTATCCGTGCGGATGTTACCTTTTCTGGCCGGTAACGGTCTTGCCGGTGTTGACGGTAGCGTCATAGACCGTCTTGCCGCTCTTTTCGACCGGATCGGTGACAATCTTTCCGGCCTTACCCTTGCCCGTCATCCAGTTCCACATGGACTGGAAGGGGCTCACTGCGGCTTTCGTCGTACCGTAAGCGGCCTCGCCGACCGTGTTCACGGAACCGGTGACCACTCCGCCGCCGTACCTGGCGGTGTCTTTGGTGGCTTGCTTGAACGACTTCTTCTGCGTGTCCTGCGCGAAAGCAGGCGCCGCAAGCGCGATGACGAACATAGCTATGATTGCGAAAACAACCATCTTCCTCATATCGTTCCTCCTTTTTAAAAACACGATAATGACGTATTATACAGGGAAATTTTGGGAAAATCCAGCATTTTAAGCGGTAAGGTATAAGCGTTAAGGGATAAGGGCCTTAACGCTTATACCTTACCGCTTATCCCTTAACCCTACACGACCGCGTTATCACCTGCGGTGGCGTCTTTCCGTATACCGGCTTTTCGGGGCCTTCTGGCGTTTCCTTTCCGCGAGCTCGGTGAACTTGCGGTACTGTTCGGACGTGAGGACTTCCTTCATCTGGAGGAAATGATCGACCCTCTGTTCGATCATATCGCCCTGTATGTCCTTCATCTCGCGCACGGTCTTCTTGACCGCCGTCTTCGAGTAGTCGTCCTTGAGGAGTTCCTCCCTGAGCGCCTGCCGGTTCTCGTTCATGGCCTCCCGGAGCTCCTTCATCTTCTCCAAGTTCTCCTCCCTCCGCGCCTTGAGCGTTTCCCTCTGCTCTTCGGTCAGGTCGAGCTTGTCCATGAGGTCCTGGAAATGCGCGCCCTTTTTGCCGCCCACGTACGCGTCCTCTTTAGCCCACACGGGTCCCGCGTACGCCGGCAGGCCCGTAAGTATCAGGGCCACCGCGACCGCTGCTGCTGTTAATGTTTTCATCAAGCTTTTCATGTCAAACCTCCTTTTTCTTTAAGGGCTTTTCCCGCCTTCACTAACTTGGACACATCGGGCGGCGAAAAAGTTCCCTTAAAAAAAATAATCTTCTCCGGGTAGCCCTAGATCGATATAAGACCCGTTCTCCTCTTCGACCAGTGAGTTCACGAAATATATCTGGTCTTCCAGGTAATCGCCCGCGCCGTTTCCCCCGAACATGGACCATATTAGGATCCCGGCCACGAGAAGCGCCGTCGCGGAGACAAGCGCGAGCGCCGGCCGCTCGGGAATAAGCCCCCTCCTCCTCAGTTTCTCGAGAACACCGGCGAGAGGCGCTTCCTGCTTTTCGCCTATCCTCTCCTTTATACGCACCCATACGGCCTCATCGGGCTCGAGCACACCGGATTTCGCCAACGGCGTAACGGCCTTTTCCACGACGTCCCGGTGGAACGCGCGGCACGCCTCGCACGAAACCATGTGTTCCTCGACGAGCCTCTTCTCGCTATCGGAAGCCTCGCCGTCAACGTACACGGTCATTATAAGCTGCCTTATCCTGTCGCATTTCATGACGCGCCTCCTTTCCCGTATATAGAGACCAGTTTCTCTCTCGCTCTCTTTATCCGCGTCCTTACGGTATTAAGGTTGATCTTGAGTGTCTCCGCTATCTCCTCGTACTTCATCCCGTCTATCTCCTTGAGGACCAGGCACGCCCTCTGTTCGGGCGGGAGCTTCTCCAGCATCTTCTCCACGGCCTCCGCGTCCTCGGCCCTCTTTATCCCTTTGGCTCCTTCCGCTCCCATATTGTCATCCAGATCTACCCGTCTTTTCCTGTCCTTTGACCGTCTCCGGTACGCGTTTATCGCCCTGTTAACGGCGATCCTGTAGAGCCAGGTCTTGAAGGACGAGCGGAAACCGAACCCGGGGAGGCTCCTGTGGACGCTCACGAAGACGTCCTGCGTGACCTCCTCGGCGTCCTCTTTGCTTCCCGTCACGCGGAGCGCCACCGTATAGACATAACCCGACGAGGCCCTGTATATCTCCTCGAAGGCGTCCATATCGCCATCCGCCGCGCGTTCTATTGTTTCCCTCTCAATCTCACGCATAAAGCGCCCTCGGTATCTTAGACAATGTGGGGGTGCAGAAAGTTTCAACTATTTTAACAGAATTTATAGCGGGCGTATAGTCGTTCGTCGTTCGTCGTTCGGATTTCGGGGACGGGGGTGGGTATATAGCAAGCTTGTGTTATGTGTCAGGTGTTATGTGTTATGGGGGTGTGGGGGCGGCTAAGTTACCGGTAACCAGTTGCCAGTTACCAGAGCGGTTCGCGGGGCGCGGGTTGCGGGCTAAGTGATAAGTGACGAGTGACGGGTCGTGGACGGCGCGCTTGTGTTATGTGTCAGGTGTTATGTGTTATGGGGGTGTGGGGGCGGCTAAGTTACCGGTAACCAGTTGCCAGTTACCAGAGCGGTTCGCGGGGCGCGGGTTGCGGGCTAAGTGATAAGTGATACGTAATACGTGATAAGTAAGAATAAAAATCGTCATCCCCGCGCGACCGAGGGGCACCGTCCCCGAGGGAGTGCCGAAGCCAGAGGGCTTCGGCTAAGCGGGGATCTAGTGGGAATATAGAGAGCTAGATTCTTCTCTTATCTGTTATCCAGCCTTGATAACGCACTTCCATTGTATCACCGTGTTGCACTTTTGCTGGAGGCAACTGAAACGGCAAAACATAGGCATCGTTTGGATAATTTCCGTGCTCAAAATCACCAGGGCTAAAATCTATACTATGTACAAACACGAACTCATCCTTCCCTGCTTTCTTAAAAAAACTTATTGTGCCTTCACTTATGCAGTAATCACCATCTTTGTCCGTGAATATAACATAACCCTCAACTTTGCCCAAATGTCTAACTAATTGTAGAGATATAGCCCTGACATCGCCCGGGGTTACTTTTTTAGGCGGCTTGGGCATCTCCCGAAATTCTTTTTGTGGTACGCCTTCTCTGATTGACTTTTCTTTAATAATGGTTACTTTCTTGATGGGTTTTGGCCCCGAAACATAGTATAAGAATATAATCAGCAAGATCGGAATACCTAGCAGAGCCACCCACATAATAGTTTTTCTGGTTACAAGATACTCCCCGCAATGTTCACATTTTATTGCTTCATCTTTTATCTCTTCTGCACAAAAAGGGCATTTCTTCATTTTCTCTCCGAATTAGGTTTAATTTAAGGATCATCCCTATTCTGCTATTTGTTGTTTCCCGCTTTCTTCTTGTATCTTTTTCCTCTCTTCTGCTATTTTTTTCTTCTCAGCTTGTACATCATTCAAATATTTGTCGTCATCATATCTAGCCCTTGATATCTTTCCCACAATATAAGTTAACCAAGGCTTATCTTTTTTGGCAAAAACTCTGGAATTTGCAGCCACGTCAATGATTTCTTTGTCAAATTTTTCAAGATGGGACTTTAATTCAATCGCAGTTCTTATTGTATATTCTGTGTTAAACTTATAAGTTTCAAAATCAATTATCTTTTGCATAAATGCCGTCTTAAATATTTCATAACTGTCATTTAAATTCTTCATATCGTGGTTTAGCCTGCAAATGCCTATTTTATGAGAAAATGTCTTATTTATAATGTTCGATCGTCCCAACCGCAAGATTAATTCGTCATTAAAACGCAGTTGGACCAACTTATCTCCATATACCGCTGGCTCATTTTCCTTTAATTTTTTTCCTACTATTTCTTCAAAATCATCAATTATCCGCATATTGCTATATACTTTGTCCATATTTTCGTTGCATATATATTCAAGCTCGACTAACGCATTAAAATGTTTTACTTGTCTTGCATGTATTTTTGATGCAATCCCAGCTAAACCGGTAAATAAAAAAGCGAAGAATGCACCCAAAAACAAAGCCCACCCTTGATTCATACAGCCTCCAGTTTATGATAATTACATATTCTTTTTAATGCGCTCTATATATCTATCCAAACTATGGTCTTCTATTTCATTGGGAAAAATCTCTTTTAATAATCCGCCTTTATCAATTTGTCTCATAAATTTTGCAATAAACTGATCAATCACTCGCCCAATCAATCCTGGCTCTCTAACAAGTTCGCCCATATTGTTAAAATACATTATTTTTCCAATGTGTTCATATCCTGCTACCCACGGAATACAAGCAACTATGTCTTCGTTGTTTACAAATCTAAACGTTCGGGCTTTAAATATTGAATCGAATTTTTCAGCAAATGTCTTGTCGCCGACTCTTGGTTGTCCAAACGTATAAAGACCGTCGACTTTAATTTTATTTTGGATACACCAAGCTGTCGCGAGAGTTGCCAAAGCGCCACCAAGACTATGCCCCGTTATCCATAGTGGTTGGGCATTATCACGAAATTTGCGCATCGCATCAACAATCTCGTCCCATACAAACTTTAGTGCCGCAGCGAAACCCATGTGTATTTTTCCGTATTTATCATCAATGAGTGCGCAATTAGCATCTGTTATGCAATCTTGAATTTTAGCTTTTTCAGTTCCTCGAAAAGCCAAAATTAGCATATTTTTATTGCCACACAGAAAGGCCTGTGTTTCTCCTTGGTCGAAAAACTGAAATCGGTCAAATTTCCATTCTTCCTCAACGCACTTCTTTATTTCATCTTCACTTTTATATGCCAACATAGACGCTTCAGCT
>CAZMEZ010000007.1:51365-73241 GCA_964565425.1 uncultured Planctomycetia bacterium | reverse complement strand
GAAACGCCCATAAACATAGAAGATAGGGCTCAAGTCCTTTTAAAATAAGGGTTTGGGCCTTTTCTATTAGTATACTCCGTTATCTCCTGTCAAACACTCCCACTTTTGCCGATGTTAAACACTATCTTCCGAAAATATTTGACAAAAGCTCATTTTTCGGCTATTATTGAGCTATGAAATATATACACAGATCTCAGGAAAACAACATACTAGAGGCGATGCGGCGAAATAAGAGTGTTTTATTGCTTGGCGCAAGACAGACGGGGAAAACTACGCTCATTGGCAGAATAAAGCATGATCTGGCTATATCGCTTGTGCGTCCCGATATAAGACAGAGATATGAAAAAGCCCCCGGACTTCTGGCGGGTGAAATAGAGGCTATTGCCGAGAGGAAAAGCTCGGCCAGGCCCCTCGTACTGCTTGATGAGATCCAAAAAGCTCCGGCGCTGTTGGATGTGGCGCAGGACCTTATTGACCGTAAAGTAGCGAATTTCATCTTTACGGGATCATCAGCCAGAAAACTTTACAGGGGAGCGAAAATAAATTTACTGCCCGGCAGAGTGGTTGCTTTAAGGCTCGACCCTTTTACGTTAACAGAGTTAACCGCAGCTGAAGTGGAGGAAAGATTATTTTACGGGGCCTTGCCCGGAATATTCGAGACAAAAGACCGAAAGAATAAAGAAAAAGATCTTGAGTCTTATGTAACGATATATCTTGAGGAGGAAGTGCGGGCTGAAGCTCTTGTAAGGAATCTGGGAGCTTTTGCCAGGTTTTTAGAATATGCGGCTTCGGAATCCGGAAACATTGTTAATTTCAGGAAGTTGTCACAGGAAATAGGTGTAGCTCATACCACTATAAAAGATTATTATCAGGTGCTGGAAGATTGTTTGATCGCGGAAAGAGTGGATCCTCTGACAAAGAGTAAGACACGGAAGAAGCTTACAAAATCCTGCAAATATCTCTTTTTTGATATGGGGGTCAGAAGAGCGGCCGCCAGAGAAGGAACAAGGCCTTCCAGAGACAGATACGGGAGTTTATTTGAGCAATTTGTAGGACTTGAACTTATCCGGTCAGGCCGTTTATCGGAGAAAAACATAAAAATACTGTTCTGGCGCGATCCCGACGGACCGGAAGTGGACTGGGTCATAGAGGCTGAAGATAAGTATATCCCTATTGAGGTAAAATGGACAGATGCCCCTTCTGAAAGAGATATTAAACATCTTCGTACTTTTCTTAAAGAGTACAAAAACGCTGATAAAGCATATGTTGTATGCCGAACTCCAAGAAGGGTGAAACTTGAGGAGGATATTTACGCCGTTCCGTGGCAGGAGACAGACAGCCTTGTCGAAGCATGACAGGCTGAATCTGGAAAAGGTGGACAAAATGTGTATACCCAGGTCTCAAAAAAGCCTGAAATCCTTGATGTCAGAGGGGAAGGGGAGATGGTAGTTTTCTTTCCCTCCCTCTCCGCCATGCAAAAATAGGGTGTTTTCTGAAACGCCCATAAACATAGAAGATAGGGCTCAAGTCCTTGTGAATTAAGGGTTTGGGCCTTTTCTTTGTGTGCACTCCGTTATCTCCTGTTAGCCCCTAAAAGTGTCTAAAACGTGTATGATTCTCAAAAGTGTGTATGATTTGTGTATGACAAGGGGATCAGGATGGCGAAGTCCGCCGTAGCCAGATAAGATCAAAAAAAACGGGCTTTAGAAAGTGCCCAATTATCTTGACACTACTTCCAGATAACAAAGCTTGACTAACGTAAAGTTTACTGATACGATTAAATCCAATATGAGAACGCTACAGCTTAATTACCGTCAATTTTATCGTTTACAGGTTTCTCCGGAAGTTTTCTGTTCGTCACCGGTTACTCCACCCTGAAAGCGCGTTGCGGACCCGCAAACCCGTTTTATTCCCAACTTTCTTATTGTCAGTAATTTTCACGTGTTTACAATTTATGCCGGAATTTTTAAACGGATGCGATAAGTGCCTAAGAAGGGCAGTCGGGATCCGGGACCGTTTTCGGGGGCAGACCGCCAGAGGTCGGCCATGTGAAGCGGTGTAATTTAAGCGAGAAACCGGCTTCCATAAAAAGGTCACCGGGGGAAGAAAAAATGAAACGTTTATTTAATAAGATCTGCCGAGCCGTCTCTGTTCATCTTCTTATGCCCTTGGTCAATTTTTTTAACAGGCGGGCCTACGTGCAATATCGCCCGGATGGATGTACGCACGGTTTTAAGAAGCAAGTCCAGCTGCAGATGAGATGGGAAAAAGGCCGTCATGGAAACATGAGAGGTGATTACGCGCGGCTGTATTTTTTCATGCAGAATATTGAAATGCTGGAAAAGAACAAGGTCAAGGGCGCCTTTGCCGAATTGGGGGTGTATAAGGGGAATACGGCCGAATTGTTCCTGGATCTGGCCCCGCAGCGGGAATTGTATCTATTCGATACTTTCAAGGGGTTTATCGGCAAAGATATCGCGGCGGACGTAACGGGCTCAAGGGAAGGAGACTATTATTGTTCTTTGGAGAAAGTGGCCGCGCGGCTCGGCAAAGACCAGAGAATTCATTATATAAAGGGCGTGTTCCCGGAGACCGCCAAGAACCTTCCGCCGGACATATGTTTTGCGCTGGCGCATTTGGATTGCGATTTTTATGAACCGACAAAACGCGCTCTCGAGTTCTTTTACCCGAGACTTTCTCCGGAAGGCATCATAGTCGTTCACGATTATATGAGTTCCTGGGAAGGGGTGACCAGGGCGGTTGATGAATACCTTATGAATAAACCCTGCAGGTTGATCCGGATCCCGGACAAGTCGGGCACTGCCGTGATGAGGAAAAACGCCGTAGCGCGAACTTGATGTTAGGGATGAGGAATCATTCCGCCGGAAGAAGGTTTATCGAATACACTGGAAAGTTCTCGTAAAAGAGGTCAGGTAAGGTCTTACATGGATGAACGGATAAAAAAAGAGGCGGCGCGAAGAAGGACATTCGCGATCATTTCGCATCCTGACGCCGGAAAGACAACGCTGACAGAAAAGCTGCTTCTGTACGGCGGGGCTCTGGACCTGGCAGGATCGGTAACCGCAAAAAAGAAACAGCGTGAAACGGCCTCCGACTGGATGGAACTTGAAAAAAAGCGCGGCATCTCGATCTCCTCGACCGTATTGCAGTTTGACTACGGGGATTACCGCTTGAATCTGCTCGATACCCCGGGGCATAAAGATTTCTCGGAAGACACCTACAGGGTGTTAATGGCGGTGGAAGCGGTTGTCATGGTTATAGATGCCTCCAAAGGTATCGAGAGTCAAACCCTTAAACTCTTTGAGATCTGCCGCAAGCGAGGGATCCCGATATTTACGTTCATGAATAAACTCGACCGGCCGTCTAAGTCGCCCCTGGAACTGATCGACCAGCTGGAAAGGACGCTTAAGCTGCACGCGTTTCCGGTAAACTGGCCCGTAGGCAACGGCGCGGATTTTAAAGGTATTTATGACAGGACAGAAAAACAGGTACATCTGTTTGAACGGGTCCCGGGAGGCTCGTACAGGGCCCCTGTTTCTTTGAGGGATCTTTCGGATCCCCTGGTAAAAGATCTTTTGTACGGGCAAACATACAGGGAATTTGCCGAAGAACTGGAAATGCTGGACGTTGCCCATGCCGGTTTCGATCAGGACGATGTATTGCGGGGAAAAATGACACCTGTTTTTTTCGGGAGCGCGGCTAATAATTTCGGCGTGGAACTTCTCCTGCAAAACTTTTTAAAGTATTCACGCGAGCCGATCCCCAGAAAAATAAACGGAGACGTCATCCCCCTGGATCATCCGCATTTTTCCTCTTTTGTTTTCAAGGTTCAAACGAATATGAATCCTCTTCACCGCGACCGGGTGGTTTTCGCCAGGGTTTGTTCGGGGAGGTTTTGCCGTGACATGAAGGTTTATCACGCCAGATCCGGAAGGGAAATCCGCTTATCCGATTCTTTTAATGTTTTCGGGAAGAGCCGTGAACTTACAAACGAAGCGTATCCGGGGGATATCATCGGTTTTGTCACGAAACAGGATTTTCGCATAGGGGATACCATTAGCACGGACCCCGGCCTTTCCTTTGAAGAGATCCCCCGTTTCGCGCCCGAATGTTTCGGTTTTTTACAAAACACGTCTTCAGCGAATTACAAGTCTTTTCGTAAGGGCATGGAACATCTTCTCGCCGAAGATATTGTTCAGACTTTTTACCTTCAAAACCCACGGCATATGACACCGCTCTTAGGAGCCGTCGGCCCCCTGCAGTTTGAGGTTTTTCAGTATCGCCTGAGAGATGAATACAAGGCGGAGTCGAGCCTGGAGATGATGCCGTGGAAGATCCTGCGATGGGCGGAGTCTTCCCTTGAAAGTGAAGAGTTAAATCAGCTTCTGCCGAGCGGCGCGGCTTTGGCGGAAGATGATCAAGGCCGGAAGGTTATTCTTTTCCCCACAGAATGGACTTTTAAGTATTTTTCGGAAAAGCGCCCTTCCGTAAAATTATCCGATTCTCCCGGAACGGATATAAGGATCATGGCCCGATGAAGAAGCATTACAAAGATCATATCAAGATCGCGAACGCGGCTAAAAATAAGGCGCACCGGATTATAGCAAGGGCGCTTTTCCGGAAATTCAAAGACTCGTCCGGGCCGGTTATTATCGCTGTCGGCGGCCCCGGCGGGACGGGTAAAACTACCTTTGCCTCAAAATTGGCCGAAGAGCTTTCCTGCGCCGGGATCCTGACACTCGATGATTATAAGACTTCCCGCGCTTTTCGCGCCGAAAGAAATATTTTTGGACCGCACCCCGAAGCCAATGAAATAGATCTTCTGCGGGCGCATCTGACAGAACTAAAAAAGGGAGCCGCTATCCCTAAGCCGGTATACTGCAGAACGGCGGGGAAAGCCCTTGAACATGAGACATTTGACCCCGCGCGCTTTATTATCGCGGAAGGCGAAATAGCGACATACCGCCAATTCCATGATCTCGTGGATTTTTCTATTTTTATCGATTCCCACTGGAAAACGCAGCTGAACACGAGGATCCTCCGCGATATAGACGAGAGGGGATACACGCCCAAAAAAGCGATCGCCGCGTTCCTGTACAGCAATCTGCATGAATTTTCTGAATACGGCGCGGAAAGCAAGCATTGGTCGGATATCCATATTCATTGTGATGAAAATTACCGCCTGGTGATAGATGCCGTTTGTTCAAAGAACGCGCGCTTTCTTGTTGAAGAAGTAAGTTCTGTATTGGAAGATGTCCTTTCGCCGGCGACAGGGGCCGGGCAGGAAGAGGAAGCGAAGCTCGAATAAGGAAAGGTCCGCGATGGCGCAATGCATGTTATGCTTCGATGAGGCTAAATTGTTCGTCGAGCTTTCCGATAAAAAGTATTATCGGTGCGGGCGGTGTTCGGCAATGTTCATGGACCCGGCGTGCTACGTTTCAAGGGAAAACGAAAAAAAGAGATACGAGGAGCATAACAACAACGTCGAAGACCCCGGTTATCAGAAGTTCGTCGGCCCCATAGTATCGAAAGTGCGGGAGAATTTCGGAAAAGGGCGCAAAGGGCTGGATTTCGGGTCGGGAACGGGCCCGGTTATCGCCAGGTTGTTACGTGAAAAAGGGTACGATATCGAATTATACGACCCGTTTTTTTGCGATAATCCCGGGGCGCTTGAGAAAAAATATGATTTTATCGTCTGCTGCGAGGTCATCGAGCATTTTCATTTTCCGGCAAAAGAGTTCAGGTTATTAAAATCACTTTTAAAGCCGGGCGGCATGTTGTTCTGCATGACCGATATATATTCAGAGAAGACGGATTTTAAGAAATGGTATTATAAAAACGACCCTACGCATGTCTTTTTTTATCATCAAAACACGCTTGACCGGATCAAATCGCAACTCGGCTTTTCCGCTTTGAGGATCGACGGGCGAGTGGCGCAGTATGAAGCGTAAAAAGGGTCCTCCGTTGTAATCAAAAAAATGGAGCCGAAAATGGCCGCGTCAAACATAACAATACTTGCTTGTGAGGATACTCCGCTGGGGCTGTTGTGCCTGAGAAAGCGGGATCTTCTCAATGAGCCCGGAGTAACCGTTACAGAGATCACTCTCAACCACGAGTTTTTAATGAGCAGTTATCATACCGAGTCCGAACGCGCGCTTGCGTCGGTAGCTCTCAAGATGCATGGAGGAAAAGATCTGGATGTTCTGATAGGCGGTCTTGGCCTTGGGTATACAGCTCATGAGGCGCTTCGTTATGACCGGGTCCGGCACGTAGAAGTTGTCGAGTTCCTGCCGCAGGTTATCGGCTGGCTGGAAAGCGGATTAATACCTCTTACCGCGGAGCTTCGGTCTGAAAAGCGCCTGAACATTTTAGAAGGCGATATTTACGACAGGCTCGGCGGAATCCCAAAAAAGAAATATGACGTGATATTGATAGATGTTGATCATTCGCCTGATGAGAGGCTTGACGCCAAGAGCGGACGGTTCTATACCCGGGAAGGGATCGAAAGCGCGAAGAAGCATTTAGGCGGAGGCGGTGTTCTGGGGGTCTGGTCTTATGCGGAAAATTCAACATTCCAGGACACTCTCCGGGAGGTTTTTCACGAAGTCCGTGTTCAACCCGTACCTTCAAAATATAAGTTCCATAACAACAAAGAGCATGCCGACTGGCTGTTCTTTGCCCGGGAAAAAGGTTCCCCGGATCAAAATGGGGACGTCGCCCATTTCATTAGGGATTTAAATAACTGATTTAATTTGTTAACTAAATGGGCGACGTCCCCATTTTTTTACCGCGTCCCCATTTTACCCAGATATTCAACCTCCGGCGCGATATTCTGCGCGCGCGCCAGGGCCTCTGTCTCGGCAAGTTTCCGGGGCGTGACGGTCCGGGAACCTTCCATCGAGGCCGTCGCTGCCCCGAAAAGGTTCCCGGTATGCACGGCTTCTTCGAACGATCTTCCCTTGGAAAGCGCGTAAACAAAACCCGCTTTAAGTGAATCCCCGGCGGCCGTATGGCATACCGGTTTTATCTTGATGCCTTTTTCCCTGATGATCCTGTCCCGCATGACGAGCATCAGCCCGGATTCACCCATTGAGACGAGCGCCCCCAGAAGGTTATATTTGTTCCTCAATTTTATCGCGTATGCTTTGATGTCTTCTTCGGTGATCGTATTTTCGTCCAGGGATCCTTTTCCCGCCAGCCCGCTCGAGGCCAGGATCTGTATGAATTCTTCCAAATTCGGTTTAATTATATCCTGAGGGATCTCTCTCTGGATATCCAGAACCGACATGGCCTCCCCGGGGCCGGATACATGCTTAAAGTCGATCAGGAATTCCACCCTGTCCTGATATTTCTCTTTAACCCGTTTCACCAGCGAAGCGTAATAGGCGAGAGAGCTGTTGTATCTTACGGGTCCTCCCGCCGAAAGGACCACCCAGACATTATCCGATCTTCCTTTGAACATCGCTTCGAGCGTTGTCAGGGCTTCTTGATTGATCCTTTCCACCGTTTCCGGCGACAGTTCGTCCGCCCATCCGAACATCGCGGGAAGATGATCGCCGTCGATCATATTATAGACCGCCACCTGTTGATCTTCCCGGGCGCCGCGGATCAGCGCGGGGATTACTCGGGCATTTAAAAAATTCCTTTCCCATTCATCCGTGATCTCTCCGCCTTCTTTTCCCGCCAGTGCCACCAGGGCGATGTTTTCATTGAAATCGCTGAACACCTTTGATACGTTGATCTGATCCCCTCCCGAATGCACATGGTATCCTGCCAGGGTGAGAGCGCCGTCCGGTCCGGTTTCCCATTCGATCGTAACATCAAGAGGCCCGGCGTGATTTATCGCCAGCACGTTAGTGTCCGGTAAAGATCCCGTGTTTCCGGCGGGTTCGTGATCTTTCCTGCCTTTGGCGGCCCTTACGGCTTTTATAACCTCATGGGCGATTTTACGGTTTATACGTGTTTTCTCATCGTCAGACAGGCGGCCATAATGATGCTCTATGGCTTCACTTAAAGAAGGCCCCGTAAGCTTGCTTATACCAAGATTTTCCGATAATACGCCTTTAATATCCACAATGAGATGCCCCCTTACCGGCAAGGAAATCAAGCACTACCATTTTACACCCTTCAGGATCCACAGTATATAGTTTTTTATTGCCCGGGCAGGGGAAGGGATCATAAATTGAATAATATTAAGCAGTTTGGCGAAGGCGGCTTTCTCGATCGCGTTATTTTGGCCACCCCCTTAAAACCCTTTTATTGACAATCATTTCTGAAAGTGTTATACTTCCATATCTACATGGCGCCTATCTAAAAGCGTTATACTTCAATATCCATATGGTGCAAAGGGAGTACGTTCGTAATGAAGAAAAAGATCCTCTTCGTAACTGATTTTGACAAGACGCTCTCCAAGGGAGATGTCGGGTATATACTAAGCGCGAAGCTGGGAATATCTACTGAGCAGTTCGACCGGAAGATCGCGGAAATACAGCGAAGGAACATCGTGCAACTCGGCGGAGAACTGGCGCATCTGATAAGCCGGGACCCTGATTATGCCGGGAAAGTAAGCAAGGACCTTCTTTACCAGGTAGGGAAAGAGATCGAGCTGAAAAAGGGTGTTCCCGAGCTCATGAAGATACTGTCCGAAGGGATCGACAATTGCTGTTTCAGCACATATATAGTATCCGCGGCGCCTAAAGAGTGTATCGAGAAAGCGGTAGGAAACATCTTCCCTGTCGACAATATCTACGGAACGACTTTTATATATCAAAACGGCATCGTCCAGGATGTTGACAGGACCAATGCGGGACACGCGAAAGTATCCACCCTCGATATGTTAAAGCAAAAAGAGAACGTCACCAGGTATGCCATAGTATATGTGGGAGACGGCTCAAGCGATGTCCATGTGATGTTACACGTTAAGTCCTACCAGGGGTACACGATAACCGTTTCTCCGGCGCCCTATATGGGGCATATCTGCAGAAGAAGCGTAATATCCGATAACG
Source organism: uncultured Planctomycetia bacterium (assembly GCA_964565425.1). GTDB lineage: Bacteria > Omnitrophota > Gorgyraeia > Tantalellales > Tantalellaceae > CAZMEZ01. The sequence goes on along the minus strand of CAZMEZ010000007.1, from coordinate 64,215 downwards.
TTCTTTCGATCCTTGTGCCCATTCTTCAGGACCTGCTGCATTACGATCAGGGGAAGGTCCGGGCCTTCTTTGAAGACAGGGGACACGCGATCCTGGAATGGAACAGGGCCGATACGGAGTGGTTAGATATTACTTAATAAGAACGGTGCGGTAAAATACCGGGGGGTGTCAGGCGTGAAAACAAATTCGGAGGTGTTAGACGTGAATACAGGCAAGTATCCTATATGCGAGAGGTATGAGGGTAATCCCATCCTGACAGGTAAGGATTTCCCCGCTGAGGCCAACATTAAGACTGTTTTTAATTCCGGCATCGTGAAATACAACGATACTTATATGATGGTCTGCCGGGTGGAAAATGCCGCCCTGCTTGACCGTTTTTGGATCGCGGAAAGCCCGGACGGCTATAATTTTAAACCGCGTCCAAAACCGGTGGATATGCCCCACGACGATCCGGAGTTCAAGGAGTATACCGGCGGCATGTATTATGATCCGCGCGTGACGAGGATCGGGGACGCATATTACATAGTCCATGCCGCGCACTCGGGCCACACCTGCCGGCTGAGCCTGGTGAAGACGGAGGATTTCAAGAAATTCCAATGGATGGGGTTTATTTCCGAAACGGATAACCGCAACGGGGTGCTTTTCCCGGAGAAGATCAACGGGTTGTACGCGCGCCTTGACCGGCCCAATACCGGAGCCGATACCGGGCATATCTGGGTGTCGTATTCCCCGGATCTGGTCTTTTGGGGAAAAAGTAAATGCGTGTTCAGGAACTGGGAGGGGATCCGCTGGGCCTGGACGAAGATCGGGCCGGGAGCCGCTCCCATTAAAACGGCCGAAGGGTGGCTCAATATCTTTCACGGGGTGCGCAGCCAGTGCAAATCGCATTTCGTTTATCAATTAGGCGTGTGTCTTCTGGACCTGGAGGATCCGTCAAAAGTAAAGGCTATGGCCGAGGACGCGATCCTGATCCCCGAGGAGCAATACGAACTCGTGGGGCAGACCCCCAGCGTGGTGTTTACCTGCGGGGCCGTGGCGGAGGATAACGGCGAGATTAAGATATATTACGGCGGCGCCGATACGGTCCAATGCGTCGCTACCACGACCATAGAGCGGCTTATCGATGCGTGTTATAACCGCTAAGATCAATTCGCAAAAAGGTCCCGGATCCTTTGGATCCGGAATAATTCGACTAAGGGTTTCAGTCTATTCCTGAAACCCAAGTCTCATTAAAAGGAGGGAACACAGTGCAGGAAGCGAATGTTGTTAATGTGAAGAAACCTCTGAGGGATCGTCTTCCGATCCCTACCAAGCTGTTTTACGCTCTTGGCACGTCACTTGATATGTGGGGTCTCTGGCTGTACCCGGCTGTCGCTTTTGCGGTTTTTAACATGTATCTGGGTATCGAGCCGTGGCTGGTAGGTTTGGCGCTTACATTGATCCGGGTCTGGGATGCCATTGTCGATCCTATTGTGGGGTGGATATCCGATAATTTGCGTTCCAAATACGGCCGCCGGCGTCCTTTTATCCTGATCGCCGGTATTTTAAGCGGACTGGGCCTGCCGCTCCTGTTTTGGATCTCGCCGTCCTGGGTAGGCATAAAATTCCTCGGCCTTTCCGTGGTGTTCTGGTACATGATATTTTCCACCATGTTCTATATTCCCATAATCAGCTCTTTTACCGTGCCTTACTACAGTTTGGGCGCGGAAATGACGCCTGATTACGAAGAGCGGACCTCCATAATGGCCTATCGAAGCATGGCCCAGAAAGTATCGGAACTGGGGAATTTTTACGCTTTACGGTTTACCAACCTGGCCTGGTTCCTTATACCGGGAACAGGGGAGAAGAACACTCTCCTTGGGGTAAAAGTATACACATCGATACTTGGTATAGTAATGGCCGTATTTGCCATAATCATTTTTTTGAAAACCAAGGAACGCTACTACGATAAAGTGGTTATCAACGTTAAAGAAAGGATCTCGATCCTGAGCGGGTTCGGCGAGACCCTCAGGAACAGGTCGTTCCGCCAGATGATCATCATGGGCGGCGCTTTTACCCTGGGAACGAGCATGGTTGGCTCGCTCGGTTACTACGCCACGGTTTTTTATGTATCCGCCGGCGACAAGATCCTCGGAGATAACTGGCAGTTCTGGATGGGCGTGGCTTTCATGGTGGGCGGCCTTATCGGGGTTCCGCTGCACGCGACCCTGGCGCACCATATCGGCAAACGCAGGGCGGCGGTGGTGGCCTGCTGTATAGGCATATGCGGTTACGGCGGGTCCTGGTTCTTGTATACGCCGGAGATCATCTGGCTGCAGACGATCGCGTCGGGGTTGATGGGAATGTGCGCGGCTTCTCTCTGGATGCTGCATAGTTCCATCGGCGCCGACATTATCGACGACGACGAGCTCAACACGCATGAAAGAAGGGAAGGTTCTTTTACCGCCTGCGCTTCCTATATCCTTAAACTGGGCAATTCATTGGGGTATTGGGTTTCCGGTCTTATTTTGACATGGGTGGGTTTCACCTGGAAACTCAAGGTGCAGGCGCCCGAGACCATATTAGGTATCCGCGCCAGCCTCGCTTCCGTGCCTGTCATCGGCCTCGTGATCGCGATTATTTTTGTTTTGCGCGTGCCGCTCACAAAACAAAAGGTCCAGGAGATCCGCAGGAAACTTGAAGAACGCAGAGGCACGGTATAAGCAACCGCCCAGAGGCAGCGCCTTTACCGGGATCAGGGTTGCCATAAACAAAAAAGGACAGCAAAAACTGTCCTTTTTTGTTTATATAAATTCAGGGACAGGGTTACGAACAAAACCGGAAACGGTATTGTCGCTTTGATCGTCCTTTTCCCTCACATATATGAAGATTCTAAGAGGGTTTTAGTGTAAAATATAAATGTTTTCGGGACGCATATTGAACAGATATAAATTATAGCGGAAAAAACAAGGAGTCAGGATATCATGACAAAAGGAACGAGATCGGATGTCTCTTTTGACGGGCTGGGCATCGCCCCTAAGATACTCGAGGTATTGGACCGGCTGAAGTTCACTCAGCCGACCCCGATCCAGCATAGAGCGATCCCCGAAGCGATAGAAGGCACCGATATCATAGGTGTGGCCCAGACCGGCACGGGCAAGACCCTTGCTTTTGCCATACCGGTTATCCAGCGTCTTTCCCGCGATAAGGGGAGGTGCCTCGTGCTGGTCCCCACCAGGGAACTGGCCATTCAGGTAAATGAGACCTTCGAGAAGATAGCCCCCTTATTCGGCATAAAGACCGTGGTCATTATAGGAGGGGCTCCCATGCAGGGCCAGCTGAAGGCCCTGAAGAAGAACCCCCGCGTTATTATCGCCACGCCCGGGCGTCTTGTCGACCACATGAACCAGAAGACGGTGCGCTTGAACGATGTGCAGGTCCTTGTGCTGGATGAAGCCGACAGGATGCTGGATATGGGTTTCAGGCCGGATATAGAACGCATCCTTGGATTTGTCCCCAAAAAAAGGCAGACCATGCTTTTTTCGGCCACGATACCCGCGGAAGTCGTGTCGATAGGGGCCACGCACATGAAGCTTCCGGTCCATGTCGAGGTCGCGCCGTCGGGGACCGCCGCCGAACGTATCATCCAGGAGTTATTCATCGTTAAGAAAGAGGATAAAAAGAAACTGCTGGCCAAATTGCTCGATCAGTACCGCGGTTCGGTCCTCCTTTTTTCTCGGACAAAGAGGGGGGCAGGCAAGATCAGGCGCCTTATCAGGGAAATGGGGCATAACGCGGCCGAAATACACTCGGACCGCACGCTTAAACAGCGAAGGGAAGCGCTCGAAGGCTTTAAAACGGGAAAATACAGGATACTTGTCGCGACCGATATAGCCGCCAGGGGGATAGATGTCGTCGGCATAGAGACGGTGATAAATTACGATCTTCCGGATGACGCGGAGAATTACGTGCACAGGATCGGGCGCACGGGCCGGGCCGGGCACGAAGGGCGCGCTATTTCCTTCGCCACTCCCGAGCAGCGCGGCGAGATACGCGGTATTGAGAGCATTATAAAGACGGCCTTGCCCGTTTCGGAACACCCCGATCTCCCGCGCGAGGAATTCGCCGCGCCCCGGACGCTGTTCCGGAGCAGGAGCTGGGGGCCGGCAAAGAAGCGGGGCAAAAGCGGCTCGCGGCGCAAACGCTGGTGACAGAAATCATTATAATCCCTCCTCTCAAATAGTATTTTTCCTTAGAAGCCGGCCCTGTTTTCCCTGTTTCTTTGCCTCGCGTGAAACTTTTCCCTGGATCCGGATGTCTAATTTATCGGCGCAATTTTGTCGCGAACAAAACACATTTATGAGAAAACCAATTATGATATAATGTTGTGACCATGCGCGAAAAAATAATCCAATTCTTTTTGAAACGGCACCTCCTGGCCAATCTTATATTCGTGGGAGTATTGGTGGGGGGGATGTTTGCCTGGATGGGCCTGCCCAAAGAGGAGCTGCCTGACATAACGTTCGATACCGTACGCATCACCACCAATTATCCCGGGGCTTCCACCGAGGACGTGGAATATTATGTCACGGAGCCCATTGAAGAAGCGATCCGCGATATCGACGGGGTTTACCGTGTTTACAGCGCGACAAGCATAGGCAACTGCACGGTAACGGCCGAGATAGAGAAAGACCATCCCGACAAGGAAGCCGTCATATCCGAGATACGAAATGAAGTGCTGGATGTGGACCTGCCGACCGATATCGTCGACGACCCGCATGTCCGCGTGTTCAAGACCTCGCGCAAAGCCATAATCGATATCGGGCTTATCTACAAGGGGAGTAATATCCTTGATGTCCCTTCCCGCGAAAAACTCCAGACCTACGCTCTTGTGCTCGAAGGCGAGCTCACAAACCTGCCCGAGGTAAATTCGGTCGAGAGGAAAGGTTATCTGAAAGATGAGATACATGTCGAGATCGCGCCGGATAAACTGAAGGAATACGACATTACGTTCAATACCGTTATGAAAGAAATAACCAACGGTAACGTCCGTCAGCCGGCAGGAAGCATAGAGAATATAAACGAACCCAAAGTGACGCTTTGGGGAGAGCTCGACACCGTTGAAAAGCTCCGGGACATGAGCGTCCAGGGGGGCTTTGAGGGTCGGATAATAAGGGTTTCGGACCTTGCGAACGTGGAAAAAGGTTATGAGAGAACGAAGACGGTCCTGAAAATAAACGGCCATGAAGGAGTTGTCCTCAACGTCAGGAAAAATTCCAGGTACGGCATCATCGATGCCGTAAAAGCGGTCGAGAAAGTAGTTAAGATCTTCGAGCAAAATACGTTAAAAGGAACGGGCATTGAGCTTATTCTTCTGGATGATGAATCTTTTGACGTGAGGAACAGGCTCAGCCTCATAACCGTGAACGGAGCGATAGGGTTCATGCTCGTACTCGTCACTCTTTTCATGTTTCTTGATCTGCGGTCCGGTCTATGGGTGGCTTTGGGGATACCTTTCACCTTTTGCTTTACGCTCATAGGAGGCCTCCTCATGGGGTATACCGTCAACAATATCACGCTTGCCGCTATCATAATAGTAATGGGGATGGTCGTGGACGACGCTATAGTTGTCGCGGAGAACGTGGGCCGCATGCGGTCCGGAGGCATGCCGAAGGAAGAGGCCGCGGTCAAAGGCACGTCGTTCGTGTTCCTGCCGATCATCGCCAGTATCCTGACGACCTGCGTGGCTTTCGTGCCGCTTTTCTTTTTCTCGGGACGTTTCGGGGTGATGGTTAAGTTCATACCGCCAATAGTCTTTTTGATGCTGGGGGGGAGCCTCTTCGAGGCCCTTTTTATATTACCGGGGCATATGATGCTTCCTTTCGGTAAAAAGGACAATTCAGGCAAGTCCAGAGGAGAACGATGGATACAATGGGCGGAAAATAAATACGAGACCACAGTGGATAAACTCCTGAAGCATAAATACAGGATATTCGTTATTTTCGTTATTCTGCTCCTCGCGGCCGGTTATATAGCTTCAAGGGGAATGAAGTTCGTGATGTTCCCGGACGAGGAGACCAGGGAAATAAGGCTTTCAGGGGAGACGCCTCCGGGGACCATGAGATATGAAACAGCGCGCATGACCCAGCCGGTGGAAGATGTTATAAGGGATCATGCCGGGAAAGAGGTAATAGGGTACAGGAACGTAATAGCAAAATCGAGGAAGGGGTCCGCCGCCCAGGAAAATAAGTTCCAGATAAGAGTAGAGATATTGCCGAAAGAAAAACGCAGGAAATCCGCGGATCAGCTCATAAAAGAATGGAAGGGAAAACTTGAGGGCATCCGGGGAATAAAGAATATCCGCATGGGAAAGACCTGGCACGGCCAGGAGTCAGCCAGCCCGATAGAGATACTTATAAAGGAGAACAATAACCGGCGCAGATACACGCTGGCGGACGAGCTGGCGGAAGAGATGCGCAAAGACCCCGCGCTTGTCAACGTGGAGATCGACCGCCCGATGTATAATCCCGAATATCACCTTACCCTGAACAGGGACAAGCTAAGGCGCCTGGCCATAAACCCTTCGGATGTCGCCAGGACATTAAGGGCGTCGCTCGAGGGGACCATCCTTTATGAGTTCGGCGGCGACGAGGAGCCCGTGTATGTAAGGCTCACGGTCATACCGGAGGCGAAGGACGATATCACCAAGATATTCGAGATACCGGTGGAAAACCAGGGCCAGTACCTGGTGCCGCTTAAGGACCTCGTGACGGTCGAAAAAGCCGAAGGTCCGGATTCGATAATCAGGGAAGACATGAAAAGGTGCACGACGGTCTATGCCGATCTCGCGCCGCGCTCGGGAAAGACCCCGCTTGACATAGCGGATCGTTTCGAGAAAAAGATATTTCCGGGATTCAAGGCGGGATACCCTACCTCTATAGTGGAATTCAGGGGAGAGGTTAAAGATACCAGGGAGTCGGGAAAGGATTTCACTTTTGCCGTTATAATGGCCTTGTTTTTCATATATATAATACTGGCGCTCCTCTTCAATTCCCTTTTGAAACCGTTTTTGATCATGCTCGCCATACCGTTCGGGATGGTGGGTATCATTCTGGCTTTCTGGCTGCACGGGATAAGGATGTACGGGTTTTTCGCGGTCATCGGGGCGCTGGGGCTGGCGGGAGTCGTCGTTAATGACTCTATAATAATGATGTCAAAGCTTGACGGGGCCTTCGACGAGGGAAAGGACATAAGCGAAAAGGACCCGCAGATATCAAGCATAGCAAAAACCCGCCTAAGAGCGGTGGTTCTCACTACTGTTACCACGGTTGTCGCTATCGTGCCCACGGCTTACGGCTGGGCGGGGTACGACGCGATGCTCGCTCAGATGATGCTTGCGATCGCGTGGGGGCTTTTATTCGGGACCTTTATAACCCTGGTCCTGGTCCCGTGCATGTACAGTTTTTACAGGGATGTTCAGTACAGACTTGCCGAAAGATAATATGGTTAAAAAAGTCCTGATAATAATATTTTTAAGCATTTTTGCTCCCGTTTCAACCGTCTTCGCCCAAGAGACGAAAGAGGCGGACACTTTATCCCTGGATGAATTTATCGAACTCGCATGCGCCAGGGACAGGGTGTTCGAACAGATACTCGTGGAAAACCTTAAATTGAACTACAAAAAAAAGCTGGAGCTTCCCGCCGACGATATAGTGATGTCCTCCAAAAGCGAGTATGTGGCTTTCATAAAACACCACGATGACGGGTATCCCGTTTATGAACTTTCGCTCAGCAAGCTTTTTCCTTATACCGGCACGGAGCTGGAGGCGGGCTATAATTCGGCCATGAAGGATACCATACTGGGAGACATAGACGCCGAATTTTACGCTACGGTGTCCCAGCCCGTGGCAAGGAACGCTTTCGGAAGAGCTACAAGGCTGCTGGACAAGATCGCGGGCATGGAGATAGATATCGCCAAATACCAGATAGCCGAAGCGTATGAACGGTATTTGTCTTCGATAATCCGGATATATTATAACTGGTATGAAGCTTACGAAAACGTAAAGACCGCCGAAAATTCATATAATGAGAACATGAAACTTTTGAAAAATGTGCAGGAAAGGGAGAAGAGCAATATCGCCTTGCCGGTCGATGTCAATAAGGTCCGGCTCCAGGTTTTGCTGAAAGAGGAGACCCTGATCTCGGTAAGGAACCAGTTCGAGAGATACACGAATCTTTTAAAGAAAAGCATAGGTTACGATGCGGAAGAAGGGCTCTTGCCTTACCCGACAGATCAATACGACGGCGTGGTGATAAACTTTGAGGAAGACTACAAAAGATTCAGAGACGAGAGCAGGACATCCATGATCCTTGATCTGCTGGAAGAGAAGAGCGATATCGAGGTCGATAAGGACGCGGATGACCTTCTTCCTTCGATAGACCTTTTCGCGAAATACGCGATCAAGGCCGACGACAGGTATCTTAATAAGGACGATAAGAGGGTAATGGCGGGTGTAACGCTTGAATATCCCTTCCCGGGGCAGGTCGAGCACGCCGAGTACGAAACATCAAAAGTCGAGCACGAGAGCCGCGTCCTCGAGAAAGTGAACACGCACATAAGGATATATACGGAACTCAGGAATATTTACGAGGAAATAGAGAGGACGCGGGAGCTCATAAAAATATCGGAAGAAAAGATAAAAACCGCGCAATCCATCGTGGACGACGATACTATCAATTATTCTTACGGCAAGGTGATACTTAACAATTTCATCGATGAGGTCAACCAGCTCGATTTCAACAGGTTCAGTAAAATACAGTACAGTATAAAACTCAAGAAACTGATCATCGACTGGCTGACCCTGAGCGACCAGCTTGTCAGGAGAAAAGACCTGGAGATCTGAGCTTTAAACCGGCGCAAGCCATTGTGATAAAAGGGTTTACGGTTTATATTGTGGAACCCGGGGCTTTGTAGTATAATAGGGTCTCAATGATAGCTGACAGATTTCTTTTCGTTTTTGAATCTCGTGGATAAATCCTCACAGCCTACCCGTGGGATACTATCAGTTTCACAGCTTCCTCATTCGATTAGTTGTCACCCCAAAAGTAAGCAGGGGCGTCGCAATCAGTGCAGCGGCAGTATCAAGGAATAATGATGAAAAATCGACTTGATCCATTGATCATCGGGGATATCCGTATAGAAGTGCCCATTATCCAGGGGGGCATGGGAGTAAGGGTGTCTACCTCCAGTTTGGCGGCGGCGGTCGCGAACTGCGGGGCTGCGGGGACCATTGCCAGCGTAGGGTTGCCTCCCGATACCGAGGAGAACAGGGCCGATGTCCCCAAATCTTCACGAGAACATCTTCAGAAAGAAATAAGGAAAGCCAGGGAACTATCCGACGGCGTTATCGGCGTCAATATCATGGTGGCCCTCAGCAATTACGAGGATATGGTAAGGACCGCCGCGAAAGAAAATGTGGATTATATCATCTCGGGCGCGGGGCTGCCGATAAGTATGCCTGAATTCGCGGGAAGTTCTTCCGTGAAACTGATACCCCTTATTGCTTCGGCACGAGGGGCCGAGCTTTTGCTTAAGACGTGGAAAAGGCGTTATGGCCGGTTCCCGGACGCTTTTATTGTGGAAGGCCCATTATCAGGCGGCCATATAGCGGGTTATAGCTTAGAGGAATTAAAATCCCTAAAAGGAAAAATGAGGGAAAAACCGCTGCTTGAGAACGCGGTGAAAGATGTTTTGGAACTGACCGGAGAATACGAAAAAGAGTACGGGATAAACATACCCGTCATAGCCGCGGGCGGTATATTTGACGGTAAAGATGTAGCTAAATTTTTAAGATTAGGGGCTAAAGGCGTACAGATAGGGACAAGATTCGTGGCTACCCATGAATGTTCGGCCGCGGATGAATTCAAACAGCTTTACGTGAACGCGGAAGAAAAAGACCTTGTGTTCATACAAAGTCCGGTGGGCATGCCGGCGAAGGTAATAAGGACAAAATTCCTTGACGATGTGCTGCGCGGAGAAAGAAAAGAGTTTAATTGCAATTATAGATGCCTCAGGACCTGCGATCCCGCGACCGTTCAATACTGTATAGCCAAAGCGTTGATAGACGCCGTAGAGGGGGATATCGATAACGCCGTAGTGCTTGCCGGGACCAATGTTTCCAGGATCAAGGAGATAGTGTCCGTAAAACATTTGATAGATGAAATAACGGCGGGAACCCTGGAAGAACTTGAAAAAAGCCGTCATATCGCGAATGAACCGCCGGGCGAAAAATGTCAGAGGTATCAGGAGAAATGAAGGCGATCATTGCCCGGCAGCTTGAAATAAAAGAGAAAAGAGCGGCGGAAGCCGCGAAGATATCCGATGATCTGTGCGCCGACTCGCTTGATATTATCGGGTTTTTCTCGATCCCGGAAGAAAAATCCGATATACAGGCCCCGGATGAAGACAGTGATAAAATAACAACGGCGGGAGATCTTGTGTTATACGTAGAAGGAAAGATGGCGGAAAAATGAGGAGGAGAAATGCAGGGAAGTAAACTGTTTGTGGGAAATCTGAGTTACTCTACGGACGAGAGCGAATTACGCGAATTATTCGCTCAACACGGTACGGTGAAATCCATAAAGATAATCCCGAACAAAGGATTCGGATTTATAGAAATGGAAAGTTCATCCGAGGCCGAAGCGGCCATGGAAGCGTTGAACCTGACCTCGGTCAGCGGCCGCAATATAAACGTGAACGAAGCCAGACCTCAGAAAGAAAAGCCCAGGCGAAATTTCGGAAGATATTGACAGCTTTAAACAGGAACGCGCGGACGGTCCTCCGGCTAGAGCCGGATCCGTCCCGCGTTCAAAGCTGAACCGTGTTGGTTATGCTTACAGTTCCCGCCATTGGCACCTCCTCTCCGCCATTTCTTTATCTTGTTGAATTTGAATTTGATACATATTACAATAGCTACATTCAGCAGGATAGACGGTATAAAAACAAGGACAAGATAAGTGGGAAATAAACTTGATCTCAGGAACCCCGCCGTATTCATCGGCAAACAGGGCAAGGGAGTCATAAGTTTCGGCTCCGGCCAGCCGGATCTTCCCCCGCCTAAAGAGGCGATAGAAGGGATAGACATAAGAAAAGACCTCAGATACGGTCTTATCCAGGGGGAGCGCCCCCTCAGGGAGGCGTTATCAAAGGAATATCCCAATTCCACCGCGGAGAATTTTGTTATAACCAACGGCGCTTCCGAGGCGCTTGACCTCATCTTCCGTACGCTGGGGAAGGGGAAGGTGCTCCTGGGCAGGCCGTATTACTATTCTTACCCGCCGCTCATAACTTACGGGGGAATGGAACCCGTATACACCGATCTCGTCGACGGCAGGATAGACCTTGATGATTTCAGGAAGAAGATCAAGGGTTGCACGGCGATCCTGATCAATTCCCCTTCCAACCCCACGGGCCGGATAGAATCGATAGAGACACTGAAGGAAATAGAAGAAATAACCGCGAAACTCGGGGTATACGTTATCTCGGACGAGGTCTATAAGGACCTCATATACGAGCGGGAGAATTATTACATTAAAGGGGACCATGTTATCACGGTAAATTCTTTCTCCAAAACATACGCCATGTGCGGCGTGCGCGTGGGTTATTTGTGGAGCAGCGACCAGAAAGTGGTCGACGATGTCATAGACCTCAAGACCCATACTTCCATGAACACGAATCTTGTAGGACAGGACATGGCGCTGCGAGCGATGGCCACCCCGCGGGAGTATATACTCGAACAGCAGAAGATCTGGCGCGAGAGGAGGGACCTGATCTATAAGGGTTTTTGCGATCTGGGTTTTGACCTCTGGAAGCCCGAAGGCGCGTTCTACATCTTCCCGAAGTGCGACAATGCCCGCGAATTCATCACGACGCTTTATCATGAACACCAGGTGATAGCCTATCTGGGTGAATGGTTCGGCGCGCCGGACCGTATCAGGTTAAGTTACGCCCTCGACGAGAAAGAGATCGAGGAAGGGTTGAACAGGATAAAGGCGGCGATGAAGAAGGTCCGCTGCTTTTAAACAGGGGACAGACACTACGTTGTTAGGTTTTTGTTTTAGGTCTACCACCTTTTGATGGGATTAGCCGAGATCCAACAAGATGCTCGAGTTTTTCAATGAAAGCATCACTTCCCGCAGGTCTTCCGGTTCTTGTGTTAGTTTTGATTGTCTCTATCATGGTTTGATCATCTTTTTCGGATAGATATGCGCGCCAATCATCAATTTTGATGAAATCTGATATATCAGACAGTTCGATTGTATTTTCTTGAACTCCCGAAAGGTGGTATCTGGCGCTGGACCATCTCCATCCCTCAGGATTTTCTACTAAACCTGCTTTTACGGGATTATTTTCTATATAGCGGACAGTTGCATAAAGATGATTTGCATCAAGCACACAAGAGAAAAATCTACCTTGCCACAGATGTCCGACACGTTTATGTTTTGCATTATGGTAAAGAGAATATCTCATGTGGGTAAGCTTAAAGGTCAATGCGAGGGACGTCATTGCTTTTGGAATAGCTATAAAGTGTACATGGTTGGGCATTAGGCAATAGGCAAGAATGAGGGAGCCATGTTTTTTGCTATATTCCTGCAGCAAATTTAGATAGCAGATATAGTCTTCATCTGAAGTAAAGGTTGACTGCTTATAATTACCTCTTTGGGTAATATGGTGGGGGTACTCCGGTATGACTAAACGTGATATCCGCGGCATACCATTAATTATATATCAAAATATATTTGATGTAAAACGAAAAATATACAGGAATATGTTGCAAAGCGGGAAACGTAGTGTCTGTCCCCCTTATGACCG
>CAZMEZ010000007.1:35856-51265 GCA_964565425.1 uncultured Planctomycetia bacterium | reverse complement strand
TGAATAATAACCGTTTGAAATGTCCCGCGTTAGTTGATATACTAAAAAGGCGCGGAAAATCCATAGTAAGGACATACCAGAATGATACGTTTAAAAGGTAAAGACAGAGGGCTTGTCGTTGTTTCGAACAGATTGCCTTTCTCCAGGCGAAAAGATAAGAAAGGCCGTTTCGTGTGGAATAAGTCCGCCGGGGGGCTTATAACCGCGATAGAACCCATACTGGGCGATGCGAACGGTGTTTGGGTGGGGTGGGACGGTTTTGTCGAGGAGAGTGTCGCGGATAAACCGCTCAATTTCATAGATGTAAGGGATATAGAGCCGAAGCGAGAGGCCGAAAGGCGCCAGGGCAAATCTTACAAGATAGTTTCCGTTCCCATGAATTCCGTTGAGTTCGAGGAGCATTACAACCGTTTTTCGAACGGGACCCTCTGGGCGCTCTTCCATTATTTTTTTGAAAAATGTTTTCTCGATTATAATGCCTGGAGAACGTACTGCGCGGTGAACCAGAGGTTCGCCCGGTATATAGACAAGGTCGCCTCGAAAGACGACATCGTGTGGATACAGGATTTCCATCTTTTCATGACGCCGTATTACCTCCGCGAGATAAGACCTGAGCAGGAAATACATTTTTTTCTGCACATTCCTTTTCCGCATATAGATATTTTCGACATACTGCCGTGGCAGGAACAGATCGTCGATTCGCTGCTATGCTGCAATACGGCCGGTTTTCATCACAAGCAGTACCTTCAGAATTTTAACGGTGCTTTAGAAAATTACCGTAAAAGGAAAAAAGCCGCCGGGAAGACAGAAAAAACGGATCGCATGAACACGTATTTTTACGTTAACCCCATAAGCATAGATTACGACCATATCAACGAGACATCACGCAAGCCGGAGGTCCTGGCGCGGCGCGAAGAGATCCGCAAGCAGGCCGCCTGCCCGAAGATCATACTCGGTATCGACCGGATAGATTATTCGAAAGGTATCAGGGAAAGGCTTGCCGGGCTTGAATTCATGCTCGAAAAGCACCCCGAACTCAAGGAAAAGTTCTTCTATTACCAGCTGGTCATACCCAGCCGGGAAGAGGTCAAAGCGTACAGGGACTTGAAAAAAGAGATCGACGAGATAATAGGGAGAGTGAACGGGAAATTCTCGACCGGACTATGGGCGCCGATACATTATAATTACGGCACCGTCCCGTTCGAGGAGCTGGTCGCTTTATATCTCTCCGCCGATGTCGGTCTGGTCACGCCTTTAAGGGACGGGATGAACCTTGTTTGCAAAGAGTACGTAGCGGCCCATTCCGACGGCGACGGGGTCCTTATACTTTCCAAGTTCGCGGGCGCCATAGCCGAGATAAAGAATTGCCTTCCGGTGAACCCTTACAGCGTAGAGGACATAGCCAATTCCATTTATCAGGCCCTTCACATGCCGGACGCGGACAGGAAAAAGAGGATGGCGAAGATGCGCAAGAACATAGGGTCCAACAACATAAACGACTGGCTGAAGAACTGCCTGAATTATTTCGAAACGGCGCGTTACCCCGGAGGAAAAAAGGGATAATGCGGTATTTATTCGCGGACTGGGACAAGATCGAAAAGAGATTGGCCTCCGGTCATGTTTATCTTTTGATGGATTTTGACGGCACCCTTGCCGCGATCAGGCGGCACCCGGCGCTGGCCAGGCTAAGCGGCGAGGCTGTCCGCGCGTTACGTAATATCCTCACGCACCGTAAAGACATATCGTTAGCGGTCGTGAGCGGACGATCGCTTCGGGACATACGCCGGCGAGTCGGCATAAAAGGCATTTTGTACGCGGGGAACCATGGACTGGAGGCTGAAGGGCCCGGGATAAGGTTCGTCGTCCCCGAAGCGTTAAAGGCCAAAAGGATAGTAAAAAAAATAAGCGCGAGTCTTAAAAAAGAATACAGTGGTTTTAAAGGCGTGGTTGTCGAGGATAAGGGCCTGACGATAAGCGTCCATTTCAGGATGGTGAGCCCCTCCCGGGTAAAGGATGTGGAGAGGAGACTGGAGCGAATAGCTGCGCCGTACAAGGCTAAAGGCAAGATCAGGGTTATGTCGGGGAAAAAAGTGTGGGAGATCAGGCCCCCCATAAAATGGGACAAGGGCAAAGCGGCGATACGGCTCATAAAAGAGAAAAAGAAAACGCTCAAAGGAAAAATACTGCCGGTATATATAGGCGACGACACGACGGACGAGGACGCGTTCAAGGCGATCGGGAAAAGGGGCGTTTGCGTGTTCGTGGGCGGCAAGAGAAAATCCAGCGCTCCGTATTATCTTAAAGGGACGAGGGAAGTCATAAAATTCCTTCGAAACGTTATGCTGGTAAAAAAGAAGAAGGGCAAGACCGGATAGAAGGAAGGGATCCGTTTTCTCTAAAAAACCCCTAAAAACCCTGTTTGAAAACCACGGAACCTTTTTTTTGCTTATTTCTATTGACAAATAATGAAGTTAGTGTATTATAGTAGGCAAGTAAGGCGGTAAATGGTGTGTAGAATATTAAACCACGAGGATAAGAAATACATGCCTTGTGGTTTTTTTGTGCCTGCCGCATTTATCGCGATTATATCGTTAAAAGGAGGAAGTGAGTAATGGCAAAAGGAACAGTAAAATGGTTCAATAACCAGAAGGGTTATGGATTTATTACTCCCGACGACGGCGGCAAGGATGTCTTCGTGCATCACAGCGCTATCCAGTCGGACGGCTACAGGTCTCTGGATGAAGGCCAGGCTGTCGAGTTCGAAGTGCAGCAGGGTCCCAAAGGCCCCGAAGCCAAGAACGTGATAAAGCTGTAACATAGATAAGGCCCGGCAGAAAGCTGCCGGGCCTTATTTTTTCAATTCCGGCCTTTTTAACGTACGGAAAACCGCTATACGGTTACATTACGGCAGGTTCGTTTATAACGATCTTCCTGTTATCCGCGTCGATCGTTGTCGAAGCGCCCAGGGGGAGGGTTATATTGAGTTCACCCGCTTTTCTGTGGCCTGACGGGAAACCATAGATCACCGGTATATCGATATCGCCCAGGAGATCGTTCAGCACGTCTTTTATCGAGTACTTTGCCCCGGAAAAATCCACACAGTCCTTCATTTTGCCGAAGATTATGCCTTTCACTTTCCTTAGTTTTCCGGCAAGCTTCAGGTGCGTGAGACAGCTGTCTATGCCCTCGATATCCTCGCCCACGTCCTCGAGGAAAAGTATCTTCCCGCCGGTATTCAGGTCATAAGAAGTCCCTATAGTGCTTATTATCAGCGAGAGGTTTCCGCCGATAAGCTGGCCGGTGGCCTTGCCGGGCCTCAGGCATTTGATGCCCGGTGACGTTATGTCGCCGAGGGGTTTTGGCTGGGAAATGACCTTTATCAGATAGTCCAGCGTCCGCGGGTTCGTATTCTGGTGTATCTCACCGGAGACCACCGGTCCGTGGAAGACCATCATCTTTGCCGCCTTCTGGAGATAATACAAGAGGACCGTTATATCGCTGTAGCCCACGAATATTTTAGGGTTTCGGGCTATTATCCTTTTGTCGAGATGGGGGATCGTCCTGATGGAACCGTATCCCGCCTGCGCGCAGAAGATGGCCTTTACGGTCCTGTCGGAGAACATCCGGTTTATCTGGTTCGCCCGGCTGAGGTCCTTCCCGGCAAGCGTCCAGTATTGTTTAAATATCATGGGATCGTATTTAACGTTGAACCCGAGATCCTTCAGGCGTTTTATGCCTTTCCGGAATTTTTTGGGGATAAAATGGCACGCGGGGGCGACTATTCCGATGGTATCGCCCTTTTTCAGGCGTTTCGGGCGGAGTTTCTTATAGCGCGACAGTATCATAGATCAAGTATAGCTTAGCGGAGGATAAAAGTGAAGCCCCACGGGCTTACGCCCGTGGCACCTATATTACCCGCCTTAACGGTTCCCTCCACTCCTCTGGCGGAACCCGCCGTAGCAAAATATTTGCGCATTCATCCATGGGTTCACACCCCATGGCCTTCCGCGAAGGCGGGTAAACATAACGATACGGCCCGGGTTCGCAATTAAGTTCATATAAGGCGATTTTATGATAAAATAACCGTATGGAAAGATCCGCGCTGTCCGGAAAATACGCTCGCCTTAAAAATATCCTTAGCGGCATGGGCAGTCTTATCGTCGCTTTTTCGGGAGGAGTGGACAGCACATTTCTTCTCAAGGCGGCATCCGACACGCTCGGCGGAAGGGTATTGGCGATTACCGCGGATTCGCCGATAAGGCCGAGAAGAGAGATCGCCAGGGCGAAAGAGACCGCGAGGGCGTTCGGCGCGAGGCATATCATCGTCAAGTCCGACGAGCTCAGGGATAACGGAATATTGAATAACACTATCGAAAGATGTTATTTATGCAAAAAACGTATTTTTTCCAGGCTATTGGAAATAGCGGCCGAGAACGGCATGGCTTTTGTCGCCGAAGGATCGAACGCCGATGACCTGAACCGGTTCAGGCCGGGGGAAAAAGCTCTGGAGGAATTAAGGATCAGGAGCCCTCTGAGAGAAGCCGGTCTTTCGAAAGGCGAGATCAGAAATATATCAAAAGAGCAGGGATTGGAGGTCTGGGATATGCCGTCCCAAACTTGTTTTTTGACGAGATTTCCTTATAATACAAGGATCGATGTCAGGGAGCTTGATAAGTTGCAAAGAGCGGAAGAGTTTCTTTCAGGACTGGGGTTCAGGGAAGTGAGGGTCCGGGTTCTCGGAGACAGCGTTAGTGTCGAAGTGTCCGGGGACCAGACGGGGCTATTGGCGGATCCGGGGATATCGCGCTTGATCCGGTACAGGTTAAGAAAACTCGGATATCCTATGGCGACCTTCGATCCCAAGGGGTACAGGTCGGGCAGCATGGATGAGGGAATGGTATGGACAAAAAAAGAATAAAAAGCATATTGAAAGATGTCGAAGCGGGAAAGCTGAGCGCGGAAAGGGCGCAAGAGGCGCTGAGGACATTCCCGTATGATGACATCGGGTTTGCCAAGATAGACACGCACAGGGATCTGAGGAAGGGGTTCCCCGAAGTCGTTTTTTGCGACGGGAAAAGCCTCGGCCAGATAGCGGGGATCTTCAAACGTCATAAGAAGGGTTCGACGTTCATGGCCACCAGGGCCGGCAGGGAGATCTACGAGGAGGTAAAGAAAACAAGAAAAGACGTGGTCTATTATGAAAAGGCCCGCATCATCCTGGCCGGCCGGAAGAAGAAAAAGGCAGGCAAGACCGTCCTTGTTGTTACCGCCGGCACCTCCGATATACCTGTTGCCGAAGAAGCCGCGGTGACCGCCGAGATCCTTGGCAACAATGTGGACCGCGTGTTCGACATAGGCGTGGCCGGGGTGCATCGGATGCTCGCTAACTACGGGAAGCTTAAAAAAGCCAACGTGCTTATCGTAGTCGCGGGGATGGACGGGGTCCTGGCGAGCGTGGTCGGGGGAGTTGTTGACAGGCCCGTAATAGCCGTTCCGACAAGCGTCGGGTATGGAGCTAATTTCAGGGGGATCGCGCCGCTCCTCACGATGCTCAATAGCTGCGCGCCGGGAATAACGGTAGTCAACATAGATAACGGTTTCGGCGCCGGGTACGCGGCGTCGCTTATCAACAGAAAGAGATAGATCATGGCAGGCCCGAAAATAGTCAAACTGGAGGGAAGAGAAGCGTATCAGCGTCTTCTCGGAGGAGTCCCGGAAACCCTGGGCATGAAATCCGGCCATGTAACGCTTGCTCCGGGAGTATCGGTGGGAGAGCACAGCACGGGACCGAAAGAAGAGGCGATAATCATACTCCGGGGTAAAGGTGAGCTATCCTGTAACGGGGAAGTCCTGGCAACCGCAGGGGAGAACACGCTTATATATATCCCGCCGGAGACCGCGCACGATGTTAAGAACACGGGCCCGGGCATCCTGAAATATGTTTATGTGGTTTCCCCCGTTAAGGAGAACGCGTAAACCCGGAAAAACGCTCCCGGGACGTTCCGGCAAGAAAAATGAAAATTCTGCTTTTCTTTTTCGAAATGAGAGATATAATTGTTTAATAATGAACGAAAGTCGTTAGGTGTTTGTTAATCATGAAAGGGGGGAGTATCGTGAAAAAAGTATTATTTGTAATGCTCGCGATCATGTTCCTCGCCGCTTCGACAATGTGCTTCGCGGACAGCGAAGAATACACGAAGGCGATGGGGGACAGGGCCTACTGGGGTTCGGTCAATGCGGTTACCGGATGGATCGAGATACCGGCTCAGGTAGCCAAGGGTTATGAGTACGGCTGGATGGGCAAGGAGAACACCGGCTGGGTCGGCGCGATAGGCGGCGTAGTCGCAGGCGTGGGCAGCGCCATCGGAAGGACCATTCACGGAGTTGGCGAACTGGTGGGTTGCTGGGCGGCCGTCCCGGAAACCAACGACAGGATAGGTATTCCGCTTGACGCGGAATTCGCCTGGGAACAAGGGACCCCGTACGACATGACGGACCCGAGTTTCGAAGAAGCGACGACCAGGCCAGTGCTGTACAAGCTCGGCCGCGGTCTCGGCAACCTGGCTTTAGGCGTCTGCGAAATACCGGGGCAGATAATGAAAGGCATCGAGGAAAAAGCCTGGGATATCGGCATCATTAAGGGTATATGGTATTTCCTGAGCCGTGAAATAGACGGCGCGATCGATACGGCCACATTCTGTTTTCCGGGACCGAGAGACGTCAGGGGCGCAGCCTTTGATGAAAAATGGCCCTGGAGCGCGGTAGGCGACAGGAGCAGTCTCGGAGGCGGGAGCAGCACCACAGATACCACGAGCAGCACTTCGAAAAGCAGCATGAAATAATCGCTTCAAGACATGTGGAGGTAACAACGGACCCGGGACGGAGAATGCGAAGATCGATGCCGCATTATCCGTCCCGGGTTTTTGTTAGCGGAAGCTTTTTGCCGGAAAGCAAAAAGGACTGATACGGGATATATACATGTTCGGGGGTTTTAAGGCTTTTCCGAAGGGAACCTAAGACCATTTTGATCCAATAGTTATTTGGCGGAGAAACCGGATGCAGCTCGCGAAGAATAAAGCAAACGAGATGGACAAGAAAAAATTCCTTTTCATGTCGCTGGAAGGCCTGGTCGGCGATATCGCCTGGCAGGTGATAAAAGAAGGCCACGAAGCGAAATACTACATCAAGAACGAGGAGAACCAGGATATAGCCGACGGGTTCGTGCCGAAAACGGAAGACTGGGAAAAAGAAGCAAACTGGGCGGATATCATAATATTCGACGATGTCCTCGGACACGGCAAGATGGCCCAGGAGCTTCGCCGGCAGGGTAAGCTGGCCATCGGCGGGACCGAATACACGGACCGCCTGGAAGACGACCGGACTTTCGGCCAGGAAGAACTTAAGCGCCATGGGGTGAACATCATCCCCTACGCCGAGTTTTCTTCTTTTGATGACGCTATTGAATACGTTAAGGCCAATCCTCACAGGTACGTGATAAAACCCAGCGGCGAGGCGCAGAACATCAAACGCATGCTTTTCGTGGGCGAAGAAGAGGACGGGAAAGACGTGATACAGGTCCTGAACGCCTACAAGAAAGTGTCGGCGGAATCCCCGAACCAGATCGGTGTCTTTCAATTGCAAAGAAGGATGACGGGCGTCGAAGTTGCCGTAGGCGCTTTTTTCAACGGCGCCGGGTTCGTCCAACCGATAAACATCAATTTCGAGCACAAAAAGCTTTTCCCCGGGCATATAGGCCCGTCAACCGGTGAGATGGGGACCTCGATGTACTGGAGCGGCACCAACAAGATATTCAACGCCACACTGCAGAAGCTGGAGGGCAAACTTAAAGAAGAGAATTTTACCGGCTATATCGATATTAACTGTATCGTGAACGCTAACGGCATATATCCGCTGGAATTTACCGCCCGGTTCGGATATCCCACGATATTCATACAGCAGGAAGGTATAAACATGCCGATGGCGGAATTCCTTTATGGCCTGGCTGAAGGGAAACTGACGGAATTCAAGGCGAAGAAGGGTTTTCAGGTCGGCGTGAGGATAGTGGTGCCCCCGTACCCGTTCGACGACCAGGATACGTTCGAACGATATTCAAACAATACCGCCGTGCTTTTCAAGAGACCCGATTATAACGGTATCCATATCGAGGACGTAAAGAAGATCGACGACCAGTGGCTGATCGCCGGCACTTCGGGCGTGGTACTTACGGTGGTCGGTACCGGCCAGACGATGAAACAGGCCCAGAACCAGGTATATAACCGCGTAAAGAACATCATGATCCCCAACATGTATTTCCGCACGGATATCGGCGACAGGTGGTTCGAGGACTGCGATAAGCTCCATACCTGGGGTTATTTGCGGGAAACTTAAGAAGAGATCCGGCCAAGACGTTTCCCTATCCAGTACACGGGCGTCCCGCTCAGCATTAGAAGGATGCCGACAACGGATTGCCCCGGATAGTGGATCAGGATACCCGCCGCCAGCCATAGAGAGACCAGCGCGAAGACGATCGGCGTAAAAGGATACCCCTTCACCCTGTAGGTCCTTATTTCTCCCGGGCGTTTGATCCGGAGTATTATCACTCCCAGGGCGATCATGCCCATGAAGATCCAGAACAGTATCCCCGTGAAGAATATAAGTCTTTCGAACGTGCCCAGTATGATGAAAACCCCGCTTAGAAGGGCGTTAGCTCCCAGGGAGACAGCGGGTGTGCCGTATGTCCGGTGGACGTGACCGAGCCTGCCGAACGCCGGCGTGTCGAGACCTACGGCGTACGTGAGCCGGCTCGATGTCATTATGGTACCGTTCAGAACCGAAAGGGACGATATGATAACGAGGATCTCTACGGACCTTTTTGCCCAGGGGCCAAAAAGGGTTCTCATCACGTCCGATATCACCAGGTCGGCGCTCACCAGTTTATCCGCGGGCAGAAGATATATATAAACCACGTTCATGAACAGGTAAAGAGCGGTGATGATCAAAACACTTCTGATCATCGCCCTGGGCATGGTCCTTGACGCGTCCAGCGTCTCGTCCCCCACGAAAGTGGTCTCGTTCCACCCGCCGTATGTCCATAATATCGGGACGAGCGCTAGGCCCATCAGTGTAAAAAAGTTCGCCTGAGCGGGTAAAGCCGTCGGCGTGAAATTTGAGAGGTTTCCTTTCCCCGAAAAAATACCCAGGATGATCAGGAGGACGAGGATGACGATCTTGGCCAGGACAGAGATGTTCTGCAGTTTTTTCCCTTTTTTCAGGCCGAGCATGTTGATGAATGAAAGCAGGAGGACCGTTCCTGCGGCGACCGGCCTTACCAGGTGAACATCCATCGAAAGCAGGGAGGCAAGATATTCGGAAAAGATAAAAGCTATGGCGGCGGTTATCCCGGGGCGGACCACGGTGATATTGGCCCATCCGTAAAGGAACCCGGTAAAGGGCCCGTAACTTTCCCTGATATAAACATATTCCCCGCCCGACCACGGGAAGAGGGAGGAAAGTTCTCCGTAGCACCCGCAACCCATGAGCGATATTATGCCGCCGATGAGCCATGCCAGCATTATAAGTTCCGCAGAGGGCAGATACTGCGCGACTTCGGAAGGGACCCTGAAGATACCTACGCCTATTACAACGCCTATCGAGATGGCCATTGAATCCCGGAGGCCCAGGATCCTCAGGAGGCCGCTGCTTGAGCCGTTCTTCATGGGATATATTCTACTCTATAAAAGGGCCCCCGGCAATGGGAGGCGGAGAATGCCTGTTTTTCGGGAAAATGGGGGGTTTAAAGTAACGGTTTTTTATGCTATCATAATAGCGCCACCCCGCGTGGAAGTGTTAATTCTTCAATAATGTCAGGATATCTTAGCGCTTAATAAGGATGGATAACCATGAAGGTTCATTTAGCCGGTTTTAACGTGGACGCGGCCGTTCTCCGTGAGATGGAGGAAAAGTCGGGGAAACGCAATGATGTTACCCCGGAGGTCATTTCCGCGGCGTACGCCCGCATAAGCCGCGATCCCCGGCCGATAGACGAGATCAGGAACGACGCGAGGAGCGAGGTCGAGAAGGCGCGCAGGTCCAATTCGAGCATCATATTCAAGATGGGGCATCATTCGGTTGCCGAACACGCCGTGTTCAACCTGGATATTATCGGGGTTTCCCGTTTTGCCATGGAAGAGGTCGAGAAATTCCGGCTCAGTTCCTACACCGAGAAATCGCAGCGGTACATTACGCTGGATAAGGATTTTGTGGTCCCCGAAGAAATAAAAGGGACCCGCTTCGGAAAAACTTTCGTCGGTATGGTCCGCGAACAGAACGAGATGTATTTCAAACTGTTCGAAAAGCTCAAGGACCACGTTTTCAGGAAATATTCCGATCTCGCGGCCGATCCCAAAAAGCACAATATGCTCGAAGGGTGGGCGAAGGAGGACGCCCGTTACGTAACGGCCCTGGCGACGGAATCACAGGTCGGCCAGACGCTGAACGCGAGGACGCTCGAGCTCATGCTCAGGAGGTTCGCGTCTCATCCCCTGGCGGAGGTCAAGCGGCTGGGCCGGAAGATATACGGAGAGATCGCGGAAGTCGCGCCTTCTATCGTGATATTCCACGAGGCGAACGACCGGGACCTCAGGACGTATCCCGAGCTTAAGGAGATCGCGCGCGGCATCTCGGGCGATACCGCGGAGCGCGCGCCCATGGAAGCCGGTGGTGATGTGCGGCTCGTTGAATCCACCCGGGACGGAGATGACGTTATAGCCGCGTCCCTTCTTCACGCTTCGTCGGATATGCCATATGAGCAGTGCAAGGTTTTGGCGGGAGAACTGGAACCCGCCGCAAAGATCGAAATATTCAAGACAGCATGGCGGAACATGCAGTTCTACGATACCATGCTTCGCGAATTCGAATACGCGAACCTCACCTATAACATAACCCTGTCCGCCGCGTGTTTCGGCCAGCTTAAACGGCACAGGATGACGACTATAACCGCCCAGCGGTACGACCCGGGCCTGGGGGTCACGGTTCCCGACTCCGTCAAAGAGATCGGGATGGAAAAGGGCTTCATGGAGGTCGTCGAGAAGACGAACAGGGTCTATGATGATATTAACGGGGAAATGCCCCTGAGCGCGCCGTATATCCTCACTAATGCGCATAGAAAGAGGGTGCTCGTGCGGCTCAACGCGAGGGAACTGTACCACATATCCCGCCTCAGGGAAGACGCTCATTCGCAGTGGGATATCCGGAACGTCGCCCACGCGATGAGTGAAGAAGCTGAGAAAGTCATGCCGCTCGCCTTCGCGCTTATAGGCGGCAAGGACAGGTACAACGAGATATATCAACGTGTTTACGGCCAGCCGCCCAAGGTCACCGAAGCCGCATTGCCCGGGGCCCGGAAGATAAAGTGAACAACCCTCCCCGCGGGTTGCCCTGCTTTGTGATCCCGTGACGCATAACGGGCTCCCAATGTTAGCCACAAGTTGCAAGTCGCAAGATCGTTAGCCAGTTAGCCGGTGAACCAGTCAGCCAGGTGTAAAGTCACAGGTTAGTCGTTCGTCCCCTTCGGGGAGGCTCCGCTTCGCTCCGCACTCGATCGTTGTTCGAATTCCAAGATCATCGGCGCTTGTTGCTAAACGCAACACGAAATTCGAAACCCGAACGACGAACGACGGGAAAACACCCATCACCCGTCACTTTTTTCAACTATTTATTTGACCGACCCCTGTTTTAGGAGTAATATCTTATAGAGCGTAAGTTCGCCGCATGCAATATTAGCTTGGCAACCGATTACCACGGTGTGGTAATGAGAAATTATTTGATCTGATGCAGGCAAAAAGGCGATTCCGGCGAGAGCCGGGGTTGCCTTTTTCTTTCTACAGGCTGTTCTTATTACAATAACCGTATTTTTTGCGGAGGAAAATAATGAGAAAAATACCCTTTTTATTCATGATCATCCTGGTCTTTTGCGCTTACAATATACCCACAGGGGCGCAGGGCCAGCCGGCGGAGCTGGCGCTCTTCGAGGAGATACCGATGGTCGTGAGCCCGGGGAAGAAGCTCCAACCGCTTTCCGAAGCCCCGGCAAGCACTTATGTTTTGACGGCCGACGACATAAGGATGTACGGAGGCGTAGGCCTTTATGAATCTTTGCGCCAGGTTCCGGGGGTGAACGTTATGACCACCACCGTGGCGCAGCCCGATGTAGCCATACGCGGCCTCAACGAACATATCAACAACACGAGCCTCCTGCTTCTGGACGGCAGGAACCTGTATCTTCCCGCCCAGGGTTTTTTTATATGGAACACCATCACCATCCAGCCTGACGAGGTCAAGCAGATCGAGGTCGTGAAGGGGCCCGTGGCGTCGCTTTACGGGGCGAACGCCTTCCACGGCCTCATCAACATCATCACCAAGACCCCGGAGGAGCTTAACGGGACATATTTCACCGAGAAGACGAATTTTCACGACGTCTACACGTTGAGTTCGCTTGTGCACGGGCAGAGGATAGGGGACTGGGGCTACAAGGTTTCCGCGGGGTGGGACCGTTATGACTATTTCTACATAAAAGATACGCACAAGACGAACATGGCCCAGGGCGATGCCAAGATCGAATACTATATCGATGACGAATCCAAGGTATCTCTGTCCATGGGAGGCGCGATCGGCGATTATCCTTTTGTTTCCTCGACGAATGAGGTTTTCATGGGGGACAATAAGATGGGATACCTTTACACCATGCTTAACGGCAACGTCGGCGGATTCAAGGGCAAGGTCTTCTGGAACCACTGTATCGCCGATTACACCCCCAAGTCAAAAAAGTTCAAAAGCAAGATAGACGTGATAGAGACCGAGTTAAGTTATGATTTTGAGCTGTTCGATAGCCACGATATCACCGTAGGCACGGGGCTCAGGTATGATTACGCGAAGGCGAACATTTGGGGCCCCGTAGTAAGCCCGCAAGACCAGTTTATCTGGAACGGTTACGTGCAGGATGACTGGAAAGTGATGGATAATTTCCGCATAATAGGTTCGGGAAGAATGGATTACTATACGATCTCGGGCTTGCAGCTTACGGGGAGGATAGCGGGGCTCTTCACTATTTTCGAGGGCAATGTCATACGGGCGTCACTGGGCAACTCTTTCCGGGCGCCTACGCTGAGCGAATATTACCTCGACATATATCAGACCATCTCTCCCACGACAAGTAATCATAATTTCGGGCAAAAGGAGCTTGACGTGGAAAGGATCGTAACGGGCGAGGTCGGATATGAAGGCACTTTCTTTGAGAAAAAGCTGAAGGTCAACGCCGATTTCTTCGTCAGCTATATAAAGAATTTCATAGATTCCACGAGAACCGGTTTCGAAAGTTTCGCGCCGCTTATAATAACAACCGGATACATCAACCAGGGCAACGCTACCACCTGGGGCGTCGAGGCCGGCGCGGAATACAAGGTCACGGACTGGATGAAATGTTTCGCGAACAACACGCATCAGCTTGTCAATTATGACGAGAACGCTTTCAGAAGGAGCACCCCCAGGAACATGTGGAACCTGGGCGTTCTCGTGAACTACGAGAACAAGCTGGAAGGGTCTCTTTACTGGAATTACGTGGCGAAGACGGAAAACGTCGGCAACAATAAGAGTTCGGTCGACAGATACAGCATGCTGAACGGCAGGATCGGGTACTGGGTGACCGAGAACTGCGAGGTCGCGGCCAGCTGCAGCAATATCCTGCTGGATAAACACGTTGAAGCCCCGGGGTATGGCGAAGATATAGGCAGAAGGTTCCTGGTGGAAGTGCGGCTTAAGTTTTGATCGGCCAGGAGTAAGCTTTTAAAAATGGAAAAACACGGAAATTTAGGACCGTTTTTAATTAAAAGCCTTTTGGGCGCGGCCCTTATCTTGTCGCTTTTCGCGGAAATGTCTTTCTGCGCGGAGGCCAGGACGGTTTATATCCTGCTTTCTAGAGCGCTTAAGCCATACGGTCAAGCGATAGACGGATTCAAGGAAGGGATCAGAAGGCTCGGATACGACGTGAAATATTTCGAAAGCGATATCGGCAAGACGCCGGGGCGCGAGGCGGATATCGTCCGGAAAATAAATGGTTCAGGGCCCGATATCGTACTTGCAGTTGGGACAGAGGCAGCGTTTTTAGCAAAGGACAGCATTGAGGACATCCCCGTTCTTTTTACCATGGTGCTGGACCCTCTTGAGAGCGGTATAGTGGATTCGACAGAAAGGCCGGGAGAAAATATAACGGGCGTGAGTCTCGATATCCCCATTGACGAACAGTTCGATATACTGAAACGGGTCTTACCCGGTGTCAGGAAGATAGGTATACTTTACGACGCGGACACGAAAAGGAAGATAGCGAGAGAGGCAAATATCGCCGCTGGCCGGAAAGGCCTTACGGTCATCGCGAGAGGCATCGGGTCTATGACGGAAATATCCTCGAGCCTGGATGAGGTCCTGGCAGGCGCGGACTGTCTGTGGGCGGGGGTCGATCCGATGGTGTATAACTCTTCGACTGCGAGCCAGATAATACTTACCACGATAAGAAAAAAGGTCCCGTTTATGGCGTTCTCCGCGAATTTTGTTAAAGCGGGAGCTCTCATGGCGATGGAATGTGATTATTTCGATGTAGGCAAGCAAACGGCGGAAATTGCCGCCGGCATATTCAAAGGACGTAAACCATCCTCCATTCCCGTTGGATCCCCCAAAACGACCGTACTTGCGGTTAACACGGGCACGGCCCGGAATATAGGCGTATCTATTCCCGCGAGTCTCCTTAGGGCCGCGGTGATCTTCGGAGAATGAGAACCGGGACGCGAATTACATAATCAGCATGAAAAGGTCATTCAGTTTACGCACTAAATCCGCCGCCGCGATAATCGCTTTTGTCGTAGCGGTAAGTTCGACCATAGCCTTCTTTTTAATAAGACAGGAAAGGGCCATAGTGTACGAACAATACCGCGAAAGAGGTATCGCGCTCTGCAAGAATCTCGCCTATAACAGTGAATACGGCATATTGACCGGCAATAGCAGGCTGCTGGAAAATCTGGCGGATGGTGTTATGGATCAGCCGGATGTCCTATTCTGTGCTATCCTGAACAACAAGGGCGAGATTATGGCGGAAAGAAAGAAAGCGAAATATGAAATACATGTTCCCGCGATCGGGCGTCTTAAAGACTCGGGAAAAGAAACGATATTCCATACGCATAAGGGTATAAGGCATTATGGTGTAAGAGAACCCGTTACGAGCGGCGAAACCGAGATCACTATAAGCGAAGAAGGCCTTTTCCTGCAGGAGGACTGGATCGAGCAGGCCGAAGCGGAAAAAGAAAAGCTCCAGGCCCAACTGGCCCAGGCCCAGAAAATGGAGTCCGTGGGCCGTTTGGCGGGC
>CAZMEZ010000007.1:0-35846 GCA_964565425.1 uncultured Planctomycetia bacterium | reverse complement strand
AGGCCGAAGCGGAAAAAGCGAAGGGGGAAAGGAAAAAAATAGGGTACGTTTTTATAGGTCTTTCCCTGGAACGGGCGGATCTTCTTATTGAAAAATCCCGAAACGCCGTGATCCGGATAGCGCTTTTTATGGTGATTATATTGGGTATTTCAGGCGCCGCTGGAACGGCATTCGCCCTGAGGCCCGTGCGCCAGATGGTCGACGCGACGAGAAAAATTTCAAGCGGCGACCTTTCGATCAAGATACCGGTAAGGGCAAGGGACGAGCTGGGCATATTGGCCGAATCTTTCAATAAGATGACCGATGACCTTAAGAAGACGACCGTTTCGCGCGATTATATGGATAACATAATAAAGTCCATGTTCGAGATGCTTATCGCGTTGGATTCTTCGGGGGACATCGAGACGGTCAACAAGGCCGTATGCGATACTCTCGGCTATAGCCGGGATGAATTGGTCAAAAAGAAATTCAACGTGCTTTTTTATAAACCCTCCGAGGCGTCCGGCATGTTCGGGGGAAAGGGCGCGGTTGCCCCGGATATCGCCGTGAAAGATTTTGAAACAACGTTGGTCACCAAAAAAGGCAGGTTGATACCGGTGCTTTTTTCCGCGGTAGCCGTGAACGGGACTAAAGAAGCGGCGCGGCGCGTCGTATGCGTAGCCACCGACGTGACGCATATCAAGGATGCCGAAAATAAACTGAAAAAACTCAACGAGGATCTGGCAAGGAGAGAAAAAGCTGTTCTTAATATACTTTCCGATCTCCGGAAATCCCACGGGGAGCTCAAAAGCAGCCAGCAGCAGCTTGTTCAGCAGGGAAAACTGGCGTCGCTGGGACGGCTCGTTTCCGACATGGCGCATGAAGTGAACAATCCGCTCATGGTGATATCGGGCAGGGCCCAGATCGCGCTCATGTCGGAGATACAGGACGAAGAGCTGAAGGAAAGCCTCGGCATCATAGTCGACCAGTGCGCCAGGGCCAAAGATATCATCCAGAGGCTCCTCATGTTCTCGAGGCCGAGCAAGGAAGAGACAAAGGAGGTCGAGATAAACGAGGTGATAGAATTTGTCTTGAAGCTTATAGAGCACCAGTATTCTCTCGAGGATATAAAGGTGGTTAGAAAATTCGGGAAGGGGCTGCCGCATGTCAAAGTGGACGAAAAACAGATCCACGAGGTCTTGATGAACCTTTGCAGGAACTCGGCCGACGCGATGATACCCGGCGGCGGCACGCTTACCATAAAGACTTCGATGCAAGGGGATATGGTCAGGATAGATGTTACGGATACAGGTTCGGGCATTTCCGAAGAGGCCCTCCAGAAGATATTCGATCCTTTCTTCACGACCAAGGAACACGGAACGGGCCTCGGCCTCTCGGTCTGTTACGGCATCATCCAATCCCACGGCGGCGAGTTGAAATACACAAGCGAAGCCGGCAAAGGCACGACCGCTACGATATTGCTGCCGGCGATAGGGGATCAGTCGTGAGTCTCGGGAGAGTCACCAGGGTGCTGGTTAAAATTTAAAAGTTAAAAGATAAAATTGAAAAATATAATTAAAAATTTAAAATTGTCTTGATACGGTATCTTTACATCTTTAGTTCTCTGCTTCTTTACTTCTTTAGCTGACAACCGATAGCTGAAAACTGATAGCTACGTATCACTTGCCACTTCCCCGCGCTGAACCATTGCCTGATACAGGCAGATGGCGCCGGCGCAGGCGACGTTGAGAGAGTCGGCCCTGTCGAACCGGTGAGGGATCCGTATCTTGATATCGGCGATATCCAGGACGGAGGACGCCGCGCCGTCGGATTCATTCCCGAGCACGATGCATATATTCCCCGAAAGATCCGCTTCCTCGAGTCCCACGCAATCGTCCCCGAGAGACGTGACGACAATTTTCGTACCGAATTTCCTTTTAAGATCTATAAGAGCGGGACATAATTCATTCTCGTAAGCTATTTTGATATTGAAGAGGGCCCCCATGGATATGCGCGCGACCTTCCTGTAATAGGGTTCGTATGTTCCGTCGTCCACTATCAGGGTATCGGCTCCGAATGCCGCCGCGTTCCTGACGATAAGACCTACATTCTGGGGGTCATGGACGCCATTCAGAGCGACAAGGAGATGCGGCTTTTTCCATCCGGACGATCTTTCTTCAGTGTTCGCCCTGCGGGGATATTTCGCCGCCATCATTATCCCGTGATGGAACCGGAACCCGATGACGTCCTCGATATTGTTTTTCTCCATTAGATAGAACCGCACGTTCTTCTCTTCGATCAGGGAATCGTCTTTGCGAAAGTTTTCATAGTATTTCCGTGTCGTAAGACAGGAAACTATTTCCATATCGGTTTTCAAGAGGGATTTTACCGCAGGCTTGCTTTCAACGATGAATAACCCGTCATCCTCGGGATGCCTTACCTTGAGCGACCGGTAAGGCGCTATCCGCGGGTCGGTTATATCGTTGATCGTATTGACTGTTCTCATCGGAGAGTTCCTTCCATATGATCATTCTATGTTATCCAGCCCCTTTTTCCAACAAAAATAGGGACGAAAATAGGGCGACGTCCCTATTTTTTAGAAATTCAAAAAGCCAGTATCCCTCAAAAATGAAACTCATGAATTATTAATCCCCGGCTCATTTAGAGTTAAAGACAAAAAGGCATCCTTTAAGGGAAGGTAAAGATAGGCGAAAAGCGGAAAGAGGGGGGATATGAAAAGGCTTATCGTCACTTCCAAAAGTATCATAGGGTTTTTGTGCGCGGCATATTTGTTGCTTGCGTGCGGAAGTCCGGCATATCCCGCGGAATCCGCGCCGGAAAATGACCCGGCGCCTGTTGTAAATTATTCACAGAACAATGTGCCGAGCACTACTTTCATAGAGTATATCCTGCTGGAAAGGGATGACCTCAGACGCTTGAGGTTCCGAAAGTGGCGGAGCTTGAAAAGGAGACATTATGCGAGCATGCTGATCTCCACTGTCACGCAAACAGTGGAAGAAGAACCTTCTTTCAGCTTGCCCCCGAACGATCCTTATTATGAATACCAGTGGGGACTCCAGAAAATAAACGCCGAAAAGGCATGGGAAATATCTACGGGTAAAGGTGTCGTTGTCGCTGTACTGGATACCGGAATAGATTACAACCACCCGGATATATCCTCTCAGCTTTGGTATAACGAGGGTGAGATAGCCGGCGACGGCATAGATAACGACCTTAACGGTTTTATTGACGACTATCTCGGCTGGGATTTCGCCGGGACGAACTGGTATTACAACAGGGAAGATAACGACGTTCTTGACCGCAACGGCCACGGGACGCACGTCGCGGGAATCATCGCCGCGGAAGGTAACAACTCGGAGGGAATTATCGGTGTCGCCCCTCTTGCCCGTATCCTTCCGGTAAAGGTGCTCGATGACAGCGGCAGGGGCAGCTGGAGCTCGGTTGCCAGGGGCATAAGATACGCCGCTGACATGGGCGCCCGCGTTATAAACCTGTCACTCGGCGGCTGGGGATACGCGAGCCCCCGGTCACTGCTTGGCATGGCGGTGAGTTACGCGGCAAGCAAAGGATGCGTCATCGTGGCCGCCGCGGGCAATTCGAATTACAACGTGGATAATTTTCTCCCGGCGAATATGAGCGATGTGATATCCGTAGCGGCTACGACGGGCCTGAACGACGGAAGGGCCTATTTCTCGAATTACGGCAGCCGCCTTGACGTTGCCGCGCCGGGAGTGAACGTACTTTCTTTAAGGGCCGCGGGCACAGGATACACCAGCAGTAATCGGGGATACGATTTTTTCCCGAGGCTGGACCCGCAGGCGAGGTACAGGAAACTTAACGGGACCTCCATGGCGGCCCCCTTCGTATCCGGTCTCGCGGCCCTTTTGCTCGCCGATGATCCGTTACTTGAACCCAACGAGCTGAGGCGTATAATCCGTTTTTCGTCCGAGGACCTCGGCTCTCAGGGGTTCGATGCTTATTTCGGTTACGGAAGGATAGACGCCTATAATGCCCTTGTGCACAGCACGACCGGATCGCTGGAAAGCGTTTCCGGAAGCTCCGGAACAGGCGGCGCCCCGGAAGCTTCCTCGGCCGGTCTCGATAAAGAGGACCCCGAACAAGAGACGTCCATTTCCATAAAGGGAGAGGACGTTAACGAAGTTGTTTCCATGTATGAGGTCCAGAGAAAGAACCGCGCCGGATTCACCGGCTATTCCCCGGTCGAAGATGCCCGCCCCGACCACATCACCCTTGAATAATGCAGGTTCTGTACTATGTGTAATGTGTCAAGTGTCATGTTGGGCAATCATAACACATGACACATTGCTCATGACACAAGACTCGCGCTGATATGGTTCGCGGCGTATGACCCGGTTTGTATCCCTGCGGTTAAATATGCTATAATCAACGCCATGAAGAAAAAAGTGCTGTTTTTGTGCACGGGGAATTCGTGCAGGAGCCAGATGGCCGAAGGGTTTTTGAGCATCTCGGCGGCGACAGGTATGAAGTATTCAGCGCCGGGGTCGATCCGACGCGGGTCAACCCGCTTTCGGTCAGGGTCATGAGGGAGGCGGGCATAGACATATCCGGGCAGATATCCAAATCAGCGGATGAATTTCCCGGGCAAAAATTCGATCATGTTGTAACCGTCTGCGATAACGCGAAACAGACGTGCCCGTTCTTTCCCGGTGAATATAAAAAAACACACTGGGACCTGGAAGATCCCGCCAAAGCCCAGGGAACGGAAGAAGAAAAAGCGGCGGTTTTCAGGAAAACAAGGGACCTTATCGAGCGGAAGGTAAAGGAATTCTTGAAAGCGGAGCAGGAGCTTGCAAAGGGCAAAGCGCATAGCGGATCGAAGGATATGTAGCTGTCAGCTTTCAGCTGTCAGCAAAGATGGAAAGAAGTGATGGGTGATGAGTGATGGGCTCGCAGGGAGCATGGGGCATGGGGTGTGCGGTTCGCGGTGCGGGGTTCGTCGTCCGTCGTTCGGTTTTCGAATTTCACATTGCGTCTTGTAATAAGCGCCGACAATCCCGGAATTCGAACGACGATCGAGTGCGAAGCGAAGCGGAGCCTCCCCGAAGGGGACGAACGACTAATCTGTGACTTTTTGACTTTGTGACTTAACCATTGCCCGGTTTATCGGGTACTTAAAGCTGAATCCGCGATCATCTGTTTTAGATCTGCGATCATCTGTGTTTTAACGCAATGCGCGCAACGCAATAACGCATTACGCACGACGAATTCCGAGAATACAATGAGGAATCTCACCAATACGGGAAGAAGGATAAATTCGGATATCGGCAAGGCGATCCATGACTATAACCTTATCGAGGCAGGGGACAGGATACTGGTCGCCGTTTCGGGGGGCAAGGACAGCCTGACCATGCTCGCCATGCTTAAAAAGATACAGGGATGGGCGCCCGTAAAATTCGAACTTGTAGCGGCGCATATAAATCCGGACCTGTATTGTGACGGCAATAAACACAGGGACAGGCTGGTTAAATTGTTCGGGGATATGGGCGTGGAGCACAGGGTGCGGGATATAAAGGTCCTGGACGAGCGGGGGAAGACGAACTGTTTCTGGTGCTCATGGAACAGGAGAAAGGCCCTGTTCGAAATGGCCGACGAACTCGGCTGCAACAAGGTCGCCCTCGGGCATCACAAGGACGATATCGTGGAGACGATGCTGATGAACCTGATCTATAACGGGGAGATATCCGCTATTAACCCAAGACAGGAGCTTTTTAACGGGAAGATCACGGTCATAAGACCCTTGTGCTATGTGGAGGAAAAGACCATAATAAAGTTCGCCGCCGAAAACAGTTTCCCGGAAAAACCCGGCGTTTGCCCTTTCGGAAGAGATTCGAAAAGGGAATACATCAAGAAGTTCATAAGGGAGACCGAGAAAAAGACCCGCAGGGTGAACGTAAAGACCAATATCTTCAAGGCCATAGCCAGGATAAGGAAGGATTACATAGATCTTAAGGATGAAGAGGCAAGAGGGGGAGATCTGCCTAAAGAGCCTGATTGACAGAGTGCCCCTTCTGTGATTTAATCATAATTGACATAACATCCGGGGAGGGCGCGATCTGCGCCCTGAGAGTTCCGCTGGAAGCGGATTACCCGTATGACCTGATCTGGATAATGCCAGTGTAGGGAGATGACCAGAGATGAACATACCCCGCGCGCAGGCGCGGGGTTTTTTGTGAACAGCTGACCGGCATGAGACCATCGATAAAAGATCACAGCCTGTATCTGATGACGGGCGAGGAATATTCCGGGGGACGGCCTACGCTTGAGATAGCCAGAGCCGCCATTTCGGGCGGTATCGACATACTCCAGATGAGGGAGAAAAAAAGGTCAACGGAAGAACTTCTCGCTCTCGGGAAAGAGCTTTCGGACCTCTGCAGGAGAAGCGGCGTTCTCTTTATAGTCAACGACGATCCCCTTATCGCGATAAAAGCGGGCGCGCACGGCGTACACCTCGGGCAGGAAGACATGGCAAGATATACCCTTAAGGGCGCGCGGGAAATGGTCGGCCCGGGCAGGATCATAGGGGTATCGACGCATACGTTTTCCCAGTTCGAGTACGCTAATGGAAGCGACGTGGATTACATCGCCTTCGGCCCGGTATTCCCCACGAAGACCAAGGATTATTACATCGGGACCGGGGGAATAAAAAAGGTCCTGGATATCGCGGAAAGACCCGTTATTTTCGTAGGGGGAATAAACCTCGATAATATAGATAAGGTCCTTTCGGAAGGCGGGAAGAACATAGCTCTTATAAGAGCGATAACCGGCGCGGAGGATACGGAAGCCGCAGCGAGGGCTTTCAAGGGTAAAATAAGCGGTTATAAGGAGAGAGGCAATAAATGAACGTCAGGATCAACGGTATCGAACAGTTCCTGCGGGGAAATATAAGCATATTCGAGCTTGTAAAAGAAAAGGGCCTGAACCCGGCAAGGATAGTGGTAGAGCATAATTACGACATAATCCCGAAGGAAAAATGGGCCGATACCCTGTTGGGGGAAGAAGACAACATAGAGATAGTAAGTTTTGTCGGAGGCGGATGACAATGGAAGACACTTTAAGGATAGGCGGCAGGGAATTAGGGAGCAGGTTGTTAGTGGGCACCGGCAAGCTGCCGGATAAGTCCATATTACGCGATGTCCTTGAAGCTTCGGAGGCCGACATCGTGACGGTAGCGCTGAGAAGGGTGGACCTTGCTTCGCCGGACGAGAACATACTTGATCACATACCGGAAAGATGTATTGTCATGACAAATACATCGGGAGCGAGGACCGCCGAAGAAGCGGTAAGGATAGCGCGGCTCGCCAGGGCTATGGGATGCGGGGACTGGATCAAGATAGAGGTCATCGCGGACAATAAATACCTCCTGCCCGACAGCATCGAAACGCTTAAGGCGACGGAGACGCTTGTAAAAGAGGGATTCACCGTTTTTCCTTACATGAACCCGGATCTCTCTATCGCAAGACGACTCGTTAACGCCGGAGCGGCGGCGGTCATGCCGCTGGGGGCCCCCATAGGCACGGGCCGGGGCGTCAAGACAAAGGAGCTTGTGAAGATCATGGTAAAGGAGATAAAGGGGCCCGTGATAGTGGATGCCGGCCTGGGAGGGCCCGCGCACGCCGCGGAATGCATGGAGATAGGATGCGCGGCGGTCCTGGTAAATACCGCCATAGCGATATCGAGGGATCCGGTCGGCATGGCCGGGGCGTTCGCCATGGGTGTAAAGGCGGGAAGGTTCGCGTACCTGACGGGCAAAGCGCCGGAAACGGAAGAAGCAAGCGCCTCATCGCCCTTGACCGGTTTCCTGAGGGAAAAAGAAGAGAAAGACAGATGAGCTATTACGATACATATAAGAGATACGCAGGATTTGATACAGGCTCCGCGTTCAAGCCGATGACGGATACTGGGATCGGAACCGCGCTTTCGGACGATGATATGGGCCCGGAACAGTTCCTGTCTCTTCTTTCTCCCGCGGCCGCCGGACATCTTGAAAAAATAGCGCGAAAAGCGCGCGATATTACCCTCAAATATTTCGGGAAGACCGTTCAGCTGTATACCCCCATGTACGTATCCAATTATTGCGATAACCATTGCGTCTATTGCGGGTTTAACACGGAGAACGAAATCCCCAGGAGGAAACTTTCACTTGAAGAAGTCGAGAACGAAGCGAAACATATCGCTTCAACG
The DNA here is from genome assembly GCA_964565425.1 of uncultured Planctomycetia bacterium. Taxonomy (GTDB): domain Bacteria; phylum Omnitrophota; class Gorgyraeia; order Tantalellales; family Tantalellaceae; genus CAZMEZ01. The sequence continues at coordinate 27,623 of CAZMEZ010000007.1, read as the reverse complement.
GGGCTTAAACATGTCCTCCTCCTTACGGGCGGGTCAAGAGATAAAAGCCCCGTATCGTACATAAAGGAATGCGTGGGAGTTCTTAAAAAATATTTCAGCTCCATTTCAATAGAGGTGTACGCTCTTACGGAAGAAGAATACGGGGAACTTATAGACGCAGGCGTCGACGGCCTTACGATATACCAGGAAGTTTATGACGAAAAGATCTACTCTGAGATGCATCCCGCGGGCCCCAAAAGCGATTATTTGTTCAGGATGGGGGGCCCCGAAAGGGCCGCCCGCGCCGGAATGCGCACAGTTAATATAGGTGTCCTGCTGGGGCTGGCCCCGTGGAGGAAAGAGGTTTTTTTAATGGGGACGCATGCCAAATATTTGCAAGATATGTTCCCGGACGCGGAGATAGGCGTATCACTCCCGCGGTTAAGACCTCATTCCGGGAAATTCGAAACGGCGTGCAAGATATCCGACACCGAAATGGCCCAGATGATCCCGGCCCTCAGGATCTTTCTGCCGCGGCTCGGGATAACGATATCCACGCGCGAAGCTCCCGCCTTGAGGGAGAACCTGATCCCTCTCGGCGTAACAAAGATCTCGGCGGGATCCACGACGGCCGTGGGCGGGCACACGATACCTTGCGAGGGTATAGAGTCCGTACAGTTCGAGATAGACGACAAAAGAGGCGTCGAGGAAGTTAAAAGGATGTTAAGGACAAAAGGATATCAGCCGGTGCTCAAGGACTGGATGGCGGTATGAACCTGAACGTTTTCGAAAAAAAGATACTGGACCGGCTCGGAAGAAGGGCTTTCAATAAGATCCGGTCCGTCAAGGTGGGCATCGCCGGCGCCGGGGGGCTCGGGTCCAACTGCGCTTTCAACCTCGTGCGCGCGGGATTCCAAAACCTCAAGATAGTGGACTTCGACAAAGTGGACCACTCCAACCTTAGCAGGCAGTTCTATTTTATGGACCAGATCGGGATGGACAAGGTTAAGGCGCTCGAAGAGAACCTTTCCAGGATAAACCCCGCCGTGAAAGTGGAAACCCGTGTGCGCAAGATAGCGAAAAGCAACGCAAGGGAGCTTTTCGACGACTGCGATATAGTGGTGGAAGCCTTCGACAAAGCTGAATACAAGAGCATGATCGTCGAGGAGCTCCTGCCGACGGGCAAGTTCATCGTTGCCTCTTCCGGCCTCGGCGGATACGGGAGGAGCGACGAGATAAAAGTGAACCGCGTGAAAGAAACCCTGGTGATAGTGGGGGACCTCAGTACGGATATAGAGGACGCCCCGCCCATGTCGCCGCGGGTCAATATAGCCGCGGCGAAGCAGGCGGACGTTGTGCTTGAGCGGGTGCTGGGCGGCTAGCTTGTGTTATGTGTCATGTGTCATGTGTTATGGTGGAACGGATAAGATTGTAAAGCATGTTACAGATGTGGATGCAGGCGCATCGTAAAGCTCTTTCTTTTTCTCTGCTGATCTGTTTTTGGTTTAATGCCAGCGTTAACATCGGTATACATTCCCGGGCGGAATATAATGAGTAGTTAAAAAATTGACGCCGTGCCTTGAGAGATTTTGCGCATCCTTCAGCCAGGTTATTGCATATAGATAATGCAGATCTTCTAAGCTGATCGCCCAACGAATACTTGAGTTCTCCGCGAAAACCAAAAGTAATAGGGAATATTTCGTTGGCGAGATCCAAGGATCTTTTATAAACATCCAGTTTCTCAAAATCGAATATGTAATTCTTATATTTATCTTCCATTAACACCGCCTTCATAACACATAACACATAACACATAACACATAACACATAACACATAACACATAACACATGACACGACTATAATACATGAGACAGCAAAACCTGGCGATTTCTTTCAAAAATGTGCCACAAATCCGCCACCCAAACTAACCCTTGCTACGCCTCCCGTATGGAGTTAAAATAGGGCTTATAAATACCATTGTTATTAAACCGCCGAAAACGCGCCGTGATGACTGGATTTTGCGTATAAATGATCTTTAGAAAAGGCAATTCCCGCCAGAAGCCGGGGTTGCCTTTTTTATTAAGCGCGAGGGACCATGGAAAAGGGAAAGAAAAGCAAGCGGAGAAGGAAAGCGGCGGCGAAAAAGAAGGCGACAGCCCCGACAGGCGAGCACGAACAGCTTCTTTCCATTTTCGACGGCATCGATGAGGTTATTTATATCGCCGACCCCAAGAGTTATGAACTGTTATATCTCAATAAAGCCGGCAAAAAGCTGTTCCCCCTGAAACCCGGGGTAAAGTGCTACCGCGCTTTCCAGGGCCGTTCGAGCCCCTGTCCTTACTGCGCCAACAAGCATATTTTCGGGAAGAACCCGGGGAAGACGCATACCTGGGAGTTTAAGAACAAAAGGAACGAACGCTGGTACCGCTGCATCGACAGGGCCATCAAATGGCCCGACGGCCGCTGGGTGCGCTGCGAGATGGCCGTGGATATCACCGAAACGAAAAAAGCGACAGAAGAGCTGCGCGAAAGCGCAAAGAAATTCAAGAGCATCGTCGAAAGGAATTACGATACCATATGTCTGCTGGACCTGGCGGGCAGGATCGCTTATATTTCTCCCGCGGTCGAGAAGATGACGGGCTATAAGCCGCGAGAAGTGACAGGGACTAATTTCCGAAAATATTTCACAAAGGCGGACACAGGGCGCGTCCTCAGGGTATTCATGGAAATTGCGAGCGGAAAGACCGTAAAGAATTTCGTCTTGCCGATGATAAAAAAATACAAAGGGACGCTCTTCGCGGAAGCCAACGGGACGCCCGTGTTTGAAGGCGGTAAAGTGGTCGGCGCGCAGGTTATTTTCAGGGATGTAACCGAGCGCGAAAGGTCGGAAGAGGCGCTAAAACGGTCCGAAGCGAGATACCGCGGCATCATCGAAACCACGCAAGACGCTTTCTGGTATGTCGATGATGAGGGGCGTTTCCTGGATGTGAATAAAGCGGCGTGCGAGATGCTGGGTTACGGCAGAGACGAGCTGTTAAAGATGAAGATAGCGGATGTCGAGACGATCGAGCGGCAAACTGACGTTATCCGGCATATCCGGAAGATGCGGGAGCTGGGCGGCGATCTTTTCGAGTCACGGCATAAACGCAAAGACGGCAGTATCGTCGATGTCGAGGTTGTTACCAGTGTTTTAACGGAGCCAGATCGGGGCGAAAGGGTTTTCACCTTTGTCCGCGACATCACCGAGCGCAAAAAAGGGGAGAGGCGGATAGAGATGTTCCGCAAGTTCGCCGAGAACGCCGGCCAGGGCTTCGGGATGGCCGACATGGAAAAGAATGTCATTTACGTAAACCCCACTCTTGCCAGTATGTTCGGCGAAAAGAGGCCGGAGGATTGTTCCGGGAAAAAACTAAGCGATTATTATCCTCCGGGATACTATCAGAGGTTCGTAAAAAAAATAGTCCCCGTCCTTATGGCGAAAGGGCAGTGGACGGGGGAATCGGAGATCGTCTCGGCGGGAGGAAAGATCATCCCGGTTATCGAGAACATATTCGTTCTGCGTGACGAGAAAGGCGACCCCATGTCATACGCCAACGTTCTCACGGATATTACTGAGCAAAAAGAAGCGGAGAGGACGCGAGCGACGCTTTTACGGGACGTCACGCACAGCCTTAAGTCCCCCATAGCGGTTTCCCACATGGCGCTGTATATGTCCGGGAAAGGTTTGGAGCGGGGGGATCTTGCGCAGACAAAAGAGGGGCATGAGATAATCGCGGGTAACCTGGATATGCTTGGGAAAGATATGGATAATCTCCTGGTGTCGGCCACTTTAGACGCGAAAATGCCCGGGGAGATAAAGCCCGGTAAAAAGAAAAGATGTTCCCTGAAAAAGGCCGCCGGAGATATGATGACAAGCATGGAGAAAATGGCGCGGGAAAAGGGAGTAAGGTTCAAGGTAGATATCGCCGGCGGCGCGAACACCATAGCGATGAATAAGAACCACATGAAGATACTTATAAATGGTCTTATGGATAATGCCATGAAGTTCACGGACAAAGGATATATTTCCCTTTTAGCCAGGGAAAAGGGCGGGGAAGTCGAAATAAGGGTAAAGGACACAGGTTGTGGTATAGAGAAGAAACATATAGACAGGGTCTTCCAGAGGTTCTATAAGCGGCATCCCGCGGTCCACGGGACGGGATTGGGGCTCTCGATAGCGAAAGATATCGTCGATATGTACGGGGGGAAGATCACGGTCGAGTCCAAGGGGCGGGGAAAGGGGACGACGGTGAGGGTTGTGTTGCCGAAGGGTTAAAGGATGGAGGATAAATGTTTGTGTTATGTGTCATGTGTCATGTGTTATGATCGTGCGACATGACACCTGACACATTATACATGACACAGAGTTCAGACGACGAAATTTATGGAGGATGATATGAAGAAGATACTCATAGTTGAAGACGATCCCGGGATGCAGAAGATCTATGAAGTCATGTTCGAGGGACAGGCGGACGAATACCAGGCCATGATAGAAGGTGACGCCTGTAGGGCGTTCAGGAAACTGGCGGAGGATAAATTCGATCTGGTCATCCTCGACATCATCATGGAGCCGATGGACGGCGAATCGTTCTTTGCCTGCCTGAGGGAGGATCCCAGGGAAAAAGCCGTGCCGGTCATCGTCGTGAGCGTCCTTGATCCGCCGGGCCTTGAATACATGGCAAAATACGGGAAGGTCGATTTTCTCCAGAAGCCGGTCACCGGGGAACAGCTTTTCGATAAAATACATTCGATCCTGAAATAACGCAGGGTATACCGGAGAAGGCATATGCTGGGCGACAAGCTGATAATCGAAAAGGACCATAAAGAGGTGGCGGAAAAGCTCGCCGATATACTTATCCCGGAGATAGGCGCGCCTGGCGCCAGGTATGCAATTACGCTTGCCGGCGAGACCGGTTCGGGTAAAAGCGGTATAGCGCACGAACTGGCAGGCGTCCTTATCGCGCGCGGTATAGAGACCATCCTCGTCCAGCAGGACGATTATTTTACGCGGCCTCCCGGCACGAATTATAAGTTGCGCCGCGAAGACATGTCCATGGTCGGCATATCGGAGGTCAGATTGTCACTTCTCCAGGAACATCTCCGCAGGTTCAAGGATCCCGAAGCGGTTGAAATAACAAAACCACTGATAATATTCGAGGAAGATAAGATAACGGAAGAAACGGTCAGCTTCGGGAAAGCGAAAGCGATGATCATAGAAGGCACCTATGTTTCGCTCCTGGAAGGCGCGGATAAGAAGATATTCCTCGAAAAGACCTGCGAAGACACCCTGGCCGCTCGCATATTACGCAAGAGAGATAAGATAGACGATCTCGACAGGAAGATACTCGCCGTAGAGCACGATATAATCTTCCGCCACAAGGACCTCGCCGATATCATCATCAATAAGGATTATTCGATAACGGAAAGGAAACGCTAGATGGCGCGTAAAAAGATACTGATAGTGGAAGACGAAAAAGACATCGTCGTAATGGTCGAATATAACCTTAGAAAGGAAGGATACACGACAGTGTCCGTGTTGACCGGGAAGGGCGCGGTGGCCGCCGCTAAAAAAGAAAAACCCGATCTCGTGATACTGGACCTCATGCTGCCGGACATCGATGGGTTCGAAGTATGCAAAAACCTCAAGGCCAATGATATAACAAAACATATGCCGATCATCATGCTTACCGCTAAGTCGCGGGAAGCGGACAAAGTAACGGGGCTTGAACTCGGGGCCGACGATTACGTTACAAAACCTTTCAGCCCGAGGGAACTTGTAGCGAGGATAAAGGCGGTATTGAGGAGGAAAGAATCCCATGTGTCCAAGAAAACCATAGAAAGCGGCAAGATCCTCATCGACAGCGTCAGACACAAGGTCTTCGTATCGGGGAAAGAGATAGAACTCACGCATACGGAATTCAAGTTGCTGGAATTCATGGCCGGAAGGCCGGGGGTCGTGCTTTCAAGGGACAGGCTCCTCGACGGGGTATTCGGCTATGACGCGGGGATATATGACAGGACAGTTGACGCTCATATCAAAGCCCTGCGGAAAAAGCTCGGTAAGGCAAGAGATCATATCGAGACCGTAAGGGGCGCGGGATACAGGTTCAAGGAGTCCTGAAGAGATGAAGCACGGTATTATAAGAAGGTTTCTTGGCGCGTATATATTCCTGATACTCGTTGCCGTACTTGTGCTTAACTTTTTTGTGGGTTCGAGGCTCAAGGGGTATTACGAGGAAAAGATAACGGAGAAGCTCGCCAGTAACGCCGTCCTGAGCGCCGATATCATAAGAAAAGATCTTTTGAAAGATGACCGGAACGCCGTCCAGCGGGATACACGCGGACTCGCGGAAAAAATGGGGTTAAGGGTAACGGTGATCGCCCCGGACGGCCGGGTCCTGGGTGATTCCGAAGAGGACCCTGCGTTGATGGAAAACCACCTGGACAGGGATGAGGTAAACGCCGCTATAAATAGCGGGCTCGGGGAAAGCACCCACATGAGCAGGACCCTCGGGCTCAGGATGAAGTATGTCGCGGCCCGCGTGAGAGATAACGGGAAAACCGCGGGCGTAGTGAGGCTTTCGGTCCCGCTTACGGATATCGGCCGGGAACTCCTCATTATCCACAGGGCATTTCTGATAGGAGGCATGCTTGCGGTCCTTGTTACGCTTGTAATAGGATATTTTATCTCTAAGAATATAAGCCTTCCGATACGGAAGATGGAGGAAACTGCCCGGAGCATCGCGGACGGAGATCTAGGCAAACGGGTCGACGTCAAGACCGGCGGTGAGATAGGAGGGCTCGCCCGTTCACTGAACCGAATGGCCGATGAACTCCGGGCGAAGATGGATAACCTCCAGAAACTCGATAAGGTCCGGACGGATTTCGTGGCTAACGTGTCGCACGAACTCAAAACGCCGCTCACCTCGATCCGGGGTTTCATCGAGACGCTCGAGGACGGGGCGATAGACGACAGGGAGAACGCGCGGAGGTTCCTCGCCATAATAAGAAAACATTCCGAAAGGCTCAGCAATATAATAAACGACCTCTTGAAGCTTACCGAGATAGAGAGCGGCGAAAAGCTGGAGGAGGAAGGGCGTTTCGACGCGAAAGCGCTTCTGGATGAGGTGGTCTGGGGTTTCGGGCACACGATGACGGAGAAAGGGCAAAAGCTGGATGTCGTTTATGGCGGCCGGGATTTCGCGATAACGGGAGACAAGAACAAGGTCGAGCAGGTGTTCGTGAACCTCATAGACAATGCCGTGAAATACACTCCCGAGAAAGGCGACATACGGGTCTCGCTTTTCGAAGAGAAAGACGATGTCATGTTCACCGTCGAGGATAACGGCATAGGCATACCGGAAGAGGACCTGGAGAGGATATTCGAGAGGTTCTACAGGGTCGACAAGGCCCGTTCCCGCGAGCTCGGGGGCACGGGACTGGGGCTCTCTATAGTTAAGCATATAGTAATGGCCCATAACGGGCACATAGATATAGGCTCGGAGATCGGAAAAGGCACCAAAGTGACGGTAATCTTTCCCAAAGGGCGTTGATAGCTCCGCCCCGGCCCTTCACGCAATCTTCACACTCCCTTCACATCCATTTCACGCGGAAATAGTATCATCCTCTCAAGATCGTAAAATAAGAGGAGTAAGAGGATGATAAAGAGTCTGGCATTCGGCCTTATAGGGGGGCTCGGGTTTTTCTTTTTCGGCATGCATCTCATGTCGGACGGCCTGAAAAAGATAGCCGGGGAACGCCTTAAAAAAATACTTCACCTGGCCACAAAAGTGCCGATAATAGGCATATTGATCGGGGCCGGGGTAACATGCCTTATACAGTCCTCGAGCGCGACGACCGTCATGGTCGTGGGTTTCGTGAACGCGGGCCTCCTCGTCCTCAAACAGGCGATAAGCGTCGTGATAGGCGCGAACATAGGGACGACCTTCACCGCCTGGCTGGTCTCCTCCATGTCCGTTTTCAAGGTCACCCAGTACGCCCTTCCGGTAGTGGGTATAGGATTCGCGATGACGAAGTTCGGGAAGACCCGGAAGGCGAGGTTCTGGGGCCAGGTCATGATGGGGTTCGGCCTTCTCTTCCTCGGCCTCGATTTCATGAAAGACGCCGTCGTACCCCTCAAGAAAAGCCAGCACGTCAAGGACATGTTCATTATGTTCAGCGACAGCCCTCTCCTGGGAGTGCTCGTCGGGGTGATATTCACCGTAATACTCCAGAGTTCGAGCGCCACGATCGCGATAGTGCAGGTCTTGGCCTATAACGGCCTGATAAGTTTTCCGGCGGCCATACCGATAATACTCGGGGACAATATAGGCACTACGATCACGGCGCAGCTGGCGGCGATGGGGACCAACCTGAACGCGCGCAGGGCCGCGATGTCCCATACGCTGTTCAATCTTACCGGGACCACGTACGTCCTGGTCCTTATATATACGGGTGTTCTGGGAAAGGCTATAAACGCCGTGATCCCGCCCGCCGCCATAACCACTACGAACATCATGTTCTGTATAGCGGTGTTCCATAGTTCGTTCAACGTTTTTAACGCCTTGATCTTTCTGCCTTTCATCGGGTGGCTTGAAAAAGCGAGCGTGTGGCTGGTCCCGAAGCGCAAGGGCATGGTGGAGATGGGGACAAAATATCTCGAAAAACATCTTCTCGAGACGCCGCCCATAGCAATGGAACAGGCGAAGAAAGAGGTGGGGCGCATGCTCGATCTCGCGGGGAGGTCGGTATCATTCGCGATGAAGGGATTTCTTGAGAATGACGCAAAAGCGACGAAACCGGTATCCAACCTGGAGCAGGCGGTGGACACGCTGCAGTCCGAAATAACGCAATATCTTGTCGAACTTTCACAGCGGAACCTGGAGAGGGAAGAATCCGAGGAACTGCCCGTTCTCATGCACTGCGTGAACGATATAGAAAGGGTCGGCGACCATGCCGAGAACATCAAGGAACTTGCCGAACAGAAAATAGAGGATAAATTACCGTTTACGGAAGAGGCAATGGACGGCCTGCGTTCGATGTGGGCTGAATTGCAGAAGATGGAATGCGATGTCAAAAAAGCCCTCACGACGGGCGACCTGGAAGCGGCGGAGAGGTCTCTCATGAGCGAGGGTCGCCTGAACGTTTTCCAGGAAGAGCTCAAGAAAGCGCACGTGGAACGACTCAACAGCGGGAGGTGCAACGTATGGTCCGGTCTCGCGTACATCGATCTCATTGACAACCTTGAAAGGATAGGCGATCACCTGACCAACGTCGCCCAGGGTATCATAGGTTGCATGAGGTGGCGGTGCGCGGAAGAAGAGGGAACGGCAGCCGTTCAGCATAAACAACTTCGCGAGGAGTATCAGCATGGTTAAAAAGATAATATTGATCGTTGAGGACGAGAAAGACATTGCCGATCTTATAAAATATAATCTGGAAAAAGCGGGGTTCAATTGTCTGGTATGCAGAACGGGGGAGGAATGCCTGGATACCATCGGGAAAAAAGCCGTGGACCTGGTACTGCTGGATATAATGCTGCCGGAGATCGACGGACTCGAGGTCTGCAGACGCATCAAACGCGATGAAAGATTTGCCCGCGTGCCGGTTATCATGCTCACGGCAAAAGGCGAAGAGATGGATAAAGTAGTCGGTTTTGAGCTGGGGGCCGACGACTATGTTACAAAACCTTTCAGCCCCAGAGAACTCACGCTCAGGATAAAGGCGGTGATCAAGCGGTATTCGGCGCAGGAACCCGAAGAGGATATCCTGAAGAGCGAAAAACTGGTCGTGGACATACCGCGTCATTCCGTAAAGATCGGGGGAAAAGAGATAAAGTTGACCCCCATGGAGTTCAAGCTCCTCTGCATGCTCATGAAAAGGGCCGGCAGGGTCCAATCGCGGGAAAGGCTTCTTAACGATGTATGGGACATGGCTTCCGATGTTACCACACGCACCATCGATACCCACATAAAACGCCTGAGAGAAAAACTCGGGAAATCCGGTTCGCGCGTAGAAACCGTCAGGGGGATCGGCTATAAATTCAGAGAAGAGGCCTGACCTCTTTCGCCAAGATTTTACGCGTTTTTCATTCCACGCAAAACGGGCAGGATGATCCCGTTTTACGGCCGTTTCGGCTTCCGCCGGGCTATTTACCGGCCCAATTTCAATTCACATAGAGTTCACTTTATCGTAAAGGTTTCTTAAACTTAAAGAGATACCATTTCCGTTGAAAAAGGAGAAGGGATGGAGATCGCAGGGAAGACAATTGCTTTAATGTTGTTCGCGTTCATGGGGGCATCCTATTACTGCTTTTGCAAAGGCATTTCCAGGGATGTTTTGGAAATAATATTGAACGGCAAAATAGATGGGAAGGGAGGTGAAGCGATCGATAAAAGAGGCGATAACGAATGCGATATTGCCGGTGCGTGCCGTTTTTTCTATAGATGCACAGGAAATTCAAGAAGAGCGAATGGATCGCGGACAGAGAATAAAGAAAATGCCGGATCCTGTCCCGCTTGTCACGAATAGATTCATGTCAGAACAAAGAAGGGGGATAGAAATGAAGAAGATATTGTTTACAGCCGTGGCGCTGGCCTTGTTCATTTTTGCTTTCGGGCAGACGCCCGCCTGGTCAGGCGAGATCGATGTGCTGGTGGACAAACTGGTGGAGAAAGGCATATTGACGCCGCATGAAGCCAAGATACTGCTTTCCGAGGCGAAGGAAGAGGCTTCCAAGGAACTGGCGCAGGGCAAGGCGGTAACCGCCCCGGAATGGACGCAGAAGATAAAATTAAAAGGTGATGTGAGATTCCGGACGCAGACGGATTGGGGTAAAGGGCTGGGGCCGGCGCACGAGAGGATAAGGGAAAGGGTGAGGGCCAGACTGGGCGTTGAGGGAAAGGTCAATGATCAGGTAGCCGCCGGCATACTGGCCGTAACCGGTAACGATGACCCGAGATCCACGAACCAGACACTTGACGACAATTTCGAGACCTATGATTGCCGCCTGGACCAGTACTACATCAAGTGGACCCCTGAAATGCCGAAAAAGATCGGCGGCGGAACGTTGTGGCTGGGAAAGTTCAAGAACCCCCTGCAGAAGTCCGAACTCCTGTGGGACGGCGATATTTGTCCGGCAGGTATAGCCGCGCAATATCTGTCGCCCGGATCTCAGCAAGCTGAAATCCCGACCAATGTTTATGCCAACACCGCCATGTTATGGCTGGACGAGATAAGCAGATCGCAGAGGGACCCCTTGATGTGGGTGTTCCAGGGCGGTTTGAAAATGGACGTAATGCGGGACTGGGGGGCTACGCTCGATCTCGGGATGGCGTATTATGACCTTACGAACGTGAAGGGGAACCAGAGTTACGGGTATAACTACTCGGCCGGAACAAACACGCGCTGGGGAGGGTCTCTCGGGAATACGTACAGATATGATTTCAATCTCATAGATCTGCTTTTGAGATATGACGGTAAAAAACTCTTTGATCTTGAAGTCGGCAATGGCTTATATGGGGATTTTATCTGGAATGCCGATGCCAGTGGTAAAGAGTTCGCGTGGCAGCTCGGCGGTTATCTGGGTAAGAAGAAGCCCAATAACCCCGGCGATTGGAAGATCTGGGGCGAATACAGGTATATAGGCAGGGACGCGGTTCCCGATTTCATGCCCGATTCGGACTTCTACGGGTTTACCTCGTCGGGTGTCCCGGCCGGCGGCGGCACGAACGGACAGGGTGTAAATTGCGGTATCGAATACGCGATATTCAAGAACACGGTCCTGGCAGCCGAATATTATTACATGGTCCCGATAGACGTGGACAGCGGCCTTCCGAACCGGTATGACGAACCGTATCAGCTGCTTCAGCTGGACGTCAAGACTAAGTTCTGATTTAACGGTAATGTCGCAGAAAGTTCACAGGATCGTAACAGTTAAGTTCTATAAATAAAGAAAAGGAGCTGACTTATGAACAAACTCTCGAAAGGTATATTACTGGCAACCACGGTCCTTTTTCTGCTCGCCGGCGACGCGCATGCCAAAAATATGGTGCAGATCAAAGGGTCCGACACCCTGATCAATCTTGTGCAGAGATTGAGCGAGGTGTACATGGAAAAGAACCGGGGTTCCGCGATCGCCGTGACCGGAGGAGGTTCCGGCACGGGTATAGCGGCCCTGATCAACGGCAAAGCTGATATAGCTGACGCTTCGCGCGACATGAAAGCCAAAGAGGTGGCGCAGGCGCAGGGCGCCGGTATCGACCCCAAAAGGGTCGTTATAGCCCTCGACGGCCTCAGCGTTATAGTCAACGGGAACAATCCAGTGAGAAGGCTGACGATGGACGAGATAGGCAAGATCTACCGCGGCGAAATCACCAACTGGAAGGACATCGGTGGGGATAATAAACCGATCACCCTTTACGGCAGGCAATCCAATTCCGGCACTTTCGTGCTTTTCATGGATATGGTGCTCAAGGGCGATTATTCTCCCCGGATGAGGAGGATGAACGGCAACTCCCAGATAGTCGAGGCGGTTAAGGCCGATACTACCGGGATAGGGTACGTCGGCGTAGGTTACGTGAAGGAAGCGACCGGCATTACAGTTCTTGAGGTGGCGGCTTTTAAGGGGGCCCCGTACGCCAGTCCTCTTAACCCCGGGGACGTGAAGACGGGAAAGTATCCCATAGCCCGTCCGCTTAACCAGTACGTGAACGGCACTCCCAGAGGCGCGGTACGCGACTTCATCGCGTTCGAGCTGAGCCCCGAAGGGCAGAAGATAGTGGAAGAACAGGGGTTCTTCCCGATACCCGGGGAGTACGTGGAGTTCAACAAAAGAAGCGTCGGTATTTAACCCCCCTGAAAGGAAAGGAGGCCGTGGGTGATCCATGAGGAATGTTAAGGAAAAGATCGTCCATGGCCTCTTTCTTTTCAACGGCCTCCTGGTCGTGCTGGCGCTTGCCGGCATATTCGGGCTCCTTATAGTTACTTCTCTTCCGGCTTTCCGGGAGATCAGCACCCGGCAGTTTCTTTTCACCTCCTCCTGGAACCCGACCTCTTACTTTAAGCCCGTATATGGTATCGGAGCGATGCTCGTGAGCACTCTCATGGTCACTTTCGGTGCCCTTGTGATCGCTGTTCCTCTGGGGATAGGGACGGCGGCCTATCTTTCGGACGTGGCGAGCGACAGGGTCAGGGAAATATCGAAGCCGGTCATAGAGATACTGGCGGGGATACCGTCGGTGGTTATCGGTTTTCTCGGCATAATTTTGGTGGGGCCGATGATAGCTAAAATATTCCACATTCCCAATGGCCTGAACGCGGTGAACGGGTCGATACTTCTGGCGGTAATGGCGCTACCTACCGTAATAAGCCTTACGGAAGACGCGCTGAAAAGCGTTCCTAAATCATACAGTGAAGCTTCTTTAGCGCTTGGCGCCAGCAAATGGCAAACGGTCATAAAGGTTAAAATACCCGCCGCGATGTCCGGGATATTCGCCGCCGGCATGCTCGGTATGGGCAGGGCTATCGGGGAGACGATGACCGTGCTAATGGCAACGGGATGCGCGCCGGCGATGCCGAGAGGATTTCTCGATTCGGTCAGGACGATGACATCGACGATCGCGATCGAACTGGGGGAAGTCCCTTATTACACCACGCATTATTACGCTCTTTTCGCGGTCGGGCTTGTTCTTTTCATGATAACTTTTCTGGTTAACATGGTGGCCGACATTGTCCTGAGAAAGTACCAGGTGGTCAACAGATGATAAAACGAAAGGATTTTTCACAGAAACTGGGATTCGGACTTTTGCGGTTTTGCATGATCGCCGTCCTGGGTATTCTTTTCGTTATTTTGTATGAAATTATCTCGAAAGGGATAGGCGTGATAAACTGGCAATTCCTTACGCAAAGCCCCAGGAACGGGATGACAGAGGGGGGTATCTTTCCCGCGATAGTCGGGACTTTTCTCGTGACCGTTATAACGGCTGTACTGGCTGTTCCAATGGGGATGGGGTGCGCGATATACCTTAATGAATACGCGCGAGACAATAAGTTCACCCGGCTTATAAGGATGTCGATAAGGAACCTCTCGGGCGTTCCTTCCATAGTCTATGGTCTCTTTGGGGTTGTCCTGTTCGTACAATTAATGAAGATCGGCACGTGCGTCCTCTCGGCCGGTTTTACGCTGGGGCTCATGACGCTCCCCTGGACAATAACGGCAAGCGAAGAGGCGCTTAAGAACGTGCCCCGGTCTTACCGGGACGGGGCCCTGGCGCTCGGCGCCACAAAATGGCAGACCATAAGGACCAATGTTCTGCCGTATGCCGTTCCGGGCATGTTGACCGGGACGATACTGGGGCTGGCCAGGGCGGCAGGCGAGACGGCGCCTATCTTATTTACGGGGGCCGCGTTCTTTCTCCCGTTCCTGCCCAGGTCCGTTTTTGACCAGTTCATGGCGCTGCCGTACCATCTCTATATAATGTCAACGCAGCACCACGCCATAGAAAAGGTGAGGCCCCTGGCGTACGGGACCGCCCTGGTGCTTATAGCGCTTGTTTTTTCCATGAACCTGTTCGCCGTGGTGCTTAGATACCATTTGCGAAAAATAAAAAGGGATTGACGATGAAAAGAGGGATAAAGATAGAGGTAAAGGGCTTTGATTTTTATTACGGCGATATCCACGCGCTTAAAAGTATATCCATGGACATCTGCAGGAACGGCGTTACCGGGATAATCGGGCCTTCCGGATGCGGCAAATCCACTTTCCTGAGAAGCCTGAACCGCATGAACGACGTTATCCCGGGGGCAAGGGGAGAGGGGGAGGTGATCCTGGACGGGCGGAACATTTTCTCACCCGATATGGATGTGGTAGAAATACGCAGGAAAGTAGGCATGGTGTTCCAGAAGTCGAACCCTTTCCCGAAAACCGTATTCGAGAATGTCGCCTATGGGCTGAAGATAAACGGCATCAGGGACAGAAGATATATAGAGGAGAAAGTCGCGCGCAGCCTTAAAGGAGCGGCCCTGTGGAACGAGGTCAAGGACCGGCTTGATCACAGCGCCTTCGATCTTTCGGGGGGGCAGCAGCAGAGGTTATGCATAGCAAGAGCCCTCGCGGTCGAACCGGAAGTGCTTCTCATGGACGAGCCGGCCTCGGCGCTTGATCCCACGGCCACGGCGAAGATAGAAGAACTTATACAGGAACTCAAAAAAGACTATACTATCGTAATAGTGACCCATAACATGCAGCAGGCGGCGAGAGTGTCGGATCATACGGCTTTCTTTATGCTGGGGGAACTGGTAGAATACGATGAGACTAACAAGATATTCACCAATCCCGAAAAGAAAATAACGGAAGATTATATAACGGGCCGGTTCGGATGATCGGCCGGACATAATAAGGAAGGTATCTTATGATGGAAAGACATTTTGACGACGAATTGAAGAAATTGAACTCGGATCTGCTCAGGATGGCGACCCTTGCGGAAGAGGCCATACGTGAAGCCGTGGCGGCGCTGAAAGGCCGGGACAAGGAGACGGCTAAAAAGGTGATAGAAGGGGACAAGAAAATAGACGAGATGGAAAACGCAATAGAGGAGGAAGCCATAAACCTTCTGGCGAAGAGGCAACCCATGGCCGTGGACCTGAGGTTCATAACAACGGGAATGAAGATAAACACGGAAATAGAGAGGATCGCCGATCTGGCCGTCAATATCGCGCAGCGCGTCCTGGAGGTGGCGGACGCACCCCTGGTCAAGCCGCTGGTCGATATCCCGAAGTTATCGGATATGGCGAGAATGATGGTCACAGATGCCATTAACTCCTTTGTGGACAGGGATGAAGGTCTCGCCAAAAAAGTCATACTGTCCGATCCCAAGGCGAACGCGCTTAAAAATTCAATAGCAGATGAACTCATGGACGAGTATATATCGAAAGACAGTAAAATATCCGCGAAAGCCGTTCCCCTGATACTCGTCGCGCGCCACCTGGAAAGGATCTGTGACCACGCGACCAATATAGCGGAAGACGTTATATATATGATCCGGGCCAAGGTCGTCAAACACAGGAAGCTCGAAAACAACAGCAAATAAAGCCTGCCGCGGTTTAATCTATTTACCGATTCCCGGGGAAAAGGTATAATCGCCCTTAAGATGAATATAAGCACGCATCGATATTTAAGGGCGTTTACCCTGTTCATATGCATGATCATTGCGGGTGCTTGCGCCGCCTTCCCCCATGGGGGAAGGGGTTAAAGAGCTTGTAATAGATTCCTCGATTCGGCCTTCGGCCTCACTCGGAATGACAGCTTTAGAAAGTGCCCAATTATCTTGACACTACTCTCGCCACATAATTTGTTGTAAAACCACCCATTATGCTCTAAAATCTTCTAAAGAACCACAGGCAGCCTGTGCTCCGTTTTTAAAGTCTAAAGGGAGGCGAAAATGGCCCATCTGATAAAGAAAATATCGAAACAATCGGGACTTGCCCCGGGCACGCTCGTTCATATCGGCGACAAAAGGACGGAAAAGGTCAGGATAACCTATTTTGATTATAACGAAGGTAAGTGCGCGGAAAAAGAGATAAAGGACGTGGAGGAATGTTTCCCCCTTAAACATACCTCCAGCGTTTCCTGGATAAACATTGACGGCGTCCATGACCTTAACATGGTGGAGAAAATAGGCAAGAATTTCGGGATACATCCTCTTGTCCTGGAGGATGTGGTCAATACGGGGCAGCGCCCCAAGTACGAGGATTTCGAGGAATATCTTTATATCGTCCTCAAGATGATATATTACAACGGCAAGGATAAGGAAATAAAGATAGAACAGGTGAGCCTGCTTCTCGGAAAAAATTACGTCATCTCTTTCCAGGAACAGGAAGGGGACGTCTTCGAGGGCATCCGCGACAGGATACGGACGGGGAAGGGCAGGATAAGGAAAGAAGGCGCGGATTTCCTGGCGTACGCGATACTCGACGCGATAATAGACGGATATTTTTCCATACTTGAAAGAATAGGGGAAGACATAGAGCTTATCGAAGAGAAACTCGTAAAAGAACCGAACCCGCGCATACTGCGCACGATACATTCCCTCAAGAGGGACATGATCTTCCTGAGGAGGTCCATATGGCCCCTGCGTGAAGTGATAAGCGGCGTAATGCGCGGGGAATCGCCTCTTGTCAAGAAGACGACATCCGTATACCTGAGGGACGTCTATGACCACACCATACAGGTCATCGATACGATAGAGTCCTTCCGTGATATGGTGTCGGGCATGCTGGATATATATCTTTCGGGCCTCAGCAACAGGATGAACGAGGTCATGAAGGTCCTTACGATATTCGCCAGCATATTCATACCTCTTACCTTCATAGCCGGGGTCTACGGCATGAATTTCAAGTTCATGCCCGAGCTCGAGTGGAAGTACGGGTATTTCGCCGTCCTCGGCTTCATGGCCCTCGTGGGCCTTGCCATGCTCGCGTATTTCAAGCGAAAGAGGTGGTTCTAAGTCCCCCCGAGACAAAAGAGTTGACAAAATACGCAATAAGTGTTAGGATATACTAACAAAGTAAAACCTAACAAACTAATAGGGGGAACGTAATGGCGGGGAAACCCGGGAAAACCAGGAAATTGACATCCAGCATGGAAGACTATCTCGAGGCCATAGCTGCCCTTAAAAAAGAAAAAGGCGTGGCAAGGGTAAGGGACATAAGCCGGGCGCTGGACGTGAAAAAACCGAGCGTGACGGGGGCGCTCGCCGTGCTTTCAAAAAAAGGCCTTATCGTCCACGAACGTTACGGATACGTGGAACTTACGCGAGAAGGGGAGGAAGTGGCGCGATCGATCCAGAGGCGGCATGACCTTCTGGTAATGTTCCTTAACAAGGTCCTCGGCGTGGACAGGAAAGCGGCGGCAAGGGACGCCTGCAGGATGGAGCACGCGATAAGCCGCGGGACGTTCGAACGGCTCGCGAAATTCATGGAATTCGTTAAAATCCGGCCGGACGGCGGGAGGCCCGAGTGGTTGAAGAAATTCCACGGGTTTTATAAGACAGGAAAGATAAAAAAATAGAATAGAAGGTTCACATGTATCTGACGGAACTGAAGGCAAAACAGACAGGTGTCGTTAAAGAGATACTCGGGGGGCATGGCGCCCAGAGCCGTCTCGCGGCCCTGGGGATAAGGCCCGGGAAGAAAATAACGAAAATAAGTTCCCATTTCTGGAGAGGGCCGGTAACGGTGCTGGTCGATAAGACGAAAGTGGCTATCGGCCACGGCATGGCGCAGAAGATAATAGTGGAGATATAACATGGCGGGTGAAGGAAAAAAGATACTCCTCATGGGCAACCCGAACGTCGGGAAGAGCGTCATATTTTCAAGGCTTACCGGAGCCAGGGTGACGGTATCGAATTATCCCGGCACGACAGTCGGTTTCAGCCAGGGGAATATGAAGCTGAGCGAGAGAGAGCGCGGGATTCTCGTCGACGTCCCCGGCATATACAACCTTGACCCCGCGTGCAAGGCGGACAAGGTCGCCCTGGAAATGCTGCGGCACGGGGATATCGTCGTTAATATCGTTGACGCGACCAATCTCGAACGCAATCTTTTTCTTACGCTCGAACTCAGGGAAAGGAAAGTGCCCGTTGTGGTCGCCCTCAACATGTGGGACGAAACGCGGCACAAGGGGATAGAGATCGATTGCAAAAAGCTCGAGGAAGAGCTCGGAGTCCCGGTAATACCGACCTGCGGCATAACCGGCGAGGGCATAAAGGACCTCGTGGAAGCGATACGGCACGCCGAAAAAAGAAGTTTCGATATTCTCGACAAGGACCAGAAATGGGAAGAGATAGGCAGGATGGTCAGCGCCGCGCAGGTCCTGCACCACCATCATCATACGTTCCTTGAAAGGCTCGAGGACATAAGCACGAGGCCTTTAACGGGCCTTCCCATAGCCGTGCTGGTAATTTTCGTGTCTTTCCTGGCAATACGGTTCGTGGCGGAAGGGCTTATCGGATATTTACTGGAGCCCCTGTTCAACGGGTTCTGGCTGCCCGTGGTCGCCAGGATCAGCTCGTTCCTCGGAGGAGGTGGAATTGTCCATGATCTCCTGATAGGCAAGCTGATGGAGGGGCAACCGGATCTCGGGATGTCTTTCGGGCTTTTGACCACCGGCTTTTACGTGCCGTTCGTGGCGGTTTTGCCGTATATTTTAAGTTTTTATCTTGTCCTCGGGATCCTGGAGGATTTCGGATACCTGCCCCGCCTGGCGACGCAGGTGGACAATCTTTTTCACCGCCTGGGGCTTCACGGTTACGCCATTATACCCATGATACTGGGCCTCGGGTGCAACGTTCCGGGGGCGATGGCGCTACGCCTTCTGGAGACGAGGAGGGAAAAGTTTATCGCCGCCACACTCATGGGGGTAGCTGTGCCCTGTATGGCGCAGATAGCCATGATAGTGGGGCTCGTCGGCCAGAGGGGCGGGCAGTACGTAGCGGCGATATTCGGGATACTCCTCGCCATACTCATAATAAAAGGGCTCCTCATGAACCGCTTTCTCAAGGGCGCAAGCCCGGAGGTCCTCTGGGAGATACCGCCGTACCGGCTGCCGCAGCCGAAAGCCGTTCTTAAAAAGCTTTGGATGAGGGTGTCCGAATTCCTGAAGGAAGCCGTGCCGTACGTTCTTTTAGGTATTTTTATAGTGAATATTCTCTACCTGCTGGGGGTCGTAAGGTTCATGTCCGGGTTCTTCGCTCCGGTAGTAACGGGGTTGTGGGGGCTCCCCATGGAGACGATATCGGCCATGCTCATCGGTTTCCTGCGTAAGGACGTGGCGGTGGGGATGCTCGGGCCCCTGGCCCTTACGACCAAGCAGCTTGTCGTGGCGTGCACGGTGCTTGCCGTATATTTTCCCTGCGCGGCGACCTTCATGGTGATGGCGCGTGAACTCGGCGCCAGGGATATGGCGAAAGCGGCGGTGCTGATGATATTTACCGCGATCGTCGTGGGGACTCTTCTGAATCTGGTCCTGTAGTTTTTTCGTTGCGGGATTCAACTGTTTCCCAGACATATGACCAGCCGACCCTGGCCGGGTCTTTGCCGAGCAGTTCTTTCATGGCCGACACGAGGTCATGGTAATTGTATTTCGGGTCAGGCGAATCGGCGATGACCAACCAGGATGCCCCGTATTTTTTCATCTCTTCGACGATCTTTTCCGGAGAGCTCACGTTCCTCGCGATCATTATTTCATGCGGTTTCCAGTAGTAAATGAAGACCGGGCAGAGCGGCATGCGCCAATAGGCGAATTCCGTTATCATCAGCCGGTCGTCGTCCTTCATCCCGGCGTTAAGATATTCGGCGAGATCTCTTGAAGACCGGGCGCCGGGCCACCCGTTAGGGTAAGTCTCCATGTGATAACCCTGGTAGGAAAAGGCCATTCCGCCGATGACCGCCGAGGCGATAAGGACGCAGAATACGGGGAAGAATATCTTTATCCTGTTCGATCTTTCCAGGAGGTACAGCGCGCCGGCCCCCGCGATCATGGCAAGAGCGGGGACGGCGGATACGGAAAGCCACGGTGTCTTCGTGGCGAATACGAGTGAGACCGGTATATAAACGCAGGATGCCACCACCAGTGGGACGGACCACTTCGCTTCCTTTTTCACGAAGGCGCGATAGGTCGAATAGAACAGGCCGATGACGCAGAACGCCAGGACCGGCATGCCCAGGTCCGGGATAAGTTTTTTCACGTAATACAGGGGAGGATTCGCCCACGTATCGCCGTAAACCGCTCCGGAGAAATAATATTGCAGGACCTCTCTTGTAAGGTTGCTGAGCGGGATGTACCACCAGGCCGTAAGGAGAAAAGCGGCAAGCAGGAAGGTGGATATTATTTTCAACTTCCGCTTTTCGTCGAGGACGAAAAGCAGCGCGAAAACCGCCAGAAAGAAGAAAAGAGCGCTTTCCTTGGCAAGGAGCGAAAGAGAAAGAACCGCGGCCGACCACAGGAATTTTTTGTCCAGGAGAAGCAGGATCGAAAGGTATCCCAGCGCCATGGCGAGGCAGTCCCTTTTTATCCACGTATCATAACCCATGGAAACGGGGAGGACGCAGAGAAAAAGGCCGCTCAGGAAAGCGTATTTCCAGCCGCCTATCCTGTTGCTCAGGAAAAATACTATAACGAACGTAGAATAGGAGAAGAAGAGTGAAAGCACCTCGGCCCTTGCCGCGAACCCGGCCTGGAAGGGCGAGAGAAGGGAGGCAAATAACATGTAAAGCGGCGGGTGGAACCTGTAATACCAGTAAAAAGGATCGGCCGTCGCGTTGGAAAGGAAGGCCCGCAGGGAAAGGATGTTCCAGGCCTCGTCCCACATGAGGAGATGCCCTATCGACCTGGCCCGGAGCAGGAAGAATATGACGGAAAGGAGCCCGAGCCCGGCAAGCAATTTTATCTTTTTCCCGGATGAAAGCATGATATTCCCGAAAAGCGTTAAAATCATTGTATAACATGCAGGATTTTCGTCAAGAATAAACACCCGCAAAACTAATGTTTACAGGGGTTTTACGTTTTGGTAAAATAATTCAGCGTAAATTCAGCGGACAGCGGACAGGGTTAGTCTGAACGTAAAGAATTGAGTTGTGTGTAATGTGTCATGTGTTATGATTGCGTAACATGACACCTGACACGTAACACATAACACAATGTCAAAATAAAAGTAAAAGTATTTTCATGTGATCCCCGTTTTTGCGGGGATGACGATCTTTATTCGGCAAAAAGGAATATAAAAATGGGAAAAATATTGATCATAGGAGCGGGCGGGGTAGGGGGTGTCGTTACCCACAAGTGCGCTCAGGTGCCGGAGGTCTTCAAAGAGATCTGCCTGGCCAGCCGCACTCTCGAAAAATGCGAAAAGATAGCGTCACAGATCGACCGTCCGATAAGGACCGAGAAACTGGACGCGGACAACCCGCAGGAGGTCGCGGAACTGATACGCGATATCGGAGCTGATCTGGCGATAAACGTGGCCCTTCCGTACCAGGACCTTTCCATAATGGATGCCTGTCTCGGAACGGGGGTCCATTATCTTGACACGGCGAACTATGAGCCGCCTGACGAAGCGAAATTCTGTTATAAATGGCAGTGGGATTACCGGGACAGGTTCAGGGAAAAGGGGCTCATGGCCCTTCTCGGGAGCGGTTTTGATCCCGGGGTGACCAATGTATTCTGCGCTTACGCCCAGAAGCATTATTTTGACGAGATACATTACGTGGATATAATGGATTGCAACGCCGGCGAGCACGGACGTCCATTCGCGACCAATTTCAACCCGGAGATCAACATAAGAGAGATCACGCAGCGCGGGAAGTACTGGGAAGAAGGCGGGTGGAAAGAGACGGATCCCCTGTCGGTCCACGAAACGTTCGATTTTCCCGAGATCGGACCGCGCGAGATGTACCTCATGTATCACGAAGAGCTTGAATCGCTCGCCGAGAACATAAAAGGCCTCAAGAGGATAAGGTTCTGGATGACGTTCGGCGAACAGTATCTGACGCATCTCAGGGTGCTGGAGAACGTGGGCATGACCAGGATCGATCCCGTGGAATACGAAGGGAAAAGAATAGTCCCGCTCAAGTTCCTTAAAGCGGTCCTGCCTGAGCCGTCGTCCCTGGGCGAGAATTACAGGGGAAAGACGAATATCGGGTGCATGATGGAAGGCGTGAAGGACGGCAGGAAAAAGAAGGTCTATATCTACAACGTCTGCGACCATGCCGAATGCTACCGGGAGGTCAAGGCGCAGGCCATCTCCTATACCACGGGCGTTCCCGCGATGATAGGGGCGATGCTCATGATGACCGGCACATGGAAAGGGGAAGGAGTGTTCAACATGGAACAGTTGGACCCCGATCCTTTCATGGAGAAACTGAACATCCACGGTTTGCCGTGGGTGGTTGAGGAGATAAAATAGAGTAAAGCGGGTTAAGTGATATGTAGCTATCCGCTTTCAGCTATCAGCGCCCGATAAATCGGGCAACTACGGTTGCCGTTGCCCGTTATCCCGTTCGCCCGTTACCCGGACAACGGGTCAACCGGAAACGGGCTAACGAAATTCGTGACTTATTCTGGTCTCTGGCAACTGGTTACTGGTAACCCAATACTGATGAACATATCCCAAAAAGTCCCACATACCCCCTGTTACGTAGTCGACGAGGGGCTTCTCAGGAAGAACCTCCGGATCCTGAAGAGCGTCCAGGACAGGACGGGGTGCGCGATCGTCCTCGCGCTCAAGGGTTTCGCCATGTTCAGCGTGTTTCCCGTAGCGCGGGAATATCTTTCGGGGACAACGGCGAGTTCACTTGACGAGGCCCGCCTGGGTTTCGAGGAATTCGGCGGAGAGGTCCATGTCTATGCCCCCGCCTACAAGGACGCGGAATTAGAAGGGATCCTTAAATACGCGAGCCATGTGAATTTCAACTCCTTTTCGCAATGGGAGAGATACAAACCGCTTGTCAGATCCCGCGGCGGAAAGGTCAAGTGCGGGCTGCGCGTTAACCCGGAACACTCGGAGGTCAAGGTAGCTCTTTACGACCCCTGCGCGCCGGGGTCCAGACTCGGGATAAAAGCGGAAGAGTTCAGGGGGAAGGACCTCGAAGGCATAACGGGGCTGCACTTCCACACGCTCTGTGAACTTAACTCCGACGCGCTCGAACGGACGCTTGAAGCGGTGGAAAAGAAATTCGGGCCTTACCTTGACCGCATGGAGTGGGTGAATTTCGGCGGCGGGCATCACATCACACGTCCGGATTACGATATAGACAGGCTTTGCCGGCTCGTGGCCGGGTTCCGGGAAAAATACGGCGTTCATGTCTATCTTGAACCCGGGGAGGCCATAGCCTTGAACACCGGCGTCCTCGTAGCGTCCGTTCTTGATATCATGCCCGGTTCTCCCGAGATAGCTATCCTGGATACTTCCGCGGCGGCGCACATGCCGGACGTGCTGGAGATGCCTTACAGGCCGGGGATCTCGGGCGCGGAGGACCCGGGAAGATCGCCTTATACATACCGTCTCGGCGGACTTACCTGCCTGGCGGGCGACATTATCGGCGAATATTCTTTCCCTGAACCCCTCAAGGTGGGGAGCAGGATAACTTTCCTCGACATGGCGCATTATACGATGGTTAAGAACAACACCTTCAACGGCGTGCGTCTTCCGTCCATCGCGCTCTATGATCCTGAAAAAAACGAGGTCCGAGTGGTCCGTAAATTCGGATACGAAGATTACCGCAACCGGCTTTCGTAGTATGTGAGCCGCTTGAATCTTGTGTTATGTGTGATGTGTCATGTGTTATGATTGTACGACATAACACATGGCACGCCACTCAAAACCCCCTTGTCCCGCACCCCTTTTTGTGTAATAATTATTTAATTACATACTACCTATTAACTGCTTACTTCTTACTTCGTACCGGAAAAAGGGGTTTCCCATGAAGAAATACGTTATCGGGGTGGATATAGGCGGCACTAAAATTGCCACCGGCATAGTCCATAATACCGGCAAGATCAAACAGAAGATAGTCGTCCCTACGATGGCGGAAAAAGGTTTCAAAACCTCCCTCGAGCAGGTATTCATTTCGATACGGGACGTGACCAGGATAAGCAGGGTAAAAATGACCGATATAGGCGGGATAGGCGTGTGCGCGCCGGGACCGCTGGACCCGATAAACGGCATCGTGCATAATCCGCCCAACCTTCCCGGCTGGCGAGAAGTCCCGTTGGTCAAACTTATCAAGAACAGGTTCAGGAAGAAGACAAAACTGGAGAACGACGCGAACGCCGCCGGCATGGCCGAGGTCATATGGGGGGCGGCAAAAGGATATAAGCACGTGTTCTACGTGACCGTGAGCACCGGGATAGGCACCGGTGTCATAATCGACGGCAGGATCTATCACGGCAAGAACGGCATGGCGGGTGAAGGCGGGCACGTGACCATAAAATATGACGATACGAAAAACGTTTGTAATTGCGGGAATATCGGTTGTATCGAGGCGCTTGCCTCGGGACCGAACACCGTAAAAAGACTGGTAAAAAAACTTAAGAAGAACCCGCGCTTGAAAACGTCCATCGTGGATATGGTGGACGGTGAGCTGGACAAAGTTACCATGGTGGACATCGGCGAGGCGGCAATGGAAGGCGACGAGATCGCCGTGGAAGCCATAAAAGAACAAGGCAAACTTCTCGGCGTATGGCTCGGCAGCATGATAAGCATCCTTGACCCGGAAGTCATAGTGATAGGAGGAGGAGTGTCCCTTCTCGGGAACCTCCTGTTCAAAGAGATAAAAAAAGAGATCCCCTCCCGAACGATAAACATTTTCGCCAGGAAGACGCCCGTCCTCCAGGCCAAACTCAAAAGGGACGTCGGCATCTACGGCGCCGCTTCGATAGTGATGAAAAGGTGAGAGGTTGTCGTTCGTCGTTCGGGATTCGAATATCGTGTCACGTTTTATAACGGATAGCTGACGACCCCGAAATTCGAACGACGATCGACGTACGACGAAAAAAGGAATATCTTGAATATAGCTATCGTATCCCTGCAATTCGAGAAGACCGCCACGGGAGGCGGCGGTGTCCACGTAAAGAACATATGCGACCAGTTCCTCCGGCTCGATCATGATGTTTTCATAATATCCATACATACCGAGAAGACCATTCGCGATGCTACGCTTCTCGCGGACAGGGATGTGCCGTACAGCGTAGAGGACAGGGGAAAACTGAAGGTGATACGGTTCCTCATAGAAAAAGGCATAGAACATCCTTATGTCCATAAGGTCAAGGAAGAAGAGCTGGACAGGATAATGCGTTTCGCGGGGGCGGCCATAAGCTGGATAAGGGACCGCCGGAAAGAATATGACGTGGTGAACCTTCAGGGGCACCACATCATCCCGGGCTACATGGCCAGGGAACTTCAAGGCATAGAGCCGAAGAAGGTCTCGTACCTTCACGCCCTCGAAACGACATATGTTACGGGGGACGGCAAATTCGTGGGCGCCTATGAAGGGACGAAGGAGGTGCTGGCGAAGATAAGGGAATGGGAATCGATGTGCCGTTTTGCCGACCTTGTCATAGCGAACAGCCCCATGGTGAGGGACGATTTCAAGCAAATAGTCGGCGAATTCGACGACGTCAAGAAGTACGAAGACAAGATAACCGTTCTTGCCTCGGGATGTGACGATGATTTTCTCATGACAGACGAAGAAGTTGAACGCAAACTGGCCTCTGCGCCCGGGGCATTAAATCTTGTTACCTTTTGCAGGGTAGATCCGAGCAAGGGGATAGAATATTCCATAAGAGGCGCGAAAGAGGCGGCACGCCTTGGATCGCGTGATCTTTGTTTGACGATAGCCGGCATGCCGGCTTCGGAAGGATACATAAAGGAACTGGAGGAAGAGGCCGAAGACCTCCCGGAAAACCTTACCGTAAAATTCGATCTGAAAAGCGGGATAAGCCCGCTGGAAGAGAAAAAAGAGATACTTGACGACAAGCATATTTACATATTGCCCACGCTAAAGGAACCTTTCGGCATGTCCCTGATAGAGGCATCGGCAAGGGGTAACATGGTGGTCTCCGCCGATACGAACGGACCGCTGTATATGCTGGAGGCGGATAGGGGGGAAAGGCAGGATTGGGGGATAGTTACAGGACGGGGGGTTCTGGCGAGCATAACCGTTGACCCCGCGCGCAACCTGGCCGGAAACATGGGTAAAGCCATAGCCTGGACCGTGGACAACTGGGATGAAAGTGTCCGCCACGTCCTGGAGTTCAACAGGAAGATACGGACCACCTGGACATGGGCGGGGATAGCGGGGCAGTATATTGAGTTGTTCAAAGAAGTGATGGGGTGATGAGTGATGGGTGATGAGTCGTTCCCCGTTATCCAGTTCGCCCGTTATTCGGGCAACGGGCCAATCGGCAACTGGTTAACGAAATTCGAACGACGATCGACGGACGACGAGTAACGAGGCTAGAGGCGAGAGGCGAGAGAAAGGCGTTGATCACGAAGATTTGTAATATGGACAACGATCTTAGATTACGAAGATATGATCCCCGTAATCTATTTAAATCTCCGTGATCAACTCACATAATACGCGATAGGTGATGAGTAGCGGAAATGAAGTTTGTATCTAGTATCTGGTATCTTGTGAATTTTACCGGGGGGCTGGAAACTGGGGGCGATTATATAGTGTCACAGCGTCATCACCCGCTCCGCGGGCTAGTGTCATCGGCCCTTCGGGCCTAGTGTCAGAGTGTTTTTATCATCCTTTGACACCTGATGACCTCTGGCGCTCCGGTGACTGGTGCGCTGGTTACTGGCAACTCACTGCAGTCTGTAGTCTGACAAGGAGGCCTAAATGGGCGACGTCCCCATTTTTAGGCCTAAATGGGCGACGTCCCCATTTTTCCCATCTTGTGAATTTTACCGGGGGACTGGAGATTCGTTCAAGGATAAAGGTTAAAGGATGAAGGATGAAGAAGTGATGAGTGATGGGTGATTCAGGGATTAAGGGGTAAGCGTTAAAGGGACTGTCCCGGAAGAGCAGGTTATAGGTTTCAGGT